>NZ_JBWKCI010000012.1:0-302841 GCF_056436565.1 Streptomyces sp. NPDC043726
GGGAGGCGGCGGGCGGCGGTGCGGAAGGTGCCGTGGGGCTGCTGGGGGGTGCCCTCGGAGCGGGGGAAGAACTCGTACCAGGAGCCGTACAGGGCGCGTTCCCGCTCGACCAGCAGGGGCAGCGGGTCGGAGGCGGTGACCAGCTCCCGCAGCGGATACCGCGACAACACCTCGTCCACCGGGGGAGTCAGGGCCGCCGCCAGCCGTGCGGTCGCGGGGCGGGAGTCGTCGCGGAGGTGCTCGACCGCGGTGAGCAGGGTCCGCCGCTGCTCCGCGGGGACCTCGGTGGCCGCCCGCTCGTACAGCCGGGCGCCCTCCTCCAGGACCAGCTCCGTGTCCATCCCCGCCGGGATCTTGATCTGGGCGTGGTGGCGCCAGGTGGCGACCGGATCGCCCCACGCCTCCACGGCGTACGTCCACAGTCCCGGGGCGTCGGGGGTGACGTCGGCGCCCCAGCGGTCGGTGCCCGGCGCCAGTTCACGCATCGGCGTCCAGGGGCCCGGCCGGCCCTCGGGATCCCGCAGAACGACATTGGCGGCCACGGCGTCGTGCCCCTCGCGGAACACGGTCGCCGAGACCTCGAAGGTCTCGCCGACGACCGCCTTGGCCGGGCGGCGGCCACCCTGGACGAGCGGGCGGACATCGAGGACGGGTATGCGTCCGATGACGTGAGGCCCGGCGGTGGAGGGTGGCTCCGCGGCGGCCGGGCCGCGTACTTGAGGTGCTTCGGACTTGCGCGTCGGAGGTGCTGACGAGTGGTGCGTGGCGGGCATGACCGCTCCTGTCCGCGTCAACGTTGGGTGGGCGGATGGCTGTGGGGAGGTGGGTCCTGCGGGTGCAGCTGTGGCGTGCCTGTGGTGTACCGGAGGAGCCTTCCCACCCTATTCGGGTGAGCAATCCGGCACTTTGCTAACTACTCACGCGTATGTCTGCACACAAGACCGGCCCCGTCCGGACAGACGGGGCCGATCCTCGCGTGCCGCCCTCAACAGGTCGCGAACAGGCCACTACGAGCCCGGTACCTGCAGAAGTTTGTTCGGTGAGCCGAGCCCGCGTCCGGAGACCTTTCCGTTCGCCGCCCCGGCCACGAGCGCCTTGGACACCTGTGCGGGAGTGGCCCTGCGGTGGTCGGCGAGGTAGAGCGCGGCCGCGCCCGCCGCGTGCGGCGCCGCCATCGACGTACCGGAGTAGGTCGCCTTGGCGCTGTCGCCCGCGTACGACGTCGAGGTGATCGCCACGCCCGGGGCGAACAGGTCGAGCGAGGAGCCGTAGTTCGAGAACCCCGCCCGCGTGTCCTTGCGGTCGGTGGCGCCGACGGTGATGGCCGGGCCCACACTGGCCGGTGAGTACAGGCCCGCCGGGAGACCGTCGTTGCCCGCGGCGACCGTGTAGGTGACACCGGAGGCGATGGAGTTGCGGACGGCCGCGTTCAGCTGGGCGTTGTAGCCGCCGCCCAGGCTGACGTTGGCGACCGCGGGCTTGCGCGCGTTCCGGGTCACCCAGTCGATACCGGCGATGACCTGGGCCGTGGTGCCGGCGCCCGCGTTGTCGAGGACGCGCACGGAGACCACCTTCGCCCGCTTGGCGACCCCGTACTTGGACCCGGCGACCGTGCCCGCGACATGTGTGCCGTGGCCGTTGCCGTCACCCGCCGACTTGTCGCCCCCGACGAAGTCCCAGCCGTGGCTCGCGCGGCCGCCGAAGTCCCTGTGCGAGACGCGGACGCCGGTGTCGATCACATAGACCGTCACCCCGGATCCCGCGGAATCCGGCCAGGTGTACCGGTTGTTCAGCGGCAGCCCGCGCTGGTCGATCCGGTCCAGGCCCCAGGACGGCGGGTTCTTCTGGGTGTGCTCCAGCGTCACCCGGGTGTCCTGGACGACCGAGGCGACACGCGGGTCCGCCGCGAGGCGCTCGGCCTGTCTCTCGCTCGCCCTGATCGCGTAGCCGTTCAGGACCGTGCCGTAAGTGTGGCTGATTTTCGCCCCGTACGTCGCGGCGAGGCCCTTTCCGGCCGCCGACGGAGCCCGCGTTCCCCCCTTGAGTGTCACCAGGTAGCTCCCGCTGACGGAGCCGGGCTCACCGGCGCCGAGTATGAGCCCCTCCGGTGCGGCGTGCGCGGGCGGGCTGATGGCCGAAAGTGCCGCGGCACACGTCACCGCGGTCAGGCCCCCCGCCCAGCGCAGACGCCTGCTTCGCGTCCGTGCCATGGTTCGAGTCCCCTCCTCGATACGGCGTCCGGCCACCGCTGACCGCCGGGTGCACCCGGCGTGGGCCGGAACGCCATGTGCAGCCTCTCGTGGCGGGCGAAGTCGCCACAAGGACGCCTACAGGGGCGGAATCGGCCATATCCCCGATGGCGGATCCAGGAAGGTTGCGGCTCTTTTCGGACGGAGTGCGCATGTCGCCCGAGTGGAGTCCGAGTCGAGACCGGATGGAGACGCGGGGAAAGGCGCCGTGGTTACGGAGCGCCCACACCGATACCGTGCAGATGATGACAGGACGCACACCGCCGTGCGTCCTCTTCCGCACGCCTGCCGAGGTGGAATGTGAAGGCGATCCGTCGATTCACCGTCCGTCCCGTTCTCCCCGAACCCCTCCGGCCGCTCAGCGACCTGGCGCGCAATCTGCGCTGGTCCTGGCATGCGGAGACCCGCGACCTCTTTCAGTCAGTCGACCCCGAGCGCTGGGCCTCCTCGGACGGTGACCCCGTACGGCTCCTGGGCAGTGTGCCGCCCGGGAGACTGGCCGAGCTGGCCGAGGACCGCCGTTTCCTGCGCCGTCTGGCCGCGGTGGCCGACGACCTGAACGACTATGTCTCCGGGGAGCGCTGGTATCAGTCCCAGTCCTCCGAACTGCCCGCCGCCGTCGCCTATTTCTCCCCCGAGTTCGGTATCACCGCCGCCCTGCCGCAGTACTCCGGAGGCCTCGGCATCCTGGCCGGCGACCACCTGAAGGCGGCCAGCGATCTCGGGGTGCCGCTCATCGGAGTGGGCCTGCTGTACCGGCACGGCTACTTCCGGCAGACCCTTTCGAGGGACGGCTGGCAGCAGGAGCACTACCCGGTGCTCGATCCCAACGAACTGCCGGTGGCGCTGCTCCGGGAGGACGACGGCACCCCCGCCCAGGTCTCCCTCGCGCTGCCCGGCGGCCGCTCGCTGCACGCCCGGATCTGGCTGGCCCAGGTCGGCCGGGTCCCGCTGCTGCTGCTCGACTCCGACGTGGAGGAGAACGACCTCGGCGAGCGCGGGGTGACCGACCGGCTCTACGGCGGCGGCAGCGAGCACCGGCTGCTCCAGGAGATGCTCCTCGGCATAGGAGGTGTGCGCGCGGTCCGGACGTACTGCCGGCTGACCGGGCACGCGGAACCCGAGGTCTTCCACACCAACGAGGGGCACGCGGGCTTCCTCGGCCTGGAGCGGATCGCCGAACTCGCCGACCGCGGGCTCGACTTCGACGCGGGGCTCGAGGCGGTGCGGGCCGGGACGGTGTTCACCACCCACACGCCCGTCCCCGCCGGCATCGACCGCTTCGACCGCGAGCTGGTCGCCCGCCACTTCGGACCCGACGCCGAACTCCCGCGCATCGACGTCGAACGGATCCTCCAGCTGGGCATGGAGACCTACTCGGGCGGCGAGCCCAACGTCTTCAACATGGCCGTGATGGGCCTGCGCCTCGGCCAGCGGGCGAACGGGGTCTCGCTGCTGCACGGCAACGTCAGCCGCGAGATGTTCTCCGGCCTGTGGCCGGGCTTCGACGCCGACGAGGTGCCGATCACCTCGGTCACCAACGGCGTCCACGCCCCGACCTGGGTCGCCCCCGAGGTGTTCCGGCTCGGCGCCAAGCAGATCGGCGCCCAGCGCACCGAGGACGCCCTCACCGTCGGCGGCTCGGACCGCTGGGACGCGGTGGCGGACATCCCCGACCAGGAGATCTTCGAGCTGCGCCGGGTCCTGCGCGAGCAGCTGGTGGTGGAGGTGCGCGAGCGGCTGCGGGCCTCGTGGCGGCAGCGCGGCGCGGGCAGCGCCGAGCTGGGGTGGATCGACGGGGTGCTCGACCCCGACGTGCTCACCATCGGCTTCGCCCGCCGCGTCCCGTCGTACAAGCGGCTCACGCTGATGCTGCGCGACCGCGACCGGCTGCTGGACCTGCTGCTGCACCCCGAGCGGCCGGTGCAGATCGTGGTGGCGGGCAAGGCGCACCCGGCGGACGACGGCGGCAAACGGCTCATCCAGGACCTGGTGCGGTTCGCGGACGACCCGCGGGTGCGCCACCGCATCGTCTTCCTGCCCGACTACGGCATGGCCATGGCACAGAAGCTGTACCCGGGCTGCGACATCTGGCTGAACAATCCGCTCCGGCCGCTGGAGGCGTGCGGGACGAGCGGGATGAAGGCGGCCCTGAACGGCTGCCTGAACCTGTCGGTGCTGGACGGCTGGTGGGACGAGTGGTTCCAGCCGGACTTCGGCTGGGCGATCCCCACGGCCGACGGCTCCGCCACCGACGTCGACCGGCGCGACGACATCGAGGCGGCGGCGCTGTACGACCTGCTGGAGCAGCGGGTCACCCCGCGCTTCTACGAGCGCGGCCAGGGCGGGCTGCCTGACCGCTGGATCGAGATGGTCCGCCAGACCCTGACCCTGCTCGGCCCGAAGGTGCTGGCCGGGCGGATGGTCCGGGAGTACGTCGAGCGTCTCTACACCCCGGCCGCGCTCGCCCACCGCTCGATGGACGCGGAGGCGGCGCGGGAACTGGCCGAGTGGAAGGCGCGGGTGCGGGGCGCCTGGCATGGGGTGACGGTCGACCACGTGGAGACCTCGGTGGCCACGACCACCGCGGAACTGGGCACGACCCTGAGCCTGCGGGTCCGCGTCGGCCTCGGCGACCTCGGGCCCGACGACGTCGAGGTGCAGGTGGTCTCCGGCCGGGTGGACGCCGAGGACCGCATCACCGACGCGGCCACGGTCCCGCTGAAGTCGACGGGCGGTCCCGACCTGGACGGACGCTGGGTGTACGAGGGCCCGCTGTCCCTCGACCGCACGGGTCCGTACGGCTACACGGTACGGATCCTTCCGGCCCACCGGCTGCTGGCGTCCAGCGCGGAGCTGGGTCTGGTGACCTCGCCCTCGCAGGACGTGGTGGAGGGCGCCGGAGTGCTCATGCGCTGAGGCCCGACCGGCGGGGGCGTCACTCCTCGGCGTCCCCGCACAGCCTGCGCAGTATCACCCCGCACCGGCGGGCGTACGCCTGTTGCAGGCCGCGCGTGGCCGGACCGCCCGCCTTGGCGTACCACTTCGCGGGCCGGCTGAAGGCCCGCACCGTCAGCCACACGGTGCCGTCCCCGGTGCGGTCCACGAGGAAGGCCTCCTCCCCGCACTCCGGGTGGCCGGCCAGCGTGCCGTACGCCCAGCCGGCGCGGCGGTGTTCCTCCACGGTCCAGACGACGCGGCACGGCGCCTTGATGACACCGGCCAGGGTGACCGTGACGTCCACGCCGGGTGCCGCCCGTTCGGCGGCGGTGTCGATGCCGACGCCCAGCGCCCGGTGCATCCCCCAGGTCAGTACGGCCTCGGAGGCGCGGCGGAAGACCTCCTGGCCCTCGCCGAGGCGGGTGCGCACATGCAGGGGGTGGAAGCCGGGCGGACAGAACTCGGGGTCTCGGGTGGCGCCGACGTGGTCGTACGAGAAGGCCATGGGGCCTTAGCGTACGGCGGCACCCGGGGCCGCCTCTGTCCCGGGTGCCGCCTGTCCGTGCCTGTCGGTCAGCTGACGTTGACCGCCGTCCAGGCCGCGGCGACCGCGTTGTACTCGGTGCTGCCGGAGCCGTACAGGGCCGAGGCCGCGCTCAGCGTGGCCGTGCGGGCGGCCTTGTAGTTGGTGGTCGAGGTCATGTACTCGGTCAGCGCCTTGTACCAGATCCTGACCGCCTTGTCCCGGCCGATGCCGGTGACCGTGGAGCCGTTGTACGTCGGCGAGTTGTAGCTGACGCCGTTGATCGTCTTGGCACCGCTGCCCTCGCTCAGCAGGTAGAAGAAGTGGTTCGCGGGGCCGGACGAGTAGTGCACGTCCAGGCTGCCCAGCGAGGAGGACCAGTAGTTGGCGGAGGAGCCGTCCTTGCTGGGCTGGTCCATGTGGCGCAGCGGGGTGCCGTCGCCGTTGATGTCGATCTTCTCGCCGATGAGGTAGTCGCCGGTGTCCTTGGAGTTGGCCGCGTAGAACTCCACGGCCGTGCCGAAGATGTCCGAGGTCGCCTCGTTCAGGCCGCCCGACTCGCCCGAGTAGTTGAGCCCGGCGGTGTTGGAGGTGACGCCGTGCGTCATCTCGTGCCCGGCGACGTCCAGGGACGTCAGCGGCTTCAGGTTGCCCGCGCCGTCGCCGTACGTCATGCAGAAGCAGCTGTCGGACCAGAAGGCGTTGACGTAGGCGTTGCCGTAGTGGACCCGGGAGTAGGCGGCGACGCCGTTGTTCTTGATGCCGTTGCGGCCGAGGACGTTCTTGTAGAAGTCCCAGGTGACCTGGGCGCCGTAGTGGGCGTCCACGGCGGCGGTCTGGGAGGTGGAGGAGCTGGACGCGGCTCCGGTGCCCCAGGTGTCGTCCGCGTCGGTGAAGAGGGTGCCCGCCGAGGAGGAGGTGGAGCGCGCCTTGTTGTACGTCTTGTGGGCGCCGCGGGAGGCGTCGTTCAGCTGGTAGGTGGAGCCCGACAGCGAGGTGCCGATGGTGACCGTGCCGCTGTACTGGCTGTTGCCGGTGCCGGTCTGGATCGCCTCCCACTCGTACAGCTTCTCGCCGGTGGTGGCGTCGGTGACGACGTGCAGTTCCTGCGGGGTGCCGTCGTGCTGGAAGCCGCCTACGACCGTCTCGTAGGCGAGTCTCGGCGTGCCGCTCGCGGCCCAGACCACCTTGCGCGGGGCCTTGTCGGCGGCGGACTTGGTCGAGCCCTCCGCCTTCGCGGCCCGCACGGCCTGCCGCTCGGCGGCGGCCTTGGTGACGTCCGCGCTGAGGTCGGCGACCTTGACGGCGGCCTTGGTCGCCTTGGTGACGCCCGCGGTCTTCCCGGACGCGGTCTCGTGGACGATCAGGTCGCCGCCGAGGACGGGGAGGCCGGCGTAGGTGCGCTCGTAGCGGGTGTGGGTGGTGCCGTCGGCGTCCTTGACGACGTCCTTGACCACCAGCTTCTCCCGGGCGCCGAGGCCTATCGCGTCCGCCGTCGCGGGCGCCTCGGCGGACGCCTGCTGGATCAGGGCGGTGCGGGCGGCGGCGGTGAGCCGGACCGGGGTGGCGTCGGCGGCCGGGTCGGTCTTGGCGGCGGCACCGGTGCTGGTCAGACCGGTGGTGAGGAGGGCTCCGGCCGCGATCGCGGTGGCGATGGCCAGGGTGGTGCGCTGGTGACGCGCGTAGCGGGGGGTCACACAAGCTCCTTATGTGGGGGAGGGCTGAGAGGTTGTGCGGCGGGTGAGGGAAGAGTGGCACCTGGGACGCGTACATGTCAGGACCCCCTGGTGATGTTGGCCGAAACCTGGCTGTCCGGTGAACGTTTCAGAAAGGTAAAGCGGGCGCCGTCCCGGGGAGTTGAACCACCGGGACGACGCCCTGTTCAGGAGGGAGCGGGACGTTCTACGGGAACGTCAGCTTCCAACTGTTGATGTAGCCGGTGTCGATGGCCGCGTTGTCCTGGACCCGCAGCAGCCAGGTGCCGTTGGCGACCTCGGAGGAGGCGTTCACCGTGTACGTGGTGTTGATGTTGTCCGAACTGCCGCCGGTGCCGTAGCCCTTGAGCGTGTACGCCGTGCCGTCGGGCGCGACGAGCTGGACCTGGAGGTCACCGATGTAGGTGTGGACGATGTCCACCGCCACGGCGAGGTTCGACGGCGCGTTGCCCGTCCGCCCGGAGACGGTGATCGGCGAGGTGACCGCCGCGCCCCGGTCCGGGATCGCCACGTCGGCGGTGTTCTCGAAGGACGTGCCGCCACCGCCGCCGGGACGCGAGCCCACCGCGACGCCCGCCCAGGCGTGCTGCACCGCCGCGTACTCGGGGCTGGTGGTGCCGTACAGCTCACCGGCCGCCGCGAGGGTGCCGGTGCGGGCGCCCGCGTAGTTGGTGTTCGAGGTGAACTTCGTGGTCAGCGCGCGGAACCAGATCTTCTCCGCCTTGTCCCGGCCGATGCCGGTGACCGGAAGGCCGTCCGAGGTGGACGAGTTGTAGGTGACACCGTTGATGGTCTTGGTGCCGCTGCCCTCGCTCAGCAGGTAGAAGAAGTGGTTGGCGGGACCCGACGAGTAGTGCACGTCGATCGACCCGATGCCGGAGTACCAGCTGTCCTTGGACGCGCCGTCCTTGCTCGGCTTGTCCATGTAGCGCAACGGGGTGCCGTCGCCGTTGATGTTGATCTCCTCGCCGATGAGGTAGTCACCGACGTCGGAGGAGTTGTTGGCGTAGAACTCGACGGTCGAACCGAAGATGTCGGAGGTCGCCTCGTTCAGACCCCCGGACTCGCCGCTGTAGACGAGGCCCGCGGTGTTGGAGGTGAGACCGTGGGTCATCTCGTGCGCGGCCACGTCGATCGAGGTCAGCGGGTTGGCGTTGCCCGAGCCGTCGCCGTACGTCATGCAGAAGCAGCTGTCGGACCAGAACGCGTTGACGTAGTTGTTGCCGTAGTGGACCCGGGAGTAGGCGCCCACGCCGTCACCGCGGATGCCGCTGCGGCCGTGCACGTTCTTGTAGTAGTCCCAGGTCAGCGCGGCGCCGTAGTGGGCGTCGGCGGCGGCCGACTCCAGGTTGGACGGGCTGCCGTTGCCCCAGACGTCGTCGGGACCGGAGAAGAGCGTGCCGGTGCCGGACGTGCCGCGGTTCAGGTTGTACGTCCTGTGGTTGCCGCGCGCGCCGTCGGTGAGGTTGTACGTCGACCCGGACTGCGTGGTCGTCAGCGGGACCGTGCCGGAGTACACCGTGTTGCCGGTGCCGGTCTCGATGGCCTCCCACTCGTACAGCTTCTCGCCCGTGGTGGCGTCGGTGACGACGTGCAGTTCCTGCGGGGTGCCGTCGTGCTGGAAGCCGCCGACCACCGTCTCGAAGGCGACCTTCGGGGTGCCGCTCGCGGCCCAGATCACCTTGCGGGGCGCCCGGTTGACGTCCGCGTCCTCGGCCCGCTCCGCCTTCGCCGCGGACAGCGCCTGCCGCTCGGCCTTCGCCGCGGAGACCGCGGCCTTGGTGGTGGCCGGTGCGATGGCCTTCTTGGTGGCCTTCACGACGGCGGCCGTGGCGTCCGCCTTGGTGCTCTTGACGACGAGGTCGCCGCCGAGGACCGGCAGGCCGTCGTAGGTGCGCTCGTACCGCGTGTGGATCGTGCCGTTGCCGTCCTTGAGGACATCGCGGACGACCAGCTTCTCCTTGGCGCCGAGGCCCAGTTCGCGGGCGGTGTCCGCCTTGGCGGCGTTCGCCGTGCGGATCAGCTCGGCCCGCTGGGCGGGGGTGAGCTTGACCGACTCGGAGCCCGGGATGACCTTGCCCGCGGCCGACGGTGCCTTCTCCGGGGCTGCGGTGGCGGCGCCGGACTGGACGGCCGCGGCGACCAGGGCGGCCACCCCGACGAGGGCGACTGCGGCGGCCCGGCGGGTGGTGGATCTGTGGGGGGTGCGTCTGTCTGAGGAACTGCTTCTCAAAACCGACTCCTTCTGCGCGGCCGCGGATCGCGCGGCCAGGGGAGACCGGTCGGCGGATCGGCCGGCCGGGCAGAGCAGGGTGGTGCGCAGAACCACGTGCGGGAGCGTCGGCCGCCCAACGGGCGAACTATGGGGTTGCTGTGAAGCGGCCGTGGGAAGAGTGGCAGGAGATTGCCGGTTCTGTCAGGGGCGCGTCAGAAAGTTGGCCGGAAATCGTTCGTTGTCCGGGAGTTCATGTTCGCTATACGGACGCGTGGCTTTGTAGGGTTACGCCAGACGAGCGGGCGCGCTCACGCCAGGCTGTCCCGCCACGCCCGGTGCAGATCCGCGAACCTCCCTGTCCCCGCGATGAGTTCGGCGGGGGAGCCGTCCTCGACGATCCGCCCGTGCTCCATCACCAGCACCCGGTCCGCGATCTCCACGGTGGACAGCCGGTGCGCGATCACCACCGCCGTACGCCCTTGCAGCACCGTCGCCATCGCCCGCTGCACCGCCCGCTCGCCCGGGATGTCCAGCGAGCTGGTCGCCTCGTCCAGGATCAGCACCGCCGGATCGGCGAGCAACGCCCGCGCGAACGCCACCAGTTGGCGCTGGCCCGCCGAGATGCGGCCGCCCCGCTTGCGGACGTCCGTGTCGTAGCCGTCGGGCAGGGCGCTGATGAACTCATGGGCGCCGATGGCCTTCGCGGCCCGCTCGATCTCCTCCCGGCCGGCGTCCGGGCGCCCGAGGGCGATGTTCTCCGCGACCGTGCCGGAGAACAGGAACGCCTCCTGGGTCACCATCACCACCCCGCGCCGCAGCTCGGCCATGGACAGCTCCCGCAGGTCCACCCCGTCGAGCAGCACCCGGCCCTCGGAGGGGTCGTAGAACCGGGCGAGCAGCTTCGCCAGCGTCGACTTGCCGGCGCCGGTCGAGCCGACCACCGCGACCGTCTGCCCGGCCGGAAGGGTGAGGTCGAAGGTGGGCAGCACCTCGCCGCCGGTGCGGTAGGCGAACCGCACGCCGTCGAAGCCGACCTCGCGGCCGGGGTGCTCGGACTCCCGTGCCGGGAGCTGCCGGGGAGCCGAGGGCTCGGGCACGGACGGGGTCTGCGCCAGCAGTCCCGCGATCTTCTCCAGGGAGGCCGCCGCCGACTGGTAGGAGTTGAGGAACATGCCGAGCCGGTCGATCGGGTCGTACAGCCGCCGCAGGTACAGCACCGCCGCGGCCAGCACCCCGAGCGCCAGGGTGTCGCCCGCGACCCGGTGGGCGCCCCACAGCACGATCAGCGCGACGGCCGTGTTGGCGACCAGCCGGGAGCCGACGACGTAGCGGGCCATCTCCAGCAGCGCGTCGCCGTTGGTGCGTTCGTGCCGCTTGTTGAGTACGGCGAAGTCGGCGTCGTTGACGGCCTCGCGGCGGAACGCGCGCACCGGCCGGATGCCGTTCATCGTCTCCACGAACTTCACGATCACCGCGGCGATGGCGGTCGACCGCACCCGGTACACCCGCCCCGCGCGCCGCTGGTAGCCGCGCATGAGCAGGTACAGCGGCACGAAGGAGGCCACCGCGACCGCGCCGAGCCCGAGGTCCAGCCAGAGCAGCATCGCCGAGATGTAGACGAACGACAGGATGACGGTGACGAGTTCCTGGAGCCCCTCGCTGAGCAGTTCCCGCAGCGATTCCACGTCCGTGGTGGAGCGGGAGATCAGTCGGCCGCTGGTGTAGCGCTCGTGGAAGTCGAGGCTCAGCGCCTGGGCGTGCCGGAAGATGCGGCCGCGCAGGTCCAGCAGCACGTCCTGGTTGACGCGGGCGGCGGTGATGACGAACGCGTACTGGAGCGCGCCGGACAGGGCCGCGCAGAGCAGATAGCCCACGGCCACCGCGATCAGCGGGCCGTGGTCGTCGCGGCGGAACGCGGGCACGGCCTGGTCGATGGCGTACGCCACCAGCAGCGGGCCCGCCTGGACCGCCGCCTGCTGGACGAGCAGCAGCAGCGTGGTGAGCGCGACGCGGGCCCTCATCGGGGCGAGCAGCGACCGCAGCAGCGCGCCGGTGGCGCCCGGGGCGGTGGGCAGGACGTCCTGGTCGAACGGGTCCCCGGCCCGCTCGCGCCGGGGCTCGCCCTTGGCCGGTGCCGTGGTGGTGGGCGCGGTCATCGGCGGGCCTCCTGGTCGACACCCGGCATCAGGCGGGCCTCCTGGTCGGCTCCCGGCATCAGGTGGGCCCCCTTGTCTGCTCCCGACGTCGGGTGGGCCTCTTCGTACGAGCCCGACATCAGGTCGGCCTCCCCCTCCGCCCCCGGCATCAGGTCGGCCTCTCCGTCCGCTCCCGACATCAGATGGGCGTACTCGGCGTTCGTGCGCAGCAGTTCGTGATGGGTGCCGATCGCGGTGATCCGGCCGCCGGACAGCAGTGCGACGCGGTCGGCGAGCAGCACGGTGGACGGGCGGTGCGCCACGATCAGCGCGGTGGTCTCCGCGAGCACGTCCCGCAGGGCTGCCTCCACGGCCGCCTCGGTGTGCACGTCCAGCGCGGACAGCGGATCGTCCAGCACCAGGAACCGCGGCCGTCCTACGACGGCCCTGGCGAGCGCCAGCCGCTGCCGCTGCCCACCGGACAGGCTGAGCCCCTGCTCGCCGACCTGGGTGTCGGTGCCGTCGGGGAGCGCGTGCGCGAAGTCGGCCTGGGCGACGGAGAGGGCCCGCCGGAGATCCGCGGCGCCGGCCGCGTCGTCGGCGCCCATGAGCACGTTCTCCCCGACGGAGGCGGAGAAGAGGGTGGGCTCCTCGAAGGCGACGGCGACCCGGGAGCGCAGCTCCTCCCGGGACATCGCCATGATGTCCTCCCCGTCGAGCGTGATCCGCCCGTCGGTGACCTCGTGCAACCGGGGCACGAGCGCCGTGAGCGTGGTCTTCCCGGACCCGGTCGCGCCCACGAGGGCCATGGACTCGCCGGGCAGGATGTGCAGGTCGACGCGGTCGAGGACGGGCGGGGAGCCGGGGGGAGCGTCCGGGTAACGGAAGGTGACGTTCTCGAAGAGGAGCCCTCGGCTCACCGTGGGCCGCGTCCTTCGCGGCTCGGCCGACTCCGGTTCCTCGTCCATCACCTCGAAGTACCGCTCCGTGGCGGTGGCCGCCTCCTGGCTCATCGCGAGCAGGAACCCGATCGACTCGACGGGCCACCGCAGGGCGAGAGCCGTGGACAGAAAGGCGACCAACGTGCCTGCGGACAGCGCGCCGTCCGCGACCTGCACGCACCCCACCACGAGCGCCGCCCCCACCGCCACCTCGGGCAGCGTCACGATCACCGCCCAGATGACGGCCAGCAGCCGGGCCTTGCGCAGCTCCGTCCCACGCAGCGTCCACGACAGATCCCGGAACGCCCGTGCCTGGCTCCGGTGCCGCCCGAACCCCTTGATGATCCGGATCCCGAGCACGCTCTCCTCGACCACGGTCGTCAGATCCCCGACCTGGTCCTGCGCCCGCCGGGCCACCTCGGCGTACCGCTTCTCGAAGACCACGCACATCACGATCACCGGCAGGGCGGGCCCGAGGATCACGAGTCCCAGCGTCCAGTCCTGAAGCAGCATGATGATCACGCCGACCAGGATGGTGACTCCGTTGACCAGCAGGAACGTCAGCGGAAAGGCGAGGAACATACGCAGCAGCATCAGATCGGTGGTCGCCCGGGACAGCAATTGCCCGGACGCCCACCGGTCGTGGAAGGCGACCGGAAGCCGTTGCAGATGCCGGTAGAGCCCCGCCCGCATCTCCGCCTCGACGTGCGACAGCGGCCGTGCCACCAGCCACCGCCGCAGCCCGAACAGCACGGCCTCGCCGACCCCGAGCAGCAGCAGGAACAGCGCCCCGAGCCACACCCCGGCCGGATCCCGGCCGGCGACCGGTCCGTCCACCATCCACTTCAGGACGAGCGGGATCACCAGCCCCACGCACGAGGCGAGGATCGCCACGAACGCGGCGGTGAACAGCCGCGCCCGCACGGGCCGGACATACGGCCACAGGCGCAACAGGGTACGGACGGCGGAGCGTTCCGCTGCGGTTCCAGGTGTCGTCGGCATCAGCAGCGAGCCTACGGATCGCCACTGACATCGCCCACCGAGTTTTGGCCGGACCCTACTCCTCCGCTGGTCAGGAGGGGTACGGCAGCAGCCCGCCCGCGATCTTCGCCCAGGCCGCTCTCAGCTCGGCCAGGAGCTCCGGCTCGTCCTCGGCGCGGTCGGCCTGCTCGCGCTGGTCGGCGGCCAGGTCGTACAGGTGGTCCGTGCCCGCCGCGTCCCGGTAGTACTTCCAGTTCCCGCGGCGCAGCGCCCGCCCCGCCCGCACCCGCCAGAACAGATCCCGCTCCGGCACCTCCTCGCCGCGCAGCAGGTACCCGGCGAGACTCGTCCCGTCCAGCGGGTAGGCGGGGTCCGGCCGGGCGCCGCCGATCTCCAGCAGGGTCGCCGTCCAGTCGGGGGAGAAGTTCGGCTCATGGCTGACCTGGCGGCCGTCGATCCGGGCCGGCCAGCGCAGGATCGCCGGCACCCGGATGCCGCCCTCCAGCAGCCCGGACTTGGCGCCGCTGAGCGGCCAGTTGTAGGAGAAGCGCTCGCCACCGTTGTCGCTGGCGAACAGCACGAGCGTGTTCTCCTCCTGCCCGGACCGGCGCAGGGCGTCGAGGACCTCGCCGACGGCGGCGTCCAGGTCCTCGACCATCTCGACGTACTTGGCGACCGAGCCGCCGTCGTAGTGGAACAGCGCCTTGCTGACCTCGGCCTGGGAGGTGGCGGCCCGTATCCTCGCCGCGATCTCGGCGCCGGCCTCCTCGTCGCCCTCGGCCAGCCAGGGCCAGTGCGGGGTGGTGAAGTTGAGGTTCAGCAGCCAGGGCGCGTCGTGGTCACGGCCGACGTACTCGACGGCCCGCTCGGTGAGGACGGTCGTGTAGTACCGCAGGTCCCGGTACTCGGCGTCCCCTTCGTAGAGGTCGTACGTGCCGAGCTGGCCCAGCTTGGAGAAGTACTCGAGGACGCCCCCGAAGTTGCCGAAGAACTCGTCCCAGCCCGACTTGGTGGGGCTGTAGTCCGGCAGCCAGCCGCAGTGCCACTTGCCGATGAGCGCGGTGGCGTATCCGGCCTTCCTCAGCAGGGAGGCGAGGGTGGGGTGGCGCGGGTCGAGGCCCTGCGACCGGTTGGCGATGGGCTCGGCGAGCCCGCCCGGCGTCCGGCCCGGATAGCGGCCGGTGTACAGGCTGAACCGGGTCGGGGAGCAGGTCGCCGAGCCGGAGTAGGCGTCGGTGAAGCGCACGCCCTGCCGGGCCAGCCGGTCCAGGTGCGGGGTGCGGATGTGCGGGGCGCCGTACGACGACAGATCGGCCCAGCCGAGGTCGTCGCCCAGGATCACCAGGATGTTCGGGCGCCGGGAGGAGGCGGGGCGGGCCTTGAAGGGGCGTTCGGCGGCTTCGGCGGCGGTGGTCGTGGCGGCGACGGCGGACACGGCTCCGCCGCCGACGAGACCACCGAAGGCACGGCGGGATATCTCGGGCATGCGCTTCAGTTGATCAGCGGGCCCCCGTCCGGGGCCAGGAATCCGGCCGGGAGTTCATGGACCCGCAACGCCCCCTCAACACTGACCCGCAATGACCCCTCGACAGAGGCGCTTCAGCCGACCACCCTCAGCAGCAGCACCGCCCGCCCCGGCACCGTGATCGCCGTCCCCGCGCGATGGATCTCGCCCGGCGCCTCGTCCTGCTCCTCCCGTGACGTGTCGACGACCAGTTCGTACTCCTCCGCCCACGGCGGCGCCGGCAGCACGAAGCTCGCCGGGCGGTCCCCGGCGTGCAGGACGGCCAGGAAGCTGTCGTCCACGATCGGCGCGCCCCGCTCGTCCCGGCCCGGGATGTCCCGCCCGGACAGATACATGCCGAGCGTGGCGGCGGGCGCGTACCAGTCCCCTTCCGTCATCTCCGTGCCGCGCGCGGTGAACCAGGCCAGGTCCCGCAGCCCGTCCGCCGAGTGCGCCCGCCCGGAGAAGAAGGCCCGGCGGCGCAGCACCGGATGCCGGTGGCGCAGCTCGATCAGCCGCGAGGTCAGCTCGAACAGCGCCTTCCAGCCCGGGTCGTCCAGCAAGCCCCAGTCCAGCCAGCTGATCTCGTTGTCCTGGCAGTAGGCGTTGTTGTTGCCGCGCTGGGTCCGCCCCAGCTCGTCGCCCGCGACCAGCATCGGCACGCCCGTGGACAGCAGCAGGGTGGTCAGCAGGTTCCGCAACTGCCGCCGCCGCAGCCCGCGTACGCCCTCGTCGTCCGTCTCGCCCTCCGCGCCGCAGTTCCAGGCCCGGTTGTCGTTGGTGCCGTCCCGGTTGCCCTCACCGTTGGCCTCGTTGTGCTTGCGCTCGTAGGAGACGAGGTCGCGCAGGGTGAAACCGTCGTGCGCGGTCACGAAGTTCACCGAGGCGTACGGCCGCCTGCCGCCCCACGCGTACAGGTCGCTGGAGCCCGACAGCCGGTAGCCGAGATCCCGTACGTCCGGCAGCGCGCCCCGCCAGAAGTCCCGGACGGCGTTGCGGTACCGGTCGTTCCACTCCGTCCACAGCGGGGGAAAGGCACCGACCTGGTAGCCGCCGGAGCCCACGTCCCACGGCTCGGCGATCAGCTTCACCCGGCTCAGCAGGGGGTCCTGGGCGATGACGGCGAGGAACGGGGAGAGCATGTCGACGTCGTGCATGGAGCGGGCCAGCGCGGCGGCGAGGTCGAAGCGGAAGCCGTCGACGCCCATCTCCGTGACCCAGTAGCGCAGGGAGTCCGTGATGAGCCGCAGGACGTGCGGCTGGACCACATGGAGCGTGTTGCCACAGCCGGTGTAGTCGGCGTACCGGCGCGCGTCGCCCTGGAGCCGGTAGTAGCCGCGGTTGTCGATGCCTTTCAGGGAGAGCGTGGGCCCCAGCTCGCCCGCCTCCGCCGTGTGGTTGTAGACCACGTCGAGGATGACCTCGATCCCGGCCTCGTGCAGTGCCCGCACCATCCGCTTGAACTCGCCGACCTGCTGACCGGTCGTCCCGGAGGCCGCGTAGGCGGCGTGCGGGGCGAAGTAGCCGATGGAGTTGTAGCCCCAGTAGTTCTTCAGGCCGCGCCGCAGCAGATGGTCCTCGTGCGCGAACTGGTGGACCGGCAGCAGCTCCACCGCCGTCACGCCCAGCCTGACCAGGTGCTCGATCGCCGCCGGGTGCGCGAGACCGGCGTACGTGCCGCGCAGCTCCTCAGGGATCCCCGGGTGCATCTTGGTGAAGCCCCGCACGTGCACCTCGTAGATGACCGAGTCCGCCCACGGGGTCTTCGGCCGCCGGTCGTCCGTCCAGTCGTCGTCATCGTGGACCACGACACCCTTGGGGACGTACGGCGCCGAGTCCCGGTCGTCCCGGACGGTGTCCGCGACCTGCTGCTGCGGCCAGTCCCGGACATGGCCGTACACCTCCGGCGGCAGCCCGAAGTCGCCGTCCACCGCGCGGGCATACGGGTCGAGCAGCAGCTTCGCCGGGTTCCAGCGGGCGCCGGTCCACGGATCCCAGCGGCCGTGCACCCGGAAGCCGTAGCGCTGTCCCGGCATCACGCCGGGCACGAAACCGTGCCAGATCTCGTGCGTCAGCTCGGTCAGCTTGGCCCGGGTCTCCTTGCCCGACTCGTCGAACAGACACAGTTCGACCGCCTCGGCGCCGCCCGCCCACAGCGCGAAGTTGGTTCCGGCCACCCCGTCCGGGCCCACCCGGTAGCGGGCGCCCAGCGGAGTCGGCGCGCCCGGCCACACGGGCACGCCCGGTGTCCGGCGCGCTGTTCCGTTCAGTACGGGCGCCGGGCTCTCCACGGCACGCTCCTGAGCCACTGCCTGACGCTCGGCTGCGCTGCTCGACACCTTCGGCCTCCCACGGCTCTCGGAACGACGTGGAAACGGGCATGCCAAGTCCCCGGAAGCGGCTCCCCGTCGCGTCGTCCTCCCCACTGTTCTGCCCAGCGCTTGGCTCGCACTCACGTTTCCCCGGAGCGTGCCCGGTCGTTGGGCTCGTCGTGAGGCACGTACAAGGGCGCGCGCGGCGCGCGGGGGCCGCACTGGCCGCCGTACTGACATGGGCAGGACTGCTGGCCGGAGCCGCCGGCTGCACTTCGGACACCCCCGGCGGGGTGGGTCTGGGCGGGTTGGGCAGACCTCCGGCACCCAAGGAGGTGATCCAGATCTCCCCGGACGACGGCAGCAAGGGGGTGGACCCCGAGGAGGAGCTGCGGGTCCGGGTGCCCAGCGGGCGCCTGGAGTCCGTGAAGGTCGTCAAGTCGCAGGACGCGCAGGAGACCCCGGTCCCCGGGCACGTCTCCGCCGACGGGCTGCGCTGGGAACCCGACGACCGGCAGCTGGCGCTCGCCGCCCGCTACACGGTCGACGTGGTTGCCCTCGACGGCCACGGCCGCCGCTCCGCCCGGCACACCACCTTCACCACGTACGTCCCCGAGGAGCGCTTCATCGGGTACGTCACCCCCGAGAACCGCGCCACCGTCGGCACCGGGATGATCGTCTCCCTGGAGTTCAACCGGGAGATCGAGAACCGCGCCGCCGTCGAACGCGCCGTCCATGTGACGGCCCGCCCGGCCGTCGAGATCCGTCCGCACTGGTTCGGCAAGGGCCGCCTCGACTTCCGCCCCGAGCGGTACTGGAAGCCCGGCACCGAGGTCACCGTCTCGCTCAAACTCCGTGACGTGGAGGGCGCGCCCGGGGTCTACGGCCTGCAGTACAAGACGTTCTCCTTCACCGTCGGCCGCCACCAGGTCTCCACCGTCGACGCCGCCGAGCACACGATGGACGTCCGGCGCGACGGCGAGCTGCTCGCGACCGTGCCGATCACGGCGGGGGCCCCGAAGACCACGACGTACAACGGCAAGATGGTGGTCACCGAGATGCTCGAGGTGACCCGGATGAACGGCGCGACGGTCGGCTTCACCGACAACGACGGCAAGGGCGAGTACGACATCCCGGACGTCCCGCACGCCATGCGGCTGACCGAGTCCGGCACCTTCCTGCACGGCAACTACTGGGCGCCGGACGCCTTCGGGAAGGTCAATGTCAGCCACGGCTGCGTGGGGCTCAGGGACGTCAAGGGCGGGGGCTCGGACACGCCCGCGGGCTGGTTCTTCGACCGCAGCCTGATCGGTGACGTCGTCGAGGTCGTCCGCAGCAAGGACAAGAAGGTCGCTCCCGACAACGGCCTGGGCGGGTGGAATATGGACTGGAAGGCGTGGAAGGCCGGGAGTGCGGTGAAGTAACAGGAAAGGGGTGCCACTTGGCGCACCTGTCCGTCCAAGTCGGTACCCCACTCGGTACGGAACGGTGACAATCGCGGGGCGCCAAGCGAGATGACCTTGTGGTTAATATGCGCCGAGCGCCTGCCGACGCGCGGGGGCGGGGGGCCTGACCAGGCCCGGCGAGGGGAGAGAAGGACTTGAACGTGCGACCGATATCGGGGGCGTCGGTTGGGGGGCGCAGGAGGCTTGCCGCGGTGCTCGCGGGAGGCCTCCTGCTGGCCGTCACCGCGTGCGGCGGGGGCTCGGACTCGGGCTCCGGCGACGGGAAGGGCAAGTCCGGGGGCGACTCCGGGCAGGCCGCGAGCGGGCCGTCGCAGGCCGTGGTCTCCATAGCCCCGAAGGACGGCGCCAAGTCCGTCGACACCAGCGGCGCGCTCAAGGTCAGTGCCGCCAAGGGCAAGCTGTCCGAGGTCGTCGTGAAGGACCCCAAGGGCAGGGCGATATCCGGGAAGATCACCGACGGGGGCGCCTCCTGGACGCCGTCCACGCATCTGGCGGCGTCCACCGAGTACTCCGTGCACGCGGTCGCGAAGGACGCCGAGGGCCGCGAGACCGCCGAGGACTCCAGCTTCACCACCCTCACGCCGCAGAACACCTTCCTCGGCACCTTCACCCCCGAGGACGGCTCGAAGGTCGGCGTCGGGATGTCCTTCTCCCTCCGCTTCGACCGGGGCATCACCAACCCGGACGAGGTCGAGAAGGCCGTCACCATCAAGACCGAGCCGGCCGTGGACGTCCAGGGCCACTGGTTCGGCAACGACCGCCTCGACTTCCGCCCCGAGAAGTACTGGAAGGAAGGCACCAAGGTCACCGTCCAGCTCAACCTCGACGGCGTCGAGGGCCGGGACGGCGTCTACGGCGAGCAGACCAAGACCGTCGACTTCACCATCGGGCGCGACCAGGTCTCCGTCGTCGACGTGAAGACCAAGAAGATGAAGGTCATGCAGGACGGCAAGGTCGTCAAGACCCTCCCCGTCACCACCGGCAAGCCCGGGTACGACACCTGGAACGGCCAGATGGTCATCACCGAGAAGTTCGTCGAGACCCGGATGAACGGCGACACCGTCGGCTACGACGGCGAGTACGACATCGATGACGTCCCGCACGCCATGCGCCTGAGCCAGTCCGGCACCTTCATCCACGGCAACTACTGGGGCGGCGACGCCTTCGGCAACTACAACGCCAGCCACGGCTGTGTCGGCCTGCGCGACGTGAAGGGCGCCTGGGACGGCGGCACCCCCGCCGCCTGGTTCTTCAACCACTCCATGATCGGTGACGTGGTGGTCGTGAAGAACTCCAACGACGCGACGATCGCCCCGGACAACGGCCTCAACGGCTGGAACATGTCCTGGGAGGAGTGGACGAAGTAGGGCCTGTCCGGCGGACAGGCCCTGGCGGGGGCCGGGGTTCTGTCGGGGGGTTAGTCACCGTTAACCTGCGAGGCATGACCGTGAATCTCGAAGTCGCCGAGGGCGTGGGCACGCTCCGCCTGGACCGCCCCCCGATGAACGCGCTGGACGTCGCCACCCAGGACCGGCTCAAGGAGCTGGCCGAGGAGGCGAGCCGCCGCGACGATGTGCGCGCCGTGGTGATCTACGGCGGCGAGAAGGTGTTCGCGGCCGGCGCGGACATCAAGGAGATGCAGGCCATGGACCACACGGCCATGGTCCTGCGCGCCCGTGCCCTGCAGGACTCCTTCACCGCCGTGGCCCGCATCCCCAAGCCGGTGGTGGCGGCGGTGACGGGGTACGCCCTCGGCGGCGGCTGCGAACTGGCGCTCTGCGCGGACTTCCGGATCGCCGGGGAGAACGCCAAGCTCGGCCAGCCGGAGATCCTGCTCGGTCTGATCCCGGGCGCGGGCGGCACCCAGCGGCTGTCCCGGCTGGTCGGCCCGTCCAAGGCCAAGGACCTGATCTTCACCGGCCGGATGGTCAAGGCGGACGAGGCGCTGTCCCTCGGCCTGGTGGACCGGGTGGTCCCGGCCGAGGAGGTGTACACCGCCGCGCACGAGTGGGCCGCGAAGCTCGCGCAGGGTCCGGCGATCGCGCTGCGCGCGGCGAAGGAGTCCATCGACACCGGCCTCGAGACCGACATCGAGACGGGCCTCGCGGTGGAACGGAACTGGTTCGCGGGCCTGTTCGCGACCGAGGACCGGGAGCGCGGGATGCGGAGCTTCGTGGAAGAGGGCCCGGGCAAGGCGAAGTTCCTCTGAACCGGGGCGCCTGATCCGGCGGAAGTGCTTGCAATTGACGCGATGTCTGATCCGGGTCCCTCGATGGGACGGTTTATGGCAGCCTTAACTGAGCCTTAAGCCTGTCTTGTCGAGGAGGCCCGTCGATTGCCGTCAACAGAGCCTCCGCCGCAGGTCAGACGGGCCGTGGAAGACTCCGAACTGCCTCCGGCATATGCCGATCGACGCTCGCGGAATGGTGGATTCCGGGGGGCGTATTCCGCGGGAACGGCCCCGGAGTGTGTTCTGGGCGGCCATGATGGGGGCATGGCGGGGCTGGAGGGTATCGAACAGCCGCGGGGACACGGCCGTGCGACCGCGGCGCGCTGGTCGCCGGCGGTCGAGGACGAACACGCCTTGAGGGCGCTGGAGTTGTTCGGCAACCCCACGGAGGCGGAGGTTCCGCTCCCTTCCCGCCCGGAGTCGGCGGCGACGGCCCGCCGGCTCGCCCAGGTAGTGGTACTGCGCCAATGGGGCCTGACGGCGAAGATGACGGAGGACGCCGTCTTACTGGTCTCGGAACTGGTGGGAAACGCGGTCCGCCACACCGGGGCCCGGGTGTTCGGCCTCCGGATGCGCCGACGGCGCGGCTGGATCCGTATCGAGGTCCGCGATCCCTCGCGGGGCCTGCCCTGTCTGATGCCGGTCCAGGAGATGGACATCAGCGGCCGGGGTCTGTTCCTGGTGGACAAACTGGCCGACCGCTGGGGAGTGGACCTGCTGCCGCGGGGCAAGACGACCTGGTTCGAGATGCGGGTGGCGGACCGCTGAGGGTCCCCTCTCGGCCCTGAGGGTCCCCGTCCCCTCTCGGACCTGAGGGTCCCCGTCCCCTCTCGGACCTGAGGGTCCCCGTCCTCTCTCGGCCCTGAGGGCCCCTCGGACCCGGGGCGCCGCCACCAAGCGGACCAATCGCCCGAATTCCACCCCGTCCGCCCTTAAATAGGGCAGGTGACCACGACCGACCGCCGGACGGTCCTCGGCGCAGCCGCCGGACTCGTCACCGCCACGGCCCTCACCGCCGCCTGCACCACCACCGGCGCCGTCGCCCACCACATCGCCCCCGCACACCGCACCCCCCGCCGCCTTCCGGCCCACACCACCCACCTCACCCACGGCCCCGGCGACACCCGCCGGGTGGCCCTCACCTTCCACGGCAACGGCGACCCCGCCACCGCCGACGCGATCCTCGAGGAAGCCGAGCGCCGAGGCGCCCACCTCACCGTCCTGGCCGTGGGCACCTGGCTCGACGCGAATCCCCGCCTCGCCCGCCGTGTCCTCGACGGCGGCCACGACCTCGGCAACCACACCGAGCACCACCTCGACATCAACGCGATGCCGCAGGCCCGGGCGCAGGCGGAGATCACCGCATGCGCCCAGCGCCTGCGCCGCCTCACCGGCTCCATCGGCACCTGGTTCCGCCCCTCCCGGGCTCCCCGGGCCTCCCCGCTCGTCGCCCGCCTGGCCCGGGACGCCGGCTACCCCCACGTCCTCTCCTACGACGTCGACTCCCTCGACTTCACCTCACCGGGCCCCGAGGCCATCACCCGCACGCTGGCCACGGACATCCGCCCCGGATCGATCGTGAGCCTGCACTTCGGCTACCCGGACACGGTCGCCGCCCTGCCCGCCGTACTCGACGACCTCGACCGTCGCGGACTGATCCCCGTCACCACCACGGAGTTGTTCAGCTGATGCACCGCTACCCCCCGCACCGCAACCTCGTCAGAACGACCCTCCTCGCCGGCGCCGTCCTCGCCGCGATCGCCGCCTGCGGCACCGAGACCAGGAACAAGACCACCGACGCCCGCGCCACCAAGGCCGCCGCGGTCCCCGCGCCGCCGAAGAAGAAGCCGGTCCAGGGCCTGCCCGGGATGCCCCCGGTCCTCGACCCCAAGGACGTCTACGCCGCCGACCGCCCGAACAAGCTCTCCCAGGTGGTCAAGGACTTCCCGAGCCGGGTCTACGTCCCCAACACCGAGTCCGACACCGTCTCGGTCATCGACCCGAAGACGTACGAGATCATCGACACGATCCCGGTCGGCCGGCAGCCCCAGCACGTCGTCCCCTCCTGGGACATGAAGACCCTCTGGGTGAACAACAACCGCGGTCACACGCTCACCCCCATCGACCCGAAGACCGGCAAGGCGGGCAAGGAGGTGGAGGTGCACGACCCGTACAACCTCTATTTCACGCCCAACGGCAAGTACGCCGTCGTGATGGCCTCGCTCGACCGCGAGCTGGTCTTCCGTGACCCGCACACCATGAAGACGGTCAAGACCGAGCCGGTCACCTGCTACGGCGTCAACCACGCCGACTTCTCGCTGGACGGCAAGTACTTCATCGTCTCCTGCGAGTTCAGCGGTGAGCTGCTCAAGGTCGACACCCAGAAGATGAAGGTGATCGGGCAGCAGAAGCTCCCCTTCGACGGCGCCATGCCGCAGGACGTCAAGGTCTCCCCGGACGGCAAGAAGTTCTACATCGCCGACATGATGGCCGACGGAATGTGGGTCCTGGACGGCGACTCCTTCGCTGAGCCCAAGCTGCTGCCCACCGGCAAGGGCTGCCACGGCCTCTACGTCAGCCGCGACTCGCGCGAGATGTACGTCTCCAACCGAGGCGAGGGCACGGTGTCGGTCTTCGACTTCACCCGGAACAAGCTCACCAAGAAGTGGCACCTGCCCGACGGCGGCAGCCCTGACATGGGCGGGGTCTCGGCGGACGGCAAGGTCCTGTGGCTGTCGGGGCGTTACGACGCCGAGGTGTACGCCATCGACACCCGCACCGGCGCCCAGCTGGCCCGCATCCCGGTGGGCAGCGGCCCGCACGGCCTGGCGGTGTACCCGCAGCCGGGGCGCTACTCACTGGGCCACACCGGCATCTTCCGCTGACGCCCGGCCACCAGGTCTGACGCTGAGCAGCAACTCCGACCCCACGGGCCGGTAACCGGCCGCCTGGAACGCCCGCATACTGCGGGCGTTCCCCGCCGAGACCTGCGCCCACACCGGCTCGCCGCTACTCAACTTCCTTGCAGCGAGCGCGAGTTCTCGTCCCAGCCCGCGATGCCGTACCCCGTCCGCCACCTCGACCGCGGCCTCCAGCCGCCCCGCGACCCCGCGACCGAGGACCAGGACGCCGCCGTGCGCGGCCCACACGCGCACATCGTCCCGGCGCCTGCGCGAGGACACCACGCGCGGATGCGCGGGGTCGTCGATCCGCCTCAGCTCCACCCCGGGCCGCCCCGGCAGCGCGGCGCCGACCGTCATCACGTCGATCGTGTCCGTCCCGCGCCCGGTCCGTTCCATCAAGGCGGCCAGGAACAGCGGGTTCATCGTGGCCGCCAGCGCGTCGCAGTCCAGGGCGTCGAGCGTCTCGTACACCCAGTCCTCGTCCTCGTCCGTGGCGATCACGGAGTGCGCCGTGAAGGCGAAGACCCCCGCGTCCCGGGGAGAGGGCTGGGGCACGACGGTCGTACGGCCGTCCGGAGGCGGGAAGATCCCTTCGGCCGCCGCCTCCAGAATGTCCCGCAAGGTCTCCACGCGCGCTCCTCGGGTGTGGTCGCGGCATGGGCCGCTCGGACGGCCAGTTAATCTGACCTCCGGCAACAAGCCGCAAGGTACGACGGAAAAGGGGCGGATCGGTGGCCGACATCGACGAGGCACGCAAGCATTTCGAGCGGATCGACACGGACGGTGACGGCTTCATCACCGCGGCCGAGTTCAAGACCGCCCTCGCCCAGGGCGGCGACTGGAACGTCACCGAGGCCGTCGCCGAGGCCATCATCAAGTCCCGCGACCTCAACGGCGACAAGATGCTGTCCTTCGACGAGTTCTGGATGTACCTCAACAAGTGACGCGTGCGGACAGGGGGGCGCCCGTCGGGTGCCCCCCTTCCTCATGCCCGACGGGCGATCCGCACGCTCCACCGGCCCTCGCGCCGCTCCAGGGCGAGCGGCAGGTCGAAGCACTTGCCGACCTGGTCACCGGTGAGGACGTGCGCCGCCGGGCCCTGCGCGAGAACCCGGCCGTCGCGCAGCAGCAGGGCGTGCGTGGTGCCGCTCGGCAGCTCCTCCAGATGGTGGGTGACGAGGACGGTCGCGAGGCGCGGACGCTCCCGGCGCAGCTCGTCCAGCGCCTCCAGCAGGTGTTCTCGGCCCGGCAGATCGAGCCCGGTCGCCGGTTCGTCCAGGAGCAGCAGCCGCGGTTCCGGCATGAGCGCACGGGCGATCAGCGTCCTGCTCCGTTGCCCGTGGGAGAGCGTGGGCCAGCGGGCGGCGCCGAGATCCCCGAGCCCCAGGGTGGCCAGGAGCCGGTCGGCCCGTGTCCCCTGCTCCGGCGTCGGGCGCCAACGGGGCAGCGGTGCGACGGAGTTGGTCACCCCGGTCAGCACGACGTCCCGGACGCGCAGCGGCTCGGTCAGCGGATGGCGGGGGTCGACATGGCCGACGTACGCGCGCAGCTCGCGCAGGTCGACGCGGCCCAGTCGGCGGCCGAGGACCTCCACCGCCCCGCGCGTGGGATGCACCCGCGCCCCGAGGAGGCCGAGCAGGGTGGACTTGCCGGCGCCGTTGGGGCCGAGGAGCGCCCAGTGCTCGCCCTCCCGGACGGTGAGCCCCACCTCCTGGAGGACCGGCCGCCCGTCCCGGACGACGTGGACGTCCTCCGCGCGCAGGACCGCCGTCATCGCAGCGCCCGATTGACGGCCGACAGCACCGCCCGCACCGGGGCCGCCGGGCCCTCGCCCGCGCCCCAGGCCACCGTGCCGTTCACCCGGCACTCGGCGCAGGCCGTACGGCCCTCCTCGTGGAAGTCGAGGATGTCGACCCGGTATCCGGCGCCGGCCAGGGCGTCGACGAAGGCGGACGCGGGGCCGGGGCCCGAGCCCTCGAAGTCGCCGGTGCGGTCGGCGGTGCGCAGGGTGCAGACGAACCGCGTAACCGCGCCCTCCGGATGGACCGACCACGCCTCCAGGGCCACTTCGCCCTCGTCGGCCACGTACGTCGAGCGGAACAGGTCGTACAGCTCCTTCGGCGTCAGCTCTCCGCCGCTGTCGTCCGTGGCCCGCTGGACCGCGCGGGCGAAGTCGGGCCGCATGCGCGGCGGTACGTCGATGCCGTGGTGGGTGCGCAGGAGGTACGCCGATCCGCCTTTGCCCGACTGGGAGTTGACGCGGATCACCGCCTCGTAGGAGCGCCCGATGTCGGCCGGGTCCACCGGCAGGTACGGGACCTCCCAGGGCCCGTCCGGACGCGCTGCCCGACGCGCCAGTCCTTTGCTGATCGCGTCCTGGTGGGTGCCGGAGAACGCGGTGTGGACCAGCTCGCCCGCATAGGGGTGCCGGGGGTGGACGGGCAGCCGGTTGCACTGCTCCACCGTGTCCCGCACGCGGTCGATGTCGCTGAAGTCGACCATGGGGTCCACGCCTTGGACGTACAGGTTCATCGCGAGGGTCACCAGGTCGACGTTCCCGGTCCGCTCCCCGTTGCCGAACAGGCAGCCCTCCACCCGCTGGGCGCCCGCCAGGACCGCGAGTTCGGCGCAGGCGACCCCGGTGCCGCGGTCGTTGTGGGGGTGCACCGAGAGGATGACGGAGTCGCGGCGGGACAGCCGGCGGTGCATGTACTCGATCTGGTCCGCGTAGACGTTCGGCGTGGCGATCTCCACCGTCGCCGGGAGGTTGTGGGTGACCGGGCGGTCCGGGCTCGCGTCCCACAACTCCGTCAGCATGTCGCACAGTTCGAGCACGAAGTCCGGTTCGGTGAGGTTGAAGGTCTCCGGCGAGAACTGGAACCGCACGTCCGTGCCGTCCGCCCGCCGGGCCATCCGCTCGGCCGCCTCGCGCACCGTCCGGCGGATCTCCGCCCGGCCCCGGCCGAGGACGACGTCCCGCCACACCGGCGAGGTCGCGATGTACAGGTGGACGACCGCCCGCGGCAGCCCCTCGATCGACGCGAAGGTCCGGTCGATCAGATCCGGCCGCGCAGCGGTGAACACGACAGGGGTGACGTCGTCGGGCACGGCGTCGGTGGCCACGAGATGCCGTACGAAGTCGAACTCCGCACGGCTCGCGGAGGGATAGCCGACCTCGATCTCCTTGAACCCCGTCGAGATCAGCAGGTCGTAGAAGCGGCGCTTGCGCGGGGTGTCCATCGGTTCGGCGAGCGCCTGGTTGCCGTCCCGCAGATCGACCGGGACCCACAGCGGGGCGCGGTCGAGGCGGGCGGAGGGCCAGGCGCGGTCGCCGGCCGGGACGTGCACGCGCTCGTGGTAGGGGCGGTAGCGGTGGTGCGGCATGCCGCTGGGGCGTTGGGGGTTCCAGAACGGGGCCATCGCCGGTCACTTCCTTCGGCTCGGTCGGGCGCCGACCGGCAGCGCGGAGCCCCGCGGCGGGGTGCCGGTCGCGTCAGGCCCCGCCGCGGCAGCCGAGAAGGAGACCGCGGAACGTCATGACCGGTAGGCTAGCCACTCCTCAGCTCCTCAGACAAGTGAGAATCGCTGTGAACGCCCGTGCACCTCGGACAAGTTGGTGAACCATGTCGTCGCTAGGCCCGCTACGCCCCAGCCCGCTGGTGGAACAGGCCGCCGAACGCCTGCGCGCGCGGATCTCCGCCGGGCACTGGGCGGTCGGCGACAAGCTGCCCGGTGAGACGACCCTCGCCAAGGAGCTGGGCGTCGGCCGCTCGACCGTGCGCGAGGCACTGCGCGCGCTGGCCGGCGCCGGTCTGGTGCGGCCGCGGCAGGGCGCCGGTGTCTTCGTCCTCGCCACCGAGCCGGCGGCGGACTGGCCGACCCGGCTGCGCCGGGCGGCGGTGACCGACGTCTACGAGGTCCGGATGGCCGTGGAGGTGCACGCGGCCCGGCTGGCCGCCCGGCGCCGGACGCCGGAGGACGTCGCGGCGATCGAGCTGGCGCTGGAGGGCCGCCGGACGGCTTCCGCCGGGGACGACACGGCCTTCGTCGACGCCGACATCGCCTTCCACGCGGCGGTGGTCGCGGCGGCGCACAACCCCGTGCTCGACGACCTCTTCGCCGAGTTCACCCCGGTCCTGCGCCGCGGCCTGGTCGACCTGCTGTCCCTGACGGGGCTGCGCGAGAACGACCCCAACACCGCCGACGAGGCCCACGCGGCCCTGGTCCGGGCGGTCGCGGACGGGGACGCCGAGGCGGCGGCGCGGGTGCTGCGAGGGGAACTGGAAGATCCGTTCGGCGGCTAGCGTCCTTTCAGGGCGCCCGCCTGCGGTACTGGCCCGGCGCCACCCCGAACTCCCGCTTGAATGCCTTGGCGAAGGCGAACTCCGAGGCATAACCGGTGCGTTGGGCGATCAGCCGGAGCGGCACGTCGTCCTCGCGCAGCAGCCGGCCCGCCGTCGTCATGCGCCACCAGG
The DNA here is from genome assembly GCF_056436565.1 of Streptomyces sp. NPDC043726. NCBI lineage: Bacteria > Bacillati > Actinomycetota > Actinomycetes > Kitasatosporales > Streptomycetaceae > Streptomyces > Streptomyces sp. NPDC043726. The sequence goes on from NZ_JBWKCI010000012.1 coordinate 28,590, forward strand.
TCAGATACGTCAGGGGCGGCGTCCCCACCAGCGTCGTGAACCGGCGGGCGAAGGCCGCGCGGGACAGGCCGCCGCGGGCGCCGAGCTCCTCCACCGTCCAGGGGTGCGCCGGGTCGCCGTGGAGCGCGCGCAGCGCCGCCGCGACCGCCGGGTCGGCGAGGGCCGCCGCCCAGCCGGTGGGATGCCCGGAACCATGGCGCTCGCGCAGCCACCAGGCCCGCAGGATGTAGAGCAGCAGGGTGTCCAGCAGCGAGGTCACGATGGTGTCCGAGCCCGGCTGGGGGTCCGCCAGCTCGGCGCCCAGCAGCTCCACCGCCGCCCGCAGCGACCGGTGCGTGCCGACGCGGGCCGGCAGATGCACCACCTCGGGCAGCTCGGTCAGCAACGGGTGGGCGCGGGAGCGGTCCAGTAGATACGCGCCGCACAGCATGACCGTGGCCGGGGGCCCCGAGCCCACCGGGTCGGGCGGCAGTTCGGGCCAGGTGCCGTCGTCCTTGAGCCGTACCTCCTCCATCGGAACGTCCAGGCCGCTGGCCACCCCGTGTCCGCGCCCGCTCGCCAGGAACACCACGTCACCGGGGGCGAGTTCGACCGGTTCGCCGTCCCCGGGGATCAGCCAGGCGGACCCCCTGAGCAGTACATGGAACCCGGCGCCGGACGAGGCCTCGAAGCGCATGCCCCACGGCCCGTACTTGTCCTGGCGGGAGGAGTGCGGTCGTCCGGTGCGCATGGCGGCGACGGCGTCGCTGAGGACATCCATGTCCGCACCATAGCGTCCACGCCGACCAGCGAGACGAACGGACATCAACCAGAGACCGACGGACATGGATCGTCTCTCCGGCGCCCCCGTACCGTCGTTCTCATGCCAACTACCGCACGTACCGTGCTCTTTCATGAGATCGGCGGCCCCGAGGTGCTGGTGATCGAGGACGCGCCCGTCCCCGAGACACCCGGCCCGGGTGAAGTCACCCTCCGGGTCGAGGCGTTGGGCCTGAACCGCGCCGAAGCCCTCTTCCGTGCAGGCACCTACTACTACCAGCCGACGCTCCCGGGCTCCCGGCTCGGCTACGAGGCTTCCGCCGTCGTCGAGGCGGTCGGTGAGGGCGTCACCGAACTCGCCGTCGGCGACCCGGTGATGACAGGACCGGGCATCGAGTTCGGCACCCAGGGCGTGTACGCCGAGCGCGTCGTCCTGCCGCGGTCCGCGGTCGTACGGCGCCCCGCCTCCGTCGACGCCGTGACCGGGGCCGCCGCCTGGCTGACGTACACCACCGCCTACGGCGGCCTGCTGGAGACGGCCGGCCTGCGCCCCGGAGACCACGTCCTGATCACCGGCGCGTCCAGCGGGGTCGGCACGGCGGCGATCCAGGTCGCGAGGCGCGTCGGCGCGATCCCGGTGGTCACGACCCGCACGGAGGACAAGCGCAAGCAGTTGCTGGACCTGGGCGCGGCCGAGGTGGTCGTGGCCGACGGGGGAGGCGCGGAGACGGTGGCCGAGGAAGTCCGCCGCGTCACCGGCGGCCGAGGCGTGGAGGTGATCTTCGACGCGATCGGCGGCCCTGCCTTCAAGGACGTGGCGGGCGCCCTCGCGGAGGGCGGTTCCGTGGTCGTCTACGGCTGGCTGGACGGCCGCCCCACCGAGATCCCGTTCAACTGGCCCTTCACGATCCACACGTACGCCAACATGGCCCTCACCGACACCCCCGGCGGTCGCCGCCGCTCCACCGCCTTCCTCAACGCCGGTCTGGCGGACGGCGGCTTCCGCCCGGTGATCGCGGAGGTCTTCGAGGGCCTGGAGAGCATCCAGGACGCCCACCGGCTGATGGAGTCGAACCGGCACACGGGGAAGATCGTCGTGCGGCTCTGAAGAGGCGAGTGGAATAGCCGGGGCGCCGAAGGGGTTGGCGCACGATGTATGCATGTGCATCAACCCTGGAAGGCGGAACTCTCATGAAGATCGGCATCATCGGCGCGGGCAACATCGGCGGCAACCTCACCCGGCGGCTGACCGCCCTCGGCCATGAGGTGTCCGTCGCCAACTCACGCGGACCCCAGACGCTCACCGAGCTGGTGGCGGAGACCGGGGCGACCGCGGTACCGGTGGAGGAGGCCGCGCGGGGCGCCGAGATCGTCGTGGTCACCGTCCCGCTGAAGGCCGTACCGGAGCTGCCCGCCGGAGTCCTGGAGGGGGCCGCAGAGGGAGTCGCGGTCATCGACACCGGCAACTACTACCCCCAGCAGCGGGACGGGAAGATCGCCGGGATCGAGGACGAGGGCCTGACGGAAAGCCGCTGGACCGAACGCCAGTTGGGCCACCCGGTGATCAAGGCCTTCAACGGCACGTACGCCCAGGACATCCTGGACCGCCACCGCCCGGCCGGCGACCCCGACCGCATGGCCCTCCCGGTCGCCGGCGACGACGAGGCGGCCAAGACGAAGGTCCGCGCCCTGATCGACGAACTCGGCTACGACACGGTCGACGCGGGCGGCATCGACGACTCCTGGCGCCAGCAGCCCGACACCCCCGTCTACGGCCTGCGGGCGGGAATCGAGGAAGTCACCAAGGCCCTGGCGGAGGCCTCCCCGGACCGCAAGCCGGAGTTCACGGCCTGAGGCCGACCGCTCAGCTGTTCTGGGCCCACTCCCGCAGCGCGGCCTTGCTCGCGAAGTCCGCCACGTTCCGGTCCAGCGGATCGTCCGTGTACTGGTGGAAGCGCCACTTGGCCCGGATGCGGGGCTTGCCCGCCGTGACGTAGTCGGCGATCCAGAGGCCGTCGCCGGCGTAGGACGTGCGATCGATGTTCAGCCAGTAATTGCGGTTGGCGTACAGCACGACCGGATTGTTCGGCCGCAGTTCCTTCACCTTGCGGATGAAGAGGTCCTTCTCCGCGTTGCTGGCGTGCGTTCCGTCGCTCGTCGTCTCCCAGTCGACCGCGAGGATGTCGCCCGCCTTCTCCGGGGCGTGCTTGACGAAGTAGTCGGCCTGGGCGGAGAGGTTGCCGGGCCAGAGGAAGTGGTAGAAGCCGACGACCAGACCCGCCTCACGGGCTCGCTTCGTCTGGGCCGCCAGCTTCGGGTTGACGTACGAACGGCCCTCCGTCGCCTTGATGAAGACGAAGGAGAGGCCGTCCGTGTCGTACGCCGAGGACTGGTACGCGCTTACGTCGATGCCGCGCAACATCGTGGGGGACTCCCTGAAGTGTGAGTGGGGGGACGGGAGTTGTTGATGCCCCAATTGCGCCCGGCCGGAACGCTCAGCACTCGATGATGTTCACCGCGAGCCCGCCCCGCGCCCTCTCCTTGTACTTGACGGACATATGGACGGCTATTGATCACGGGGTTGAACTGCACTTTTGGCCTGCCCAGGCTTGCCTTGAATCACCTCAGGGACCCTTTGGGGACTTCTTGTCGAGGGCTGACTGCAACATATCCCATGCTGCGGAAGACGCCTGCGGGATTGGGCAGTTGCTGATCGGGCGGCATGCGATGGCTTCGGCGAGCCTTGCATTTATAATGCGGAGGTCTCGGGTTCGAATCCCGAAGGCGGCTGGCATCGAGGGCAGCGCCCCCAAGGCGCAACTCCCTTCGAAGGGTTCTTCCGTCTCCTCGACGCCTACCGAGGCGATGTGGCGCGCCATCCGGCGCCAACCACCGCAACGACCCGGCTTCCCGGCATCGAGTACATGAACAACACATTCGTCACCCTCTTCTGGCGTCGACGACTCCTCACACAAGCCGTGGCGCGGCTCGGAGGACTCGGTTTCCGCGTCGTGCACCTCGCAGCAGGCGAGTGGACCACGGAACAGGACATGCACCGAGCGATCGCTGCCGCGCTGCACTTCCCCGAGTACTACGGAAACAACCTGGACGCCCTCAACGACTGCCTCGGCGACGAGGCCTGTTACGGAGGCTACGGCGACGCGGTCGAAGGCGCCGGACTCGTGCTGTCCTTCACCGACTACGACCGCTTAGCCGCCGCGTGTCCCAAAGCAGCCCAGGCCGTGCTGGACATCACTGCCGATGAGGCTGGCCGGGCCGCAGTGCTTCAGCGCCGATTCTTCGCCCCGGTCCACAGCAGCAACCCGGACATCCGGTTCGAACCCGTCGGAGCCGTGCCCATCATCTGGAACGGCGACGAATAGGCGGACAGCCGCGGCTGAGTGAGTGGCATCAGAGGAAGACGACTGAAACCCTGCCCGACGGGGCCCGGCCCAGCCCGCCGCCGGGCCTCCCTGGGGCCAGAATGAGGCTGGAAGAACAGGGAAACACCGGGAGTGATCACCAAACCCCGGGTGCCCCAATGCGTGGAGCTCTTCAGTCGCGGTTTCGATGATCCTGCGCGCGCCGACCAGCTGCCGGGCCTCTTCCTGCTTCGGGGCGCGTTTTCTGAGACTTAGTGAGTGTCGGGCTCTGGGTCCGGCAGGGGGAGTTCGTCGAGGTCGAGGGTGAAGGTGCGGCCGTCGGCCAGGGGGATGGGGAGCTTGCCTGTGCCGTATGCGCGGGTGTGGGCGGTGCTGTAGCCGCTGGAGGTGGGCTCGGTGTGCAGGACGACTTCCCGGGCGTAGGGATCCACGACGAGGTAGACGGGGATCCCGTACCGGCCGTACTTCGCGGTGCAGTCGTCGTAATCCTTGCGTGCCGAGGACGTGGAGACGACCTCCGAGATCAACAGGACGTCCTCGAAGCTGTAGCGCTTGCCCTCCTTGCGCGCGTCCTCGCGCAGGATGGCCAGGTCGGGGGCGGAGTTCTCGTCGGCGGGAAAGTCGATGTAGACGTCCGAGGTGACCTTCGCATGACGGCCGAGGGCGAGAGAGTCGATCTGCATCGACCTGATCGTGCTGGAGTGCTCTTCGCTCTGCGGGGTCATGATGATCTTTCCGTCGGTGCCGAAGAACACCACGTATCCCGCGGGGAACTCGGTGTGCGTGATCGCCTCGACACTCATGGACGGTGCTCCTTCCCGTGTGCCGTCATGATACGGCGGACAGAGCCGTCCCACGGGTGGACTTCCGTGACGTGCGCGCACCACAGGGGGAACCGGTCCGCACGAGCGGCCGCCGTGACGCGGGGCATGAGCTGGGCCCGTAGGTGTTCAGACCCAACAGCTGGCGTAGGGTGACTTTCAGGGCGGCGGCCATCTTCCGGGTGGCCATGGGGTGGGTCCGCCGCTGTCCCGCCTGGGCCCGCAGGTTCACCCTCGCGATGCCGACCCACTCCTTCCTCGCCGTCGTCCGCGCCGACGAACACGCGCAGTGTCTCCCGGGGCTGCTTCGAACCGTTCGATACCGAGAGCGAAGGTCTTCGCGGCGTACTGCGCCACCACCATCGGCGGGTAGGAAATCGTCGGGGGCGTATACCGCGCGGCACGGCGATGTGTACTGCTGCGGGGATGTCGTCGATCAGCTCAGGCGGGGCCAGGGAGGATTCACCGCACAAGACGGCGCGAGGGGCCCGTGCGCACACGGCCAGCAGATCCACGTGCGCCGCTTCCGGGGGGCGTTTGCCCGCCGGTACACCCCACGAGACAGTTCGTCTATCTCCCCCTCCGTGACCAAGTGCGCCGGATCGCGAGGGGAGAGCAGGGCCTGCCGCGCCTGCGTCGTCGTGAATGTGGGGAAGAGGTCGGCCGGCCGCTGCTCCAAGCGCGGGTTTCCGCAGCGTTCATGTATCGAATGGCACCCCTTGAGCGGGGGTAGGGGATCGATTTGAGACATCAGCGGCACATCCGGCGTTGATCACGTGCCGCGAACCTGCAGGTCAAAAGCCCCTTCCAGCGGGATGTCCCAGGGACTTTTCAGGTACTTTCACGCCTGTCCCAGGGAGTCTCCAAGGGGCTTTCCGCCGCGTGAGCAGGAGGCCCCGACAGCGCTGAAAGACACGAACGCGCAGGTCAGGGCCTATTCCCTCAGCACTCGATGATGTTGACCGCCAGGCCCCCCCGCGCCGTCTCCTTGTACTTGACGCTCATGTCCGCGCCCGTGTCCTTCATCGTCTTGATGACCTTGTCCAGGGACACCTTGTGCGAACCGTCGCCGCGCATCGCCATCTTCGCCGCCGTGACCGCCTTCACCGCGGCCATGCCGTTGCGCTCGATGCACGGGATCTGGACGAGGCCGCCGACCGGGTCGCAGGTCAGGCCGAGGTTGTGCTCCATGCCGATCTCGGCCGCGTTCTCCACCTGCTCCGGGGAGCCGCCGAGCACCTCGGCCAGCGCGCCCGCCGCCATCGAGCACGCCGAGCCCACCTCGCCCTGACAGCCGACCTCGGCGCCGGAGATGGACGCGTTCTCCTTGAAGAGCATGCCGATCGCGCCCGCGGCCAGCAGGAAGCGGACGACTCCGTCCTCGTCCGCGCCCGGCACGAAGTTGATGTAGTAGTGCAGGACCGCCGGGATGATGCCCGCGGCGCCGTTCGTGGGGGCGGTCACCACCCGGCCCCCGGCCGCGTTCTCCTCGTTCACCGCCATCGCGTAGAGCGTGATCCACTCCATCGCGTGCGCCAGCGGGTCGCCCTCCGCCCGCAGCTGGCGGGCGGAGACCGAGGCCCTGCGGCGTACGCGCAGGCCGCCCGGCAGGATGCCCTCCCGCGACATACCGCGCGAGACGCACGCCTGCATCACCCGCCAGATCTCCAGCAGGCCCTCGCGGATCTCCTCCTCGGTCCGCCAGGCCCGCTCGTTCTCCAGCATCAGGGACGAGATCGAAAGACCCGTCTCCTTCGTCAGGCGCAGCAGCTCGTCGCCGGTGCGGAAGGGGTACTTCAGCACGGTGTCGTCGAGCTTGATCCGGTCGGCGCCCACCGCGTCCTCGTCCACGACGAAGCCGCCGCCGACCGAGTAGTACGTCTTCGACAGCAGCTCGGCGCCCGTCGCGTCGTACGCCCATATCGTCATGCCGTTGGCGTGGTACGGGAGCACCTCGCGCCGGTGCAGGACCAGGTCGTCGTCGAAGGAGAACGCGATCTCGCGCTCGCCCAGGAGCGAGAGGCGGCCCTCGGACTTGATCGTCTCCACCCGGTCGTCCGCCGTCTCCACGTTCACCGTGCGCGGCGAGGCGCCCTCCAGGCCGAGCAGCACCGCCTTCGGCGTGCCGTGGCCGTGCCCGGTCGCGCCGAGGGAGCCGTACAGCTCGCAGCGGACCGAGGTGACGGACTCCAGCAGCCCTTCGTTGCGCACGCGGCGCGCGAACATGCGCGCCGCCCGCATCGGGCCGACCGTGTGGGAGCTCGACGGGCCGATGCCGATCGAGAACAGGTCGAAGACCGAGATGGCCACGGGAACTCCTCCAGAGAGGGCAGGGGGCGCACGTCGTCGGGCGCCCCCCACCAGGGAACTACTACTTGCTCAAACCGGGATACAGCGGGTGCTTGTCAGCGAGCGCCGTGACCCGGGCCTTCAGCGCCTCGACGTCGTAGGACGGCTTCAGTGCCTGTGCGATCACGTCGGCGACCTCGGCGAAGTCCTCGGCGGTGAAGCCGCGGGTGGCCAGGGCCGGGGTGCCGATCCGCAGACCCGAGGTCACCATCGGCGGGCGCGGGTCGTTGGGGACGGCGTTGCGGTTGACCGTGATGCCGACCTCGTGGAGTCGGTCCTCGGCCTGCTGGCCGTCCAGCTCGGACTCGCGCAGGTCGACGAGGATCAGGTGCACGTCCGTGCCGCCGGACAGGACGTTCACCCCGGCCTCCCGGGCGTCGGGGGCGGTCAGCCGCTCGGCGAGGATGCGCGCACCCTCCACCGTACGCCGCTGGCGCTCCTTGAAGTCCTCCGAGGCCGCGACCTTGAAGGAGACCGCCTTCGCGGCGATCACGTGTTCCAGCGGGCCGCCCTGGAAGCCGGGGAAGACCGAGGAGTTCAGCTTCTTGGCGAACTCGGTGCCGCGGGCGAGGATGATGCCGCCGCGCGGGCCGCCGAGGGTCTTGTGGGTGGTGGAGGTGACCACGTCGGCGTGCGGGACCGGGTTGGGGTGCAGCCCGGCGGCGACCAGGCCGGCGAAGTGGGCCATGTCGACCCACAGGTAGGCCTCGACCTCGTCGGCGATCCGCCGGAACTCGGCGAAGTCCAGCTGACGGGGGTAGGCCGACCAGCCGGCGATGATCACCTTGGGGCGGTGCTCCTTGGCCAGGCGCTCGACCTCGGCCATGTCGACCAGTCCGGCCTCGTCGACGTGGTAGGCGACCACGTTGAACTGCTTGCCGGAGAAGTTCAGACGCATGCCGTGGGTGAGGTGGCCGCCGTGGGCCAGGTCCAGGCCGAGGATGGTGTCGCCGGGCTGGGCCAGCGCGAACAGCGCGGCCTGGTTGGCGGAGGCACCGGAGTGCGGCTGGACGTTGGCGTAGGCGGCGCCGAACAGGTCCTTGACCCGGTCGATGGCGATCTGCTCGGCGACGTCGACGTGCTCGCAGCCGCCGTAGTAGCGGCGGCCCGGGTAGCCCTCGGCGTACTTGTTGGTCAGGACCGAGCCCTGGGCCTCCATGACGGCGAGCGGAGCGAAGTTCTCCGAGGCGATCATCTCGAGCGTGGACTGCTGACGGCCCACCTCGGCGTCGACCGCGGCGGCGATCTCCGGGTCGAGCTCGTGCAGGGGAGTGTTGAGAAGAGTCATCTACGATCCTCAGCCGGCGGAGAAGGCGGTGTACTCGTCGGCGGAGAGCAGGTCGCCCGGCTCCTCCGCCACGCGTACCTTGAACAGCCAGCCGCCCTCGAAGGGGGCGGAGTTCACCAGCGACGGGTCGTTGACGACGTCCTCGTTGATCTCGGTGACCTCACCGCTGACCGGGGAGTACAGGTCGCTGACCGACTTGGTGGACTCCAGCTCGCCACAGGACTCGCCCGCGGCCACCGTGGAGCCGACCTCGGGGAGCTGGGCGTAGACGACGTCACCGAGCGCGTTGGCCGCGAACTCCGTGATGCCGACCGTCGAGACGCCGTCCTCGGCGACCGACAGCCACTCGTGCTCCTTGCTGTAGCGCAGCTGCTGGGGGTTGCTCATGGCCTGAATTCTCCTGTACGCGGGGGAGTGCTGATGAATGGGGGACTGCTGGAGGCGTGCGTGAGCAGCGGTGATGTGCTCAGCATCACCTACGGCGGCATGTCTGGCGCCTGCAGGCGACTACTTCTGGCGCTTGTAGAACGGCAGCGCCACGACCTCGTACGGCTCGTGACTGCCCCGGATGTCCACGCCGACACCTGCCGTGCCGGGCGCCGCGTGCGCGGCGTCGACGTAGGCCATGGCGATCGGCTTGCCCAGCGTGGGGGAGGGGGCGCCGGAGGTGATCTCGCCGATGACCTGGCCGGCCGCGACGACCGGGTACCCGGCGCGCGGGACCCGGCGGCCCTCGGCGATCAGGCCGACGAGGACGCGCGGCGGGTTGCTCTCCGCGCGGGCGGCGGCCTCGGTGAGCGCCTCGCGCCCGACGAAGTCGCCCTCCTTCTCGAACTTGACCACCCGGCCGAGCCCGGCGTCGAAGGGGGTGAGGCCGGTCGTCAGCTCGTGCCCGTACAGCGGCATGCCCGCTTCCAGGCGCAGGGTGTCCCGGCAGGACAGGCCGCAGGGGACCAGGCCGACGGGCGCGCCGGCCTCGGTCAGCGCCTGCCACAGCGTCTCGGCGTCCGAGGGCTTCACGAACAGCTCGAAGCCGTCCTCACCGGTGTACCCGGTGCGCGCGATCAGCGCCGGGACGCCCGCGACGGTGCCGGGCAGGCCCGCGTAGTACTTCAGGCCGTCGAGGTCGGCGTCGGTGAGCGACTTCAGGATGCCCGGGGACTCGGGGCCCTGGACGGCGATCAGCGCGTACGCGTCCCGGTCGTCGCGGACCTCGGCGTCGAAACCGGCGGAACGATCCACCAGGGCGTCCAGCACGACCTGGGCGTTCGAGGCGTTGGCGACGACCATGTACTCGGTCTCCGCGAGCCGGTAGACGATCAGGTCGTCCAGGATGCCGCCGTCGGCGCGGCAGATCATGGTGTAGCGGGCGCGGCCGACACCGACGGAGGCGATGTTGCCGACCAGGGCGAAGTTCAGCAGCTGGGCCGCCTGCGGTCCGGTCACCGTGATCTCGCCCATGTGGGAGAGGTCGAAGAGGCCGGCCCTGGTGCGCACGGCGTTGTGCTCGTCACGCTCGGAGCCGTAGCGCAGCGGCATGTCCCAGCCGGCGAAGTCGGTCATCGTCGCGCCGAGCGACCGATGCAGGGCATCGAGGGCGGTACGGCGGGGTTCAGGACTGCTCATCGGACGTGTGTCTCCCAAGGCATGACGGCGAGGTCGTTCCTCCCCATCTGTCATCGGAACCTGAGAGGTTCGTCATGACCTCATCGGGGCATGACTTGCACCTTGGGTGGGACCACCGGCGACGGCGGTCCGCTTTTCAGATGTGCCTCGCCCGCGCGGTAACGGGGCCTGAGAGATTCAAGGGAGGGACTTGCTCCTTCGGCGCCCCAGCTCAAGGCTGGGAACTCTCCCGCGCGGATTCAAACGGCCGGTATGCAGTTGGCGCGGACATCATTGCACGCATCGGTCCGGTACGGCAGGGCCGCATCTGTAACCGGGCTGTGGCGGTACGCGTACAGAAACGGAAGGCGCACGGCATTACCTTCTCTTTACGCTCAACGGGCAGGTGCTCTACCTGACCCAGGGGAGGACGATCACGTTGAACAGGACCACGGCGTACGCGACCACCACGGGCATCGCGGTGCCCCGGCAGCCGGCTGCCCCCGTTCTCGAGGGCCGCGCCCCGGTCGTACGCGATCTGCGGGAGCGCGGCGGTCGCAGCCCGCACGCGCTGCTCTTCGGGCCCCAGGACCTCGTCGTGATCACCGGTCTGCCCGGCAGCGGCAAGTCCACCTTGATGAAGCGAGCCGTGAAGGGTGCCCGGATCGACTCGCAGGACACCCGGGACCGCTGGGACGCCCGCATGCCCGGCTTCCTTCCCTACGCCGTCTACCGTCCCCTCGTCCGGCTGGCCCACTACGCCGGTCTGTGGCGCGCGCTGCGCTCCGGCAAGGGTGTCGTCGTGCACGACTGCGGTACGCAGGCCTGGGTACGCGGATGGCTCGCCCGCGAGGCCCGGCGCCGGGGTGGCACCCTGCACCTGCTCGTGCTGGACGTCACCCCGGACCAGGCCCTGGAGGGCCAGCGGGAGCGCGGCCGGGGCGTGTCCCGGTACGCCTTCCTGCGGCACCGCACGGCGGCCGGGCGGCTGCTGCGCGCGGTGGAGAAGGGCGAGCTGCCCCAGGGCTGTGGTTCGGCGGTGCTGATCGACCGACCCGCGGCGGGCGCGCTGCGCCGGATCGGCTTCACGGGCTGATTCCGGCCGGGTCCGGGTCCGCTTCCGGCCTGGTCCGGGTCCGGGTCCGGGTCCGGCTGAGTGCGGGTCCGCTTCCGGCTGATTCCCGGCCCGCCGGGAGGCGTTAGCCTTTTCAGCCACAGCAGTGGTTCACGGCAGGCGGTCAGACAGATGGACTTCCCGGCGGATCTCCCCGCGGACTTTCCGGCGCAGGCACACCCCCATCCGCACGGCGGATGGCCCGGCAACGAGCTGGAGGAGGTGCTCTCCGCCTCCCTCGGCGTGCCCTCGGCGGGCGGCCGGATCATCGAGGTCCTCGGGCGCAGCTTCCTCTGGGTCCCGCTCCCGTCCGGCGGCGGCCCGAACAGCGGCCCGCTGGACCTGCCCACGCTGGAGATCGAGGGCCAGGCCTATGTCCCGGTCTTCAGCTCCGAGGAGCAGTTCCGCCAGGTCGTCGGCGCGCACATGTCGTACACCATCGCCCCCGCGGTGGAGTTCGCCCGCGGCCTGCCCCCGCAGGTCGGGATCGCGGTCAACCCCGACGGGGTGGTGGGGATACCTCTCCCGCCGGTCGCGGTGGCCGAGCTGTGCCGGGTCGGCCGCACTCCGCTCGACGGCCCCGCGAGCGGCGGCCGGGTCAAGCTGTACGAGCCGGACTGGCAGGACGACCCGGTCGACTTCCTGGCCGCGGCCTCGGCAGAGTTCGCCGCCACGGGAGTCGTGACGACGGCCCGCCGCTGTCTGGCGACCGTCGAAACGGCGGATCCCGTGATGTTCGTGGGAGTGGAACTCTCCAATTGGGAGGGCGACCTCCGCACGCTCCCGATGGATGCTTTGGGCAGGGCCCTGGGCAGGGTGCCGACGAGGTGGCCGGTGAACCTCATCCTGCTGGACATGGCGGCCCAGGACCCGGTGGTGGTGTGGATGCGCGAGAAGGTACGGCCCTTCTACACACAGGGTTAGCCGACACACCCAGGGGCGCGGGGAACCGCGCGACCGGCCACGACCGAAGCCGCACTCGCACGACCACGGCAAGTCCCGAGTGATTAGGCGGGCTTAAGCTAGGGTCACGGCTCGGGCGAGAGTGAAGATGAAGGGGCGGTACAGGTGAGCGCCAGCGGCATCGCGGCCGGTCAGGTCGAGCACATGCTGCGCCAGGTCACGCCCGGGCGGTACGACGCCTACGAGGCGCTCCTGCGCGCGCTCGCGACCCCGAACTCCGGCCAGATCTGGATGCTGTTGTGGCACGGCCAGGCCGGCTCCCCGGACGCCCAGTACGGGAACATGGAGGTCGAGAACTACGGCTATGCCCCGTGTGTCACCTCCGCCCAGGAGTTGTCGGCGAGCGGCTGGAACCGTTCCTACGAGGTCGTGGACGGCATCGACGTCGCCCGCACCCTGTACCCGGACCACTTCGGCCTCTGGCTGAACCCGCACGCCCCGGGCGGCGGTGTCGGCATCCCCTGGCTCGATCTGCGCCGGATCGCCACCGGCCTCGACCGCCAGCCGGCCGGGCCGCTGCGCCTTTCCGAACCCGGCATCGAGATCCCGCACTTCTACGCCCTGCTCGCGCAGAACGCCCACCGCACCCCGGCCGTCCGCACCCTGCGCCGCGCCTGGGTGCAGCCGGCGCTCGGGGCGCCGTATCTCGCCATCGGACTGGATGTGTACGACACCAGCCCGCCCGCCGTGGACTCGGTGCGCGCGATGATGCAGCAGTCCATCGGCGCGGTCCCGGACGGCCTGCCGGTCTCGACGGTGGCGATGTCCGACGAGTACGACCCGGTCGCGATGTGGATGCGGGCGAGCGCCCGCCCGTTCTACGACCGTGAGGCGCACGCGGCCCAGGCACCCGCCGGGTACGGCTACCCTCCGGCGCACGGCGGATACTGACGTGTGACGGACCGTCGGCTCTTTCACGTCCCCGACACATTTCTGCGCGCGTAGATGATGCCGAACGTCATGGAACGCCCGATGTGTCCCAACTCCCTACCGTCCGGGGTGCGCTATCCCCTGTTCGGATAACGGAATCCCTATCGCATCATCACGGTTACGCATACTTTCACCGCCAGACCTGGCGGGTGATCGTGACGACGCTGAAGACTCCCGACTCAGACACGGGATCGGTCGATCCTGTGATCGAGCGCAAGTCGACAAAGCCGTAATCCACGGCGGGTGTAGGCCGGTCACCACCGGCGAGAGGGGTCGGGTCACTGTGACCGCACCGATCGAGACCAGCGGGGCAGCCGAGGCACAGCCTGAGGCTGTGCTCAGCGGCGCCGACAAGGGGCAGATCGAGGGCCGTTCCCTTGGGCAGATCGCCTGGTCCCGATTCAAGAAGGACAAGCTCGCCGTGACCGGCGGCATCGTCGTCATCCTGCTGGTGCTGCTCGCCGTCCTGTCCCGGCCCATCCAGGCCCTCTTCGGTCTCGACCCCAACGCCTTCAACCAGGACCTGATTGACCCCAACACCTCGCTGCCCCTCGGGGACTTCGGCGGGATGAGCATGGACCACCCGCTGGGCGTCGAGCCCAAGTTCGGCCGGGACATCGCCACCCGCATCCTGGAGGGCTCCTGGGTGTCCCTGGTCGTCGCGTTCGGGGCCACCATCCTGTCGAACACCATCGGCACGGTCCTCGGTGTGATCGCCGGCTACTACGGCGGTCGCGTGGACACGATCATCAGCCGTCTGATGGACACCTTCCTCGCCTTCCCGCTGCTGCTCTTCGCCATCGCCATCTCGGCGACGCTGCAGGGCGGTGCCTTCGGCCTCGAGGGTCTGCCGCTGCACATCGGCGTGTTGATCTTCATCATCGGCTTCTTCAACTGGCCGTACCTGGGCCGTATCGTCCGTGGCCAGACCCTGGCCCTCAGGGAGCGCGAGTTCGTCGACGCCTCCCGGGGCATGGGCGCCAAGGGCCCGTACATCCTCTTCCGGGAGCTGCTCCCGAACCTGGTCGGCCCGATCATCGTCTACTCGACGCTGCTCATCCCGACGAACATCCTTTTCGAGGCCAGCCTGAGCTTCCTCGGCGTCGGCATCCAGCCCCCGCAGGCGTCGTGGGGCGGCATGCTCAGCGAGGCGGTCAACTTCTACGAGGTCGACCCGCAGTTCATGATCGTGCCGGGCCTCGCCATCTTCGTCACCGTCCTGGCGTTCAACCTGCTCGGCGACGGACTCCGTGACGCTCTCGACCCGCGCAGCCGCTGACATGCGGCCGCGTCGTGAGCCCATCAAGTTTCCACCTATGGAGGGGAAGCAGACCATCATGCGAAGGTCAGCGCTGGCCGCCATCGCGGCTATCGGCACTGTGAGCCTGGTGCTTTCGGGTTGCAGCAAGGCCGATGACAACAATGACAATGGCGACGGCAACAACAAGTCGGCCGGTGCCAACGCAGCGACCAAGGGTGTCGTCAACGCCTCGGACGCGAAGGGGGGCACGGTCACGTACGAGTACTCGGACGTGCCGGACTCCTTCGACCCGGGCAACACGTACTACGCGTACATGTACAACCTCTCCCGGCTGTACGCCCGTCCGCTGATGACGTTCAAGCCCGCCGCCGGTGAGGCCGGCAACGAGCTGGTCCCGGACCTCGCGTCGGCGCCGGGTGAGCCCAGCGACGGCGGCAAGACCTGGACGTACAAGCTGCGTGAGGGCCTCAAGTACGAGGACGGCACGCCGATCACGTCCAAGGACGTCAAGTACGCGGTGGAGCGCTCGAACTTCGCGCGTGACGTGCTCTCCCTCGGCCCCAACTACTTCCAGCAGTTCCTCGAGGGCGGCGAGAAGTACAAGGGCCCGTACAAGGACAAGAGCGACAAGGGCATCGCGTCCATCGAGACGCCGGACGACACCACGATCGTCTTCAAGCTCAACCGCGCCTTCCAGGAGTTCGACTACCTCGTCGCCACCCCGCAGACGGCCCCCGTGCCGAAGGCGAAGGACACCGGCGTCGACTACGTCAAGAACGTCGTGTCCTCGGGCTCGTACAAGTTCGAGAGCTACGAGGAGGGCAAGCAGGTCGTCCTCGTCCGCAACGAGAACTGGGACGCCAAGACCGACCCGCTGCGCAAGCAGTACCCGGACAAGATCGTCGTCAAGCTGAAGGTCAACGCCGAGACCATCGACCAGGACGTCATGGCCGGCACGGCCATCGACCTCGGTGGCGGTGGCGTCCAGGCCGCGACGCAGGCGAAGGTCGTCAACAAGGCGGACCTGAAGGCCAACACCGACAACACCTACGGTGGCCGTCTGGTCTACATGGCGATCAACACCAAGCTCGCGCCCTTCGACAAGGTCGAGTGCCGCAAGGCCGTGCAGTACGCGGTCGACAAGGTCTCGGTGCAGACCGCCCTCGGCGGCCCGATCCGCGGTGACATCGCCACGACCGTCCTGCCGCCGGACATCCCGGGCTACGAGAAGTCCGACGTCTACGCCACCCCCGGCAACAAGGGTGACGTCGCCAAGGCCAAGGAGCAGCTGAAGGCCTGCGGCAAGGACACCATCAAGACCAACATCTCGGCGCGCAGCGACCGTCCGCAGGAGATCGACGCGGCCACCGCGATCATCAACTCGCTGAAGGCGGCCGGCATCGAGGCCACGCTGAAGCAGTACCCCTCGGGCAAGTACTTCACCGACAACGCGGGTGTGCCGAAGTTCAACAAGAAGGAGAACATCGGCCTGCACATGATGCAGTGGGGTGCTGACTGGCCGTCCGGTTACGGCTTCGAGCAGCAGATCCTGCACGGTGACGCGATCGGCGAGTCCGGCAACACCAACCTGTCGCAGCTCGACAACGCGGACATCAACTCGATGCTCGAGAAGGCGATCGCGACCGAGGACGAGGCCGAGCGCAACAGCCTCTACGCCGAGATCGACAAGAAGACGATGGAGGAGGCGGCCCTCGTTCCGCTGTCCTACTTCAAGGTCCTGCTGTACCGCCCGGCCGGCTTCACCAACCTGGTCTCGACGGCGGCCTTCAGCGGTCAGTACGACTACCTCAACATCGGCACGACCAAGAAGTAGCCCCGGAAGGTAGGTGAAGGCATTGGTGCCCGCGGGCTCAGCGGCCCGCGGGCACCAGCGCCGATCCCCGTGATCTCGTATATCCTCCGCCGGATGATCGCGGCAGTGATCCTGCTGCTGGTCGTCACCGCGGTCACCTTCGCGATCTTCTTCCTGCTGCCCCGGCTCGCCGGCCAGACGGCCGACCAGCTGGCCCAGCAGTACATCGGGAAGAGCCCCACGAAGGCCGACATCGCAGCGGTCAAGCAGAACCTCGGTCTCGACCAGCCCGTGTACGTCCAGTACTGGGACTTCATCAAGGGGATCGTCGCCGGCGCCACCTATGACCTGGGCCCCACCACGGCGCAGTGCAACGCGCCGTGCTTCGGCTACTCCTTCAAGACGCACGTCGAGGTCTGGCCGCAGCTCACCGACCGCCTGCCGGTGACGCTGTCCCTGGCCGTCGGTGCCGCAGTCATGTGGCTGATCGGCGGTGTCACGGCCGGTGTGATCTCGGCGCTCAAGCCGCGCTCGCTCCTCGACCGCACCTTCATGGGTATCGCGCTCGCCGGTGTCTCGCTCCCCATGTTCTTCACGGGCAGCCTGGCGATCCTGCTCTTCACCATCGAGTGGCCGATCTTCGGCCGCACGTACGTCCCGTTCACCGAGAACCCGGCGCAGTGGGCCAACACCCTCTTCCCGGCGTGGTGTTCGCTCGCTCTGCTGTACTCCGCCATCTACGCACGGCTCACCCGCTCGGGCATGCTGGAGACGATGAACGAGGACTTCATCCGCACGGCTCGCGCCAAGGGCCTGCGGGAGCGCAAGGTGGTCGCACGGCACGGGCTCCGGGCCGCGCTGACCCCGATCATCACCGTCTTCGGCATGGACCTCGGACTGCTGCTCGGCGGCGCCGTCATCACCGAGTACGTGTTCTCCCTGCACGGCATCGGCGAGTACGCCGTGAAGGCCATCCAGGACAACGACCTGCCCCCGATCCTCGGCGTCACCCTGCTCGCCGCCTTCTTCGTCGTGATCGCAAACTTCCTGGTGGACCTCTTGTACGCCGCCGCCGACCCGCGGGTGAGGCTCTCGTGACCGAACTGTCCAAGACCGGTGCCGCGGTGGGGGAGCCCGTCAAGGCCCCCTCCGACGCGCCCACCGCGTTCCTCGAAGTCCGTGACCTCAAGGTGCACTTCCCGACCGACGACGGCCTGGTCAAGTCCGTCGACGGGCTGAGCTTCTCGCTGGAGAAGGGCAAGACCCTCTCCATCGTGGGCGAGTCCGGCTCCGGCAAGTCGGTCACCTCGCTGGCGGTCATGGGCCTGCACCGGCTTGGCGCGCGCGGCAAGAACGTCCAGATGTCCGGCGAGATCTGGCTCGACGGCAAGGAACTGATCTCCGCCGACCCGGACGAGGTGCGCCGGCTGCGCGGCCGCGAGATGGCGATGATCTTCCAGGATCCGCTGTCCGCGATGCACCCGTACTACACGATCGGCAACCAGATCGTGGAGGCGTACCGCGTCCACCACGACGTCAGCAAGAAGGTCGCGCGCAAGCGGGCCATCGAGATGCTCGACCGGGTCGGCATCCCCGAGCCCGCCAAGCGCGTCGACGGCTACCCGCACGAGTTCTCCGGCGGTATGCGCCAGCGCGCGATGATCGCCATGGCGCTGGTGAACAACCCCGAGCTGCTCATCGCGGACGAGCCGACGACCGCCCTGGACGTGACCGTCCAGGCGCAGATCCTCGACCTGATCCGGGACCTGCAGAAGGAGTTCGGCTCCGCGGTCGTCATCATCACCCACGACCTCGGCGTGGTCGCCGAGATCGCCGACGACGTCCTGGTGATGTACGGCGGCCGGTGCGTGGAGCGCGGTTCGGTCGACGACGTCTTCGAGCGGCCGCAGCACCCCTACACCTGGGGCCTGCTCGGCTCGATGCCGCGCATCGACCGCGAGACCTCCGACCGGCTCATCCCGGTCAAGGGCTCGCCGCCGAGCCTCATCAACGTCCCCTCGGGCTGCGCCTTCCACCCGCGCTGCCCGTACGCGGACGTCCCCAAGGGCGATGTCACCCGCACCGTGCGCCCCGAGCTGGCCCAGGTCGGCACCGGACACTTCTCCGCCTGCCACCTCTCCCCCGAGGACCGCACGCGGATCTGGACCGAAGAGATTGCGCCGAAGCTGTGAGTGAAACCAAGAAATCGGACGTGACCGTCCCGGCGCAGGCCTCGGCTCCCGCCGCGGAGCGCGAGGTGCTGCTCAAGGTCGAGGGCCTGCAGAAGCACTTCCCGATCCGCAAGGGCGTGCTCCAGCGTCAGGTCGGCGCGGTCAAGGCCGTGGACGGCATCGACTTCGAGGTGCGCAAGGGCGAGACGCTCGGTGTGGTCGGCGAGTCGGGCTGCGGCAAGTCGACCATGGGCCGGGTCATCACCCGTCTCCAGGACCCGACGGGCGGCACGATCCACTTCGAGGGCAAGGACATCACGCGGCTGAACACGGCCGGGATGCGCCCGCTGCGGCGGGACATCCAGATGATCTTCCAGGACCCGTACGGCTCCCTGAACCCCCGGCACACCATCGGCTCGATCGTCTCGGCGCCCTTCCGGCTCCAGGGCGTCGAGCCCGAGGGCGGGGTGAAGAAGGAGGTCCAGCGGCTGCTGCAGCTGGTGGGCCTGAGCCCCGAGCACTACAACCGCTACCCGCACGAGTTCTCCGGCGGTCAGCGTCAGCGCATCGGCATCGCGCGGGCGCTCGCCCTGAAGCCGAAGCTGGTCGTGGCGGACGAGCCGGTCTCCGCGCTGGACGTGTCGATCCAGGCGCAGGTCGTGAACCTGATGGACGACCTCCAGCAGGAACTGGGCCTGACGTACGTGATCATCGCGCACGACCTCTCCGTCGTACGCCATGTCTCGGACCGTATCGCGGTGATGTACCTCGGCAAGATCGTCGAACTCGCCGACCGCACCTCGCTGTACGAGGCGCCGATGCACCCGTACACCAAGGCGCTGATGTCCGCGGTGCCGGTGCCGGACCCCAAGCGCCGGGGCGCCAAGAGTGAGCGCATCCTGCTCCGCGGTGACGTGCCCTCGCCGATCGCGCCGCCGAGCGGCTGCCGCTTCCACACGCGGTGCTGGAAGGCGACGGAGATCTGCAAGACGACCGAGCCGCCGCTGCTCGAGCTGCGCCCCGGTCAGCAGGTCGCCTGCCACCACCCCGAGAGCTTCGAGGACCAGGCCCCGCAGGACACGGTCCTGCTGACCGCCGCGAAGAAGGCGGCGGAACTGGTCTCCGACGAGGTGCTGGCGGAGTCGGCGGAGACGTCGGCGGCGGTGGCGGCGGAGGTCGAGAAGACCGCGGAGAGCACCGAAGCTGCTGAGAGCACCGAAGCCGCGGAGAGCAGCGAAACCGCGAAGAGCACGGACAAGAGCGAATAATCGCCTAGCCGCCTCCAGCCCCCGCCTTGCAATGTAAGGCGGGGGCTCGCTGTCGGGTGAGAATGTACGGGTGCTCCAGCAACTGTTCACCCCGTCCGTCCAGCACACGCTCGACCTGATCGGCATCTTCGTCTTCGCGATCTCCGGCGCCCTGCTGGCGGTCCGCAAGAACTTCGACGTCTTCGGCATCGCCGTCCTCGCCGAGGTCACCGCGCTGGGCGGAGGGCTGTTCCGCGACCTGATCATCGGCGCCGTACCGCCCGCCGCCTTCACGGACCTGGGGTACTTCCTGACGCCGCTGCTCGCCGCGCTCCTGGTCGTCTTCCTGCACCCGCACGTGGAGCGCATCCAGACCGGCGTGAACGTCTTCGACGCGGCGGGCCTCGGCCTCTTCTGCGTCACGGGCACGACGAAGGCGTACGACTACGGCCTCGGCCTCACCCAGTCCGTCGCCCTGGGCCTCGCCACGGCGGTCGGCGGCGGTGTCCTGCGGGACGTGCTCGCGAACGAGGTGCCCTCGCTGCTGCGCTGGGACCGCGATCTCTACGCGGTCCCGGCGATGGTCGGCGCCACCATGGTCGCCCTGTGCATCCGCTTCGACACCCTGAACCCCTTCACCAGCGGACTCGCGGTGGTCACGGCGTTCGTGCTGCGGCTGCTGGCGATGCGCTTCCACTGGCGGGCGCCACGGGCGTGGAACCGGCGGTCCACCGTGCGGGAGGAATGAGGGCCGGGCCTGGGCCGGCTCGGGCCGCACGCGACGGCCGGATGATGAGAAAAGCTACCGCTTAGTAGTTAGCTGTTGTACCGTTCACCCATGCCAGAAGCAGCGTCCACGCAGGCCACCATCGGCGACAGCGAGTTCGACCGCGACACCGCCCTCACCCGGCGTGAGCCCGGCGTCTACGACATCGACCTCTCCGCCGGCTGGACCATCATCAGCGCCGTCAACGGCGGCTATCTGCTGGCCGTCCTCGGCCGCGCGCTCGCGGACACCCTGCCGCACGCCGACCCCTTCACCATCTCGGCGCACTACCTGACGGCGTCCCAGCCGGGACCGGCGGTCGTCCGCACCTCGGTGGTCCGCACCGGCCGCACCCTGTCGACCGGCCAGGCCTCGCTCCTCCAGTACGACGAGCAGGGCCGGGAGGTCGAACGCATCCGCGTCCTCGCCTCCTACGGCGACCTCGACTCCCTCCCGGACGACGTCCGTACGACGGCGAAGCCGCCCGCGATCCCGCCGATGGACCAGTGCTTCGGGCCCCAGGACGGCCCGGCCCCCGTCCCCGGCAGCTCGGCCATCACCCACCGCCTGATGATCAAGCTGGACCCCTCGACCCTGGGCTGGGCCCTCGGCGCTCCCTCCGGCAAGGGCGAGATGCGCGCGTGGTTCGGCCTGGCCGACGGCCGTGACGCGGACCCCCTCTCCCTGCTCCTGGCGGTGGACGCGCTGCCCCCGACCGCCTTCGAGATCGGCATCAAGGGCTGGGTCCCCACGGTCGAACTGACGGTCCACGTCCGCTCGCGCCCGGCCCCGGGCCCGCTCCGGATCTCGATCACCACGCGCAACCTGGCGGGCGGCTTCCTGGAGGAGGACGCCGAGGTCTGGGACAGCGAGGACCGCCTGGTGGCCCAGTCGCGGCAGCTGGCAAGGGTCCGTCTGGGCTGAGGCCCGGTGGTCGTCGCCACCCTCGCAGCCAGGCTCCGTGAAGTCGGACCGGCTCCCACCTGGACAGGCGCGAGGCGACTTGAAGCGCGCTTTGCCTTGCTGACAGGACGGGGACAGCGTCGCCCCAAGAAAGCCCTAAGCGCGGTTGGTTGAGTGCCCCTCTCAGCACTCCCTCATCGTTCTTGGAGCTGTTTCTCATGAAGCGTGCGCGTCTCGTCCCCGCGGTGGCCCTCCTGGCGCTCTCACCGCTGGCACTGGTGGCCTGTGGTTCCGGCTCCGGCGACTCGTCGTCCTCGAACACCGGCGGCTCCAGCGGGCAGAACTGCACGCGGCCGTCGGGGATGCCGAGCGGCGCTCCCTCGGGGATGCCCGGCGGGGCGCCTTCGGGGGCGCCGAGCGCGGCGGGATCGGGTGCGCCGAGCGGGGCTCCGTCCGGCGCTCCTTCGGGTGCTCCGTCGGGGATGCCGAGCGGTGGGCCCGGCGGTGGGGCGGGCGGCTGCGGCGGGCCGGGCGGACAGGCCCAGCAGGGCTGACGCGAGAGCGGTCGTACGGCTGAGGCGGCGCACCCGGGACGGGGCGCCGCCTTCGTCGTAGCCGCCGTGTCAGTCCAGCCAGTGCCGGCGGCCGATGCTGATGAGCCGCATCCGTCGGGTGGCGACCTGGACGACCTGTTGCCGCTGCTCCCGCGATCCCTCCTCCAGCGTGTCGAGGAAGAGCGAGGCGGTGATGAGCATCTGGTCGACGTAGAGGTGGGCCAGCATCAGCAGGTCGTCGTCGCTCCAGCCCTCGGACTGCGGGTCCTTGGCGAGCTCGCGCTTCACTTCCTCGCCGAAACGGGCGAGTTGGTCCTGGATGGCCTCGCGGACCGGCTGCACCCCGCCGTGCCGCTCACGGGCGATGAACCGCACGTGCGCCGGGTGCGTGGCGACGTGGCCGGCGATCAACTCGACGGCGCGGGCTATGCGTTCGTCGGGGTCGCCGTCGGCGGAGACGGTGACGCGGATCATCGCGTGCAGGCTGCCGAGCGCCTCCTCGACGAGGGCGACGCCGAGATCCGCGGTGGAACGGAAGTGCCGGTAGAAGGCGGTGGGGGCGACGCCGACGGCGCGGGTGACCTCGCGCAGGCCCAGACTGCTCAGGCTCTGCTCCTCCAGCAGTCCCAACGCGGCGTCCAGGAGCGCCTGTCGGGTCTTCTGCTTCTGGGCCTGCCGGATGCCGAGGGTGTGACTCATGCCATGCAGTTAACAACTGTTCTCCGGAATTGAAAAGCCGCCGACGGGTTAGACTTATAAGTCAGTGAACAAGTGTTACTACAACCGTTCACCGAAATGTCACGAGGGGGATCTCGTCCCATGCTGTTTCTCGTTGCCGCGCTCCTGCTGCTGGGCGTAGTCATGGGCACCGTGGCCCACGCGCCGCTCGGCTTCACCGTCGTAGCCGCCGTAGTGATCGCCGCCTGGCTGGCCGTCTTCGCGCTCCGCGAGCGCCACGCCCGCCGCCACTGACCGCGCACGCCACTGACCGCGCACGCCACCGACCGCGCAGGGAGTAGACCCACCATGCAACTCACCGCCCCGACAAGCACCCGTACCGTCCGCCGGGACGCCGACGGCATGGCCGTGGCGTCCTTCATCCTCGGCCTCGTGGGCCTGCTGGTCCTCAACGTCTTCCTGGGCCCGACCGCGATCACCCTGGCGGCCGTGGCGCTCTGGCGCGGCACGCAGCGCCGGGGCCGCGCGTATCTGGGCCTGACCCTGGGAGTCGCCGACCTCGTGGTCCTCCTGGCCTTCATGCAGGCGGACGGCACGGTGTCCTGGAGCTTCTGACACCGGCCCGGCCGGGGGCGGTCGCCCGCACCGACCTGCCCCGCGTCCGCACACCGGCAGGGCCCGTAGAATCGGGCTCACCATGGCTTACCTCGACCACGCCGCGACCACGCCGATGCTCCCCGAGGCAGTCGAGGCACTCACCGCGCACCTCACCGTCACGGGCAACGCCTCCTCCCTCCACGCGGCCGGCCGTCAGGCCCGCCGCACGGTCGAGGAGTCGAGAGAGGCCCTCGCGGAAGCGCTCGGCGCCCGCCCCAGCGAGGTCGTCCTCACCTCCGGCGGCACCGAGGCCGACAACCTCGCGGTCAAGGGCCTGTACTGGTCCCGCCGGGACGCCGACCCGGCCCGCACCCGGGTCCTCGCGAGCCCCGTCGAACACCACGCCGTGCTCGACGCCGTTCACTGGCTCGGCGAACACGAGGGCGCCACGGTCGAGTACCTCCCGGTCGACGAGTACGGCCGGGTCCACCCCGAGGCCCTGCGCGAGGCCATCGCCCGCAACCCCGACGACGTGGCCCTGGCCACCGTCATGTGGGCCAACAACGAGGTCGGCACGGTCCTGCCGGTCCGCGAACTCGCCGACACCGCCGCCGAGTTCGACGTCCCGCTGCACGCCGACGCCGTCCAGGCATTCGGCCAGCTCGACGTCGACTTCGCCGCGTCGGGACTCGCCGCGATGACCGTCTCCGGCCACAAGATCGGCGGGCCCTACGGCATCGGCGCGCTGATCCTCGGCCGCGACCACACCCCCGTCCCCGTCCTGCACGGCGGCGGCCAGGAGCGCCAGGTCCGCTCCGGCACCCTCGACGTCCCCGCCGTCGCCTCCTTCGCGGTGGCGGGCCGGCTGGCCGCCGAACAGCGCGAGTGGTTCGCGCGGGAGATCGGCGCCCTGCGCGACGAGCTGATCCGGGCCGTCCGCACCGCCGTCCCCGACGCGATCCTCGGCGGCGACCCGGTGGACCGCCTCCCGGCCAACGCCCATTTCCTGTTCCCCGGCTGCGAGGGCGACTCCCTGCTGCTCCTGCTGGACGCCCAGGGCATCGAGTGCTCCACCGGCTCCGCCTGCACCGCGGGCGTCGCCCAGCCCAGCCACGTCCTGTTGGCCACCGGCACCGACCCGGACCTGGCCCGCGGCACCCTCCGCTTCTCCCTCGGCCACACCTCCACGGAGGCCGACGTCGAGGCGGTGGCCAAGGCCATCGGCCCGGCGGTGGAGAGGGCCCGTGCGGCGGGGCTGACATAAGGCGCCGAACGCAGGCCGATCCGGGCCTGAACGTCATCACGCAGATCTTCGTCCTCGCCGCGGCCCTGATCCACCTCGTGGTCGGCATCCTGGAGCGCTTCTCGATCGTCTCCGCCCTGGTCTTCGCCGTCTCCTTTCCGCGTCTGTGGAGGGGCGCGCTTGGGCAAGGGCTGGCACCCGCCGTCGCCGGGCCTCAGGCCGTCGCCGTGCGTGCCTTGCGGACGAGCTTCATGTACCGGTCCCAGTCCCAGTGCTCGCCCGGGTCCGTGTGGTCCGTGCCCGGAACCTCGACGTGGCCGATGATGTGCTCGCGGTCGACGGGGATGTCGTAGCGGGCGCATATCCGGGCCGTGAGCCGTGCCGAGGCCTCGTACATCTCGTCCGTGAAACCCTCCGGGCGGTCCACGAAGCCCTCGTGCTCGATGCCCACACTGCGTTCGTTGTAGTCGCGGTTGCCCGCGTGGTACGCCACGTCCAGCTCGCGGATCATCTGCGTGACATGGCCGTCCTTGCGGACGATGTAGTGCGAGGCCGCTCCGTGCTCCGGGTCCTGGAACACCTGCACCGCGCTGTCGAAGCTGCCCTGGGTGACATGGATGATCACCATGTCGACGCCGTAGTCGTCGGGCCGGTCCGCGCGCCGCCAGTTCGCGTCCGACGCCGCCACCCAGCGCGCGCCGGCGAAGTCGACCTCGCCCTCCTTGCGCGGCTTCTCCACGCCGGGCATCCGCCACCACAGCCGCCCCAGCTCGTCGCGCGCGAGCACCGCCGTGCCCACCGCGGCCGCGGCGCCGCCGATCAGCAGCGCCCGCCGCCCGATGCGCCGGTCCGTGTCCTTGGATGCCTTCTCCGCCCCCATGTGATCGTCAACGGATACCCGGCGGCCCCGGTTCCCGCGGACCCGTACTCTTGAAGAGTTATGACTGACACCCCGCAGCGCCCCCTCCGTGTCCTCGCCGCCATGTCCGGAGGCGTCGACTCCGCCGTCGCCGCCGCCCGCGCCGCGGAAGCCGGCCACGACGTCACCGGTGTCCACCTCGCACTCTCTGCGAACCCGCAGTCGTTCCGCACGGGCGCCCGCGGCTGCTGCACCATCGAGGACTCCCGCGACGCCCGCCGCGCCGCGGACGTCATCGGCATCCCCTTCTACGTCTGGGACCTCGCCGACCGCTTCCGCGAGGACGTGGTCGAGGACTTCGTCGCCGAGTACGAGGCGGGCCGCACCCCCAACCCCTGCCTGCGCTGCAACGAGAAGATCAAGTTCGCCGCGCTGCTGGACAAGGCGCTGGCCCTCGGCTTCGACGCGGTCTGCACCGGCCACTACGCCAAGGTGATCGTGCGCGAGGACGGCTCCCGCGAGCTGCACCGCGCCTCCGACATGGCCAAGGACCAGTCGTACGTCCTCGGCGTCCTGGACGACCGGCAACTCGCGCACGCGCTCTTCCCGCTCGGCGACACCGTCACCACGAAGGACGAGATCCGCGCGGAGGCCGAGCGCCGGGGCCTGGCGGTCGCGAAGAAGCCCGACTCCCACGACATCTGCTTCATCGCGGACGGCGACACCCAGGGCTTCCTGGCCAAGCGGCTCGGCAGGGCCGAGGGCGACATCGTCGACGAGTCCGGCGCCAAGCTGGGCACCCACGAGGGCGCGTACGGCTTCACCATCGGCCAGCGCAAGGGCCTGCGCATCGGCACCCCGGCCGCCGACGGCAAGCCGCGCTACGTCCTCGACATCTCCCCGGTCGACAACACGGTCACCGTCGGTCCGGCCGCCGCCCTGGACGTCACCGCCCTGCGCGCGATCAAGCCCCGCTGGTGCGGCACCGCCCCCACCGGCCGCGGCACCTACACCGCCCAGCTCCGCGCCCACGGCGGCGAGACCGAGGTCACCGCCGAACTGGTCGACGGCACCCTCGAGGTCTCCTTCACGGAGCCGGTCCGCGGCGTGGCCCCCGGCCAGGCGATCGTCCTGTACGACGGCACGCGCGTGGTGGGCTCGGCGACGATCTCGACGACCACGCGCGCGACGGCGGGCGTGGCCTGAGCGGTCGTACGACGCTCTCGGCGCCGTAGGGCTAGCCGCCGAAGTATTCCGCCAGCACCGGGCCGAGGACCTGCGGCTCGACCATGTGGGTCTGGCCCGGCAGGGAGCGGTACGAGCCCCGCGGTGCCGCCTCCGCGACCGCCTGGGCGGCCTCCCGCATCCACGCGGGGCTCGCGCCGCCCGCGATCGCCAGCACGGGCACCTCGATCGCGGCCACCCGCTCGCGCGGTACCCCGCCGTCGCCCAGCACGGCGGCGTCGTACGCGAGGCTCGGCGCCACGGCCTCCATGCCGGGCCACATCGGGGACTGGCGGGCGCCCTGGATCATCTCCTCGGCGAGCCCGGTGAGCCGGAGGAACAGCTCCACGGCGTCCCCGCGCCGGCCCTGTCCGAGTGCTTCGCCGAGCCGCTCGGTGTACTCGGCCCACGCCGCCTTCCCGCCCTCGTGCACGGCGAACGGCGTCTCGTACACGGCGACCTGACGCACCGGCAGCCCGCTCGCCGCCGCCTCCAGCGCCAGCGCGCCGCCCGAGGAGACCCCGCACAGGGCCGCCTCGCCGCCCGCCGCCTCGATTAGCGCCGCGAGATCCTCGACCTCGCGGGCCACGTCGTACGGTGCCGTGTCACCGCTCTCACCGCGGCCCCGGCGGTCGTACGTGACCACGGCGAACCCGTGCCCCGCCAGGGACTGTGCCAACGGCGCCAGCGTCGCCCCCGTCGACATCGCGCCACTGACGAGGACGACCGCCGGGCCGTCACCGGTGCTCTCGTACGCGAGGGAGGTGCCGTCGCGCGAACTGGTCTCGTGTCCCATACCCGACAGCCTGCCATCGGGCACCGGACTAATCGGTCACAACACCTCTACTTCGTAGAAGCACAGGTGGTCCTTGATCGGGGCCACGTCCGGCTTGGGGTCGGGGTACGCCCACACCAGGTCCGTGGCGTCCGGCAGCGACCAGTAGGAGGCCGTGCCCTTGAAGGGGCAGTACGTGTGCGTGTCCGAGGGCTTCAGCAGGTCCAGGCGTACGTCCTCCGGCGGGATGTAGTAGCGGACGGGACAGCCGGTCTCCCGCAGGACCAGCGGCCGGTCGGTCTCGGCGAGGATCCGGTCGCCGTGGACGACCCGTACGCGCCGCGTGCCCTGCTCGATCGTGATCGTGTGTCCTTCAGCCATGCCAGTTGGAGCGCTCGCCGGCCGCCGGTTCTTCCCGCGTACGGTGGCTCCATGCGAATCTGCGTCTTCCTCTCCGCCGCCGATCTCGACGAGCGTTACACCCGCCCCGCGCGGGAGTTCGCGAACCTGCTGGGCAAGGGCGGGCACACACTCGTCTGGGGCGGCTCCGACACCGGGCTGATGAAGGTGGTCGCCGACGGGGTGGAGGAGGCGGGCGGACGGCTCGTCGGGGTGTCCGTGGAGTTCCTGGCCGCCAAGGTCCGCCCGGGCGTCGACGAGATGGTGATCGCCAAGGACCTCGCCGAGCGCAAGAGGCTGCTCCTGGAGAAGGCCGACGCCGTCGTCATCATGGTGGGCGGCACCGGCACCCTCGACGAGGCGACCGAGATCCTGGAGCTGAAGAAGCACGGCCACACCGACAAGCCGGTCGTCCTGCTGAACACCGCGGGCTTCTACGACGGCCTCAAGGAGCAGTTCCGCCGCATGGAGGACGAGGGCTTCCTGCCCCGCCCCCTGGCCGACCTGGTGTTCTTCGCGCAGGAGCCGGTGGGGGCGCTGGCGTACCTGGAGGAGAGCCAGGGCGTGGAGTGAGGCCGCCGTGATGCGACGATGTCGGGCATGGCAACTCATGTGATCACCGGGGCCGGTTCCGGAATCGGCGCGGCCGTGGCGCGCCGGCTGCACGCGCGGGGGGACGAACTCGTGCTCCACGCGCGGGACGCGGGGCGTGCGAAGGAGCTGGCGGCCCGGTTTCCGGGGGCGCGGACGCTGGTCGGCGACCTGTCGGACCCGGACAAGCTGTCCTGGGCCTTCTCCCACCAGTCGCTTCCGGACCGGGTGGACTCGCTGCTCCACATCGCGGGCGTGGTGGACCTGGGGCGGGTGGGCGATCTGACCCCGAAGACCTGGCGCCACCAGCTGAACGTCAACCTGATCGCCCCGGCCGAGCTGACCCGGCACTTCCTGCCCCAACTGCGCGCCGCCCGCGGCCATGTGCTGTTCGTGAACTCGGGCGCGGGCCTCAACGCCCACGCCGACTGGTCCGCGTACGCCGCCTCCAAGCACGGCCTGAAGGCTCTCGCCGACTCCCTGCGGCACGAGGAGCACGCGAACGGCGTGCGGGTGACCTCCGTCTACCCCGGCCGCACGGCGAGCCCGATGCAGGCGAAGGTCCACCAGCAGGAGGGCAAGGAGTACGACGAGTCGAAGTGGATCGACCCGGAGTCCGTGGCGACCACGATCGTGATGGCGCTCGACCTGCCCCGGGACGCCGAGGTCAACGACCTGACGGTGAGGCCGGGCCGGTGACGTTTCGCTTCGCCCCCGCCACCGGCGTCGGTTCGCTGCCCGGCGGTGACGCCCGGGAGGCCGCCAAGACCGCCACCGGGTCCTTCGAGGACTTCCCGTTCCTCGCCGAGCTGCCCGCCCGGGGCCCCGGCGCCGACATGATCGGCCGTACCGCCGGAATGCTCGTCGAGCTGTACGCGCGCGTGGAGCCCAGTGGCTGGCGGATCGGGGACCGGCCGGGGCGGGACACCAAGCGGGCGCGGTCCTGGCTCGTGGAGGATCTCGACGCGCTGGAGGAGTTCACCCAGGGGTACGAGGGGCAGGTGAAGGTGCAGGCCGTCGGGCCCTGGACCCTCGCCGCCGCCCTGGAGCTCAGGAACGGCGAGGCCGCCCTCTCCGACCCCGGCGCCTGCCGTGACCTCGCCGCCTCGCTCGCCGAGGGTCTGCGCCAGCACCTCGCGGAGGTCCGGCGCCGCATCCCCGGCGCCCAACTCGTGCTCCAGCTCGACGAACCGTCCCTCACCGCCGTGCTGCGGGGCCACGTGCGGACCGCCAGCGGGTACCGGACGCACCGGGCGGCGGACCGGCAGGTCGTCGAGGCGGCCCTGCGCGATGTCATCGGGGTTCACGAGGGCGGCCCCGTCGTGGTGCACTCGTGCGCACCGGACGTCCCCTTCGCCCTGCTGCGCCGGGCGGGGGCCACGGCGATCTCGTTCGACTTCTCGCTCCTCACCGAGCGTGACGACGACACGATCGGCGAGGCGGTGGAGGCGGGCACCCGGCTGTTCGCAGGTGTCGTCCCCGGCACGGACGGCCCATTGTCAGACCCTGCCGGTAGCGTCATGGGTGTCAGGACGCTGTGGCGCAGGCTGGGGCTGCGACCGGGGCTTCTCGCGGAGTCCGTCACGGTCACCCCGGCGTGCGGACTCGCGGGCGCTTCCCCCGAGTACGCCCGCAAGGCCCTCGCCCACTGCGTCCGGGCGGCGAGATCACTCGCGGACAACCCTGAGTAACGGGAGGACAACACGGTGGCCGGCGACAAGCAAGCGGAGACGACGGTGCCCGCCGAGGCGCGGGAACAGCACGCCAAGCTCGCTGAGCAGATCGAGGAGCACCGCTTCCGGTACTACGTGAAGGACGCCCCGGTCGTCAGCGACGCGGAGTTCGACAAGCTCCTGCGCTCCCTGGAGGCGCTGGAGGAGGAGCACCCCGAGCTGCGGACGCCCGACTCGCCGACGCAGAAGGTCGCGGGCGCGTACGAGACGGAGTTCACGGCCGTCGAGCACCGCCAGCGGATGCTCTCGCTGGACAACGCCTTCGACGACCTGGAGCTGGCCGCCTGGGCCGAGCGCGTCCACAAGGACGTCGGCACCTCCGCCCACCACTTCCTGTGCGAGCTCAAGGTCGACGGCCTCGCCGTGAACCTGACCTACGAGCACGGCCGGCTCACCCGCGCGGCGACCCGCGGCGACGGCCGCACCGGCGAGGACATCACCCCCAATGTGCGCACCATCACCG
Source organism: Streptomyces sp. NPDC043726 (assembly GCF_056436565.1). Lineage (NCBI taxonomy): Bacteria > Bacillati > Actinomycetota > Actinomycetes > Kitasatosporales > Streptomycetaceae > Streptomyces > Streptomyces sp. NPDC043726. The sequence continues at coordinate 59,079 of NZ_JBWKCI010000012.1, forward strand.
AGATCCCGGACCGCCTGACGGGGGACAGCGTTCCGGACCTCGTCGAGATCCGCGGCGAGGTCTACTTCCCGATGGAGAAGTTCCAGGAGCTCAACGCCCGTCTGGTGGAGGCCGGCGACAAGCCCTTCGCCAACCCGCGCAACGCCGCCGCGGGTTCGCTGCGCCAGAAGGACCCGCGCGTCACCGCCACCCGCCCGCTGCACATGGTGGTCCACGGCATCGGCGCCCTGGAGGGCTTCGACGGCATGACGCGGCTCTCCCAGGCGTACGACCTGCTCAAGACCTGGGGTCTGCCCACCTCCGGTCACAACAAGGTGGTCGGCGACCTGGACGGCGTCCGGGAGTTCATCGCGTACTACGGCGAGAACCGCCACTCCGTGGAGCACGAGATCGACGGAGTCGTCGTCAAGCTCGACGAGATCCCGCTCCAGGGCCGCCTCGGCTCCACCTCCCGCGCCCCGCGCTGGGCGATCGCGTACAAGTACGCGCCGGAGGAGGTCAACACCAAGCTGGTCAACATCCGCGTGGGCGTGGGCCGTACGGGCCGGGTCACGCCGTACGCCCAGGTCGAGCCGGTGACGGTGGCCGGTTCGGAAGTCGAGTTCGCCACCCTGCACAACCAGGACGTCGTCAAGCTGAAGGGCGTCCTCATCGGCGACACCGTGGTGCTGCGCAAGGCCGGAGACGTCATCCCGGAGATCCTCGGTCCGGTCGTCGACCTGCGCGACGGCAGCGAGCGCGAGTTCGTGATGCCGAGCGAGTGCCCCGAGTGCGGTACGGCGCTGCGGCCCATGAAGGAGGGCGACGTCGACCTGCGCTGCCCGAACGCCCGCACCTGCCCGGCCCAGTTGCGCGAGCGCCTGTTCTACCTCGCGGGCCGCAAGTCGCTGGACATCGAGCACTTCGGGTACGTCGCCGCGGCCGCCCTCACCAAGCCGCTGGAGCCCGCGGACCCGCCGTTGGCCGACGAGGGCGATCTGTTCGACCTCACCATCGAGCAGCTGCTGCCCATCAAGGCGTACGTCCTCGACCAGGACAGCGGTCTGCCCAAGCGGGACCCGAAGACCGGCGAGGAGAAGCTCGCCATGGTCTTCGCCAACCAGCAGGGCGAGCCGAAGAAGAACGCGCTTGCCATGCTGGAGAACATCCGTGCGGCCAAGGAGCGCCCGCTCGCCCGCGTCCTGACCGGTCTGTCGATCCGGCACGTGGGTCCGGTCGCCGCCGAGGCGCTGGCCCGGGAATTCCGCTCGATCGAGCGGATCGAGCAGGCCAGTGAGGAGGAGCTGGCCGCCACCGACGGGGTCGGCGGGATCATCGCGGCCTCGCTCAAGGAGTGGTTCGCCGAGGACTGGCACCAGGAGATCCTCCGCAAGTGGAGAGCGGCCGGTGTCCGGATGGAGGAGGAGGGCTCCGGGGAGGACCAGGGCCCACGCCCGCTGGAGGGCCTCACCGTGGTGGTGACCGGCACGCTGGAGCACTTCACCCGGGACGGCGCCAAGGAGGCGCTGCAGACCCGCGGGGCCAAGGTGACCGGTTCGGTTTCGAAGAAGACGTCTTTCGTCGTCGTAGGCGACAATCCCGGGTCGAAGTACGACAAGGCGATGCAGCTCAAGGTCCCTGTTCTGAACGAGGACGGCTTCAACGTCCTGCTGGAGCAGGGTCCCGAGGCGGCGGCCGGCGTCGCGCTTCCGACCGAGGAGTAGCGGACAGCAGCGGTTGAAGGCCACCCGATCGGCGCATACCAGATGCATACGGGTGGCCGGGGCGCATTCGGGCAACCGTCGACGACCGCTGCCCGTGGAAGCCTTCTGCGGCCTACTGTTGAGATGTGCGCCTGCCGTGCCCAGCTGCGGTTGGGGCATTCCCTTGCTCTTGGTGAGCCGGGGGAAGGGTTTTCCAACGCGGTGCCGCCCGGGTTCGTCGGGGGCGGGACCGCGTGGCGTGGGCACCGCCGGCAGTGAGAGGGACGGGAATGGAACCGAGCGAGAGCGCCGCCCCGGACTCACGGCTGCTCCTGCGCCGGGTCACCGGCGCCTGGCGGGCGAGCCGCCGGTCCGGCCGGGCCGCCGGGCGCCCGGGCGCCGCGGGGCGCCCCACCGGGCCGCTCACGGCGGCGGACGGCCGCTCCGTCATCCCGCTCAGCACCGAGCACCTGTCGGGACTGCCGGACGGCGAGTCCGACCGGCACCTGTCCTGGCCCGCGCTGCCCGCGGCCGTCGTGGCGGCGGCCGGCTTCGTGCTCGGCGCCGGGTTCTACCGCGCCTTCACCGGCGGCCACGCCCTCTTCCCGTCCGGCACCGTCGGCTGGTCGCTGGCCGTGCTCACCGGCGTCATCGTCGGCCATCTCGTCGCCCTCGGCCGCGCCCGCTGGTGGGGCGGCACCGGCTCCGGCGCCGCCCTCACCCTCGCCGTCCTGATGCTCTACGGCTGGGTGCCCGCCGGGATGGTCAGCCTCACCGTCGTCGTCCTGGTCGGCGCAGCCCGGCGCCACCGCTGGCGGCAGGGCGTCCTGCACGGCTCGGTGGACATCCTCGGCATCGCCGCCGGCGCCCTGGTCCTCGCCGTGTTCGGCCGGGTGCCGTCCGTCGAGGAGCCCTGGAACCCCGACACCTGGACCTTCTACACCGCCCCCGAGGTGGTGCTGGTCGCCGCCGCCTACCTACTGGTCAGCCGCACCCTGCTGTGGTACCTGCACGCCCCGCGCGCCACGGGCCTGCCCACCGTCGCCCGCACCGCCCTGGTCAGACAGGGCCTGGTCGCGGTCGCCCTGCTCGGCATCGCCCCACTGGTCTGCGTCGTCGCCATGGCCAAGCCGGTGCTGCTGCCGCTGTTCTCCATCCCGCTGATCGCCCTCGACTCCACCCTGTGGATAGCCCGGGCCCGCGCCGAGGAGCAGCTGCGCGACCCGCTGACCGGGCTGCCCAACCGGCAGTGGCTGCTGGAGCGGATCTGGACCGCGCTCGACGACGCCGAGCGGATCGGCGCCCGGTCCGCGCTGATGCTGATCGACCTGGACCGCTTCCGTTCGGTCAATGACACGCTGGGCCATCTCGCCGGTGACCGGCTGCTGCTGCAGATAGCCGACCGGCTCCGGCTGGCGCTGCCCCGCGGGGCCGAGGCCGCGCGCCTGGGCGGCGACGAGTTCGCCGTCTTACTGCCGGTCGCCGACTCCACGACGTCCGCGACCCGCGTCGCCCGCAGTCTGGTCGCCGACCTCAGCTCCCCGCTCGACCTCGACGGTCTCACCCTGGTCCTGGAGGCCAGCGCCGGAGTCGCCGTCTTCCCCGACCACGCGCTGGACGCCGAGGGCCTGCTGCGCCGCGCGGACGTGGCGATGTACCAGGCGAAGCGGGACCGCACGGGCGTGGAGGTCTACGAGTCCAAGCGGGACTCCAACACCCCGGACCGCCTCGGCCTGCTCGGGGACCTCAGAAGGGCCCTCGACGCGCACGAGGTGCAGCTGCACTACCAGCCCAAGGTCCGCTTCGACGGTCAGGTGGCGGGCCTGGAGGCCCTCGTCCGCTGGGTGCACCCGGAGCGCGGGAAGGTGCCGCCGGACGAGTTCATAGCCATCGCCGAGTCCTCCGGGCTGATGCCCTACCTCACCGAGTACGTCCTGGAGACGGCCCTCGGACAGGTCGCCAAGTGGCGGGCCCAGGGACTGCACGTCCCGGTCGCCGTCAACGTCTCCCCGCGCGACGTCCACACCCCCGGCTTCGCCGGATCGGTCGCCGCCCGGCTCGCCCGGCACGGCGTCCCGGCGGGCGCGCTCCAGCTGGAGATAACCGAGCACGTCCTCCTGGAGGACCCGCAGCGCGCCGCCGACACCCTCGCGGGCCTGACCGGGCACGGCGTGAAGATGTCCCTGGACGACTTCGGCACCGGCTACTCGTCCCTGGTGCACCTCAGGCGGCTCCCGGTGAGCGAGCTGAAGATCGACCGCTCGTTCGTGGCCCGGCTCGCGGTGGACAACGAGGACGCGGAGATCGTGCGCTGCACGGTGGACCTCGCCCACTCGCTCGGCCTGCTCGTGGTCGCCGAGGGCGTCGAGGACGACGAGACCTGGGAGCGGCTGCGCGATCTGGGCTGCGACGCCGTACAGGGCTGGCTGGTCGCGGCGGCGATGCCGCCCGAGGAGACGACGGCGTGGCTGCGGGCCCGGGGTTCGCGGGGCTGGCAGCGACCGGCGGCGGCCCTGCCCGCCGCGGCGGCGGACGATCCGGGCCGGCTGAACTAGTACGGCCACGGCCTCCGGGGAAACCGTTTCACGGGCATGGGTCCCCGCCCCATAGGATTGGGGCCACACCACACGCACTCACCCCAGAGGATCGCTGCATGCCTGGCATCACGCGCGAGGAGGTCGCCCACCTCGCCCGGCTGGCGCGTCTGGAGCTGAAGCCCGAAGAGCTCGAGCACTTCGCGGGACAGCTGGACGACATCATCGGCGCGGTCGCACGCGTCAGTGAGGTCGCCGACCAAGACGTACCGCCGACCTCGCACCCGCTCCCGCTGACGAACGTCATGCGCGCGGACGAGGTCCGTCCGTCGCTCACCCCCGAGCAGGCGCTCTCCGGCGCCCCGGCCCAGGAGCAGCAGCGTTTCAAGGTGCCGCAGATCCTGGGGGAGGACTAAGAAGCCATGACGGACATCATCAAGCTCACGGCCGCCGAGACCGCCGAGAAGATCGCCTCCGGCGAGCTGACCGCGGTCCAGGTCACCGAGGCCCACCTCGCCCGTATCGAGGCCGTCGACGAGAAGGTGCACGCCTTCCTGCACGTCGACCGCGAGGGTGCCCTCGCGCAGGCCCGTGCCGTCGACGAGAAGCGGGAGCGGGGCGAGAGGCTCGGCCCGCTGGCCGGTGTGCCCCTCGCGCTGAAGGACATCTTCACCACCGAGGGCATCCCCACGACGGTCGGTTCGAAGATCCTCGAGGGCTGGATCCCGCCGTACGACGCGACGCTCACCAAGCGGCTGAAGGCCGCCGACGTGGTCATCCTCGGCAAGACCAACATGGACGAGTTCGCCATGGGGTCCTCCACCGAGAACAGCGCCTACGGGCCGACCGGCAACCCCTGGGACCTCACCAGGATCCCCGGCGGTTCGGGCGGCGGTTCCTCCGCGGCGCTGGCCTCCTTCCAGGCCCCGCTCGCCATCGGCACCGACACTGGCGGCTCCATCCGTCAGCCGGCCGCCGTCACCGGCACGGTCGGTGTGAAGCCGACGTACGGCGCGGTCTCCCGCTACGGCATGGTCGCCTTCTCCTCCTCCCTCGACCAGGGCGGCCCCTGCGCCCGTACGGTCCTGGACGCGGCCCTGCTGCACGAGGTCATCGCCGGGCACGACCCGATGGACTCCACCTCCATCGACGCCCCGGTCCCGCCGGTCGTCGAGGCCGCCCGCAACGGCAGCGTCGCGGGCATGCGCGTCGGTGTCGTCAAGCAGTTCCGCGGCGAGGGCTACCAGGCCGGTGTCATCCAGCGCTTCGACGAGTCCGTCGAGCTGCTCAAGGAGCTGGGCGCGGAGATCGTCGAGCTGGACTGCCCGTCCTTCGACCTCGCGCTCTCGGCGTACTACCTGATCGCGCCCTCCGAGTGCTCCTCCAACCTCGCCCGCTTCGACGGCCTGCGCTACGGCCGGCGCACCGGCGACGACGGCACGCACTCCGCCGAGGAAGTCACCTCCCTCACCCGTGAGGCGGGCTTCGGCCCCGAGGTGAAGCGCCGCATCATGCTCGGCACGTACGCCCTGTCCAGCGGCTACTACGACGCCTACTACGGCAGCGCCCAGAAGGTCCGCACCCTCATCACGCGGGACTTCGAGAAGGCGTTCGAGCAGGTCGACGTGATCGTCTCCCCGACGACCCCGACCACCGCCTTCGCGATCGGCGAGCGCGCCGACGACCCGATGGCGATGTACCTCGCGGACCTGTGCACCATCCCGACCAACCTCGCGGGCAACGCGGCCATGTCGCTCCCGTGCGGTCTGGCCCCGGAGGACAACCTCCCGGTCGGCCTGCAGATCATCGCCCCGGCACTGCAGGACGACCGCCTGTACAAGGTGGGCGCCGCGGTGGAGGCCGCCTTCGTGGAAAGGTGGGGGCACCCGCTTCTTGAGGAGGCTCCGTCGCTGTGAGCAAGCTGTCCAAGGCCAAGGACTTCAAGAAGTCCAAGTCCGGTACCTACCTGTCCATGGCCGCCACCGCCTTCGGCGCGTTCGGCGTCGCCAAGCGGCTGAAGAAGGCCCGCGCCGAGAAGGACACCCTGGTCCTGATCGACGCCACCGTGTCCGCCGCCGCGATCGTCACCGGCCTCGCCATCCTCTACCGCGAGCTGAAGCGGCTGGGCGACGACGACGTCCTGCTGGGCTGAGAGGGAAGTTTCACCGTGACCACCACGACCGACCTGGTGTCGTACGAGGACGCGCTGGCGTCGTACGACCCCGTCATGGGCCTTGAGGTCCATGTCGAACTCGGCACCAAGACCAAGATGTTCTGCGGCTGTTCGACGGCCCTCGGTCAGGACGCCAACACCCAGACCTGCCCGGTCTGCCTCGGCCTGCCCGGCGCGCTCCCGGTCGTCAACGCGACCGGCGTGGAGTCGGCGATCAAGATCGGTCTCGCGCTGAACTGCGAGATCGCCGAGTGGTGCCGCTTCGCCCGGAAGAACTACTTCTATCCGGACATGCCGAAGAACTTCCAGACCTCCCAGTACGACGAGCCGATCGCCTTCAACGGCTACCTCGACGTGCAGCTGGAGGACGGCGAGACCTTCCGGGTGCAGATCGAGCGCGCCCACATGGAGGAGGACACCGGCAAGTCGACGCACGTCGGCGGCGCCACGGGCCGGATCCACGGCGCCTCGCACTCGCTGCTGGACTACAACCGCGCGGGCATCCCGCTCATCGAGATCGTCACCAAGCCGATCGAGGGCGCGGGCGAGCGGGCTCCCGAGGTCGCGCGGGCGTACGTCCGTGAGCTGCGCGAGCTCATCAAGGCGCTCGGCGTCTCCGAGGCCCGGATGGAGATGGGCCAGATGCGCTGCGACGTGAACCTGTCGCTGCGCCCGAACGGCACCGAGAAGTTCGGCACCCGCTCGGAGACGAAGAACGTCAACTCGCTGCGGTCCGTGGAGCGCGCGGCCCGTTTCGAGATCATGCGGCACGCGGCCGTGCTGTCCTCCGGCGGCACGATCGTGCAGGAGACCCGCCACTTCCACGAGGACACCGGGTCGACGACCTCGGGCCGCGTGAAGGAGGAGGCCGAGGACTACCGGTACTTCCCGGAGCCCGACCTCGTCCCGGTGGCGCCCTCGCGCGAGTGGGTCGAGGAGATCCGCGCGGCGCTCCCCGAGCTGCCGCTGGTGCGCCGCAACCGGCTGCGCGAGGAGTGGGGCATCTCCGCCACCGAGATGCAGGCGATCCTCAACGCCGGCGCGCTGGACCCGATCGTCGCCACGATCGACGCCGGTGCCGACGCGGCCTCCGCCCGCAAGTGGTGGATGGGCGAACTCGCCCGCAGCGCCAACGAGTCGGGCAAGTCGCTGGACGAGCTGTCGATCACGCCGGTCGAGGTGGCCCGTGTCTCCGAGCTGGTGGCGAAGGGCGACCTGAACGACAAGCTGGCCCGGCAGGTCATCGAGGGCGTCCTCGCGGGCGAGGGCACCCCGGACGAGGTCGTCGACAAGCGCGGTCTGAAGGTCGTCTCCGACGAGGGCGCCCTGACGACGGCCGTCGAGGAGGCCATCGCCGGCAACCCGGCCATCGCGGACAAGATCCGCGGTGGCAAGGTGGCCGCGGCCGGTGCTCTGGTGGGCGCCGTCATGAAGGCGACCCGGGGCCAGGCCGACGCGGCGCGCGTCAAGGAGCTGATCCTGGAGAAGCTGGGCGTCAGCGAGGGCTGAGCCCACTCGCCGGTACGGCCCCGGAGGCACGTCCTCCGGGGCCGTCGCCGTACCTACCCACGGCGTCCCACGAGCCGTACGAAGCCCAGGGTGCGGCCCTCGTCCGCCCGCAGCATCCCGGCGACCTCGCGGGACATAGCGCAGTGGGACTCCTGCCCGCTCTCCTCGGCGACCACCTCGCACCCCAGGAGCCAGTCCCGCCAGCCGTCGTCGAGCCAGTCGGCGGTCTCCACCTCGACGGCCCCGCTGCGCGTCCAGTGCCGCCGCCACCAGGCGGGGGAGTGGAACGCCCAGAACGCCGGGTCCCAGAAGGGCTTGAGGTGTTCGGGAGGCTCGGCGCCCTCGAACTCCTCCCGCAGCGCGGGGACGACCACCCCGACCTGTCCGCCCGGCTTCAACAGCCGGGTGAGGGTGGGCAGATAGAGGTCGTCGGTGCCGAAGTGGTGGAACGCGTCGATGCTCACGATCGCGTCGAAGCAGGCCTCGGCGAACGGCAGGTCGTGCGGCCCGGCGCGTACGGGCAGCACCCGGTCGGCGAAGCCGGCCTCGGCGACGCGGCGGGCGTTGTCGTCGGGCGCGATCCACGGATCGGCGGCGGTGACCTGGGCGTCGTACTCCCTGGCCAGGAAGACCGAGGTCGTGGCCCGGCCGCAGCCCAGGTCGAGCACGCGGGCGCACGGGCGCAGGCCGTCCAGGCCGAGAGCGGGCGCGAGCCACTCCAGCAGCCACAGGGCGTTCGGGCCCCTCTGGTTCTGGACCACCCAGCGGGCGTCGTAGGCGTTGCTGCGCGGGTAACGGGCGTGGGTCAGGCGCTCGGTGAGGTCGTCCTCTGGCATCGGGAACGGGCTCCTTGAGTCCGGGGAAGCGCAAAGGGATACGGAGCGGCGCGCCCCCACGCTCAACGCGCGGTCGGATGCTCGACAAGTGGTCGTACGCTCGACCAGTGATCCGGCGCTCAGCAAAGGGCGCTACGCTCGCCCGTCATGAGTGGACGCCCCGATTCCGAGAACCCCGCGGACATAGCCGAGGCGGACGAGGTGCACGACGCACGGCGAGCCCGCTGGACCGCCGTCGCGGTCGGCGCGCTGCTGACCCTGGCCGGCCTCGCCGCCTCCACACTCCGCGCCACCGGGCCCGCCCCGGCCCTCGTCCCGGCCGCCTACGCCCTCGGCGCCGGTGTCTGCGGCCTCGCGGCCCTCCTCGGCTCCCGCGGGCGGACCCGGCGCGCGCTGTGGCTGCTGATCGCCGGGGTGACGGTGATGGCGTTCGGGGACCAGTTCGACTGACGTGACAGAGCGGTCGTTACTGTCCTGTGATCTGCCTCCCACTCCTGTGAATAAGCCCACGAACGCATCAAAGGATCACTTTCGCCTGCAAGAGTGGTCCTCGCATTGCTCATGCGTTCTTTGCGGGCTGTTCACCTCATGAACGACAACTCCCGGTCAAAGATCCATAAATCGGAACTCCTGGGAGCACGTTCGTGGCAGCCCTCGCACGCTGGTGTGTCCAGCGCCGCCTCGTCGCCGTACTGCTGTGGCTCCTCGCTCTCGGCGGGGTGAGCGCGGGCGCCGTGATCGCGGGCACCGCGTACTCCAACGACTACGACGTCGCCGGCACCGAGTCGGGCCGCGCCACCCAGCTCCTGAAGGACGGCTTCCCGGGCCTCGGCGGCGACAGCGACACCGTCGTCTGGCACACCGACTCCGGCACGGTCCGCGCCGCCGACGTCCAGCAGACGATGACCCGCACCCTGGAGGAGATCGCCGAGCTGCCCGGCGTGGCCTCGGTGACCGGCCCCTACGACGGTCACGGCGCGTCCCAGGTCAGCGCGGACGGACGTACGGCCTACGCCACCGTCACCTTCGACGACAGTGCCGAGAACATCGACCGCGCCGAGGCACAGGCCGTCGTCGACACCGCCCTGGCGGCCGAGGCCGACGGGCTCCAGGTGGAGCTCGGGGGCACCGCCGTCGGGCTCACCGAGTCCTCCGGCGGGCATCTCGCGGAAGTGGTCGGGGTGGCCGTCGCCGCCGTCGTGCTCTTCCTCGCCTTCGGCTCGCTCGCCGCCTCCCTGCTGCCCATCGCCACCGCCCTGGTCAGCGTCGGCACCGCCTACGCCGGGACCGTGCTGCTCGGGCACGTCATGACCGTCGCCGACTTCGCGCCCATGCTCGGCATGCTGGTCGGTCTGGGCGTCGGCATCGACTACGCGCTGTTCATCGTGACCCGGCACCGGCGCGGTCTGAAGCGCGGACTGCCCGTCACCGAGTCCATCACCAACGCCGTCGCGACCACCGGACGCGCCGTCGTGTTCGCGGGTGCCACCGTTTGCATCGCCCTGCTGGGGATGCTGATCCTGCGGCTCAACTTCCTCAACGGCGTCGCGATCGCCGCCTCGCTCACCGTGGTGCTGACCGTCGCGGCCTCCGTGACCCTGCTGCCCGCCCTGCTCTCCTTCATCGGGATGCGCGCCCTGAGCCGCCGCGAGCGGCGCCGGCTGGTCGAGCACGGGCCCGAACCGGAGCTGCCCACCGGGTTCGCCGCCCGCTGGTCGGCCTTCGTCGAGCGCCACCCCAAGCTGCTCGGCGCCCTCGCCCTCGTCGTCATCGCGCTCCTCGCCCTGCCCACGCTCTCCCTGCGCCTGGGCACCTCCGACCAGGGCAACAACCCGCAGACCGCCACCACCCGCCAGGCCTACGACCTCCTCGCCGACGGCTTCGGCCCCGGCGTCAACGGCCCACTGACCCTGGTGACGCAGGTCGACGGCGGCGACGACAAGCTCGCCCTGGACAACCTCGACACGGCGCTGAAGTCCACCGAGGGCGTCGCCTCGGTGACGCCGGTCACCTTCAACTCGGCCGGAGACACCGCCTACCTCACGCTCGTCCCCGCGTCCTCGCCGCAGTCCCAGCGGACGAGCGACCTCGTCGAGCGGCTCCGCTCGGAGGTGCTGCCCCGAGCGGAGACCGGCACCTCGCTCGATGTGCAGGTCGGCGGGGTGACGGCGGGCTACGACGACTTCGCCGACGTCATCGTCGGCAAGCTGCCGCTGTTCGTGGGCGTCGTCGTCGGCCTCGGCTGTCTTTTGCTCCTGCTCGCCTTCCGGTCCATCGGCATCCCGCTGAAGGCCGCCGCGATGAACATCGCCGCCGTCGCCGCCTCCTTCGGCGTCGTCGTCGCGATCTTCCAGTGGGGCTGGGGCAGCGAACTGCTCGGTCTCGGCCGCGCCGGGCCCATCGAGCCCTTCCTCCCCGTGATCATGGTGTCCGTGCTGTTCGGGCTCTCCATGGACTACCAGGTGTTCCTGGTCAGCCGGATGTACGAGGAGTGGCTGGAGACCGGCGACAACCGGCGGGCGGTGCGGATCGGCCTGGCCGAGACCAGCCGGGTGATCAACTCCGCCGCGGTCATCATGATCTCGGTTTTCCTCGCCTTCGTGCTCAGCGGCGACCGGGTGATCGCCATGTTCGGCATCGCGCTCGCCGCCGCCGTCGCCCTGGACGCCTTCGTCCTGCGCACCCTGCTCGTCCCCGCCCTCATGCATCTGCTCGGCGGCGCCAACTGGTGGCTGCCCCGCTGGCTGGACGCCCGGCTGCCGCGGATCAGCATCGAGCCGCCCGAGGCCCGCGCCGCCCATGAGAGGCTGGCCGACGTCGTGGTGGAGCTCGAGAAGGAGCAGCGGGACGATGTACGCGATATCGCTGGGTGACGACGGTGCGGAACTGCGTCCGCTGGAGCCCTGGCACGCCGAGGAGTTCCTCGCGCACCTGGAACGGGGCCGGGAGTTCATCAACCAGTACGTGCCCTTCGCCTCCAAGGCCCAGGACGTCGCCGGCGCCCGTGAGGTCCTCCAGCGGTACGCCGACATGCGCGCCGCCGACACCGGGTCCCTGCACGGGCTGTGGCAGGACGGCAAGCTCGTCGGCGGGGTTCTCTTCCTGAACTTCGACGCCGAGGCCCGCAACTGCGAGGTCGGGTGCTGGCTGGAGCCCGCGGGCACCGGACGAGGGCTCGTCACGCGCGCGATGCGGGTGCTGCTGGACCACGCCTTCGACGAGCGTGGCATGCACCGCGTGGAGTGGCACGCGGCGGCGGCCAATGTGCCCAGCGTCAACGTGGCCCGGCGGCTCGGCATGGCCCGGGAGGGCGTGCTGCGGGAGAACTACCCCCACCGCGGTGTCCGCCACGACACCGAGATCTGGGCGATCCTCGCCCCCGAGTGGCACGAGGCACGCGCGCGTACCGCTCACAGCGCTCCTTAAGAAACCTCTCAGACAGCCTCCGTACGGTGCGACACATGGGAACGAAGACAGTGGACGAGACGAAGACCGCCGAGGAGCAGGAGGCCGTCGAGGCCACCGAGCCCGCGGACGTGACCAAGACCGACGCCGAGATCCTCGAGAACGGCGACGACCTCCTCGATGACGACGAGCGGCTCCAGGACACCCGGGAGGGCTCCTCCTTCGTCGGGCAGGGCGCCGCCGCGGTCGTCTCCGCGGCCCTCGGCCTGGTGTCGCTGACCGGCGGCTGGATCGGCACGGTCGCCTCCGCGCGCGAGACCCTCATCGGCCAGCTGGAGACCTCCTCCAGCGCGACCGTGGCCCAGCAGGTCAAGGAGGTCTACGGCGACGCCTGGCAGACCACCGCCCTGTGGGCGGGACTGTTCGCGCTCCTGGGCCTGATCGTGGGCGTGTTCACGCTGGCCCGGCCCGCCTTCGGCGCCCCCGGCAAGCCGCAGCCCGTGTGGATCAAGTCGGTCGCCTGGGCGGGCGTCGCACTCGGCGTGATCGGCCTGCTGATGGCCGTACTCAAGTACACCGACGTGCTGCTCGGCCTGCCCTCCACCAGCTGAGTCACCGCAGGTCCTGAGGGGTCTTAGGGCATCCGTGAGTACCTTACGGAGGCTCTGAGGCCCCTCACGCGCGTCTAAGGCCCCGCCCACCGCCGAAGATGCGGAACTCTCCCGATGTGGCGCAGCCCCCTGGGAGACGAGAGTTGAGGCATCGCAGAAAGCGAAGCCTTCGAAACCAACTCTCAGCAGGGGACACCATGTTCGAGTACGAGCTCCACCACCTCCGTTCCGCCGAACTGATCCGCGAGGCCCAGAACGAGCGTCTGGCCCGCGAGGTCGTCCGCACGCGCCGCGCCGCCCGCCGGGAAGCCGCCCGACGGGCCGCCGAGGGCGAGGTGCATAGCTCCCGCCTCGGCCGGCTGCGGACCACCCGCGCCGCATGACCGCCGGGGGACTGGGTGCGGGGCCACCGGTGAAAACCGGTGCCCCGCCGCCGGAGCCGCGTGCGATGCTCTGGCCCGTGGAGACCCAGTCCGTCAGCCCGGTGTTCGTCGGTCGCGCCGACGAGTTGCAGACCCTGAACGACGCGCTCGCCCGCGCTGCCGCCGGGGGCACCTCCCAGGCTTTCGGCACTGGGGGAGAGCCGCAGGCGTTGCTCGTCGGCGGTGAGGCCGGGGTCGGCAAGACCCGCCTGGTCGAGGAGTTCGCGAGCGCCGCCGCCCGCGACGGTGCCGTCGTCGCGCTCGGCGGCTGTGTGGAGATCGGCGCCGACGGACTGCCCTTCGCCCCCTTCTCCACCGCCCTGCGCGCCCTGCGCCACGAACTGCCCGGCGAAGTGGCCGAGGCCGCCGCGGGCCAGGAGGAGGAACTGGCCCGGCTGCTGCCCGAACTCGGCGAGACCGGCTCCCAGCGGTACGACGAGAACGGCATGGCCCGCCTCTTCGAACTCACCGCGCGACTGCTGGAGCGGGTCGCCGCCGACCGCACCGTGGTCCTCGTCCTGGAGGATCTGCACTGGGCCGACGCCTCCACCCGCCACCTGCTCGCCTATCTGCTGCGCACCCTGCGCACCGGCCGCCTGGTCGTCCTCGCCACCTACCGCTCCGACGACATCCACCGACGCCACCCGCTGCGCCCCCTGCTCGCCGAACTCGACCGGCTCCGCACGGTCCGCCGGATCGAGCTCGCCCGTTTCAGCCGCGCCGAGGTCGGCCGTCAGATCGCCGGGATCCTGGCCGGCGAACCCGACCCCGGCACGGTCGACGAGATCTTCGAACGCTCCGACGGCAACGCCTTCTTCGTCGAGGAACTCGCCGTCGCCGCCCACGAGGGCTGCTGCACCGGGCTCACCGACTCCCTGCGCGATCTGCTCCTGGTGCGGGTCGAGGCGCTGCCCGAGAGCGCACAGCGGGTCGCCCGGATCGTCGCCGAGGGCGGCTCCACCGTCGAGTACCGGCTGCTCGCCGCCGTCGCCCGGCTCGCCGAGGACGACCTCATCGAGGCGCTGCGGGCCGCCGTCAACGCCAGCATCCTCACCCCCGCGCCCGCCGGCGACGGCTACCGCTTCCGCCACTCGCTGGTCCGCGAGGCCGTCGGCGACGACCTGCTGCCCGGCGAGCGCTCCCGCCTCAACCGCGCCTACGCCGAGGCCCTGGAGACCGATCCGAGCCTCGTGCCCGCCGACGAACGCGTGATGCGGCTGGCCAGCTACTGGTACCACGCCCACGACCCCGCCAAGGCCCTGCCCACCGTCCTCGACGCCTCCGTCACGGCCCGCCGCCGGCACGCCCACGCCGAGCAACTCAGCCTCCTGGAACGCGCGATGGAGCTGTGGGACACCGCCCCTGAGGAGGTCCGGGCGACCCTGCGCCCCCTCGACTACGCCGAGGCCTATCCGCCCTGCGGCTGCGACCCCGCCACCACACCCCTGCGCTACCTCGACCTGATGGCCGAGGCGGCCGTCGCGGGACGGCTGTGCGGGGAGCGGGAACGCGCGCTGAAGATCACCAAGCGGGCGCTGCACCTGCTGGACGGCGAGGCGGATCCCCTGCGCGCCGCCTGGTTCTGGATCCAGCGCTCACGGCTGGTCCAGGCGCAGGCCCGCGGCGACGGCTGGCAGGAGATCGCCACGGCGCAGGAACTGGTCCGCGGGCTGCCCCCGTCCGAGGTGCACGCCGAGGTGCTGGCCACGGTGGCCGGCTGGGCCATGGTCCACTCGCCGGGGCCGGAGGCGATGACCGCGGCCGAGCGCGCCGTCGAGTACGCGCGCATGGTGGGCGCCACCGACATCGAGCTGAACGCCCGCCTCACCCTCGGCGGGCTGCTCGTCGACGCCGGGGACATCGACACCGGGCTGGCGGTGATGTCCGAGGTCCGGGAGCAGGCGGTGCGTGCGGGAGCGCCGTCCGTGCTGGGCCGCAGCCACATCAACCTGGCGTCCGCCCTGGAGGGCATCGGCCGTTCCGAGGACGCGGTCGGCGTCGTGCGCGAGGGCCTGCGGCTCGCCCAGGAGCGAGGGCTGCGGGACTCCGAGGCCTGGCTCTGGGCCAACCTCGGCGAGGCGCTGATCTCCCTGGGCTCCTGGGAGGAGGCCGTTCAGGCGGCGGTCACCGCCCAGCGCACGGGACAGGTCGCCAAGCCGCGCGGCTGCGCCGCCCACTGCCTGGGCACCCTCGCCCTGGCCCGCGGGCAGGTCGAGGAGGCGGCCCGGCATCTGGCCTACGGCCGCGCCGCCTACGGCACCCACGACCCCATGCCCCAGAACGACCTGCCCCTGTCCCGGCTCGCCATCGCCCTCGCCGCCGCGGAGGGCCGTCTCCCCGACGCCCGCGCCGAACTCGCGCGCACCCTGGAGACCGACTTCCAGCCCGGCACCCAGCGCTACGCCTGGCCCCTGCTGCTGGCCGCCGCCACCGCCGAGGCCGACGCCCGGGACCTGCCCGCCGCCGCGCAGGGACGCGGCGAGACCCTGGAACGCCTCTTCGGAGCCGTGAAGACCCTCACCACCGACGCCCCCATCTGGTACGCCCACGACCAGTGGGTCCGCGCGGAACTCCGGCGCGCCGAGGGCCACGCGCCCCCCGATCTCTGGTCGACGGTGGTCACCGCCTTCGAACAGCTCCAGCGCCCCTACGACCTCGCCCGGGTCCGCCACCGTCTCGCCGAGGCCCTGCTGACGGCCGGCGGCGAGGACGACCGGGCCGCCGCCGCGGAGCTGCTCCGCCTGTCCCACGCGGTCGCCGTCCACCTGGGCGCCCGACCCCTGGCCGACGAGACCGCCTCCCTCGCCCAACGCGCCCGCCTCCCCCTGACCCCCGACGCGCCCCGCCCCGACGCCGACCCCCTCGGCCTCACCACCCGGGAACGGGACGTCCTCCGTCTGGTCTCGGCGGGCCGCACCAACCGCCAGATAGCCGAGGAACTCTTCATCTCCCCGAAGACGGCGAGCGTCCACGTGTCCAACATCCTCGGCAAGCTCGGTGTCTCGGGCCGCGGCGAGGCGGCGGCGGTGGCGCATCGGCTGGGGTTGTTCGCGATGGGGGACGGGGAGCGGCTGGGGGCGGGATAGTAGGGCAGGCCACCAGGGAGGAGCCGTGGTGTACCAGCTCGAGTACACCGAGCGCGTCGCAGCACAGCGAGACGCGCTCCCCGAGGACCGACGCAAGCTCCTGGAGCGCGGCCTCCTGTCCGTGGCGATCCTCGACCGGTCGCTGATAGAGGACGAGTAGGCCCTACTTCACCCGCACTTCCAGGATCCGGTCGTCGCCGTCCTTCGGGTCGCCTCGGCCGTCGGTGTTGCTCGTCGTCAGCCACAGTTTGTCGCCGCCCGCCGCGACCACCGTGCGCAGGCGGCCGTACTCGCCCTCCAGGAAGGGCTGGGGGTCCGCCGAGGCCTCCGTGCCCTTCAGGGGGACGCGCCACAGGCGCTCGCCCCTCAGGCCTGCCATCCAGATCGAGCCCTCGGCGTAGGCGATGCCGCTGGGGGAGGCCTCGTCGGTCCTCCACTGCGCTATGGGGTTGTGGTAGGCCGGGTCGTCGGACTTGCCCTCGGCCTCCGGCCAGCCGTAGTTGTCGCCCGGCTTGATCGCGTTCAGCTCGTCCCAGGTGTCCTGCCCGAACTCCGCCGCGAACAGCCGCTGTTTGGTGTCCCAGGCCAGGCCTTGGACGTTTCGATGGCCGTAGGAGTACACAGGGGAGTCGCCGAAGGGGTTGCCCGGGGCGGGTTCGCCCTCCGGGGTCATGCGCAGGATCTTGCCGCCCAGGGAATCCTTGTCCTGGGACAGGCCCGTGTCGCCGCTCTCGCCCGTGCCCGCGTACAGCATCTTGTCGGGGCCGAAGGCGATCCGGCCGCCGTTGTGGATGAAACCCTTGGGGATGCCCCTGAATATCGTGTCGGGCGCGCCGAGTTGCTCGCCGGCCGGCTTGTCCTCGTCGAGGAGCATGCGGACGATGCGGTTGTCCGAGGCCGAGGTGAAGTAGGCGTAGACCATGTGGTCCGAGGCGTAGTCCGGGGAGAGCGCGAGGCCCATCAGGCCGCCCTCACCCTCGGGGGAGACCCCGGGCACCTCGCCCACCTCGGTCTTCTTGCCGGTCTCGGGGTCGACCCGGGTGATCGTGGCCTCGTCGCGCGAGGAGACGAGCAGGTCGCCGTCGGGCAGCGGGGCCAGGCCCCAGGGTGTCGCGAGGCCCTCGGCGACGGTGCGCACCACCTCGGCCGAGCCCTTGGCCGGCGGGGTCTCCTCGGTCGCCCCCGACGAGGACGGCGCCGCCGAGGTCGTATCCCTCGACGCCGTGCCGTCACCGCCGCCCGACGATCCCCCGTCCTCGTCGGAGGAGCACCCCGCCGTCAGCAGGAGTGCGGCCGCGGCCAGTACGGCCGTCACAGCTCGACGTTGCACGATCTTGGTCCCTTCGACGCGGCGGTCCCGACGCGGGTTCTACCTGTCATACACCGCTCGCGCCTCACAGGTTCCCGATCACGAAACCCCGAATCATGGGGCCGGTACCGCGCCCGCCGCGGAGCCGCCGCTGCGGGCGCGGATCAAGCGGATCAAGCACATCGAGCGGATCAAGCACATCGAGCGGATCAAGCACATCGAGCGGATCTTGCGGATCTTGCAGATCGAGCAGATCCAGCGGCTGATCGGATCGAACGCCGCCCGGTCAGTCCCACGACCCCCGCGCCCCAGGCAGCCGTCCCACCTCCGCCAGATCCTCCGCCGTGAGCCGCAGGGAAGCCGCGTGCGCGTTCTCCGTCACCCAGCGTTCCTGTTTCGCGCCCGGGACCGGGACCACGTGCCGGCCCTGTGCCAGGACCCACGCCAGCGCCACCTGGGCCGGGGTGACGTCCTCGCCGTGGCGGTGGGCGATCCGGCGCAGGCCCGCCACGATCGGCTGGTTGGCCGCCATCATCTCCGCCGTGAAGCGAGGGTGCCGGGCGCGCACGTCGTCCGGTTCGAAGCCCTCGCCGGGGGTCAGCGTGCCGGTCAGGAAGCCGTTGCCGAGCGGCATCGCGGCCAGGAAGCCGATGCCGCGCGCCTCGCACCACGGCAGCAGCGACTCCAGCGCCTCCGGCGACCACACCGACAGTTCCGCCTCGACCGCGCTCACCGGGAACACCTGCTGCATCCGCCGCAACTGGCGCAGGGTGGCGTCGTGCAGCCGGGTACCGGACCGGCGGCCGCCGCGCGCGCCCACCGCGCACAGGCCCAACGCCCTTACCTTGCCCGCCTGTACGAGCTCCGCCATCGCGCCCCAGGTCTCCTCGACCGGGACCTCCGGGTCCGCGCGGTGCAGTTGGTAGAGGTCGATCACATCCGTCTGCAGCCGCCGCAGCGAGGCGTCGCAGGCGCGCTTCACGTACCCGGGGCGGCCGTTGGCCACGATGTGCTGCTCGCCGACCAGCAGTCCGACCTTGGTCGACACGAAGGCGTCCTGCCGACGCTCCTTCAACACCCGCCCCAACAGCAGCTCGTTGGTGAACGGGCCGTACATGTCGGCCGTGTCCAGCAGCGTCGAGCCCAGATCGAGCGCCCGGTGCACGGCCCTCAGCGACTCGTCACCGCGCTGCCGTGATCCGCTGTACGCCCAGCTCATCGGCATGCACCCGAGTCCGACAGCCCCCACCGCGAGCGCCGCCGCGCCGATCGTCCTGCGCTCCACCTGCTCGTGACCCTCCCTCTTCCGGCACCCCAACCTAACCTCTGCCGTCCGGGCTCCCTGACATAGCCTCCTGACATGACTCCTGACGTGTGGCTTCCCATCCCGCCGGAAGAGATCGAAGGGCTCCCCGAGGGCCCGCAGTATCGTTTCTGGGACGGTGCCGAGGACTTCCCCGCGGACCCCGCCGCGTGCGCCTTCTACGTCGTCCCCTACATGAAGCCGCCGGGCCTCGGACAGCGTCCGCTGCCCCGGATGAGCTCCGTCCGGGTCGTCCAGACACTCTCCGCCGGCACCGACCACGTCGAGCCCGGCCTGCGGCACCTGGGTCCCGGCGTCCAGCTCTGCAACGCGCGCGGGGTGCACGAGGCGAGCACCGCCGAGCTCACCCTCGCCCTGATCCTGGCCTCGCTGCGCGGCATCCCGGACTTCGTGCGCGCCCAGGACAAGGGGGAGTGGCGCGGCGGGTTCCGGCCCGCCCTCGCCGACAAGACCGTTCTCATCGTGGGATACGGCTCGATCGGCGCCGCCATCGAGGACCGGCTCGCGCCGTTCGAGCTGGCGCGGGTGGCGCGCGTCGCGCGCTCCGAGCGCACCACGGCGCGCGGTCCAGTGCACCCACTCACCGAACTGCCCTCCCTGCTCCCGGAGGCGGACGTCGTCGTGCTGTCCACACCGCTCACCTCGACCACCCGGCACCTGGTCGACGCCGCCTTCCTGGCCCGGATGAAGGACGGGGCGCTGCTGGTGAACGTCGCCCGCGGCGGCGTCGTCGACACCAAGGCCCTGCTCGCGGAACTGGAGAACGGGCGCATCACCGCGGCCCTGGACGTCACCGACCCCGAACCGCTGCCCCCCGGCCACCCCTTGTGGCAGGCGCCCGGCGTGCTCATCAGCCCGCACGTGGGGGGCCCGACATCCGCCTTCCTGCCGCGCGCCAAGCGCCTGCTGGCGGACCAGTTGAACCGATTCGTGAACCGGGAGCCCCTGCGCAACGTGATCCTTACGACGGGTGTCCCCAGCGGCCCCGCGACCGATACGACGGCCACGTAATCCGGTTCGGGCACCCTCCGCAACCTTCCGGAAGCGGGCAGTGCCCGCACCCTCGTTGATCGTCACGGAGCGTAGAGAACCTATGTCCCTGAGTGACGAGACTGGTGTATCGTCCCGACAGGGGCTGCGCCGCGCACCGTTCGGCGCCGGGGATGGACATTTCAGACTGTGAGGGGGGCGACGGGCGATGCACGGCCTATGGACCAACGATCCGACGCGGCGGGGCCGCCGGCGGCGACCCTGGCGCACGACGGCGCGCAGACGCGGCCACCACGGCGGACACCACAGCCACCACCGCAGGCACAGCGGCCGCAGGAGGCACGCACACCCAGCGCACCGGGACACTCGGGACCCGGGAGCGGCGCGGACCGGGAGGGACCGGTGATCTCGCCGCCCCCCACCACCACGCTGCGTGGAGCGCTGCGGGCCCAGCCCGCCTCGGGGGTGCTGCCCCGGCCGCCGTCCACCGGCGGCGGGACCGGTCTGGTGCCCCAACTCGCCCTGGCCCTGGTGTGCGCGGGATACGCCGTCGGTTCCGCGTGCGGCTGGGGCTCGAGCCAACTCGCCCTGATCATGGGCGACTTCGGACTGAGCGCCGCGGCGGGAGCCGCGGCCGTGTCCTGCTTCGTCTACGCCCGCAACCGCCGGATCCGCTTCCGGCCGGCCTGGCTGCTGTTCGCCCTCTCCTCGCTGATGGCCGCCCTGGGCAACCTGGTCTGGGGGTGGTACGAGGTCGTCCTGGAGCGGCCCGTGCCCAGCCCCTCCTACGCGGACGGGTTCTTCCTCTGCTTCGCCCCGCCCGCCATCGTCGGGCTGCTGGTGCTCGCCAAGCGCCCGGTGACCAAGGCGGGTTGGGTCTGTCTCGGCCTCGACGCCTGGCTGATCGGCGGCTCCCTGCTCACGCTGTCGTGGAGCCTCGCCCTGGCGCAGACCGCGGCGGCGTCCGAGGCGACGAGCGTGGCGCACACCGCGCTCTCGCTCGCCTACCCGCTGCTGGACATCGCCCTGGTCAGCATGGTGCTCGCGCTGCACTTCCGGCGTTCGTCGGTGAACCGCACGGCCGTGAACACCGCGATCGGGGCCCTCGCCCTGACCGTGATGTGCGACGCGCTGTTCACCTCGCCGCTGATGCACAACGACTACCGTTCCGGCCAACTCCTCGACGCGGGCTGGTTCGCGGGCTCGCTGCTGCTGGCCTACGCGCCCTGGGCCGCCCCCCGGCACGGCGACGCCGAGCGGCAGGAGAGCGAGGGGTACACGCGCGTGGTGCACGAGCACCTGCCGGGACAGCGTGGTGGCGGCCACCACCACCTGCCCGAGCCGGGAGGTGATCACAGCCGGTACCCGGCGGCCCGGCCGATCGCCGGTTCGCTGGCCGCTCTCACGCCCTATCTCGCCGCCGCCGTCTGCACGTTGGGGATCCTCTACAACGTCCTCAACGGCCGCAGCGTCGACCGGGTCGTGCTCATCACCGGCGGCACCGTGGTGCTCGCCCTCGTGATGCGCCAAGGCATCATGCTGCTCGACAACATCACCCTCACCCAGGAACTGGCGCAGAAGGAGAACCACTTCCGCTCCCTGGTGCAGGGCTCCAGCGACGTCATCATGATCGCCGCGCCGAACGGCATCCTCCGCTACGTCTCCCCGGCCGCGGCCGGCGTCTACGGCCGCCCCGCTGAGGAGCTGGTGGGGACCGAACTGGCCAACCTGATCCACCCGGAGGACCTGGGCTGCGTGGTGCACGAGGTGCGCCGCTTCCTCGCCGCCAGCCCACTGGAGGAAGCCACTACGCGCATCGAGTGCCGCTTCCGGTCCGGCGACGGCGGCTGGCTCAATGTCGAGTCCACCGTCAACCGCCACCACGGCGGCCTCATCTTCAACAGCCGGGACGTGACCGAGCGCGTGCGCCTGCAGGCGCAGCTCCAGCACAACGCCGAGCACGACCCGCTCACCGACCTGCCCAACCGCGCCCTGTTCACCAAGCGGGTCCAGCAGGCGCTCTCCGGCCGCCGTGCCTCCGACCGCGGCGCCGCCCTGCGCGGCACCGCCGTCCTCTTCATCGACCTCGACGGCTTCAAGGCCGTCAACGACACCATCGGGCACCAGGCCGGGGACGAACTGCTCGTCCAGGCCGCCCGCAGACTCCAGGAGGCGGTCCGGCACGGGGACACCGCCTCCCGGCTCGGCGGCGACGAGTTCGCCGCGCTCATCGTCGGGGACGGCACCCGCGACCGTACCGCTCGCGAACGGAACATCCTGGAGCTCGCCGACCGCCTCAGGGTCACGCTGTCGCAGCCGTACGTCATCGACGGCAACGATGTCCGGGTCAACGCCTCCATCGGGGTCGCCTTCGCCGAGCCGGGCCTCGGCGCGGGGGAGCTGCTGCGCAACGCCGACCTCGCGATGTACCGCGCCAAGGCGGGCGGCAAGGGCCGGGTCGAGCTGTACAAGCCACAGATGCAGCAGGACGTCGTACGCAAGGCCGAGCTGGCCACGCGACTGCGGGCCGCGCTGCACGACGGCGAGTTCGCGCTGCTGCACCAGCCGG
This sequence comes from Streptomyces sp. NPDC043726, assembly GCF_056436565.1. Lineage (NCBI taxonomy): Bacteria > Bacillati > Actinomycetota > Actinomycetes > Kitasatosporales > Streptomycetaceae > Streptomyces > Streptomyces sp. NPDC043726. Next base: position 81,529 of record NZ_JBWKCI010000012.1, read on the forward strand.
TGGTGTCGCTGGAGGACGGCCGGATCACATCGGTCGCCGCCCAGGCGCGCTGGCGGTCCTCGCAAGGGGTGCTGTTCACGCCCGCCGAGTTCCTGCGGGTGGCCGAGGACAGCGACAAGACCGCCGAGCTGGGCCGCTGGATGCTGCAGGAGGCTGTGGAGCAGGCCGCCGAGCGCACCGCGACGGGGCTCGCGGTACCGGTCTGCGTCCGGATGAACGCGCGCCGGCTGCTGGACCGCTCGATGCCGCTCGACTCGATCGAGGCCCTGCTCACCCGGCACGGGCTGCCGTCGGGCTCGCTGGTGATCGAGCTGTCCGACACCGACGTCCGCGTCTCGCTGGACGAGCTGGAGCGCAGGCTGAGCGCGCTGCGCAGGCTCGGCGTGCGGATCGCGCTGGACGGCTTCGGCAGTGGCAGTGCGGCGCTCACCGCGCTGCGCAGACTCCCCGTCGACATCCTCAAGATCGACCGCGGTCTGGTCGAGGGCGTCGTCGAGTCCGCGCGGCTGCACAAGATCACCAGCGGCCTGCTGCGGATCGCCACCGATCTGGGGCTGCAGTCCGTGGCCGACGGGGTGGACCTGCCCGAGCAGGTGGTGGCGCTGCGCGCGATGGGCTGCACCCACGGACAGGGCATGGCCTTCTCCGGCCCGCTGGACGAGTACCGGCTGCGCAGAGCGCTCGGATCCGGCCATTTTCCGGTCCCGCACGGACCGGTGGAGCCCGCGTTCGCCGGGGGTGCGGCACCGGTGTACACCGGAAGTGTGTCCGCTGTTCTCGGAGGCAGCAGTGCCCTTCGCTCACATAATGAGACGCCCGTCCCACCACCTTGACACGCGATGCGTGCCGGGGGGAGGGTCAGTGCCATGCGCACCCGAATTCTCGTACTTGGAAAGCGCGTCGGCTGACGCTGAGCCCTTGATCGCTCAGCGACCCACTCCCGGCGCGCTCCCCTCGCTTGCCTTACGGCACGAGGGGTTTTTTGTTGCACAGGCACCTGCCGAGCAGCAGCCGTACACCGCCCAAACTTCGCAAAAACCCTCAGCATCGAGAAGAGAATGCCGATGACCGAGCAGGCCACCGGGGCCCATCATCCGCAGCCGCGGCCCCGTTCCGGAGGACAGCAGTCCGCGCCCGAGCACGTCACGGGTGCGCAGTCCCTCATTCGCTCTCTCGAGGAGGTCGGCGCCGACACCGTATTCGGCATTCCCGGCGGTGCGATCCTCCCGGCGTACGACCCGCTGATGGACTCCACCAAGGTCCGCCACGTCCTGGTCCGGCACGAGCAGGGCGCGGGCCACGCCGCCACCGGCTACGCGCAGGCCACCGGCAAGGTCGGTGTCTGCATGGCGACCTCGGGACCCGGCGCCACCAACCTGGTCACCCCGATCGCCGACGCGCACATGGACTCGGTGCCGATGGTCGCGATCACCGGGCAGGTCGCCTCCAAGGCGATCGGCACCGACGCCTTCCAGGAGGCGGACATCGTCGGCATCACCATGCCGATCACCAAGCACAACTTCCTGGTCACCAAGGCCGAGGACATCCCGCGGGTGATCGCGCAGGCGTTTCACATCGCCTCCACCGGCCGCCCCGGCCCGGTCCTGGTCGACATCGCCAAGGACGCGCTCCAGGCGCAGACGACCTTCTCCTGGCCGCCCACCATGGACCTGCCCGGCTACCGCCCGGTGACCAAGCCGCACGCCAAGCAGATCCGCGAGGCCGCCAAGCTGATCACCGCCGCCAAGCGGCCGATCCTCTACGTCGGCGGCGGCGTCCTCAAGGCACAGGCCACCGCCGAGCTGAAGGTCCTCGCCGAGCTGACCGGCGCGCCCGTCACCACCACCCTGATGGCGCTCGGCGCGTTCCCGGACACCCACCCGCAGCACCTGGGCATGCCCGGCATGCACGGCTCGGTGGCCGCCGTCACCGGTCTGCAGAAGGCTGACCTGATCGTCGCCCTCGGCGCCCGCTTCGACGACCGCGTCACCGGCAAGCTGGACAGCTTCGCCCCGTACGCCAAGATCGTCCACGCGGACATCGACCCGGCCGAGATCGGCAAGAACCGGGCCGCGGACGTGCCGATCGTGGGGGACGCGCGTGAGGTCATCGCCGATCTGATCCAGGCCGTGCAGAAGGAGCACAGCGAGGGTCACCGGGGCGACTACGAGGCCTGGTGGAAGGACCTCAGCCGCTGGCGCGAGACCTATCCGCTCGGCTACGACCAGCCCGAGGACGGCTCGCTCTCCCCGCAGCAGGTCATCCAGCGCATCGGCCAACTGGCCCCGCAGGGCACGATCTTCGCGGCGGGCGTCGGCCAGCACCAGATGTGGGCCGCGCACTTCATCGACTACGACAAGCCCGCGACCTGGCTCAACTCCGGCGGCGCCGGAACCATGGGCTACGCGGTCCCGGCCGCGATGGGCGCCAAGGCCGGAGCCCCGGACCAGACCGTCTGGGCGATCGACGGCGACGGCTGCTTCCAGATGACCAATCAGGAACTCACCACCTGCGCCCTGAACAACATCCCGATCAAGGTCGCCATCATCAACAACGGCGCCCTCGGGATGGTCCGCCAGTGGCAGACCCTCTTCTACAACCAGCGCTACTCCAACACCGTGCTGCACAGCGGCCCGGAGGCGGACGGCAAGTCGCCGAGCGCCGGCACCCGCGTCCCCGACTTCGTCAAGCTGTCGGAGGCCATGGGCTGTTACGCGATCCGCTGCGAGGACCCGGCCGACCTCGACAAGGTCATCGAGGAGGCGAACTCGATCAACGACCGCCCGGTCGTCATCGACTTCATCGTCCACGAGGACGCGATGGTGTGGCCGATGGTCGCCGCCGGCACCTCCAACGACGAGATCATGGCCGCCCGGGACGTCCGCCCCGACTTCGGCGACAACGAAGACGACTGAAGCAGAGAGACGTAGAAGATCATGTCCAAGCACACGCTCTCGGTCCTGGTGGAGAACACGCCCGGCATCCTGGCGCGGATCGCCGCCCTGTTCTCCCGCCGCGGCTTCAACATCGACTCGCTCGCGGTCGGCGTCACCGAGCACCCCGACATCTCCCGCATCACCATCGTGGTGAGCGTCGACGACCTGCCGCTCGAGCAGGTCACCAAGCAGCTCAACAAGCTCGTCAACGTGCTGAAGATCGTCGAGCTGGAGCCCGGTTCGGCCGTTCAGCGCGAACTCGTTCTGGTGAAGGTGCGCGCCGACAACGAGACGCGCTCCCAGATCGTCGAGATCGTCCAGCTGTTCCGCGCCAAGACCGTCGACGTCTCCCCGGAGGCCGTGACGATCGAGGCCACCGGTTCCAGCGACAAGCTGGAGGCGATGCTCAAGATGCTGGAGCCGTTCGGCATCAAGGAGCTGGTCCAGTCCGGCACGATCGCGATCGGCCGCGGTGCGCGCTCGATCACGGACCGGTCGCTGCGCGCCCTCGACCGGTCGGCGTAACGACGGATCCGGGCGGCCGGGCACAACCGGCCGCCCGTATACCGAGACCCCCGAACTTCCCTTCCGCCCGCCGTCATACGGTGGAACGCAACACCTGCACACAAGGAGAGAACCCAAAGTGGCCGAGCTGTTCTACGACGCCGACGCCGACCTGTCCATCATCCAGGGCCGCAAGGTCGCGGTCATCGGTTACGGCAGCCAGGGCCACGCCCACGCGCTGTCGCTCCGTGACTCGGGTGTCGACGTGCGCGTCGGTCTGCACGAGGGCTCCAAGTCCAAGGCCAAGGCCGAGGAGCAGGGCCTGCGCGTGGTGACCCCGTCCGAGGCCGCCGCCGAGGCCGACGTCATCATGATCCTCGTCCCGGACCCGATCCAGGCCCAGGTCTACGAGGAGTCCATCAAGGACAACCTCAAGGACGGCGACGCGCTGTTCTTCGGCCACGGCCTGAACATCCGCTTCGACTTCATCAAGCCCCCGGCGGGCGTGGACGTCTGCATGGTCGCCCCCAAGGGCCCGGGCCACCTGGTCCGCCGCCAGTACGAGGAGGGCCGCGGCGTTCCCTGCATCGCCGCCGTCGAGCAGGACGCCACCGGCAACGCCTTCGCGCTCGCCCTGTCCTACGCCAAGGGCATCGGCGGCACCCGCGCCGGCGTCATCAAGACCACCTTCACCGAGGAGACCGAGACCGACCTGTTCGGTGAGCAGGCCGTCCTCTGCGGTGGTACGGCCGCCCTGGTCAAGGCCGGTTTCGAGACGCTGACCGAGGCCGGCTACCAGCCGGAGATCGCGTACTTCGAGTGCCTGCACGAGCTGAAGCTGATCGTGGACCTCATGTACGAGGGCGGCCTGGAGAAGATGCGCTGGTCGATCTCCGAGACCGCCGAGTGGGGCGACTACGTCACCGGCCCGCGGATCATCACCGACGCCACCAAGGCCGAGATGAAGAAGGTCCTCGCCGAGATCCAGGACGGCACCTTCGCGCGGGAGTGGATGGCCGAGTACCACGGCGGTCTGAAGAAGTACAACGAGTACAAGCAGCAGGACTCCGAGCACCTGCTGGAGACCACCGGCAAGGAGCTGCGCAAGCTCATGAGCTGGGTCAACGAGGACGCGTAAGCATCGGGGCCACGGGGTCGGAGCGCTCGCTCCGGCCCCGTTGTCCACATCGTCCAGCCACGGACGAGTGATCCTTCCGCTGAGGCGTAAGACGCCTCAGCCCGCAGCACTACACTGCTGCACAACATACGCGTCAGGCCCACAGCGTCGTGCGTCTTCCACGCGGCCCAGCGACACCGAAGAAGTGAGGGGCACGTCCCCACGCCGCCCGCTTCTCCGGCGCCGCTCCCCCTCCACCGCCTGCGGCCGTCGGGACGGCCGTCCGCAATGGACATGTGAGGACTCACGTGAGCTCGAAACCCGTCGTACTCATCGCTGAAGAGCTGTCGCCCGCGACCGTGGACGCCCTCGGCCCGGACTTCGAGATCCGCCACTGCAACGGCGGCGACCGGGCGGAGCTGCTCCCGGCCATCGCCGACGTGGACGCGATCCTGATCCGCTCCGCCACCAAGGTCGACGCCGAGGCCATCGCCGCCGCGAACAAGCTGAAGGTCGTCGCACGAGCCGGCGTCGGCCTGGACAACGTCGACGTCTCCGCCGCCACCAAGGCCGGCGTGATGGTCGTCAACGCCCCGACGTCCAACATCGTCACCGCCGCCGAGCTGGCCTGCGGCCTGCTGCTCGCCACCGCCCGCAACATCCCGCAGGCCAACGCCGCGCTGAAGAACGGCGAGTGGAAGCGGAGCAAGTACACGGGCGTGGAGCTCGCCGAGAAGACCCTCGGTGTCGTCGGTCTCGGCCGCATCGGCGCGCTCGTCGCGCAGCGCATGTCCGCCTTCGGCATGAAGGTCGTCGCGTACGACCCCTACGTGCAGCCCGCCCGGGCCGCGCAGATGGGCGTCAAGGTGCTGTCCCTCGACGAGTTGCTCGAGGTCTCCGACTTCATCACCGTGCACCTGCCGAAGACCCCCGAGACCCTCGGTCTCATCGGCGACGAGGCGCTGCGCAAGGTCAAGCCGAGCGTCCGCATCGTCAACGCCGCGCGCGGCGGGATCGTCGACGAGGGGGCGCTCTACTCCGCCCTCAAGGAGGGCCGGGTCGCCGGCGCCGGTCTCGACGTGTACGCGAAGGAGCCCTGCACGGACTCCCCGCTCTTCGAGTTCGACCAGGTCGTCGCCACCCCGCACCTCGGTGCCTCCACCGACGAGGCGCAGGAGAAGGCCGGTATCGCCGTCGCCCGCTCGGTGCGGCTCGCGCTCGCCGGTGAGCTGGTCCCGGACGCGGTGAACGTCCAGGGCGGTGTCATCGCCGAGGACGTCAAGCCGGGTCTGCCGCTCGCCGAGCGCCTCGGCCGGATCTTCACCGCGCTCGCCGGTGAGGTCGCGGTCCGCCTCGACGTCGAGGTCTACGGCGAGATCACCCAGCACGACGTGAAGGTGCTCGAGCTCTCCGCGCTCAAGGGCGTCTTCGAGGACGTCGTCGACGAGACGGTGTCCTACGTCAACGCCCCGCTGTTCGCCCAGGAGCGCGGTGTCGAGGTGCGGCTGACGACCAGCTCGGAGTCGGCCGACCACCGCAATGTCGTCACCGTGCGCGGCACGCTCGGCAGCGGCGAGGAGGTCGCGGTCTCCGGCACGCTGGCCGGTCCCAAGCACCTCCAGAAGATCGTCGCGGTCGGTGACTACGACGTCGACCTCGCGCTCGCCGACCACATGGTGGTGCTGCGCTACGAGGACCGCCCGGGTGTCGTCGGCACCGTGGGCCGGGTCCTCGGCGAGGCGGGCATCAACATCGCCGGTATGCAGGTCGCCCGTGCGGCGGTGGGCGGCGAGGCGTTGGCCGTGCTGACCGTCGACGACGCGGTGACCGCGGCCGTGCTGGCCGAGGTCGCCGAGGAGATCGGGGCGACCTCCGCCCGCGCGGTGAACCTGGTCTGAGGTTGCCGTGACCCCGGGGGCCCCGCCCCCGGAACCCCGTTCGCCCTGAACGGGCTCGTCCTCAGACGCCGGACGGGCTGAGTCGATCAGCCTGTCCGGCGTTTTCCTCTGTCCGCACCTTGATCCGCCGCAGCGTCACCGCCGCCAGCACCGCCGCGGCGAGGAGCAGGACCGCGCCCACGACCGCCGCCGTGTGCATCCCCGCCGTGAACGCCTGCCGGGCGGCCGTCGCGAGGGTCTGTCCCGTGCGCTCCGGCATCCGCTCGGCCACCGCCAGCGCGCCGCCCAGCGTTTCGCGGGCCGCCTCCGGGGCCGTGTCCGGCATCTCGGCGCGGTAGACGGCCGCGCCGATGGAGCCCAGCGCGGCCATGCTGAGCGCGCCGCCGAACTCGGTGCCGGTCTCCATCAGGGAGGAGGCCGAGCCCGCCTTCTCCACCGGGGCCGCGCTCAGCGCGAGGTCGGTCAGCTGGGACATCACGGCGACGATCCCGCAGGCCAGGACGGCGCACGCGGCCAGCAGCAGCCAGATGGCGTCCGAGCCGGTCAGGGCCAGCATCAGATAGCCGGACGCGGCGACCGCGAAGCCCCCGGCGACGACCTGGGCGCGCGGCACACCCCGCTGCACGAGTCCGGCCGCGACCGGCGCCGCGGCGCCGATGGGCAGCGAGGGCAGCAGGCTCCACAGCGCCGCCTCCAGGGCGCTCTTGTCCAGGACGGACTGGAGGTACTGGGTGGTGAAGTACGCCGAGCCCATCATCCCGAAGGCCGAGACGAGGTTGAGCACGACCGCCGGGGTGAAGCCGTGGCCCCGGAACAGGGCGGGGGAGATCAGCGGCGAGGCCGTGGTGCGCTGCCGCTGGACGAAGAGCGCCGCGAAGAGCAGACCGACGGTGACCGAGACGACGTGGCCGGCGTTCCAGCCCTCGGCGGCGATCTCCTTCAGGCCGTAGATCACGGGCAGCACGGCCGCCATGGACAGGGGCACGCTCAGCAGGTCGAAGCGGCCGGGCTCGGGGTTCTTGGACTCGGGCAGCAGGACCGGGCCGAGGAGCAGGAGCAGGGCCATCGCGGGCAGGTTGACCAGGAAGACCGAGCCCCACCAGAAGTGCTCGACGAGGACGCCGCTCATCACCGAGCCCAGCGCGATCCCCGCGGTCATCACGCCGGACCACACGCCGATCGCCTTCGTGCGCTGCGCCGGGTCGGTGAACATCGTGCGCACCAGCGCCATCGTCGACGGCATCAGCGTGGCGCCGCCGATGCCGAGCACCGCGCGGGCGGCGATCAGCGTCTCGGGGCTGTTGGCGTACGCGGCCACCAGGGAGGCGCCGCCGAAGGCCGCCGCGCCGAACAGCAGCAGCCGGCGCCGGCCGATCCGGTCGCCCAGCGAGCCCATCGTCATCAGCAGGCCCGCCAGGACGAAGCCGTACATGTCGAAGATCCACAACTGCTGTGTGCCGCTCGGCTCCAGATCGGCGCTGATCGCCGGGATCGCGAAGTAGAGGACCGAGACATCCATCGAGACCAGCAGCAGCGGCAGCATCAGCACCCCGAGCGCGGTCCATTCACGGCGGCCGGCACGGGTGGGCGGGGTCGGGTTCGTCGTCATGCCGGTGAATGTACACACGTCTTAAACACTTGTCTATGACGGTTGTATAGGACGCCTGTATGAACCGGGGTACGCTGGCGCCATGGGACACCGTGAGGATCTGCTCGAAGGCGCCAAGCGCTGCCTGCTGGCCAAGGGGTTCGTGCGCACGACCGCGCGCGACATCGTCAAGGAGTCGGGGACCAACCTGGCCTCGATCGGGTACCACTACGGCTCGAAGGACGCGCTGCTCGCGGAGGCGTACGTGGCGCTCGTCGGCGAGATGGGCGACGCCTTCGAGGGGGAGGGGGCCGTCGCGAGCACCACCGAGGACGGCTCGATCGAGCGGTTCCAGGAGGCGTGGTCGAACATCATCGGCACCCTGAGGGCGCCGATGTGGCGCCTCAGCATGGAGGTCATCACCTCCGGCGACCGGATGCCCGAGGTCCGCGACCACCTGGCGCGGGCCCAGCGGGAAGCCGGGCGCGGCCTGATCCCGCTGCTCATGGGCGGGCGCGAGGAGGACGTCTCGGACGAGACCGCCGACACCCTCGGCATGTTCTACGTGACCCTCATGACGGGCCTCATCGCCCAGTGGACCTTCGACCCGAAGACCGCGCCCGGCGCGGAGCAGCTCACCGAGGGGCTGCGCCAGGTCATCGAGGCCGCCACCCGGAAGTGACCCGCCCCTCGCCCCGGCCGTCCGCCCCGCCCTACAGCCGCGCCCCCTTCAGTGCCATGTGCAGCAGCAGCCGGTCCTCCCCGTCGTCCAGGTCGAGGCCCGTCAGCTGTTCGACGCGGGAGAGGCGGTAGTACAGGGTCTGCCGGTGGATGCCCAGCTCGGCGGCGGTGCGGGCGGCCTGGCCCGCGCAGTCGAGGTAGACCTCGGCGGTGCGGGCGAGTTCCCGGTGCGCGGGAGCCAGGAGCGGGGCCACCGCCGGGTCACGGGCCGCCTCCGGGGGCAGCGCGGTCAGCAGGCGGTACGGGCCGATGCGGGCCCACTCGGCGACGGGCCCGAGCCGGGGCTCGGCGAGCACCGCCCGCGCCGCGGCCGACGCCTCCCGCCAGGCCGCCCCCAGCTCCACCAGCCCGGCCCGGGCGGCGGCGATCCCGGCGCCCCCGCGTCCGGCCGCGCGCTCCAGGAGCCGTCCGGCCGCGGTCGTCGCCGGCGTCAGGACCTCGGGCGAGCGCAGTCGCATCAGCAGCGCCAGCGAGTGGGCCGTCGCCCCCCACGGCACCGTGCACAGCGCCGTCGCGCCCGGCACCGTCCGCACCGAGGGGGCGTCGTCCGGGTCGGCCGACGGCCAGGGGGCGACGCAGACGACCGTATGGACGGAGTCGGCGCGGGGGCCGAGGGCGGCGCGGAGTTCGGCGACGGCCATGTCCCGCTGCCAGTCCCGCTCGGCGGTGAGGACGGCCCGCAGTTCACGGGTGAGGTCGGCGCCGTGCTGGGCCTCGTCGGCGAGCAGGGCGCCGATCCGGGTGGTGACCTGCATCGCGGCGGCCAGCTGGCGGTCGGTGGGCCCGGGGTCGTCGTCCAGGAGCCAGACGTACCCGAGGACGACACCCCGATGGCGTACCGGCAGACAGATCCGGCCGCGGTAGACGCCGGCCTCCGGGGTGGGCGGGATCCGGACCGGGGCGCTCGCGCGGGTGATGCCGAAGCCCTCGAACCAGGCGCGGACGGCGGCGGTAGAGCGGCGGGTCAGGATCGAGCGGGTGCGCACAGGGTCCAGCGCCGAGGCGTCCAGCTCGTCCTCGCTGTCGTACGCGCCGAAGGCGATCAGCTCGAAGTCGCGGTTCTCCAGGGTCGCGGGGGCGCCCAGCAGCTCCGAGATCTCATCGACGAGCTCCTGGTAGTCAGCCTTGAATTCCGCTGTCACTCGGGCATTCTCCCTCATTTCCCGAGGGTCCTCATACATCTGTATGAGATCTGTGGCACGGATGCGTGACAGCTGTCGATGGCCGACGATCGGAGGGATCCTTAGGTTTCACGGTGGTTCTCCGTGCCGTACCCCAAGCGTCGGGTCGCGGCCTGTTTCTGATGGTTTGTGGAGGTGCCCCGTGCTGGGTCCCGTGATTCTCGCCGCGTCGCGCAGCGACCGGATGCGACGTCTGGTCTCGGCGGCCCCGGTCACCAAGCAGGTCGTCGACCGCTTCATCCCCGGTGAGACCGTGGCCGAGATCGTCCCGATCATCGAGGACCTCACGGCCAAGGGCCTGGAGCTGACCATGGACGTGGTCGGCGAGGACATCACCACCCCCGAGCAGGCCGAGGCCGCCCGGGACGCCTACCTGGAGCTGATCGACCGGCTCAAGGGCCTCGGCCTCGGCACGCGCGCCGAGATGTCCGTGAAGCTGTCGATGTTCGGCCAGGCGCTGCCCGGCGGCCACGAGCTGGCGCTCGCGAACGTCCGTCCGGTCGTCGAGGCCGCCGCCGCCATCGGCACCACGGTCACCCTGGACGCGGAGGACCACACCACCCTCGACTCGATGTTCGCCATCCACGAGGAGCTGCGGAAGGACTTCCCGCAGACCGGCTGCGTGATCCAGGCCTACCTGTTCCGCACCGAGGACGACGCCCGCCGGCTCGCCGCGAACGGCAGCCGCGTGCGCATCGTCAAGGGCGCCTACAAGGAGCCCGCCTCGGTCGCCTACCAGGACAAGGGCGAGATCGACAAGGCGTACGTCCGGATCATGCGCATCCTCATGGAGGGCTCCGGATACCCGATGATCGGGTCCCACGATCCGCGCCTGATCTCCATCGCCCAGGAGCTCGCGCACCGCGCGGGGCGCAAGCTGGACGAGTACGAGTTCCAGATGCTGTACGGCATCCGCGGCGACGAGCACCTGCGCCTGGCCGCCGAGGGCCACCGCATGCGCGTCTACACCGCCTACGGCACCGACTGGTACGGCTACTTCATGCGCCGCTTGGCGGAGAAGCCGGCGAACCTGCGCTTCTTCGTCCGGTCGATGATCACCAAGGGCTGATGCACCGGGCGAGCGCCGACTGTCGGCCCCCGAGGAGTCCTCGGAGGCCGACAGCCGCCGCCTTGTGGCCGGCTGAGCCGGACCCAGATCCGTGGAGGAAAGGAGTTACGGATCTCGTGACTCCGCCCCCGAAGGGGCTTCTCGCGAAACCGCCGGGGCGACGTCGCGACGGTCAAGCCCTGACCACTGCTCACCATATGCAACGGCCTCAGCGGCCCCAGGCTGAAGCCGTGGATTCACTCGGAAGAGGTACGTCATGGACGCTGTGACCCAGGTCCCCACCCCCGTCAACGAGCCGGTGCACGGCTATGCCCCCGGCTCGCCCGAGCGGGCCCGGCTCGAGGTCAAGCTCAAGGAGCTGGCCGAGAACCCGATCGACCTGCCGATGACGATCGGCGGCGAGAAGCGGATGGGCGGCGGTGAGCGCTTCGACGTCGTGCAGCCGCACAACCACAAGGCCCGCCTCGGCACCTACGGCAACGCCACCCAGCAGGATGCCCAGGACGCGATCGACGCGGCCCTCGCCGCCGCCCCGGCCTGGCGCGCGATGTCCTTCGACGACCGCGCGGCGATCATCCTGCGCGCCGCCGAGCTGCTCGCCGGCCCCTGGCGCGAGACGCTGGCCGCCTCCACCATGCTCGGCCAGTCCAAGACCGCCCAGCAGGCAGAGATCGACACCCCGTGCGAGCTGGTCGACTTCTGGCGCTTCAACGTCGCCTACGCCCGCCAGATCCTGGCCGAGCAGCCCCCGGCGAACTCCCCGGGCGTGTGGAACCGGCTGGACCACCGCCCGCTGGAGGGCTTCGTCTACGCGATCACGCCGTTCAACTTCACGGCCATCGCGGGCAACCTGCCCACCGCCCCGGCCCTCATGGGCAACGTCGTCGTGTGGAAGCCGTCCCCGACGCAGACCCACGCCGCCGTGCTGCTGATGCAGCTGCTGGAGGAGGCCGGTCTGCCCAAGGGCGTCATCAACCTCGTCACCGGCGACGGCGTCGAGGTCTCCAAGGTCGCCCTGGAGCACCGGGACCTCGCGGGCATCCACTTCACCGGCTCGACCAAGACCTTCCAGTACCTGTGGAAGACGGTCGGCGCCAACATCGAGAAGTACCGCTCGTACCCGCGGCTGGTCGGCGAGACCGGTGGCAAGGACTTCGTCGTCGCCCACCCGTCGGCGGACCGCGCGGTGCTCAAGACCGCCCTGACCCGTGGTTCCTTCGAGTACCAGGGCCAGAAGTGCTCGGCGAGCTCCCGCGCCTACATCCCGGCCTCCATCTGGAACTCCGGTTTCAAGGAGGAGTTCGCGGCCGAGGTCGACTACCTGACCATGGGTGACGTCACCGACCTGTCGAACTTCATCGGCGCGGTCATCGACGAGCGGTCCTTCGCCAAGAACAAGGCGGCGATCGACCGGGCGAAGCAGGACCCGACCTGCACGATCGTCGCGGGTGGCTCCTACGACGACTCGGTGGGCTACTTCGTCCGCCCGACCGTCATCGAGTGCACCGACCCGGAGAACGAGGTGTTCACCACCGAGTACTTCGGCCCGATCCTCGCCGTGCACGTCTACGAGGACGACAAGTACGACGAGATGCTGACCCAGATGGAGTCGGTGTCCGACTACGCCCTCACCGGCTCGGTCATCTCCGGGGACCGCGCGGCGGCGGCGTACACGATGGAGAAGCTGCGCTTCGCGGCCGGCAACTTCTACATCAACGACAAGTCGACCGGCGCCGTCGTCGGCCAGCAGCCCTTCGGCGGCGGCCGCGCCTCCGGCACCAACGACAAGGCCGGCGCCCCGCAGAACCTGATGCGCTGGACGCTGACCCGCGCCATCAAGGAGACGCTGGTCGCGCCGACCGACTACGCCTACCCCCACATGGGCTGAGCCCTCAGCGGGTGATCACGGGCCGGGTTCCCTCATGGGGCCCGGCCCGTCGTGCTACTCGGCGATCTCCGTCCGTTCCCACCACTCGTAGACCGGGAGCTTCCCGGACGGGGTCTGCTCGGCCCGCGAGGTCGGCCTGAAGTGCTCGTAGCCGCCGCGGAGCTTGATCTTCACGTCCGGCCCGGGCTCGGGTACCGGGACGACCCGCTCGGGGAGATCGTCCGGACCGCCGTCGAGAACCACTTTCTCCGTGCCGCTCATGTCCACTCCTTCCCCTTTCTCCCCACGGTAGGACGGCCGACGGAGGCCTGCCGTCTCAGATAGTAGGAAGTCCGAGTAATTGTGGAGACAGAAGCGCCACCCTCCCTTAACTTTGTAGAAGCCGAACGTCTCGCTAGATCAAGCGAATGGCGGTCGTGAGCCAGGCCCCGCGCAGGCAACCCCTGCGGCCGGCTCCCCGCCCCACCCGGCGTCTCGTAACCCCCTTCCGCTCCAGGTTTGTCGAAGGAGTCGATCCCTCATGGCCGAGACGACCGCCCGCCGAGTCCGTCACCTCTCCCGTACGAGCGAGTCCGACCGCAAGAACGCCGCCGCCGCACTCCAGCGCGCCCTCGACCGGCGCGACAACGGCGGCGCGACCGGCCACTGAGCCGGAACCCTCAGACGCCGGAACCCCCAGACGCCGGGAGCCGCACCCGCGCGAGGTGCGGCGCGGACTCACGCGCCGCGCCGCACCTCGAAGTGGTCGATGCGTCTGCCGTCGTGGGCCAGCGCCGACACTTTCAACCGGGCGCCCTCCACCTCGACCTTGAGGACCGAGAAGCCCCGGTAGCGCACCCGCGACCACTCCACGGTCTCCTTCTTGGCGGACCGTGACTTGGTCCACTGGAAGGTGTCCACCGACTCGCGGTCCTTCACGTGCCCCTCGTAGCTCTCCGCCACGCCCGCCGGGAAGCCGTACAGATCCTTGCCGCCCCCGCCGGCCGTGACGTACACGGTGCCGTCGCGGGTCGGGTCGGTGGCGCCGCCGATCGGCACCGGGCGGCCCACCTCGCCGTTCTTGATGGCGTCGGTCCGCTCGTAGACGTGGTTGTGGCCGTTGATCACCAGGTCGACCTGGTGCTCGGCGAACAGCGGCAGCCACTCGGCGCGCACCCCGCCGTCCGAGGCGTGCGAGGACGTCGAGTACGTGCAGTGGTGGAAGAAGACGACGACGAAGTCCACCGCCGCCGAGGCCCGTAGCTCGCGCAGGCGCGCGTCCAGCCACTTCGTCTGGCGGCCGTCCGTGTACCCGAGGTTCGCGGGGATCTCGTACGAGACATCGTTCGCGTCCAGCGCCACGACGCCGACGTTGCCGTACACGAAGGAGTACACCCCCGGTGCCGTCCGCGGGTCGAAGCCGTTCTCCGGGAGGCTGAAGCGGGCCAGCTGGCCGCCGTAGCCGTCCGGTGAGTACCAGGCCTCCATGTCGTGGTTGCCGGTCGTCACCATCCACGGCACGGACTTCGCGACCTGCTCGTTCTGCTTGAGGAACAGGTCCCAGAACCCGGGGTCGTAGCCGTCCGACTCCTCGCCCCTGCCCTTGACGTTGGCGTAGCAGATGTCACCGGCGTGCAGATGGAACGCGGGGTCCTGACGGAGCAGCAGATGGTCGCTCGCCTCGGCCGCGTCGCTGACACCCTGGTCGCCGAAGGCGGTGAAGACGAAGGACTTCGGGTTCGCCGGGGCCGTACGGAAGGAGGCGACCGTGGCGCGGTGCGGAGCCTCGGCCGGGTCGAAGCCGTCGTGGCCCACGCCGTAGTAGTACGTCGTGTCCGGCAGCAGGTCGTCCAGTGCCGCGTGCATGTAGTACTGCTCCAGGGCGAGCCGCACCCCCTCCACGCCCGGCGTGTGCAGATCGCGGATCTCGGCCGCCACCTTGCGGCCGAGGTCGTCCGGCCGTGAACCCACGCGCACGTACGGCCGTTTGACCGCGGCCGGCACCTGCCAGGAGATCCGCATCTGAGTGCGTGGATCCGCGCCGAAGGCGAGATGGCGGCCGAAGGGGACGACGGCCGAGCCGGGCACCTTGCCCGTGGCCGACGCGGAGGGCCGTGCCGTCGGTGTCCCCGACTCCGAGCAGCCCGTCAGCAGACCGCCGGCCACCGCGCCCACCGTGACCAGCGCGCGGCGCCGGGTCAGCTTCGTGCGCGCGTACTCGTACTGCTCGGCCATGCTCATCCGGCGCGCGAGCTGCGGCGGAATACCTATGTCGGGGACGGGGGGTCCGGGGGGTGTGCCCCTGGATGGTGCAGTCATGGTGGAGAACTTCCCAGCGATCCCCAACGCCCTTCATACATACGGGTGAACGGCAACCGACGTGATGTGGTTGCCGCTGGTCGGCTGTCCGTATCGCGGACATCGTGTGTCATCCCATGGGACGAGGAGTAGGGTGCCGACATGTCTCGCAGCCTCAATCTCGCAGTGATTCCCGGTGACGGCATCGGCCAGGAGGTCGTGGCCGAAGGTCTCAAGGTCCTCTCCGCCGTCCTTCCGCAGGATGTGAAGCTGGAGACCAAGGAGTACGACTTCGGCGCCCGGCGCTACCACGCCACCGGTGAGACCCTCACCGACGCCGACGTCGACGCGCTGAAGAAGCACGACGCCATTCTGCTCGGTGCCATCGGCGACCCGTCGGTCCCCTCCGGTGTCCTGGAGCGCGGCTTCCTGCTCAAGCTCCGCTTCCTCTTCGACCACCACGTCAACCTGCGTCCGTCGAAGCTCCTTCCGGGCGTGGAGACGCCGCTGAAGGGCGAGCCGTCGATCGACTTCGTCGTCGTCCGGGAGGGCACCGAGGGCCCGTACACCGGCAACGGCGGCGCCATCCGCCAGGGCACCCCGCACGAGGTGGCCACCGAGGTCTCCGTCAACACGGCCTTCGGTGTCGAGCGCGTGGTCCGGGACGCCTTCGCCCGCGCCCAGGCCCGCCCCCGCAAGAAGCTCGCGCTGATCCACAAGAACAACGTGCTGTCCTTCGCGGGTCACCTGTGGACGAACATCTTCAACCAGGTGGCCACGGAGTTCCCCGAGGTCACCACCGAGTACATGCATGTCGACGCGGCGACCATCTACCTGGTCACCCAGCCCGAGCGGTTCGACGTCATCGTCACCGACAACCTCTTCGGCGACATCATCACCGACCTCGCCGCGGCCGTCTCCGGCGGCATCGGCGTCGCGGCCTCCGGGAACATCAACCCCTCCGGTGAGTTCCCCTCGATGTTCGAGCCGGTCCACGGTTCCGCGCCGGACATCGCGGGCCAGGGCAAGGCCGACCCCACCGCCACGGTCCTGTCCGTCGCGCTGCTCCTGCGGCACCTCGGCTACGACGCCGAGGCCGCCCGGATCGACGAGGCGGTCGCGGCCGACCTCACCGAGCGCGTGGGCAAGCCCGCCCGCAGCACCACGGAGATCGGCGACGCGCTGGCCGTACGCGTAGCCGGCTGACCCGTCGCTCATCTCGAAGCCGCCGGGTCCGAACGCCCGGCGGCTTTCGCATGTCCGCCGCCGGGTGTCACCATCAACCCCTGGGTCGCGATTCACGCCGATTTCTTCCACGGCTCACGCTTGCGATAATCGAACGCGGAGCCGCGGAATGAGGGAATGCTCGGACGTCCTAGCACTGGCCACTGACAGTACTGGCGCGAGCGCGGCCCGCCACAACCAAAACCGGTGAAGGACAACCACTCATGACGACGCCCACGATCGAGCTCAAGCCCTCCGCCAGCCCGCTCGCCGACGCCCAGCGCGCGGCGATCCTGGCCGACCCCGGGTTCGGCCGCCACTTCACCGACCACATGGTGACCATCAAGTGGACCGAGGGCCGCGGCTGGCACGACGGGCAGCTCGTCCCGTACGCGGCGATCTCCCTCGACCCGGCCACCATGGTGCTGCACTACGCGCAGGAGATCTTCGAGGGCCTGAAGGCCTACCGTCAGCCCGACGGCACCGTCGCCACCTTCCGCCCGGACCGGAACGCCAAGCGCTTCCAGGCCTCCGCCCGGCGCCTCGGCATGCCCGAGCTGCCGGTCGAGACCTTCATCGAGGCCTGTGACGCCCTGGTCAAGCAGGACGCGGCCTGGGTCCCGGCGCACGGTGGCGAGGAGTCCCTCTACCTGCGTCCGTTCATGATCGCGACCGAGGTCGGGCTCGGGGTGAAGCCGGCCAACGAATACCTGTTCCTCGTCATCGCCTCCCCGGCCGGCGCCTACTTCCCGGGCGGCGTGAAGCCGGTCTCCATCTGGGTCTCCGAGGACCACGTCCGCGCGGTGCCCGGTGGCATGGGCGACGCCAAGACCGGCGGCAACTACGCCGCGTCCCTGCTGGCGCAGGCCGAGGCCGCGGCCAAGGGGTGCCAGCAGGTCTGCTACCTCGACGCGGTCGAGCGCAAGTGGGTCGAGGAGCTCGGCGGCATGAACCTGTACTTCGTGTACGGCAACAAGATCGTCACGCCGACCCTCACCGGGTCCATCCTGGAGGGCGTGACGCGCGACTCCCTGCTCGCCGTCGCCCGTGACCTCGGTTACGAGGCCGAGGAGGGCCGGATCTCCGTCGACCAGTGGCAGCGCGACTCCGAGAACGGCTCGCTGACCGAGGTCTTCGCCTGCGGTACGGCGGCGGTGATCACGCCGGTCGGCACGGTGAAGCGGACCGGCGCCGAGTGGCGGCAGAGCGGCGGCGAGCCCGGCGAGGTCACGCTGCGACTTCGCCAGGCCCTCCTGGACATCCAGCGGGGCACTGCCGTGGATCGCCACGGGTGGATGCACCCCCTGGGCTAAGAGCACCCTGTGCCGAAGCGGGCGTCTGGGGGCGGCAGCCCCCAGGCCCCCGCTTCGGCCTAGACGGCCTCGTCCTCAAACGCCGGACGGGCTGAGATCGCCGCCACCGGCGTCGAAGACAGCACGTACGCCACACCCCCCACCAGCCCCGACAGCAGGAAGCTGCAGTCCACCCCGCCCGTCAGCGTCAGCAGCGGGCCCTCGTACGACGGCAGGGCCACCGCGAGGACGCCGACCGTGGCGCCGAGGGCCCAGGACACGGTCGCCGGGATGTTCCAGCCGCCGCGGTACCAGTAGATGCCGCCCCGCGAGCGGCGGTTGAAGACCTGGAGGGCCTCCGCGTCGTACTCGCCCCGGCAGCGGGCGAAGCCGATCAGGGTGATGACCGCCCACGGTGTGCCGATCGCGGTCAGCAGCAGCACGAACGACGTCATCGCGTCCTGGGCCGTGGAGGCGTAGTGACCGACGAAGACACAGACCGTGGCGACCACGGCGACCGTGTAGGTGGCCGTGGCCCGGGAGGCGCGCGGCAGGATCGCGTCCAGGTCGAGGCCCATGGAGTAGAGCATCAGACCCGCGTTGCCGACCGAGCCGGCGGAGGCGGCGAGCAGCAGCGGCACCAGGTACCAGGTGGGGGCGGCGTCGACGAGCGGTCCGGCGTAGTCGAGGGCCGCGCGGGCCGCGTACGCCGTGAAGGTGCCGAAGAGCTGGGGGATCAGCAGGCCCACGGCGAGGCCCAGCCAGGTCGCGTGCAGTACCCGGCGGGAGGAGTGGCGGGCGGGGGAGATGTAGCGGGTGTAGTCGCCGAGCAGCGTGATGAAGGCGATGGGGCCCGACAGGCCCGCGGCCACCGTCGCGAGCAGCCACGTCGGCCAGAAGCCGCCCAGCAGGTAGCCGCCCGCGTCGGGGAGCGCGGCCGTGGTGAAGTCCGGGGCGTAGGCGAAGACGCCGAGCAGCAGCAGGGCCGTCATGCCGACCGCGAGGACGCGGGAGATGGCGAGGAGCACGCGGTAGCCGTACACCGCGCCCGTGACCGTCGCCGCGGCGAGCAGGCCGTAGATCACCCCGTAGGAGAGATCGTTCGCGGGGAGGCCGAACAGGCGGTTGAGGGTGCCGAGCATCACGTCGCCGCCGATCCAGACGGTCAGCGCGGTGTAGCCGAGGGCGAGCAGCAGGCCGACGACCGAGCCGACGAGCCGGCCGCGCACGCCGAACTGGGCGCCGGAGGACGTGGACAGGTTGGTCGCCGTGCGCAGCGAGATCAGGGCGAGCGGGGCGGTGAAGGCGATGCCCACCGCCGTACCCACCAGGACCGAGCTGACCGATGCCCACCAGCCGAGACCGAACGACGGCGGCAGCCAGCCGAAGACGATCACGCCGAGGCAGAGGTTCGACCCCAGCAGGATCGAGACGAGGTCACGGGGTCCGCTGGTGCGTTCCTCGTCGGGGACGGTGTCGACGCCCCGCTGCTCCACCCGCATACCTGGTCTCCTCGCCTCGCCGCACATTTAGAACGTCACTCAATGTGGGTCACTCCGAGTCGGACGTCAAGGGTTTGTTTGCCGGATGCGCTGGTTTAGAGTGTCGTTCTAAAAGGAGGGAACGATATGCGGCTTACGCCCACGGAACGTGACCGGCTGCTGCTCTTTGGGGCCGCCGAGCTGGCCCGGGCCCGCCAATCCCGAGGGCTCCGGCTGAACGTGCCGGAGGCCACGGCACTCATCGCGGACACCGTCTGCGAGGCCGCCCGCGACGGGCTGCGGCTCGCCGAGGCGATCGACCGGGCCCGCTCGGTGCTCGGCCCGGACGACGTCCTGCCCGGTGTCGCGGACGTCGTCACCGAGGTGCACGTGGAAGCCGTCTTCGACGACGGTTCCCGGCTCGCGGTCGTCACCGCCCCGATCGGCGGCGGCCTCGGCGCCGAGGCGCCCGGCGCGCTGCTGCCGGGCCCCGAACACGCCGAGCCCGAGGCGGCGGTGCGCCTTCCGGTCACCAACACCGCCACCGTCCCGGTCTCCGTCACCTCCCACTTCCACTTCTTCGAGGCCAACCCGCGCCTCGACTTCGACCGCGAGCGCGCCTACGGCATGCGGCTCGCCGTGCCCGCCGGATCCTCGGTGCGGTTCGGCCCCGGGGAGTCGGCGGAGGTCGGCCTGGTGCCGATCGGCGGCGCCCGGATCGCCATCGGCTTCGCCGGTCTGGTCGACGGACCGCTGGACGCCCCCGGGGCCCGCGAAGAGGCGCTGCGCCGCGCCGCCGCCTGCGGCTACCTGGGAATCCGCACCGAGGAGGTCGGACGATGAGCCGTCCCGGAGGCCACCCGGCAAAAGCCCGCCGGCTCACCCCCTACGAGTACGCCGCCACCCACGGCCCGCGCGCGGGCGACCGGATCCGCCTCGGCGACTCCGGTCTGACGATCCGGGTCGAGTCCGACTCCCAGAGCTACGGTGACGAGTTCCTCGCCGGCTTCGGCAAGACCGCCCGCGACGGGCTGCACCTCAAGGCCGCCGCCGTGCGGGAGACCTGTGACGTCGTCATCAGCAACGTCGTCGTGATCGACGCCGTGCAGGGCGTCCGCAAGGTGTCCATCGGCATCCGGGAGGGCCGGATCTGCTCGATCGGGCGGGCCGGTAACCCGGACACCCTCGACGGGGTCGACGTCGTGGTCGGCACCGGCACCTCCATCGTGTCCGGCGAGGGGCTCATCGCCACCGCCGGCGCCGTCGACACCCATGTCCACCTGCTCTCGCCGCGGATCATGGAGGCCTCGCTGGCCTCCGGCGTGACCACGGTCATCGGGCAGGAGTTCGGGCCCGTGTGGGGCGTCGGGGTCAACTCGCCCTGGGCGCTGAAGCACGCCTTCAGTGCCTTCGACGCCTGGCCGGTCAACATCGGCTTCCTGGGCCGCGGTTCGTCCTCCGACGGCGCTCCTCTGGTGGAGGCGCTGGCCGAGGGCGGGGCCAGTGGCTTCAAGGTGCACGAGGACATGGGCGCCCACACCCGGGCGCTGGACACCGCGCTGCGCGTGGCCGAGGAACACGACGTCCAGGTCGCCCTGCACAGCGACGGGCTGAACGAGTGCCTGTCGGTCGAGGACACCCTCCGGGTCCTGGAGGGCCGTACGATCCATGCCTTCCATATCGAGGGCTGCGGCGGCGGACACGTCCCGAACGTGCTGAAGATGGCGGGCGTCCCGAACGTCATCGGCTCCTCGACCAACCCCACGCTGCCCTTCGGGCGGGACGCGGTCGCCGAGCACTACGGCATGATCGTCTCCGTCCACGATCTGAAGACGGACCTGCCCGGCGACGCCGCCATGGCCCGGGACCGTATCCGCGCCGGGACCATGGGCGCCGAGGACGTGCTGCACGACCTGGGCGCGATCGGCATCACCTCCTCCGACGCGCAGGGCATGGGACGCGCGGGCGAGACCGTCCGCCGTACCTTCGCCATGGCCGGGAAGATGAAGGCCGAGCTGGGCGACCCCGGAGTCGGCCACGACAACGAGCGCGTCCTGCGCTACATGGCCAAGCTGACCATCAACCCCGCCATCGCCCACGGACTCTCGCACGAGGTCGGCTCCATCGAGGTCGGCAAGCTGGCCGACATCGTGCTGTGGCGCCCGGAGTACTTCGGCGCCAAGCCGCAGCTCGTGCTGAAGTCCGGCTTCCCCGCCTACGGCGTCGTCGGAGATCCCAACGCCGCCACGGACACCTGCGAACCGCTCGTCCTGGGACCGCAGTTCGGCGCGCACGGCGCCACCCCCGCCGAGATCTCCGTCGCCTTCGTCGCACAGGCCGCCCTCGACCAGGGCAACGACACGATGCCCACCCGGCGTCGCCGGGTCGCCGTGCGCGGCACCCGCGGGATCGGCCCCGCCGACCTGCGGCTGAACTCCCGCACCGGAGCCGTCGACGTCGACCAGCGCACGGGCCTGGTCACGCTGGACGGGGAGCCGCTGCGCTCGCAGCCGGCCGACTCGGTCTCCCTGAACCGCCTCTACTTCCTCTAGGACCTCCTGATGACCTTCCGTATGCCCCCCGAGTGGGCCCCGCACGAGCGCACCTGGATGGCCTGGCCCGGCCCCAACCCCACCTTCACCAGTGACGAGGAGCTGGCCGAGGCCCGGGCGGCATGGGCGTCCGTGGCCCGCACCGTCCGCCGCTTCGAGCCGGTGACGATGGTGCACGGGCCCGGCCAGGGCGAGTCGGCGCGCGAACTGCTCGGCCCGGACATCGAGTTGGTCGAGCGGGAGCTGGACGACGCGTGGATGCGGGACATCGGCCCCACCTTTGTCACCAACGGCCGTGAACTGGCCGCCGTGGACTGGGTGTTCAACGGCTGGGGCGCCCAGGACTGGGCCCGCTGGGAGCACGACTCCAAGATCGCCCGCAATGTCGCTGACCTGGCCGGGGTGCCGGTGCTGTCGTCACCCCTGGTCAACGAGGGCGGCGGCATCCACGTCGACGGCGAGGGCACGGTCCTGCTGACCGACACCGTCCAGCTCGGCTCCGGACGCAACCCCGACTGGACCCGTGAGCAGGTCGAGGCGGAGATCCACGCCAGGCTCGGCACCACCAAGGCGATCTGGCTCCCGCACGGCCTGGCCGGCGACTACGGCAGGTACGGCACCCAGGGCCACGTCGACATCGTCGCGGCCTTCGCCCGGCCCGGCACCGTACTGGTGCACAGCCAGCGCGACCCGGCCCACCCGGACCACGTCCGCTCGCAGACGTACCTCGAGCTCCTGCGCGGCCAGACCGACGCGAAGGGCCGCCGCCTGGAGGTCGTCGAGGTCCCGGCGCCCACCGTCCTGCGGGACGAGGAGGGCGAGTGGGTGGACTACTCCTACATCAACCACTACCTCTGCAACGGCGGCGTCGTGCTCTGCTCCTTCGGCGACCCGAACGACGAGATCGCGGCCGGGATCTTCCGACGCCTGTTCCCCGACCGGACGGTGACGCTGGTGGACGCCCGTACCATTTTCGCGGGCGGTGGAGGCATCCACTGCATCACGCAGCAGCAGCCCAGGAGCTAGGAGCCGACGAATGGCCGGTGCGCGCCGGAACGCGCCGCCGCGGGAGGACGTACTCGTCGCCGCCATGGAGATGATCGCCGAGCGCGGTCTGGAGAAGCTGACCATGGCGGCGCTCGGCCGCGCGGTCGGGATGAGCAGCGGCCATCTGCTCTACTACTTCGGCTCCAAGGACGAACTGCTCCTCCAGGCGCTGGAGTTGAGCGAGGGACGGCTCGGCGCCGAGCGCGCCCGGCTGCTGAGCCGGACCGGTCCGGCCAGGGAACGGCTCGACGCCTACGTCGACCTCTACGTCCCCGAGGCCCACCGGGACCCGCACTGGACCCTGTGGCTCGAGGTCTGGAACCGCTCGCAGAACGCCGACGACGGCGCCCGTGAACGGCAGGCCGCGATCGAGGGCGCCTGGCACCGCGACCTGGTCGCCCTACTCGCGGAGGGGATCTCGCGCGGGGAGTTCCGGCCCGTCGACCCGGACCGCTTCGCCGCCCGGCTCCGGGCCCTCCTCGACGGCTTCTCCATCCATGTCGCGATCGGCCTCAAGGGCACGGACCGAGCGCAGATTCTCGGCCACGTACAGGAGTTCCTCCACGACAGCCTCCTCGCGGACGCCTGAGAACGCGCCCGGGTTGTACTCAATTCGGCGGATTGACTCGGTGACGCGCGGTGCGTTTGCCTCGATGAGAGCCCTCGGCGCGGGGCCGGGGGAGAAGCGTTCAACGGGGGAAATGTGCTCAGAACCATGCGTGGGGTGTCCGTCGCCGTGCTCGCGGGGGCGATGGTGGCGTTGTCGGCGGCGACCGCGGCGCCGGCGCCCGAACCGCGGACCGAGCGGGTCACGCTCTCCTCGGCCGGGGAGCAGCTGCGGAAGGGGGCCGACGGCCCCTCGCTCAGCGACGACGGTCGCTATCTCGCGTTCGTCTCCGGCGACCCGGACGTGGTACCGGGTGACACCAACGGCGTGAACGACGTGTTCGTCCGGGACCTGCGCCGGGGAACCGTCGAGCGGGTCAGTGTGGCCTCGGACGGGTCGCAGGCGGAAGGCACCACCCACCAGACCTACCAGGCGCGGCTCAGCGGCGACGGCCGATACGTCGCCTTCACGTCCACGGCGAAGAACCTCGCCGAATGGCCCGAACCGCCCAACCCCTACACGCGGGAGGCCTACGTCCACGACCGCGCCACCGGCCGCACGGAACGGGTCAGCGTCGCCGCCGACGGCGGTGCGGGCTGGGTGTTCGACGACCTCGAGATCTCCCGCGACGGCCGGTTCGTCGCCTTCAACGCCTCCTCGGGCCGGATGGAGCCCGGCGGTCCCACCGACCAGACCATGGCGTACGTCGTCGACCGCCGCACCGGCACCACCCGGCGGATCAGCGACCACATCCCCGCGGACTGGTACGTCTTCGGCGTCACCCTGAGCGGAGACGGCAGCCACCTCGCCTACATCCAGCGCCACCCGCGCGGTGGACGACACGAGCTGTGGCTGGCCGACCTGCGCACCGGAGAGCAGAAGCTGGTGAACGCCCGAGCGGACGGCAGCCCGACCGAGGGGACTCCCGCCGGTGTCAGCCTCTCCGAGGACGGCTCGCTCGTCGCGTTCTCGTCCTTCGGCGAGGGGGTGGTCCCCGAGGCGCCGGCGTACACCTGGGAGCTGTACCTGAAGGACATGCGCACCGGGCAGACCCGGTGGATCACCCACGAGGGCGAGGGCGGGCTCGGCGGCGGGCTCCTCACGGCCGACGGCCGCCGGCTGGCGTACATGGCCGAGACCAGGTCGGGCGACGAGGTCGTCGCGGAGAACGTCCACGTCCTGGACCTGAGGACCGGCCGGACCCAACTGGTCACCCGCACGCTCGCGGGCGGTCCGCAGACCACGGGGTACTCGGCGCCCGTCGACTTCAGCCGCAACGGCCGCCTGCTCTCCGTCTACTCGACCTCGTCCGAGCTCGTCCCCGGCGACACCAATGACCAGGGCGACGGCTTCCTGAGCCGACTGCGCTGACCATACCCGGGTTCGCATACTGAGACAGCGGTGAGTGCGGGGGCGGTCTGTGCCAGACTGCCCCCGTGCTCTCGTTCGCCATGATTATTGGCAGCAGGCGCGCCGGTCCGCAGTGACCGCCACGTACGACCAGGTACGGGCGGACACCGTCGTCCTCGACCCGCGCGCAGACCTCTCGCACCCGCGAGAGGTTTTTCGCATTTCTGGCCCACCCGCAGCCGGGTGTGCGGCGCGAGGGATCATTGGAGGACGGTGGAGCCGGTCATTCCGGTACAGACCGAGATCCATACATCAGGAGCCTTCAGACCATGACGGAAACCAGCGAGCTCGACGACTCGTTCCACGTCTTCGACACCACCCTGCGCGACGGCGCCCAGCGTGAGGGCATCAACCTCACCGTCGCGGACAAGCTGGCCATCGCACGGCACCTGGACGACTTCGGCGTGGGCTACATCGAGGGCGGCTGGCCCGGCGCCAACCCGCGGGACACCGAGTTCTTCGCCCGCGCCCAGCAGGAGATCGACTTCAAGCACGCCCAGCTGGTCGCCTTCGGCGCGACCCGCCGCGCGGGAGCGAAGGCGTCGGAGGACCCGCAGGTCAAGGCGCTCCTGGACTCGGGTGCCCCGGTGATCACGCTGGTGGCGAAGTCCCACGACCGGCACGTCGAACTCGCGCTGCGCACCACGCTGGACGAGAACCTGGACATGGTCCGCGACACGGTCTCCTTCCTGAAGGGACAGGGCCGCCGGGTCTTCGTGGACTGCGAGCACTTCTTCGACGGCTACCGCGCGAACGCCGACTACGCGAAAGCCGTCGTCCGTACGGCCTCGGAGGCCGGCGCGGACGTCGTGATCCTCTGCGACACCAACGGCGGCATGCTCCCGGCGCAGGTGCAGGCGGTCGTCTCGACGGTGCTGGCCGACACCGGTGCCCGGCTCGGCATCCACGCCCAGGACGACACGGGGTGCGCGGTCGCGAACACCCTCGCCGCCGTGGACGCGGGGGCGACGCATGTCCAGTGCACGGCGAACGGGTACGGCGAGCGGGTGGGCAACGCGAACCTGTTCCCGGTGGTGGCGGCGCTGGAGCTGAAGTACGGCAAGCAGGTGCTGCCGGAGGGCAAGCTCCGCGAGATGACGAGGATCTCGCACGCGATCGCGGAGGTCGTGAACCTGACCCCGTCCACGCACCAGCCCTACGTCGGTGTCTCGGCCTTCGCCCACAAGGCGGGCCTGCACGCGTCCGCGATCAAGGTCGACCCGGATCTGTACCAGCACATCGACCCCGAGCAGGTCGGCAACACCATGCGGATGCTGGTGTCCGACATGGCCGGTCGGGCGTCGGTGGAGCTGAAGGGCAAGGAACTGGGCGTCGACCTGGGCGGCGACCGGGAGCTGGTCGGCCGGGTCGTGGAGCGGGTCAAGGAGCGCGAGCTCAAGGGCTACACGTACGAGGCGGCGGACGCGTCCTTCGAGCTGCTGCTCCGGGCCGAGGTCGAGGGCAAGCCGCTGAGCTACTTCCAGGTCGAGTCCTGGCGGGCGATCGTGGAGGACCGGCCGGACGGAAGCCACGCCAACGAGGCCACGGTGAAGCTCTTCGCCAAGGGCGAGCGCATCGTCGCGACGGCGGAGGGCAACGGCCCGGTGAACGCCCTGGACCGCGCGCTGCGCGTGGCCCTGGAGAAGATCTACCCCCAGCTCGCCAAGCTCGACCTCGTCGACTACAAGGTCCGCATCCTGGAGGGCGTCCACGGCACCCAGTCCACGACCCGGGTCCTCATCTCCACGTCCGACGGCGCGGGGGAGTGGTCGACGGTGGGCGTGGCGGAGAACGTGATCGCGGCGTCCTGGCAGGCGCTGGAGGACGCGTACACGTACGGGTTGCTGCGGGCCGGGGTCACGCCGGCGGAGTAGGCCCCCTTCGGGTGGGTGCCTGCCCCTGGACCCCCGCTCCTCAGAGGAAGCGGGGGTCCGGGACGTACAGCCCAGCCTCTACGTCAGCCGCCACTTCTGGTTCGCCGCTCCGGTGCAGGACCAGATCTGAGCACGGGCCCCGTTCGCCGACGAGTTGTCGGTGACGTCCAGGCACTTGTTCGCGGCGGCGTTCACCACGTCACCCGTGGAGGCGTCGTACGTCCACCGCTGCGCCCCCGTGCCATTGCAGTCGTACAGCTGCACCTTCACCCCGTCGGCCGTGGAACCGCCCGTCACGTCAAGGCACTTGCCCAGCGCCCGCACCGAGCCGTCCGCCCCGGCCGTCCAGTTCTGCGCCGCCGTGCCGTTGCAGTCGTAGAGCTGCACCGCCGTACCGTTCGCGCTCGAACCCCCGGCCACATCGAGGCACTTGCCGGCGAGCCCCACGAACGCCCCCGACCGCTCGCCGCCCCCCGACTGCGTACCGGTCCAGGTGAAGGTCGCCGACGTCTTGCCCGGCAGGGAGTACGTCGCGTGCTGCGAGCCCCAGTTGATCGTCACCGTCTTCGCCGTCGAGGCGTCGTTGTAGGCGATCAGCGCCTTCGAACCGTCGGGGTTGCGCCAGGCCACGTTCGGCACCGAGGAGGACGCCGTGGAGGCGATGCGATGGGCGCCCGGCTTCACGAACTTCGTCAGGTGCCCCATCGTGTAGTACTCGATCGTGAAGTCGACCTGACCGTGCCGCGAGTCCCCGTTGTGAACCGTGATCAGACCGTCGCAGACCCCGCAACCACCGTTGTGCGGGCCCCGGTTCTGGTCCACCGCCAGCGACCACTTCGTCACCGACTTCGCCCAGTTACGGGTGTAGTCGACGATGTTCATCATGTCCTCGCGCTGCTGGTTGGCGATCCAGGTGCCGCCGGAGTGCTCGGTGCCGAAGGCGTCCAGCTGCGGGTACTGGTGGTGCACCGCGGTCTGCTTGGCCACGTCACCGCCGTAGCCGTGCCACGCGATGCCCCCGAAGTTCGGGTGCGAGCGGATCGCCGCGTCGTCCACGGTCTGCGCCGCGTAGGCGTCGTAGTCGGACCAGTTCCAGTCGTGCGCCAGCACCTTCGTCGACAGCCTGGCCGCCGCCAGCTTCGGCAGCAGCTCGTTCTTCGTGAAGTAGGCGAGCCCCGAGGCGTTCCAGCTCATCGAGGGATACCCCGCGCAGCACGTCGGCTCGTTCTGCGCCGTCACGTACGAGATCGGGATGCCCTGCGCCTGGTAGGCCTGCACGTACTTCACGAAGTACGACGCGTACGTCCCGTAGTGCTCCGCCTTCAGCCAGCCCCCGTTGAGCTGCCCGCTGTCCTTCATCCAGGCGGGCGCGGTCCACGGCGAGGCCATCACGGTCAGCCCCGGATTCAGCTGACGCGCCTGCTTCGTCAGCGGCACCACGTCCTGGAGGTCGTGGGCGATGGAGAACTCCGACAGATCCGGGTCCGTCTGTCCCGCCGGCATGTCGTCGTAGGTGTAGCCGAACCGCGCGAGGTCCGAACCGCCCATCGGGTTGCGCAGGAACGACAGGCCGATGCCCTCCGTCGGGGAGAACAGCTTGCGCATCGTGTCGTCCCGCGTGGCCTGCGACAGCGCACCGCTGCCGTCCATCAGCCAGGCGGCGGTGTCGGTGAAGGAGGCGCCGCCGCCGGTGAAGGTCTGGTACCGGGTGTTCTCGTCGACGGTGATGTTCTCGCCCGATCCACCGCTTCCCGCCTGGAAGTTGAACGGGGCCTGAGCCTGGAGACCGCGCACGACATGGCGTCCGCCGGAGTCGTCCGTGGTGGTGAGATAGGCCGTGACCTGCTCACCCGCCGCCTGCGCGGGGGCGGTGGCCGCGGTGAATCCGGCCGTGGTGAGCAGCGTGGCCAGAAGCAGCCGGAGTGCGTGGGGGGTTGTTCTCACAGTGCCTCACCTTCCCGAGATGTCTGACGTGACGTCTTGACGGGTCTGCGGGCCGTTAGTTAACTCACGGCGTGATCTAAGTCCTGAGTGAACCATGAGAGTCGAGGGAAGGTCCATGCCAAGAACCGCCCTGCTCGTCTCCACCGCTCTGCTCGCCGCGTTGGTGCCGCTCTCCTCCGCCCGCGCCGCCGACGAACCCGCCGCCGTCCCCGTGGACCGCTTCGAAGGCGAGATCCCCTTCGCCAGCCCGCCCGCCGAGGGCATCTTCACCTGGGGCAGCGACAACGACGATCCGCCCGCCCTCCGGCTCAGCGCCCGTGCCGACGCGCCCGAGGGCGAGAAGGTGCTCTCCGGCAGCTACGACATCAGCGGCTACGGCGGCTTCACCCACGACTTCGCCTTCGACAGGCCCGCCCACGACTGGTCGGCGAGCAAAGGCATCCGCTTCTGGTGGGACGGCCGGAACAACGGCAAGAGGATCGCCTTCGAGCTGAAGGACGGCGGCGCCAACGGCGAGGCCTCCGAGCTGTGGACGACCTCCTTCACCGACGACTTCAGCGGCTGGAAGCAGATCGAGATCCCCTTCACCGACTTCGTCTACCGCACCGACTACCAGCCCGTCGGCGGTATCGACCAGGTCCTCGGGCTCACCGAGACGTGGGGGTACGCCGTCACCCTCCCGGTCGGGACGCCCGGCGAATTCGCCATGGACGGCGTGGAGTTGTACGGCAAGGCGGACCAGGCACTGCGCGCCTCCGTGACCACCGACGCCGCCGTGTACCCGGTGCGCGAGGGCGGTACGGCGAGCGGGCCGGTCTCCGTCGTCACCACCGGCTCCGCCCCTCTCGACGAACCCGTCACCGTCACCTACGAGACCGGCGGCGGCACCGCCGACTCCGGCAAGGACTACACCCCCGTCACCGGCACGATCACCTTCCCGGCCGGCACCGCCTCCGGTGCCACCCGTACCGTCCGGGTGCCGACCCTGAAGGACCGGTCCGCCGAGACCGCCGAGACGGTTCCGCTGAAGCTGACGGTCACCGGGGCGAAGGCCCCGAAGGAGACCCCGCAGGTCGTCGTGGACGCCCACGGACTGCCGTATCTGGACAGCGACTTGCCGGTGCAGAAGCGGGTCGCCGATCTCGTCGGACGGATGTCCCTCGCCGAGAAGGCCGGTCAGATGACCCAGGCCGAGCGCGGGGCGATGGCCAACCCCGGTGACGTCGCCGCCTACGACCTCGGCTCGCTGCTCTCCGGCGGCGGCTCGACCCCGACGCCCAACACCGCCGAGGCCTGGGCGAAGATGATCGACTCCTTCCAGCTCAGGACCCGGGCGACCCGCTTCCAGATCCCGCTGATCTACGGCGTCGACGCGGTCCACGGCCACAACAACCTGACCGGCGCCACGATCATGCCGCACAACATCGGCATCGGGGCCACCCGCGATCCCCGACTCGCTTACCGGACAGGCGCCGTGACCGCCGCCGAGGTCCGCGCCACCGGCGTCCCCTGGGACTTCGCGCCCTGCCTCTGCGTCACCCGCGACGAGCGCTGGGGCCGCTCCTACGAGGCCTTCGGCGAGGACCCGGCGCTGGTCGAGTCCATGGAGACGGTGATCCAGGGCCTCCAGGGCCGCGCCGACGGACGGGACCTGGACCGCGACGACAAGGTCCTCGCCACCGCCAAGCACTTCGTCGGCGACGGCGGCACCGAATACGGCTCCTCCACCACCGGCACCTACACGATCGACCAGGGCGTCACCAAGGTCACCCGGCAGCAGCTGGAGGCCGTGCACCTGGCGCCGTACGAGGAGGCCGTGGACCGGGGTGTCGGCACGGTCATGCCGTCGTACTCCTCGCTCGACCTGATCGGCGACGGACAGGGCCCGGTGAAGATGCACGCACGCGGCGACATGATCAACGGCGTGCTCAAGGGCCGGATGGACTTCGACGGCTTCGTGATCAGCGACTGGAACGGCATCGACCAGATCCCGGGCGACTATGCGAGCGACGTGCGGACCTCGGTCAACGCCGGAGTCGACATGGTCATGGCGCCGTACTCCTACAAGGACTTCCACACCGCCCTCGTCGCGGAGACGGAGGCCGGACGGATCACCGAGCGGCGGATCGACGACGCCGTCTCCCGCATTCTCACCCAGAAGTTCCGGCTCGGGCTCTTCGAGCAGCCGTACGCCGACACCAGCGGCGCCCCGGAGATCGGGTCCGCCTCGCACCGCGCCGTCGCGCGGCAGGCGGCGGCCGAGTCGCAGGTGCTGCTGAAGAACGCGCAGAGCGTGCTGCCGCTGAAGAAGTCGCAGAAGGTGTACGTCGCCGGGTCCAACGCCGACGACATGGGCAACCAGAGCGGCGGCTGGACCATCACCTGGCAGGGCTCCTCCGGCGACATCACCCCCGGCACCACGATCCTGGAGGCGATGCGGA
Organism: Streptomyces sp. NPDC043726; assembly: GCF_056436565.1. Lineage (NCBI taxonomy): Bacteria > Bacillati > Actinomycetota > Actinomycetes > Kitasatosporales > Streptomycetaceae > Streptomyces > Streptomyces sp. NPDC043726. Next base: position 112,600 of record NZ_JBWKCI010000012.1, read on the forward strand.
AGAACGCGCCGCAGCTGACGTACTCCCAGGACGCCTCCGCTCCGACGGACGGGCACGACGTCGGGGTGGTCGTGGTCGGCGAGACCCCGTACGCCGAGGGCGTCGGCGATGTCGGCAACGGCCACGACCTGCGGCTGTCGGCCGCGGACCAGGCGGCCGTGGACAAGGTGTGCGCCGCCATGAAGTGCGCGGTGCTGATCGTCTCCGGACGCCCGCAGCTGCTCGGCGACCGGCTCGCCGACATCGACGCGCTGGTCGCCTCCTGGCTGCCGGGCACCGAGGGCGACGGCGTCGCGGACGTGCTCTACGGAAAGCGGCCCTTCACCGGGCAACTCCCCGTCACCTGGCCGAAGTCCGAGGCACAGCTGCCGATCAACGTCGGTGACGCCTCGTACGACCCGCAGTTCCCCTACGGCTGGGGCCTGACCACGCTGACCGAGGTGCCGGAGGGCGGTACGACGACCCTCAGGGCGCTGGGTGTCGCCGCCGCGGCGGCCGAGCGGGCCGGGGCGGACGAGGCGGGCCGCGCGCTGGTCACGAAGGCGCGGCTGATCGTCCAGCGGAAGGCGGTCACACCGGGGCTCGCGGGGCCGTTCGCCGAGGCGGACCGCCTGCTGACCCTGGGGCGGTACGGGGCGGCCGTGGAGAAGCTGACGGCCGCCTACCGGGCGGACTGAGCGCCCGTACGACCTGAGGCCGCGCGCCCGGCGGCCCGAGACGTCGTACGGCGCAGGGCCGATCGCCGGACGGCCCGACCGCCGTACGACGCCGGGCCCGGCGGATTCGCTCCGCCGGGCCCGGTCCGTTTGTCCGATTCGTCAGGTAGCGTCGAGGTATGAGGACTCCGTTGCTCCGGGGCCTTGTGCGCTGGGCCCTCGTTCCGGTCGCCGCCACACTGGCGGTGCTGACCGCCGGTGCGCCCGGCGCGTTCGCGGCCGCGGATCTGTCGACGGTCGCCGAGTCGCTGCGCGAGGATCCCGTGTACGTCGATCCCGCCGCCGCCGACCAGCTGTCGTCGTCGGACGCCGAGGCGCTCGCCGACAAGATCAGGGACGCCGACAAGCCCGTCTTCGTGGCGGTCCTCCCGGCGGACCAGCCCGAGCAGAACCTGTTGAAGAACCTCCGCACCGAGACCGGCATCACGGGTCTGTACGCGGTGCGCAGCGGTGACGGCTTCGGTGCCGCGGCCGACTCCTCCGTGATGAGCAACGAGGCCGTGGGCAACCTGGTCTCGTCCGTGCGGGACATCGACGACGTCAAGGCCCAGCTGAACGACTTCGTCGACGCCGCGCTGCAGAACGTGGGCGGCTCGGCCCCGTCGTCCTGGGGCTCCACGACGGACGACGGCGTGCCCGTCGCCGGTCTCGTCACCACCGGCGTGGTCCTGGCCGCGGGCGGCGCGGGCGCCTACGCGCTGGTGAGGCGCCGGCGGCTGCAGCACGAGCAGGAACAGCGGGCCGCGCTGGCGAAGCTGCGGGTGGTGGTGGACGAGGACATCACCGCGTTCGGCGAGGAACTGGAGCGCCTGGACTTCCACCCCGGTGAACCCGGCGCCGACGACGCGATGCGCACCGACTACGAACACGCCCTGGACTCCTACGAGCAGGCCAAGCGCCTGATGGACGGGGCGACGAAACCCGAGGACGTGAAGGCCGTCACCCAGGCCCTGGAGGACGGCCGCCACTCGCTGGCGCTGCTCGCCGCCCGCCGCGAGGGCCGCCCGCTGCCCGAGCGCCGGCCGCCCTGCTTCTTCGACCCCCGGCACGGCCCGTCGGTCGCCGACGTCACCTGGACCCCGACCGGCAGCGCCACCCGCGAGGTCCCGGTCTGCGCGGCCGACCAGGCCCGGCTCGCCGACGGCCAGGACCCGATGATCCGCGAGGTCACCACGGACTCCGGCGCCCGCCGCCCGTACTGGGACGCCGGACCCGCCTACGGCCCCTGGGCCGGCGGCTACTTCGGCGGCGGCATCCTCCCCGGCCTGCTCATCGGCACGATGCTCGGCAGCATGATGGCCAGCCCCGCCTATGCCGCCGACTACGGCGCGGGCTACGGCGACTTCGGCGGCGGCTACGAGGGCGGCGACGTCTCCGGTGCCGACTTCGCCTCGGACGACTTCACCGGCGGCTTCGGCGGCGGTGACTTCGGGGGCGGGGGCTTCGGAGGCGGCGGGGACTTCGGCGGAGGCTTCTGAGCATCACGACGCCAGGGACTCAGGAGATGGGGCGCGTACGAGTCCGTACGCGCCCCTCGTCCGCGACCGCTCAGAGCCCGGCCGCCGCCGAGGCGATGGCGGAGGCGAAGGTGGAGACCTCGGTGTAGACACCGGGGGCGTTGGGACGGGCGCAGCCGATGCCCCAGCTCACGATGCCGACCTGGATCCACTGGTTCGCCGCGTCCCGGCGGAACATCGGGCCACCGGAGTCGCCCTGGCAGGTGTCGACACCGCCGGCGGTGTATCCGGCGCAGATCTCCTCACTGGCGATGAGACCGCCGTAGCCGCTGTACGAGCGGCAGGTGGCGTCGCTCACGAACGGCACGGTCGCCTTCAGCAGGTACCGCTGCTGGCTCCCGCCCTCGGTGGCCGCGCCCCAGCCGGCGACCGTGAAGGTGCCGCTGTTGTACTGCGTGGTCGTGGCGATCTTCAGCGTGGGCAGGTTGATCGGCTGGGCGAGCTTGATCAGCGCCCAGTCCTTGCCGTCGCCGTTGTAGCCGGGGGCGCGGTGGACGTACGTGGAGCGGACCTGGATCCGGCTGCTGGACTGGAGGTCCACGACACCGGCGGTGGCCGTGATGCTCGTGTTGGCGCCGGTACGGCCGACGCAGTGCGCGGCGGTGAGCACGATCTGCTGCGTGTACAGCGCACCGCCGCAGCCCATCGACAGCCGCACCATGAACGGGAACTCACCCTGCGCGGCACGGGTTCCGCCGACGACGGGAGCGGGGGCCGCCTGCGCGGCGGACACGGGCTGAAGACTGACGACGGCGAGCGCGGCCGTGGCGGCGACGGCGCATCTCTTGAGCGCCTTGAGGAGAGACTTCAACGGGATGCCTTCCGTGGGGGGTTGGTGGAGGCGTGCCGGACGACGCTCCGCGATGTTGTCGCGGACACGTCAACTCTGTGCTCGGATTATGAGAACGCTGTGAGCGGGAGCACAAGAGGGGATATCCGGCCAGCCCGCGGGGCGTCGGCGCAGAGGACAGGAACTGGCCTATTGCCCGCCTACGGTCTCCCTATGACCGACACCCCGGACCCCGTCTTCTTCGCCTCCGTGGACGCCCTCGACGCCTGGCTCGCCGCGCATCCCGCCCCGCATCCGGGGGTGTGGGTGAAGGTGGCCAAGAAGGGGTCGGGCATCGTGTCCGTCGACTGGCTCGACGTCAATGACGTGGCCCTGTGCCACGGGTGGATCACCGGGCAGCGCAAGGCGCTGGACGAGTCGTACTTCCTGCAGCGGATCACTCCGCGCCGGCCCAAGAGCCTGTGGTCGATGGTCAACGTCCGGCGGGTCGCGGAGTTGAGCGCCGAAGGGCGGATGCGGCCCGCCGGGGTCGCGGAGGTCGAGGCGGCCCGGGCGGACGGGCGATGGGCGGCGGCGTACGAGTCGCAGCGGAACGCCACCGTGCCGGAGGACCTGACCGCGGAGCTGGAGCGGCACCCCCGGGCCCGGGAGGCCTTCGAGGGGCTGGGGAAGACCGACCGGTACCAGGTCGTCCTCGGGCTGCTGGTGGCCCGTACGCCCAAAGCCCGGGCGGCCAGGCTCGCCGCGGCGATCGCCAAGCTCGAGGGCCGGTAGACAGCCGAGCGCCCGCCCTCCCGTTCGGGGGAGTTGGAGGGCGGGCGCGCTCAGGGGTGCCGCTCAGGGGCGGACCGAGGTCACGCGTTGCGGATCGCCGAGATGTCGAAGTTCAGCTTGATCTTGTCGGAGACCAGCACGCCACCGGTCTCCAGCGCCGCGTTCCAGGTCAGGCCCCACTCGGAGCGCAGGATCTCGGCCTTGCCCTCGAAGCCGACACGCTCGTTGCCGAACGGGTCCTTCGCGGCGCCGTTGAACTCCAGGTCGATCGTGAGCGGCCGGGTCGTGCCGAGGATCGTCAGGTCACCGGTGATCCGGTAGTCGTCGCCGCCCAGGGCCTCGGCCTTGGTGGAGCGGAACGTCATGGTCGGGAACTCGTCGGTCTTGAAGAAGTCCGCGCTCTTGAGGTGGCCGTCGCGGTCCGCGGAACCGGTGTCGATGCTGTCCATCTTCACGTCCAGGGAAGCGGTGGACTTCGACGGGTCCGAGCCGTCCAGGCTGAGCGAGCCGGAGAAGTCCAGGAACTTGCCCTTGACGTTGGTGACCATGGCGTGCCGGGCCACGAAACCGAGCGTGGTGTGGGCCGCGTCGATGGTGTACTCGCCGGTCAGGGCGGCCAGCTCCGGGGTGACGGCGGCGGGGGTCTCGACGGTGTTCTTGCGGCCGAAGATGCTCATGACGCTCTCCTTGGGGGACGATGTTGAACGTTGAACTAACCAACACCGATGAATGTAGACCTATTCCGTTCGGATTTCAACAACATCCCCAAAGTAGTCTCGCCGTGACTCTGAGTGTTCACCGCTGGGCTTCCGCACAGCGGTCTTGGACTGCGCCGGCCCGGAGCCGCCGACTCCGTTGACCGCCCTCGGACACCGCCGATAGCCAGTCCTCATGACGCGAAGAACGCGCACCACGGTCGCCGCGACCGCCGTAGCTCTGCTGGCCGTCGGCCTCCTTGCCGGACCCCCGACGAGCCCCGCGGCCGCGAGCCCCGCTCCCGTCGCCGAAGCCGCCCGGGTCATCGCCTCCCCGCAGCTCTCCGTCACCGTCGCCGACGACTTCCCGCGCGTGCTCTCCTACGCCGATCGCGCCACCGGAGCCCGCCTCACCGGCAGCACCCGCCCGGTCAACCGGGTCACCCTCAACGGCACGGCCTACGACGTCCAGGTCGAGGGTGCCCCGAAGGTCACCGGCAGCGAGGCCCAGCACCCCTTCCTGCCACCCTCGACGACGTCAAGCGGGTCTCGCTCGCCACCGACGGACTCGGTCAGCTCGCCCTCCTCAAGGGCTACCAGTCCGAGGGCCACGACTCCGCGCACCCCGACCACGGCGGCCACTACAACGAACGCGTCGGCGGCCTGAAGGACCTCAACACCCTGTTGCGCAAGGGCAAGTCCTGGGGTGCGACCTTCGGCGTCCACATCAACGCCATCGGGGCAACGCACGCTTCCGCTGCGGCGCTTGAGGGGAGGGAAAGTGCATGCACCTCACTCGTCGGGCCCTGCTGTTCGCCACCGCGCTGAGCCTCTCCGCGGCGGCCCCCCGAGGGACCCAGGACACGTACGCCGTCCTGCGGCGCCGCTGGCTCGATCTCGCCCTCGGTGCCGGTTACGACCCCACGGCCGAGCCGTACGCCGCACGCCTCGCGGAGACCGGTGTGCTCGCGCGCGGGTTCCAGGCCTCCATGGCGCCGGCCGGCGACGCCCTCTGGCCCGGCCACCGCTTCGACCCGCCCTCCGGCATCACCCAGAGCTACAGCCGGCTCTGGACGATGACCCAGGCCTACGTCCAGCCCGGCACCGGATCGACCGGTGACGCGGGCCTGCTCGCGGACGTCCTCCGCGGGCTGGACCACCTCTCCAGCACCGTCTACCACCCCTCCACCACCCGCTACGGCAACTGGTGGGAGTGGCAGATCGGCAGCCCGCGGCTGCTCATGGACATCGCCGTCGCGCTCCACGACCACCTCGGAGACGACCGGCGAGCCGCCGCCTGCGCCGCCGTCGACCACTTCGTCCCGGACTCCGCGCTCGCCGACTACTCCGGCACCTCCACCGGCGCCAACCGCGTCGACCTGTGCCGTTCCGTCGCCCTGCGCGGGATCCTGGGTCGGGAGCCCGCCAAGATCGCCCTCGCCCGGGACGCGCTCTCGCCGGTCTTCCCGTACGTGACCGAGGGGGACGGGCTGTACGCGGACGGGTCGTTCGTGCAGCACACCTGGGTCGCCTACTCGGGCACCTACGGACAGGTCCTGCTCGACGGACTCGGGCGGCTCTTCGCGCTGCTGGCCGGGTCGGAGTGGGAGGTGACCGACCCGAACCGGCAGATCGTCCTGGACAGCGTCGAGCGGGCCTACGCACCCCTCGTCCACGACGGGCTGATCATGGACAGCGTCAACGGGCGGGCCATCAGCCGGGGCCTCCTCAAGGGAGATGCCCGGCAGGTCATGCGCGGCGACCACTTCCACGGACAGGGCGTCATCGCCGCCGTCGCGCTGCTCGCGGGCGGGGCGAGCGGCGCGGAGCGGGAGCGCTGGTACGGCCGTATCAAGGGATGGATCGAGCGGGACACCGTCTCCCCGATCCTGACCGGGCGGCAGTTCGGGGTCGCCGACCTCGCGCGCCTGCACGCCGTCGCCGACTCCGCCGTACCCGCGGCGCCCGACCCCGTCGGCCACCACCTCTTCGCCGCCATGGACCGCGCCGTCCACCGCCGCCCCGGCTTCGTCGCGAACATCGCCATGGCGAGCGACCGCATCGCGCACTACGAGTGCGGCAACGGCGAGAACCCACGCGGCTGGCACACCGGCGCCGGGATGCTCTCGTGGTGGGCGCCCGGGCTCGGCGACCAGTACACCGACTGGTACTGGCCGACCGTCGACTGGTACCGGCTGCCGGGGACGACGGTCTCGACGAAGCGGCTCCCCGACCGCGCCGGCGGCGAGTGGGGCGAGCCCCGCCCCGACGCGCGCTGGGTGGGCGGGGTGACCGATGGCGAGTACGCGGCGGTCGGGCAGCACCTCAAGGGGCTCGGTTCGACGCTGGAGGCCCGCAAGTCGTGGTTCTGCGTCGCGGACGCCGTCATCTGCCTGGGTGCCGGGATCACCTGCGCCGACGGCGTCCCCGTCGAGACCGTCGTCGACAACCGGAACCTGGGGGAGGGCGGTGACCGGGCCTTCGTACGAGGGGACGGCTGGGCCCATCTGGAGGGGCACGGGGGATGGCTGGTTCCCGACGGCACTCTGCGGACCCTGCGCGAGGACCGCACCGGCGCCTGGTCCGACATCAACAGCACCAGTACGACGGAGCGGCGCACCCGACGCTGGCAGACGCTCTGGCTGGACCACGGCACGGACCCGGGGGGAGCCGGGTACCGCTACGTCCTGATGCCCGGCGCCTCCCTCGGCGCGGTCGCCGCCCGCGCCGCGGACCGGCGCTGGATGTCGGTGCTCGCCAACCACGCCGGATGCCAGGCCGTCCACGTGCCCTCCCTCGGCCTGACGGCGGCGAACTTCTGGCGGGCCGGTACGGCGGGCCCGCTCACGGCGTCCGCCCCGGCCGCCGTCCTGGTCCGCCGCCACGGCCGTACCGCTACCCTCTCGGTGAGCGAGCCGCCCCGCACCGGCACCCCTCTGGAGATCGTCTGGGACCGCCCGGTGCGCTCGGTGATCCGGGCCGACGAGTCGGTCGAGGTGATCTCCACAGACCGCCGTCTGCGCGTACGTGTCACCCCTGGGATGGCATGTGTGAGCCAGGAATGTGAGGTGGCTCTCAGCTGACGGCTTTGTGTGACCCCTACAAGCCCGACGCCCTCTGAGCAGTCGGAACGGCTGCATGCCGTCACGGTTCTGTTCAGGGGTACCAGGAAAACGGGTCGGAGACTGTACGGAGTCGACGGCCCGCTTTCCTTCGCGGGCTTCGTAAGGTCACTACATGACCGTTTTGGAAGAGACCACGGGTGAGCCCACGGACGCGCGCGGCCGGGTCGCCGAGCTGCACGAGATCCGTGCCCAGGCACTGGCCGGTCCCAGCGAGAAGGCGACCCAGGCGCAGCACGCCAAGGGCAAGCTGACCGCCCGGGAGCGGATCGAGCTGCTGCTCGACCCGGGCACCTTCCAGGAGGTCGAGCAGCTGCGCCGGCACCGGGCCCAGGGCTTCGGCCTGGAGGCCAAGAAGCCGTACTCCGACGGTGTCATCACCGGCTGGGGCACGGTCGAGGGCCGCACGGTCTTCGTCTACGCCCATGACTTCCGCATCTTCGGCGGCGCGCTGGGCGAGGCCCACGCCACGAAGATCCACAAGATCATGGACATGGCCATCGCGGCGGGCGCGCCCCTGGTGTCGCTCAACGACGGCGCGGGCGCCCGTATCCAGGAGGGCGTCTCCGCCCTCGCCGGCTACGGCGGCATCTTCCAGCGCAACACCAAGGCGAGCGGGGTGATCCCGCAGATCTCGGTGATGCTGGGCCCGTGCGCGGGCGGCGCGGCCTACAGCCCCGCCCTGACGGACTTCGTCTTCATGGTCCGCGACACCTCGCAGATGTTCATCACCGGCCCGGACGTGGTCAAGGCGGTGACGGGCGAGGAGATCACGCAGAACGGCCTCGGCGGCGCCGACGTTCACGCGGAGACCTCGGGCGTCTGCCACTTCGCGTACGACGACGAGGAGACGTGCATCGCGGAGGTGCGCTACCTCCTGTCGATGCTCCCGCAGAACAACCGGGAGAACCCGCCCCGCGTGGAGGCCTCGGACGCGGCGGACCGGCGTGGTGACGTCCTGCTGGACCTGGTCCCGGCCGACGGCAACCGGCCGTACGACATGGCCAAGGTCATCGAGGAGATCGTCGACGACGGCGACTACCTGGAGGTCCACGAGCGCTGGGCGCGGAACATCATCTGCGCGCTGGCCCGGCTGGACGGCCAGGTGGTGGGCATCGTGGCGAACCAGCCGCAGACCCTGGCGGGTGTCCTGGACATCGAGGCCTCCGAGAAGGCGGCCCGTTTCGTTCAGATGTGCGACGCCTTCAACATCCCGATTCTCACCCTTTTGGACGTACCCGGCTTCCTGCCTGGTGTAGACCAGGAGCACGGTGGAATCATCCGCCACGGCGCGAAGCTGCTGTACGCCTACTGCAACGCGACCGTGCCCCGGATCTCGTTGATCCTGCGCAAGGCGTACGGAGGTGCCTACATCGTCATGGACAGCCAGTCCATCGGTGCGGACCTGACGTACGCGTGGCCGACGAACGAGATCGCCGTGATGGGTGCCGAAGGTGCCGCCAACGTCATCTTCCGGCGTCAGATCGCGGAGGCCGAGGACCCCGACGCCATGCGGGCCCGCATGGTGAAGGAGTACAAGTCCGAGCTGATGCACCCGTACTACGCGGCGGAGCGCGGCCTCGTGGACGACGTGATCGACCCGACGGAGACCCGAGAGGTGCTGATCCGTTCGCTGGCGATGCTGCAGTCGAAGCACGCCGACCTGCCGTCCCGCAAGCACGGCAACCCCCCGCAGTAACCCACAGGTACCGCTGCGGAAACTTCTCTCACGGAGACTGACACCCATGAACGTGCCTGACATCCGCGTCGAAAAGGGCCACGCCGAACCCGAGGAAGTAGCCGCCCTCACGGCCATCCTGCTGGCCCGGGCGGCCGCCCAGGGCGCTCCCGACCCCACCCACCGAGCCCGCCCCCGCGCCGGCTGGCGCCGCCTGGAACGCGAGCCGGGCTTCCGGGCGCCGCACAGCTGGCGCTGAGCCTCAGATGACGACGACCTCGGTCCCTGAAAAGTTCAGGGCGCCGGGGTCGTCCGGCATTCGGCAGTCGGCGAGGGTGAGTTTGCGGACCTTGGGCGGCACGAAGCCCGGGGACGAGAGCCAAGTCCAGCCGGTCCTGCGCGGGGGAGCGCAGCAGCCCGGAGCGGTCCCGCAGCTGCCGTAGCACCACCTCGCCGTCCATCGGGTCCAGATGCCGCATGGCCCGAAGCTTCGCACCGACATGGACGGCGGCCTGCTCCAGCCCGATCTCGCTCCGGTTGTTGTCCGACAACCGCCATGCCAGGTCCCGCAGCAGGACCAGCTTGTCGCCCAGGCTCAGCGCGCTGTTCGCCGCGCTCGGTACGTTCCGGTCCGCGTCGCGGTCATGCACCAGCGTGTGCAGTGCGCTGCGGTACAACTCCATCCGATCGCGTGGGAGTTGGCGCCCACGGTTCAAGTGCATCGCGCACAACATCGCCGCCAACAAGGGCGTCCCCGCCAACGACTGAAGATGTGCCCGGTCCTTCAGGCTTGCGAGCAACGACTGCTCGTACTGGGGCAGCTCGTCCACCTTGCACGGCAACTCGTCCCCCAGCTCCCGCACGGCCTGATGCCACTGTCGTACAAACGCAGCCAAGTCCGGGGGAGTCATCCGGTCCAGATGCAGTGCCGCAAAGGACTCGCGCCGCAGCCAATCCGCCCCCGCCGCCGTCGGCCGGGACGTCACCACCACCCGCACATCGCCATACGTCGCCAACAGCCGCCGCAGCCACTCCCGTACCGCCCGCCGCTCCCGGTCCGGGAGTTCGTCCACCCCGTCGATGAGCAGCAGCGCCCGCCCGCTGTCCAGCTGCCGCTCCACCCACCCCCGCGGCATGATCCCCGTGAGCGGCGCCGCTACCCCGTCCAGCATGGCCTCGGGCGCAGGCAAGGCGCGCCCGCTGTACTCCCGCAGTTTCACGAACACCGGCGTCAGACCGTTCCACTCCGCCAGCTCCCCCGTAAACGCGCCCCGAGCCGCCGTGACCGCCAGCCAGCGCAGCAGCGTCGTCTTACCCGAGCCCGCCTCGCCCCGCAGCAGCACCCGAGAGGAACCGCGAAGGGCGGCCTCCACGCGCATTCCGGAGCCCTCCCCGGCCGCTTCCTCCCAGTCACGCACATCGGCCCGCAGACGGGGCAAAGAGCGCGCCGCCCGTCTCCAAGCGGTGTCATCCCCCGTAGCCCGCAGGCTTACGTACGCCACAGACAGCCGTACCTGCGCCGTCCCCCGATCCGACGCGCGCCGATACAACTCCACCTCATCCAGCGACGCACTCACCAGCTCCAGATACCGCCTCCGGAAAGCCGTGTCCTGGTCCACCCCCTCCGGCGCGAACAACGACCGGTCCGGCAGCCGCTCCAGGATCCGCGCCACCTCACCACCCAGCGTTGACGTCCGCACCAGCAGCTCCGCCGCAGCCCGCTCCTCGAACACCGGCAGGCTGCGCACGATCCGGACGTAGTACTCCACGCACTCGGTGAACAGCCGCTCGTACAGGCTGCTTTCGGCCTCATTGAGGCCCTCCGGTTGCCGTACCGTCCGCGTGATCCGCCGGATCAGTTCCGCCGGCTGAGCGTCCGCCGCCAGCAGGGCCTCGTCCGAGAGGTCCGCCGCCTCGAAGGTGTCGCACACCGCGTCGACCACCGCCTCCGCCGAGGACAACCCCCTGAACTCATGCTCAAGGAACGGCTCCACCCGGTCGAACACCGCGTCCGCGATCTGCTCGAACTGCCGCTTCACCGTCCGCGAGAACTTCACCCCGGGCACCCGCACCCGGGCCAACTCCTCCAGTGACAGGTGCCGTTCCTGCTCGCGCCGCCCCCCGCCCAGCCACAACCGCGCCGCCGTGCCCGCCACGGTCGTGCCCAGTCGTAAGGCAGCCGCTTCCGCGCTCATCCCCGTATCCCCTCCCGAAAACGACCTACGGCCCCCATCCCTCCCACAGGAGGCACGGGGGCCGCAAGCGATTCGGGCCGAAGAGCCGAACGGCTACCGCAGGCGCGCCATCAGCGCGTGCTCCACCAGCGTGATCAGCGTCGACTTCGCGTCCGCGCGGTGGCGGGCGTCCGTGGTGATGATCGGGGTGTCGGGGCCGATCTGGAGGGCCTCGCGGACCTCGTCCGGGTTGTACGGCTGGTTGCCGTCGAAGCCGTTCAGCGCGATGACGAAGGGGAGGCCGCTGTTCTCGAAGTAGTCGACCGCGGGGAAGCAGTCGGCGAGCCGGCGGGTGTCGACCAGGACGACCGCGCCGATGGCGCCGCGCACGAGGTCGTCCCACATGAACCAGAAGCGGTCCTGGCCGGGCGTACCGAAGAGGTACAGGATCAGGTCCTGGTCCAGGGTGATACGACCGAAGTCCATGGCGACCGTCGTGGTCGTCTTGTCTCCGGTGTGGGTGAGGTCGTCGATGCCTGCCGAAGCAGACGTCATGACGGCCTCGGTACGCAGCGGGTTGATCTCCGAGACGGCCCCGACGAACGTGGTCTTGCCCACGCCGAAGCCACCCGCCACCACGATCTTCGCCGAGGTGGTGGAGCGGGAAGGACCGCCGCTAGAGCTTGCGAAGTCCACTGAGCACCCTTTCGAGCAGTGTCACGTCTGGCTGGCCGCCGGCGTTCTCGTCGCCGCCGGGCTGATGGATGGCGACCAGGCCCGCCTCCGCCAAGTCGGCGACGAGGATCCTGGCCACGCCGAGAGGGATCGTGAGGAGGGCCGAGACCTCGGCCACCGACTTGATCTCCCGGCAGAGGTTGCAGATCCGCTGATGCTCGGGCAGCTGGCCCTGCATCTGGTGCGGCTGCGCGGTGGTGTGCACCAGTGCCTCGATGGCGAGCTGGTAGCGCGGGCGCGTCCGGCCGCCGGTCATGGCGTACGGGCGCACCAAAGGGTTGTTCGACGCCCCGGCGGGCGTCGGCTCAGGGGCGCGTCGCTGCGGCTGCACGGGCTGGATGCGCGGTGCCTGCGGCTGGTCGTACGGCCCGGGGCCCTGCGGCGCGTACGGCTGCTGGCGCCGCTGGCTCGGCGCGGAGGGGAAGTTGTACCGGTTCTGGGAACCGTCGTTCTGGCCCTGGGCAGGGCCGTACGACCAATTGCCCGATGACGAACCGTCTGGGGGTGTTGCCACTTTCTCTCCTCCTCCGACTGTGCCTGGCACCCATCACGTGGAAGCCGCGTCCCGAAACCTTACGGCCACGGGACGCCAAAACGCACCGTCTGTCTGTTAGTTGAGAAGGCTCCCTTGGAGCTCCGCACGCAGATCCGGGGTAAGGACCGTACCCGCACGGTCGACCAGAAGGGCCATCTCGTACCCAATGAGGCCGATGTCCGCCTCCGGGTGGGCGAGAACCGCGAGCGAGGAACCATCGGATACGGACATGATGAAGAGGAATCCTCGCTCCATCTCCACAACCGTCTGGTTCACCGCGCCGCCCTCGAAGATGCGCGAGGCACCGGCGGTCAGCGAGGTCAGACCGGAGGCGACAGCCGCAAGCTGGTCGGCGCGGTCGCGGGGAAAGCCTTCGGACATCGCCAGAAGGAGTCCGTCGGCGGAGACCACCACCGTGTGCGACACCCCGGGGGTGTTGTCCACGAAGTTGGTGATCAACCAGTTCAGGTTCTGTGCCGCCTGGCTCATCGGGCTCACACTAACGCTCCTGGTTGTAGGTGCTGTCAGGACCACTGTGCTGATTCCTAGTGGCCTGGCCGTTCGTTTCACTTCCCGCGCTGCGACCCCGCTGGACCCCGCGGCGCAGGTTGCTCAGCCTGCCCCGGACGTCCTCGGGAGCACGGGAGATCTGTGGACCGCCCTGGGGGGTGGTCTCGGCGGCTCCCTCGACCAGGTTGGCCTTGGGCACCCGCCGGGGCAGTCCGGAGGAGGTGACTCCGCCCGCCTTGGGCTTGCGGAGCTGTGCCGCCTGCTGCCAGCGATCGTCGTTCGCCGAACGCCAGCCGTTGTCAGCGGGATTCTCCGCGGGGGCCGGCGTCTCCTGGCTCACGGGCCGGGCGCCGTTCGTGCCGCTCGCGGTGGATCCGCGGCGGGGGAGCCCGGCGTCGGTCAGCTCGTGGGCGGCGGAGGGGGCCGGTCCCGGACGGTCGAAGCCTACGCGGTCGCGCTCACTTGCGTCAGCGGCCTGCACAGGTTCCGTTTCCGGAGCGTACTGGTCCGAGTAGCCGTTGCGGTAGTCGTCCTGCTGCGGCCAGTCATCCTGGTAGCGCCGCTCCTCGAAGGCCGGGAAGGACTCCGGGGCAGAGGCGTGCGGGGCCGCGGGCTCCTCCTGAGCGGACTCCGGATAGGAGGGCTCGGGGTAGCCGCCGCCGGACGAGAACGTGTCGTTCTGCGGCAGGCCGCCGTTCTGGGCGTAGTACGGCTCCTCGTACGACGGGCGCTGCTGCTCCTCGTACGTCGTCTGCGGGTCGTACGCCCCCTGCTGCTCGGGGAAGCCGCCGTGGCCGTTCGTACCGGCGTTGTCGTAGCCGCCCTGGCGGGTGAACTCGTCGTACGCCTGGCCCTCGGACCCCTCCTGGCCGGGCTGCGGGCCGTGGGTCTGGGCCTCCAGGGCCGCGCGGCGCTCCTCGCGCATCAGCGAGCGGCCTACGGGGTCCAGCTCGCGGGCGTCGTCCGGGACCTCGGTGTAGCGGCTGTCGTCGAAGCCGAGTTCGGCCGCCGTCCGCATCGGCTGACGGTTGAAGTCCTCACCCTGGAACTGCTGCTCCGGGATGATCTGCGAGACCGTGAACTCGTCCTGCATCGGGGCCGCCTCGCCACCACCACCGTGGGTGATCGCGTCGGGCAGCATGACCAGCGAGGTCGTACCGGCCTGCTCGCCGGAGGGGCGCAGCTGGACACGGATGCCGTGCCGGTCGGACAGCCGGCCGACCACGAACAGACCCATGCGCTGCGAGATCGCGGCGTCCACGGTCGGCGGGTTGGCCAGCTTGTGGTTGATGTCCGCGAAGTCCTCGGCGGTGAGGCCGATGCCCTTGTCGTGGATCTCGATCATCACGCGGCCGTCGGGAAGACGGGTCGCGGTGACGCGGACCTTGGTCTGCGGGGAGGAGAACGTGGTGGCGTTCTCCAGCAGCTCGGCCAGCAGGTGCACGAGGTCGGTCACGGCGCGGCCGTGGATCTCGGCCTCCGGGACGCCGGAGAGCTCGATGCGCTCGTACTGCTCCACCTCGGAGGAGGCGGCGCGCAGCACGTCGACCAGCGGAACCGGCTGGTCCCAGCGGCGGCCGGGCTCCTCGCCGGCGAGGACCAGGAGGTTCTCGCCGTTGCGGCGCATACGGGTCGCCAGGTGGTCCAGGCGGAAGAGGTTCTCCAGCTGGTCCGGGTCGGCCTCGTTGTTCTCCAGGTCGGTGATCAGGGTCAGCTGGCCCTCGATCAGCGACTGGTTGCGGCGCGACAGGTTGGTGAAGATCGCGTTGATGTTGCCCCGCAGCAGGGCCTGCTCGGCGGCGAGCCGGACGGCCTCGCGGTGGACCTGGTCGAAGGCGCGGGCGACCTCGCCGATCTCGTCGGTGGTGGTGATCGGGATCGGCGCCACCCGGGTGTCGACCCGGCCGGGGTCGGTGCGCGAGAGCTGGTCGACCAGCATCGGCAGCCGCTGCTCGGCGATGCCGAAGGCGGCGTTGCGCAGCTGGCGCATCGAGCGGCTCATCTGGCGGGCGACCATGCCGGCCAGGATGAACGCGGCGAGCAGGGCGACCACGACGGCGGCACCCACGATGAAGGCGTCGCGCTTGGCGTCGTCGGCGATCGTCGCGGCCTCGCTCACCGCGCTGTCGGCCATGTCCGACTCGATCTGACCGTAGGCGTCGTACTTGAGGGTGTTGACCGCCCACCAGTTCTCGGCGGTGATGCCCTTCGCTGCGAGCGCCTGGCGCTCGGCGGGGTCGGTGGTCTTCAGACCCGCGATGCCCCGGACCATGTCGGTGGACTTGGCCGGCGGCGGGACGTAGGTCTCGCCGGCCGCGGCGGCCTTCTGGGCGGCCTCCTTGGCCATGGCCGCGCCCTTGGCCTTCACATCGGCCTCGGCGTCGCTCAGCTTCTGCACGTCGGCCTCGGTGCCACCGCCGATGTACTCCTGGACGGCGATGCCCTCCAGGTAGGCGTACGAGGACAGCGCGACCTTCTGGCTGGCGAAGCTGCCGGCGCCGGGGCCGGGGTTGACCAGCATGTGCATACCGATGGAGCGCTGGAGCGACAGGGCGCCCTTGGTCAGCTCGATCGCGTAGACCGTACGGCCGTAGGAGGTGATGTTGCCGGTGCCGAGGCCGAGCTCGTTGGCGAACTCGGTGAGCGGGTGGGCGACGTCGACGTAGCCCTCCTCGGTCTCCACACCGGGACGCTTGGTGGTGTACGCCTCTTCGCGCAGGGTGGCCAGGTCAGGCTCGACCTTGCGGAACTGCGTCAGACGGCGCTCGAGACCCGCCTTGTCCGGCGTGTCCTGGGCCGCCTCGTCGAAGGCGTCGGCGGCCTCGTCCGTGGCCTTGCGGGCCGCGGCGACGGTGGCCTTGTCCTCGCTGGTCTGGGCGGAGCCCTTCAGCAGGGGCGCGGCGGTGATGTCGCGTTCCTTGTACAGGGCGTCCGCGTAGTTCAGGGAGGCCCGCACCAGACGCGCGGTC
Organism: Streptomyces sp. NPDC043726; assembly: GCF_056436565.1. Taxonomy (NCBI): domain Bacteria; kingdom Bacillati; phylum Actinomycetota; class Actinomycetes; order Kitasatosporales; family Streptomycetaceae; genus Streptomyces; species Streptomyces sp. NPDC043726. Next base: position 128,815 of record NZ_JBWKCI010000012.1, read on the forward strand.
TTCTCCGCGTCCTCGGCCTCCTGCCAGGTGTCGATCGAGCTCTTCACCTGGAAGCCGCCCATGACCAGGCCGACCAGCACGGGTATGAGCAGGATCGCGTTCAGCCGGGTCGGCACCCGCCAGTTGCGCGGGGAGAGACGGCCGCCGCTCGGCGCGGGGGTGGCCGTCGGCTCCGAACCGGGCACAGGGGCGGGCGCCGCTCCGCGCGGCGGCGGGGTGAAGTTGCCCCGCGCCGACGGCTCGGGACCGTTCTTGCTTCGCCTCACTCGACCAACAACCTTCCGGCGGTCGGCACCTACGTTGTGCCGCAGTGTCTCAGAGCCCAGTACGTCATCGACTGATGAGTACGTCATTGACTATTGGGCAGTTCAGGCATTCCAGCACGTGGACCTGCGCACTTCCAAACACTGGAAAGCGCTGTTTGCACGTGATGTAAGCCCCAGATAAAACGGTCATAAAGAGCGAGCCCCGCCAAAAGGCGGGGCCTTCGTGCGCGCAGCGAGACGAGACGACCGCGACGCGTGGCGGTACCACCCGATTCCTCTGCCGAAACGTTATGAACACCGAAGCCGACCGTGTCAAAGGCCACAGCCGGCTCCGGGACATCTACGACAACTGCCGTACGCGACGGCTTACTTGATCGACTACCGCAGCCGTGCCATGAGGGCGTGCTCGACCAGGGTGATCAGCGCACTCTTGGCATCGGAGCGGTGCCGGGCGTCCGTCGTGATGATGGGGGTGTCGGGGCCGATCTGCAGGGCCTCGCGCACCTCCTCGGGCGCGTACGGCTGGTGTCCGTCGAAGCCGTTGAGGGCCACGACGAACGGCAGCCCGCTGTTCTCGAAGTAGTCGACCGCGGGGAAGCAGTCGGCGAGCCGGCGGGTGTCGACCAGGACGACCGCGCCGATGGCGCCGCGCACGAGGTCGTCCCACATGAACCAGAAGCGGTCCTGGCCGGGCGTACCGAAGAGGTACAGGATCAGGTCCTGGTCCAGGGTGATACGACCGAAGTCCATGGCGACCGTCGTGGTCGTCTTGTCCCCGGTGTGGGTGAGGTCGTCGATGCCCGCGCTCGCGGACGTCATGACGGCCTCCGTGCGCAGCGGGTTGATCTCGGAGACGGCGCCGACGAAGGTCGTCTTGCCCACGCCGAAGCCACCCGCCACCACGATCTTCGCGGAGGTGGTGGCCCGGCCTCCGTCAGAGCTTGCGAAGTCCACTGAGCACCCTTTCGAGCAGCGTCACATCCGGAGCGCCGCCGTTGTTCTCGTCGCCGCCAGGCTGGTGGATGGCGACCAGGCCGGCCTCCGCGAGGTCCGCGACGAGGATCCGGGCCACACCGAGAGGCATCGCCAGCAGCGCCGAGACCTCGGCGACCGACTTGACCTCACGGCACAGATGGCAGATGCGCTGGTGCTCCGGGAGCAGCCCCATGAGCGCTGCCGGGTCGGCCGTCGTGCTGATCAGGGCCTCGATGGCCAGCTGGTAGCGCGGCCGGGTCCGGCCGCCGGTCATCGCGTACGGACGTACCAGCGGCTGGTCGCCCTCATCCTCGTACGGCTCCGCGTACGGATCATGAGAGGCGTTGGGCGGGGTCATGAATCCTCCGGGCGGGACAGCAAGTTGGTCAGTCGTGCCGTCTGACGGGGGCCGGTGGGGGGACTGTGTCGGCCTGACGGTGATTTGGTGAGGCGGGTGGATCCGAGGTGGGTCAGTGGAGCAGACTGCCTTGCAGCTCGGCACGCAGGTCGGGCGTGAGTACCGCACCCGCCCGGTCGACCAACAGCGCCATCTCGTAGCCGACGAGGCCGATGTCGCACTCGGGGTGCGCGAGCACGGCCAGGGACGAGCCGTCGGAGACGGACATGAGGAAGAGGAATCCTCGTTCCATCTCCACAACCGTCTGCGCCACGTTGCCGCCCTCGAAGATCCGGGAGGCACCGGCCGTGAGCGAGGTCAGTCCGGACGCGACGGCCGCGAGCTGATCGGCTCGGTCGCGCGGAAATCCCTCCGACATCGCCAGCAGGAGACCGTCGGCGGACACGACGACGGTGTGGGACACCCCGGGGGTGTTGTCCACGAAGTTGGTGATCAACCAGTTGAGGTTCTGTGCCGCCTGGCTCATCGGGCTCAACTAACGCTCCTGCTGGTGAGTGGGGCTCGGGAAGCTGCCGGTCTGGCCGGTGCCGGCCTGGCGACCCTGCGCGATACCCCGACGGAGATTGGTCAGCCGTCCACGCACGTCATCAGGCGCGCGAGAGACCTGCGGACCGCTTTGGTGCTGTTGCTGCTGAGCCGTGCCCGGGACGAGGTTCGCCCGGGGCACTCGGCGCGGCAGGCCGGAGGTGGTGACTCCGCCCGCGGCCGGCTGCCGGACCCGCTCTGCCTGCCGGACGAGGTCGTCGTTCGGCGAGCTGCGCCAGGTACCGGTGTTCGAGGACCGCTGCGGAGCGGGAGCCTGCGGTGCCTGGGCCGGCGGGGTGGGCGTGGGGGCCTGCTGCTGGTTCTGCTGACCCTGCTGTCCCTGCTGGCCGTGGAACCAGTTGGTCTCCAGCGTGTCGTACAGCGGCGTGCGTCCGTCACCGGGACCTGCCGCGGGCGGCAGCGCCTCGGGCTCGGGACGGTTCGGCCGCTGCTGCGGACGCTGCGGAGCCTGCGGACGCTGAGCGCCCTGGGGTCGCTCGAACTGCCCCGGGCCGGAGGGGTTCTGCCGCCCCGGCACGGCGTGCTGTCCGGTCGAGCCGTTGTCGTAGCCCTGCGGGACGGGGAACTGGCCGGTCTGGTGACCGGTGGTGTCGTAGCCCTGCGGAGCCGGGTACTGGCCGGTGGACTGGTTGCCCGCCGAACCGTAGACGTCCGGACGCGCGAAGTCGCCGGAGTTCTGGCCCTGCGGAACGTTCGGCCGCGGGTACTGGCCGGTGTTCTGCGGGGAGTCGTACGACGGGACCTGGCGGCCGTTGTCGCGCGGGACCGCGGGCATCTCGGCCGTGTTGGCCGGGCCCTGCCGGTCGTCGATCCGCGGCATCCGGGAGGTCTGCGCCGGGTCCTGCTCGTCATGGCCGCGCGGGGTGTCCAGCGAGGCGCGCGGCACCGGCGGCTGGGCGTTCTCGTCGCTCCAGCTCGGCGTGCGCTGCTGTCCGGCACCGGCGCCCGGCAGCTCGGCCCGGGGGCCACCGCGGCCGCCCGGCAGCTGCGGACGACGGGCACGGCGGCCACCGCCGCTCTGCTCCTGGGGCGCGGACTGAGGCGCGGCCTGGGCCGGCGGCCGGCCGCCACCGAAGGCGTCCTGGCCCTGCGGCGCACCGTTGCCCGTGGGCTGCATGCCCTGCGGAGCGGCCGGAGCCTGGCCGAAGTTGGCGGGGGAGGGCGGGGCCTGGCGGTTCTGCGGGGGCCCGGCCGGAGCCTGCGGTCCACGTGGGGCGCCGGGCCTGCCGTCACCGTCACGTCCGGGCAGCGCGGCGCGCGGTCCCTGACCGGCACCGAGCCGACCGCCGGCGGGGGCACCGGCACCGAGGGCACCGGCGCTCGGGGCACCGGCGCCGACGGCACCGCCCGAGCGGCGGGCGGCGGCGACACCGGCGGCGGCCTGCGCGGCGGCGGGGCCGCCGGAGGCACCGGGGCCGCCCTGGCCGGGCTTGCCGGGAGCGGGCTTCTTGCCACCCTGGGCGACATCGACGGGGAGCATGACCAGCGCGGTCGTACCACCGGAGTCGGACGGGCGCAGCTGGATGCGGATGCCGTGCCGCTGGGACAGTCGGCCGACCACGAACAGACCCATGCGGCGGGAGACCGACACGTCCACGGTGGGCGGCGAGGCGAGCCGCTCGTTGATCGCCGCGAGGTCCTCGGGGGACAGGCCGATGCCGGTGTCGTGGATCTCGATCAGGACGCGGCCGTCGGGCAGCGCGTGACCGGTGACCTTGACCTTGGTCTGCGGCGAGGAGAACGAGGTCGCGTTCTCCAGCAGCTCGGCGAGCAGGTGCACGAGGTCGTTGACCACGCGGCCGGCCACTTCGGTGGTCGGCACGGAGGCCAGCTCGATGCGCTCGTACTGCTCCACCTCGGAGGCGGCGGCGCGGAGCACGTCGACCAGCGGGACCGGGCGGGTCCAGCGGCGGCCGGGCTCTTCACCGGCGAGAACGAGGAGGTTCTCACCGTTACGGCGCATGCGGGTGGCGAGGTGGTCGAGCTTGAACAGCGAGGACAGCTGGTCCGGGTCGGCCTCGCGGGACTCCAGTTCGGAGATGAGCGAGAGCTGACGCTGGATAAGGCCCTGGGAGCGGCGCGAGAGGTTGGTGAACATCGCGTTGACGTTGCCCCGCAGCAGGGCCTGCTCGGCGGCGAGGCGGACCGCCTCGCGGTGCACGTCGTCGAAGGCCGCGGCCACTCGGCCGATCTCGTCCCGGGAGTGCACACCGACCGATTCCACGGAGGTGTCGACGTCCTGCGGGTCCGACTCCGACAGCTGCTTGACCAGCTCGGGCAGTCGGTCGGTGGCGACCTTGGTGGCGGTCTCCTCCAGCCGGCGCAGCGAGCGGATCATGGAGCGGGCCACGACGAAGGCGCCGACCAGCGACACACCGAGCACGAGCAGGATCAGCGCACCGGAGATGATCGCGTCGCGCTCCGACTCGTTGCGCAGCTCGCGGGCCTTCTGCTCCATCTGCTCGAGCAGCGTGCGCTCGATGTTGGTCATCTGCTCGATCTTGATCGAGCTGTCGTCCACCCAGTCCTTGTACGAGCGCCGGTCCACCGTGGCCAGACCGCTGGTGATGGCGCGGTCGCCGTAGGTGTCGGTGGCCTGGATGGTCGAGTTGCCCTCTTCCACCGGCTTGAGCAGCTCGGCGGCGCCCTCACCGCCGTAGATGGCCTTGAAGCTGGCAAGTTCGGAGGTGCCGCTGGCCAGCGCCGACTGGGCGTAGAGCCGGTCGTTGTCGGAGAGGTTGCCGGAGGACTTGGTGTTCACCGGCAGGGCCGCGGCGAGCACCGCGCGCTGGATGGAGGCGTACTCCTTGGCGGAGGAGAAGGCCGCGAGCGCGCGGGTGCGCTGGATCATGTCCGGGTTGCTGGTCGCCTCGGCCATGTCCTGGGAGAGGTCCAGCAGGTGCTCGATCAGCCGGTGGTAGGCCTCGACGGACTGCGTGGAGTTGTCCTCGGCCTGGTAGGCGTCCCGGCGGATGCTGCTGAGGGTGCGCAGGTCACGGACGACACCGACGAGGGTGTCGTGGACGCCCTGGAGGTTGCCGTCGGAGGTGTCGACCTCCTCGGCGGACTCGATGAAGTTCTCGCGCAGCCGGTCGGTCTTGTCGCGGTAGCCCTTGACCGTGTAGTCGGTCGCCTTCGCGCCGTGCGCCAGCGGACCGGCCGACTGGTCGCGCTCCTCCTGGAGCGCGGCGGCCAGCTCGGTGGCCTGCTTGGTCATGTCCGTCAGCAGCTTCATGTTGTCGAGCTGCTGCATGTCGTCCATGGAGTCGCTGATACGCAGGGCGCCCAGCGAGGTGGCCGCGACGACCGGGAGGGCGAGCAGCGACACCAGGCGCGTGGAGATACGCCAGTTGCGCAGAGCTATTCGCGGGCCGGGGTTGGTGGGACCCTTCGGCGGCTTGACCGCCGGGGCCGTGGGGCTCGCCGGACCCGCGGTGGCCGTGCCGTCACTGGACGGACCCTGGCCCGGGCTCTGGGCGTGCTGGGGCGAGGGACTGCCGGCATTGGGGCCAGTCCCGCCGTGCAGCTCCGGCTCCGCCGAAGCACTGCCATCCCTCTTGAAACGTCCCTGCACTAGCGTCGCAACCTCTGGACCAGGCGTCCCTCCGCGCGAACGGAAGGACGGTGTCGGCGTTGTAGGGGACGTCCTGAATTACGTCCCCTGATGGTCGTGAGTGACCGGCGCTGGCTCCCCCCTCCGCCGCCGCTCGGCGCTCTGTCGCGCCCCTGTGCGCCGGCTCGATCCCGCGGCGGTCCGTGGAATTCCAGCACAGTGCAGGATCTCCAACAAGGGCCGTGGACCGAGCCGTGACCTAGGTGACACCTTGTGAGGGGTGGGTCACCGGACGTAGAAAGTGATCTCCCCTAAATCGGGCATAACCGAGCGAGTCGCCAAGGTGAGGGGGGTGTCCCAGTCGCCATGATCAGGAGCGGAATGATGGCTTCAGTGGGCCAATGTCCGTTTCGTTGCGGTGGGTTGTGGGCCTGATTTGACCGGTTTGAGTGTGAGCTCGTGAGCAAACTCACACGGAGATCATGGGGTCTTCACGTCTTCCCCGGGGAATCGGATGTTTAGCCTGGCGCTTTACAAGAGGGCGCGATCTGCCAAGCCTTCGCCCACCGGACACGACAGGGTTACGTACAACCGTGAAGACGACGATGATCCGCACGATAGCCAACCCGCGGCGCACGACGCTCGCCCACCTCGAGGACGCGGAGCTGCTGCAGACCGCGGTCCAGCAGGAGCACTCCGTCGATCTTCCGACCCAGACGGCCAACCCGCGCCGCACGGTCCTGGACACGTTGCCGGTCGCCGCCACCGCCGCGGAGTAATACCGACAGGCGTGAGGGCCGGGCCACGTTAGCCTGGAGCGTCAGACTCCAGCCGCTTCAAAGGGGCCCCGTGCGCATCGCCAGATTCTCCATCGACGGGAACGTCGCCTTCGGCGCGGTCGAGGGCGACAAGCCTGACGAGCTCGTCCTCGACATCATCAAGGGCATCCCGTTCGCGGAATTCGAGCTCTCCGGTACCAAGGTCCCGCTGAGCAAGGTCCGGCTGCTGCCCCCGGTGCTCCCCAACAAGGTCGTGGCCTTCGGCCGCAACTACGCCGAGCACGCGAAGGAACTGGGCAACGAGGTCCCGGACGCGCCCTTCGCCTTCTTCAAGCCGTCGACCTCGGTGATCGGCCCCGGCGACGAGATCCAGTACCCCTCCTTCTCCGAGGAACTGCACCACGAGGCCGAGCTGGCCGTCGTGATCGGCCGGATGTGCCGCGAGGTGCCGCGGGAGCGCGTCAAGGACGTGATCCTCGGCTACACCTGCGCCAACGACATCACGGCCCGCGACGTCCAGAAGCGCGAGAAGCAGTGGGCCCGGGCCAAGGGCTTCGACACCTCCTGCCCGCTGGGCCCCTGGGTGGAGACGGACCTGGACCCGGGCGACCTCACGATCCAGCTCACGGTCAACGGCCAGCAGCGGCAGCTCGGCCGCACCAGCGAGATGATCCACCCGATCGAGGATCTGATCGTCAACATCACCGAGGCCATGACGCTGCTCCCCGGCGACGTGATCCTCACGGGCACCCCCGCGGGGGTCGGCCCCCTCGCTGTCGGCGACGAGGTCTCCGTCAGCATCGAAGGCATCGGCACTCTCACCAACAAGGTTGTCAAGCGTGGATAGCGCACCCGCCTCCCCCGTCCGCGTCCGTTTCTGCCCGTCGCCGACCGGCAACCCCCATGTGGGCCTGGTCCGCACCGCCCTGTTCAACTGGGCGTTCGCCCGGCACCACGAGGGCACCCTGGTCTTCCGCATCGAGGACACCGACGCGGCCCGCGACTCGGAGGAGTCGTACCAGCAGCTGCTGGACTCGATGCGCTGGCTGGGCTTCGACTGGGACGAGGGCCCCGAGGTCGGCGGCCCGCACGCGCCGTACCGCCAGTCCCAGCGCATGGACGTCTACGTCGAGATCGCCCAGCAGCTCCAGGACGCCGGCTACGCCTACCGCTGCTACTGCTCCCAGGAGGAGCTGGACTCCCGCCGCGAGGCCGCCCGCGCCGCCGGCAAGCCGTCCGGCTACGACGGCCACTGCCGTGCGCTGACCGCCGCGCAGGTCGAGGAGTACAAGTCCCAGGGCCGCGAGCCGATCGTCCGCTTCCGGATGCCGGACGAGACGATCACCTTCACCGACCTGGTCCGCGGCGAGCTGACGTTCACCCCGGAGAACGTCCCGGACTACGGGATCGTACGAGCCAACGGAGCGCCGCTGTACACGCTCGTGAACCCCGTCGACGACGCCCTGATGGAGATCACCCACGTCCTGCGCGGCGAGGACCTGCTCTCCTCGACGCCCCGTCAGATCGCCCTGTACAAGGCGCTGATGGAACTCGGCGTGGCCAAGCGGATCCCGTCCTTCGGGCACCTGCCGTACGTGATGGGCGAGGGCAACAAGAAGCTCTCGAAGCGCGACCCGCAGTCGTCGCTGAACCTCTACCGCGAGCGCGGCTTCCTCCCCGAGGGCCTGCTCAACTACCTCTCGCTCCTCGGCTGGTCCCTCTCCGCCGACCAGGACATCTTCTCGATGGACGAGATGGTCGCGGCCTTCGACATCGCCGACGTGAACCCCAACCCGGCCCGCTTCGACCTGAAGAAGTGCGAGGCGATCAACGGCGACCACATCCGCATGCTCGAGGTGAAGGACTTCACCGAGCGCTGCGCGCCGTGGCTGAAGGCCCCGTTCGCCCCCTGGGCCCCGGAGGACTTCGACGAGACCAAGTGGCAGGCGATCGCCCCGCACGCCCAGACCCGGCTGAAGGTCCTGTCGGAGATCACCGACAACGTCGACTTCCTGTTCCTGCCCGAGCCGGTCTTCGACGAGGCGAGCTGGACGAAGGCGATGAAGGAGGGCAGCGACGCCCTGCTCCGTACGGCCAGGGAGAAGCTGGAGTCGGCGGACTGGACGTCCCCCGAGTCCCTCAAGGAAGCCGTCCTCGCCGCGGGCGAGGCGCACGGCCTGAAGCTCGGCAAGGCCCAGGCCCCGGTCCGCGTGGCCGTCACCGGCCGCACCGTCGGCCTCCCTCTCTTCGAGTCCCTGGAGATCCTGGGCAAGGAGAAGACGCTGTCCCGCGTCGACGCGGCGCTGGCGAAGCTCGCGGCCTAGCTCACCCACGTACGGAGGGGCGGTACCCGGCGGTTCCGGGTCCCGCCCCTCCGGCGTTCCCGGGACGCGTGCTCCACCCCCGGGTTACGGTCGGACCATGAGCATTCGCGCGGTGGTCTGGGACGTGGACGACACGATCTTCGACTACACCGCCGCCGACCGGGCCGGCATGCGGGCGCACCTGGCCGCCGAGGGTCTCCTGAGCGGCTACGGCAGTGTGGAGCAGGCCCTCGCGTGCTGGCGGGAGTTCACGACCCTGCACTGGGCCCGGTTCGCGGCCGGGGAGGCGTCCTTCGAGGGACAGCGGCGGGATCGGGTGCGGTCGTTCCTGGACGAGCCGCTGACCGACGACGAGGCCGACGCGTGGTTCCAGCGCTACATCGGGCACTACGAGGCCGCTTGGGCGCTCTTCCCCGACGTCCTGCCCGTGCTGGACGGCCTCGCCGGCAGTCATCGGCATGCCGTGCTGTCCAACTCCAGCCTGCACGTCCAGGACCGCAAGCTGCGGGTGCTCGGGGTGCACGACCGGTTCGAGGTGATCCTCTGCGCCGCGGAGCTCGGGGTCTCCAAGCCCGAGGCCGCCGCCTTCCTCGCGGCCTGCGACGCCCTGGGCCTGCCCCCGCACCAGGTGGCGTACGTCGGGGACCATCCGGAGATCGACGGACGGGGCGCCGCCGACGCCGGGTTGCTGTCGGTCTGGATCGACCGCGGCACCCTGTCCACGGGCACCGACGCCCCCGTCGGCCCGCACCGCATCGCCACCCTCGCCGAACTCCCCGCGATCCTCGGCGCGGATACCCGTTTTGGAGCCCCGTCCACCTTCGGGTAATGTTCTTCCTGCGCCGCCGGAGAGCGGGCCGAAAGGCCGGGAACCGGAGGCGCGAGCTAGAACAAGATCCCCTTCGGGGCTTGCGTTCCAGTGGCCTATGGTGTAATTGGCAGCACGACTGATTCTGGTTCAGTTAGTCTTGGTTCGAGTCCAGGTAGGCCAGCTCGCAGAGCTTATCTGCAAAGCCCCCGTTGTGTAGCGGCCTAGCACGCTGCCCTCTCAAGGCAGTAGCGCCGGTTCGAATCCGGTCGGGGGTACGGTGATCTTCTTCAGGTCGATCGCTAGGGCCCCCGTTGTGTAGCGGCCTAGCACGCCGCCCTCTCAAGGCGGTAGCGCCGGTTCGAATCCGGTCGGGGGTACGCACTGGTCTAAACCACATTGGTCTATGGTGTAATTGGCAGCACGACTGATTCTGGTTCAGTTAGTCTTGGTTCGAGTCCAGGTAGACCAGCTCGGACCTGCGGAAACGCAGGCTCCACGCCCCCGTTGTGTAGCGGCCTAGCACGCCGCCCTCTCAAGGCGGTAGCGCCGGTTCGAATCCGGTCGGGGGTACAACAAGGCGAAGGCCCTCCACTTCGGTGGGGGGCCTTCGGCGTTACCCGAGGCCGTAGCGCCGTGCCGTCTCCTCCTCCTGGGCCAGCCGGTGCAGCGCCTGGAGCATCGGCTCCACGAGCACCACGCCCAGCACCGCGACCTCGGCCTTCTCCGCCTCCGACACGTGCGCCTCCATGAACTCCATGTCCAGCTCGGCCACCTGGTGCATCAACCGGGCGTAGGGGACGAGGGTTTCGGGGCTCCAGTCGTAGCCGAGGCGACGCAGCGCGGCCGCCGCCACCACCAGGGAGCGAAACGAGGGGGAGACGGTCGTCATGCCCTGCGCGTGCGACCACCCCAGCGTCGTCAGCAACTCCTCCATCGCGGCCTTCGCACCCTGGACGAACTCGTCGTCCGCGTCCGGCTCCGGCACCTGCGGCAGTGCCCAGACCGCCGAGCCCAGGCGGATCGCGCGGGGGAGCGAGTCGTCGTCGACATGCCCCAGCACCTCTTTGATCGTGGCCACCGGCACCTTGCCGACCTGGATCATCGCGCGGACCAGCCGCAGCCGGCGCAGGTGCTCCTCGTCGTACTCGGCGGTCGTCGCGTTGACCTGGTGGCCGGGCGTCAACAGCCCTTCGCGCAGGTAGTACTTGATCGTCGCGGTGGACACACCGCTGCGCTCGCTGAGTTCGGCAAGCCGCATCTCTTGCGCCTCTCCTTGGGAAGTGCCACTATCCAAGCACCACTCAGAAGGATAGTGCCGCTATCCGATCGGGGAGCCAGGGGGCCGTCATGTTCGCGAAGCCGGTGCCGGGCCGGACCACCGCAGCCGCCGAGGGGGACGTGGTCGTCCTGCTGATCGGGATGCGCATCAACAGCTTCTGGGCGGTGCGCCACTGGTTCCCGGTCGCGCTGGGCATGCCGCGCATGCTGCGCGAGCTGGCGAAGGACCCGGAGCGCGGGCTGCTCGGCCACGTGCTGCTCACGGCTTCGCCGCGGACGTACTACGTCGTCCAGTACTGGGAGTCGAAGGAGAAGCTCTACGCCTACGCCCACTCTCCGGAGATGTTCCACCGCAAGGCCTGGGCGGCTCTCAACCGCAAGGAGAAGGCGGGGAAGGCCCGGCAGCACGTGGGGCTGTGGCACGAGGCGTACGTCGTGCCGGAGGGCTCGTACGAGTCGATCTACTTCGACATGCCGGCCTTCGGGCTCGCGGCCGCGCACGGGCAGGTGCCGCTGGAGCGGCGCGGGCGCTCGGCGAAGGACCGGTTCGCCTACCGCTCGAAGGCGGGGGTGGCCGAAGAAGCCAGGTGAACGGGGGATCGGGGGAGAGGGGAGGGCCTGCCGCGGCGTTGGGGCAGGCCCTCCTCGGCGTCGTGTCCCTGGCGGGTCAGCCCGTGCGGCGCAGGGCCTCGGAGAGGCGCGCGGCGGCGTCGATGACCGCCTGGGCGTGCATCCGCCCCGGGTGGCGGGTCAGGCGCTCGATGGGGCCGGAGACCGAGACGGCGGCCACCACGCGGTTGGAGGGGCCGCGTACGGGCGCGGAGACGGACGCGACCCCCGGCTCGCGCTCGCCGATCGACTGGGCCCAGCCGCGGCGCCGTACGCCGGACAGGGCCGTCGCCGTGAAGCGGGCGCCCTGCAGGCCGCGGTGCAGCCGCTCGGGCTCCTCCCAGGCCATGAGAATCTGGGCGGAGGAGCCCGCCTTCATCGTCAGCGTCGAGCCGACCGGGACGGTGTCCCGAAGTCCGGACAGGCGCTCCGCCGCGGCGACGCAGATGCGCATGTCGCCCTGGCGCCGGTAGAGCTGCGCGCTCTCGCCGGTGATGTCACGGAGGTGGGTGAGGACCGGGCCCGCCGTGGCGAGGAGGCGGTCCTCACCGGCGGCCGCGGCCAGCTCCGCGAGGCGCGGGCCGAGGATGAACCGGCCCTGCATGTCGCGCGCCACCATGCGGTGGTGTTCCAGGGCCACGGCCAGCCGGTGGGCCGTGGGTCGTGCCAACCCGGTCGCCGCCACCAGACCCGCGAGGGTGGCCGGACCGGACTCCAGGGCGCTCAGGACAAGGGCTGCCTTGTCCAGGACGCCGACGCCGCTACTGTTGTCCATGAAACGATACTCGCGTCTCACTCTGTGAAACGCAAGTTCAATTTTCCGTGGAACACGCCACTCTGGAAGAACGAAGGCAGAGCGGCCCGTAAACCGAAACGGGCCTGGCGGCGGGCGCCCGGAAGCAGGGGCGCGGGCGCAGGACGCCTTCTCAAGATCTCTAGTTGGGCCGGTGGACCGTATACCGGCCGGAGGGAAAGCGATGGGTAGGACACTCGCGGAGAAGGTCTGGGACGACCACGTCGTCCGGCGCGCCGAGGGCGAGCCCGACCTCCTCTACATCGATCTGCACCTGCTGCACGAGGTGACCAGCCCGCAGGCCTTCGACGGCCTCCGCAAGAGCGGTCGCCAGGTGCGCCGGCTCGACCTGACCATCGCCACCGAGGACCACAACACCCCCACCCTCGACATCGACAAGCCCATCGCCGACCCGGTCTCCCGGGTCCAGCTGGAGACGCTGCGCAAGAACGCCGCCGAGTTCGGCGTGCGCCTGCACCCGCTCGGTGACGTCGAGCAGGGCGTCGTACACGTCGTCGGCCCCCAGCTCGGCCTGACCCAGCCCGGCATGACCGTGGTCTGCGGTGACTCGCACACCTCCACGCACGGCGCCTTCGGCGGGCTGGCCTTCGGTATCGGCACCTCGCAGGTCGAGCACGTGCTGGCCACCCAGACGCTGCCCCTGGTCCGCCCGAAGACCATGGCGATCACGGTCAACGGCGAGCTGCCCGACGGCGTCACCGCCAAGGACCTGATCCTGGCGATCATCGCGAAGATCGGCACCGGCGGCGGCCAGGGCTACGTCCTGGAATACCGCGGCTCCGCCATCGAGAAGCTCTCGATGGAGGCCCGGATGACCATCTGCAACATGTCGATCGAGGCCGGCGCCCGCGCGGGCATGATCGCCCCCGACCAGACCACCTTCGACTACCTCGAGGGCCGTCCGCACGCCCCCAAGGGGGAGGACTGGGACGCGGCCGTCGCGTACTGGAAGACGCTGAAGACCGACGACGACGCCGAGTTCGACGCCGAGGTCGTCATCGAGGCCGCCGAACTGTCGCCGTTCGTCACCTGGGGCACCAACCCGGGCCAGGGCGCGCCGCTTTCGGCGCACGTCCCCGACCCGGCTTCGTACGAAGACGCTTCGGAGCGCCTCGCCGCCGAAAAGGCCCTGGAATACATGGGGTTGGAGGCCGGTCAGCCGCTGCGCTCCATCAAGGTGGACACCGTCTTCGTAGGCTCCTGCACCAACGGCCGCATCGAGGACCTGCGCGCCGCCGCCGAGCTCGTCAAGGGCCGCAAAGTCGCCGACGGTGTACGGATGCTGGTCGTCCCCGGCTCCGCCCGGGTCGGTCTGCAGGCCGTCTCCGAGGGCCTGGACGTCGTCTTCAAGGAGGCCGGCGCCGAATGGCGGCACGCGGGCTGCTCGATGTGTCTGGGCATGAACCCCGACCAGCTGGCCCCCGGTGAGCGCTCCGCGTCCACCTCCAACCGCAACTTCGAGGGCAGGCAGGGCAAGGGCGGCCGTACGCATCTGGTGTCGCCGCAGGTCGCCGCGGCCACCGCCGTGCTGGGCCACCTGGCCTCCCCGGCCGACCTGTCCGACGCCGAGACCCGTACGCCCGCTGGAGTCTGAGAAGTCATGGAAGCATTCACCACGCACACCGGCCGGGGCGTCCCGCTGCGCCGTTCCAACGTCGACACCGACCAGATCATCCCTGCTCACTGGCTCAAGAAGGTGACCCGGGACGGTTTCGAGGACGGTCTGTTCGAGGCCTGGCGCAAGGACGAGACCTTCATCCTCAACCAGCCCGAGCGGAAGGGCGCCACGGTCCTGGTCGCCGGTCCCGACTTCGGCACCGGCTCCTCCCGTGAGCACGCGGTCTGGGCGCTGCAGAACTACGGCTTCAAGGCCGTGATCTCCTCCCGCTTCGCCGACATCTTCCGCGGCAACTCGCTCAAGAACGGCCTGCTCACGGTGGTTCTGGAGCAGAAGACCGTGGACGCGCTGTGGGCGCTCACCGAGGAGAACCCCGAGGCCGAGATCACCGTCGACCTGGAGAACCGCGAGGTCCGCGCCGAGGGCGTCACCGCCTCCTTCGAGCTGGACGAGAACTCCCGCTGGCGGCTGCTGAACGGCCTGGACGACATCTCCATCACCCTCCAGAACGAGGCCGACATCGCCGCCTACGAGGCCAAGCGGCCGTCGTACAAGCCGCAGACGCTCCAGGCGTGACCCCGGGAGCCCTCCGGAGCAACTGAACAGGTCGAGTTTCGGCCACCCCAACACCCCCGCTGTACCCCCGATCAGCCCGATCGGGGGTACAGCCGTTTCTGCACCCGAACGGCCCCCGCCGGCCTCGGTCCGCGCCCTCAACTTCCCACGTTACAAGGGCTGTTGTCGGGGTAGCCGGTCCTCGTGTCCACGGCTCCCGCCGGTGCCCGGACGGCCGTTTGAGGCGGCAGTTGCACCCTGAGCAGGCGACAACTCGCCCCAGATGGCACAATCTGTGCATGGAACACGACGGCCAACTCGAGCTCTATGCGGCGGTCGCGGACCAACTCAAGGAAGCGCACACAAGAGTGCGCGCACTGCAAGTCCCGGAGGGCGTACGGATGGCGCTGACCCGGAAGCTGCTGGTCATTACGGCCGCGGCCAAGCACGATCTCGCCGATGCGGCAAGGCGTCTGGAGGCGTTCAACGCGGACCTCGACGCGGGTCGATTCTCCGATCGATTCCCTGACGAGGAACGTTGAAGGGCTCCAAAGACAGTCGAGTCCGTTGCGGCACAAGGGTGATAAGCCCGTTTCGTGTTTGATTTGCGGTATATATCTGCCTAACGTGCGAAAAAGCTTGAACACTTTCGTTCTGGCGATGTCTCCGAAGGGGAAGACGTGAACAAGGCGCAGCTCGTAGAAGCGATTGCCGACAAGGTGGGCGGCCGCCAGCAGGCCGCCGACGCGGTCGACGCGGTCCTGGACGCCATCGTCCGCGCGACCGTCGCGGGCGACCGGGTCTCGGTCACCGGCTTCGGTTCATTCGAGAAGGTCGACCGTCCGGCCCGTTACGCCCGCAACCCCCAGACGGGCGAGCGGGTTCGGGTCAAGAAGACCTCCGTTCCGCGCTTCCGCGCCGGTCAGGGCTTCAAGGACCTGGTCAGCGGCACCAAGAAGCTGCCGCGGGGCGGCGAGGTCGCCGTCAAGAAGGCGCCCAAGGGCAGCCTGACCGGCGGTGCCTCGGCCACGGTCAAGAAGGCCGCCGCGAAGAAGACCACCGCCAAGAAGGCCACCACGGCCAAGAAGGCGACGGCGAAGAAGACCACGGCCGCGGCGAAGAAGACCACGGCGAAGAAGACGACCGCCAAGAAGACCACGGCGGCCGCGAAGAAGACCACGGCGAAGGCCACCACGGCCAAGAAGGCCACGGCCAAGAAGGCCCCCGCGAAGAAGGCGACCGCCAAGAAGGCCCCGGCCAAGAAGTCGACGGCCCGCAAGACCACCGCCAAGAAGACCACCGCCCGCAAGAGGTAGGGGCGTACGGGTACTCACGCGCCGGGCCGGACTCCCCAGGGAGTCCGGCCCGCGGCGTTTCCGGGGGTCCTACAGGGTCTGCAGCGTGACGAGGGTGATGCGGAGCTTGTCCTTCGGGCCCTCGGTCTCGATGCGCACGCGCTGTCCGGGACGCAGCAGCCGGAGCGCGCCCGCGTCGAACGCCGCGGCGTCGAAGGGGACGGGGGTCCCGTCGTCCAGGAGGACCTGGCCGCTGCGGGTTTCGGGGTCGTACGTGTATGCGGTTGCCTGCATAGCGGTCAGCGTACGCCGCGCAGGTCGTGCGGGGATCCGTTGTCGGTCGACAGCTGGGCCGACACCGCCGCCGTACGGGGACCCACCCCGAGGGCCAGCGCCGCCCGCAGGTCGTCGCCGGTGTCCACGTCCTGTCGTACCGAATCGACCTCGACGAGCCGGAGTTCCACCGCCCCCGAAGCGTGATGGCGGGCCCGGGAATCCGGGCCGAATGCCGGGATCAATTGCCTTCCCGGAGTCGCGGCCAGCAGAGTCGTGCCGATTGCGGCCGCATCCGGGAGGAATGCGCGGGGGAATTCCGCCGCCGAGTCCAGGACCCGGGTCAATTCCATGGACCGCAGCGCCGGAAGATCCGCGTTCAGAGCCGCTACGGCGGAATCCGGGCGGTGGGCGCGTACGACCGCCTCCCCGTGCGCCAGGGCGGCGTTCAGCCCGGCCAGGGGGGCGTCGGGGACGATACGCGCGCCCAGTGCCGCGAGCTCCCGGCCGGCCATGGCGTCGTCCGTGACGACTGCCACATCGCGCACCGCGGCGCTGGCCAGCGCGGCCGCCACGGTGTCCTGCGCGAAGGCCAGCGCGAGGGCTGGGCGCAGGCCGTCGGCCGCGGTGTCCGCGAGCCTGCTCTTGGCCCGCGCCAGAGGCTTCAGAGGGATGACCAAGGTCCACTGCACGAGCGTTCGTACCTCTCTTGTCGCGGCCATTGTCACCCGGCTTTCACATGGGCCATCTGGCGGTCCGGTGGGTGGGGCGTACGGTGTTCTCGACAGACGGTCGGTCCGGGGCGACACTTGTGCGGCCCCCAGGCCCTAGAGGAAGGTGTCCGCGTGCCCCGCCGCAGAATCGGCTTCTGGTATCGCTTGGCAGCGGTGATCGCCAAACCACCGCTGGTGGTACTGATCAAGCGGGACTGGCGCGGAATGGAGCACATTCCGGCCCACGGCGGATTTATCACCGTGGTGAACCACAATTCGCACATCGATCCCTTCGCCTACGCGCACTTTCAGTACAACACCGGCCGTGTTCCGCGATTCCTCGCGAAGAGCGGACTTTTCAAGAAGGGATTCGTCGGCGCCTTCATGCGCGGCACCGGGCAGATCCCCGTCTACCGCGAGACCACGGACGCGCTGAGCGCCTTCCGGGCCGCGATCGACGCCGTGGAGCGCGGTGAATGCGTCGCCTTCTACCCCGAGGGCACCATCACCCGGGACCCCGACCAGTGGCCCATGACCGGCAAGACCGGTGCCGCGCGGGTGGCTCTGCAGACCAGGTGCCCGGTGATCCCGGTCGCGCAGTGGGGCGCCAACGAACTGCTGCCGCCGTACGCGAAGAAGCTCAACGTCCTTCCCCGCAAGACCTCCCACGTCCTCGCGGGCCCGGCCGTGGACCTGTCGCGCTTCTACGACAAGGAGATGACCCCGGAGCTGCTGAAGGAGGCAACCGAGGTCATCATGGCGGCCATCACCCGCCACCTGGAGGAACTGCGCGGCGAGCAGGCGCCCGTCACGCCGTACGACCCCCGCCAGGAGCGGATCGAGCAGCGCCGCCGCAGCCAGGCGCAGACGGGGCACGAAGAGGAGAGCGCCAAGTGACCAAGCCCGTCAAGGCGGCCGTCTTCGGCACCGGATCCTGGGGCACCGCGTTCGGCATGGTGCTCGCCGACGCGGGGTGCCAGGTCACCCTGTGGGGGCGGCGCCCCGAACTCGCGGAAGCCGTCAACTCCACGCGTACGAACCCCGACTACCTCCCCGGCGTCGAACTCCCGGAGAACCTGCGGGCCACCACCGACGCCGCCGAGGCAGCGCACGGCGCCGACTTCACCGTCCTCGCGATCCCCTCGCAGACGCTGCGCGGCAACCTCGCCGAGTGGCGACCGCTGCTCGCCCCGGACACCGTCCTCGTCTCGCTGATGAAGGGCGTCGAACTCGGCTCCGCGATGCGGATGAGCGAGGTCGTCGAGGACGTCGCCAAGGTCGGCCCGAACCGGGTCGCCGTGGTCACCGGGCCCAACCTCGCCCGGGAGATCGCCGCCCGGATGCCGGCCGCCGCCGTGGTGGCGTGCACCGACGAATCCGTGGCCCAACGGCTCCAGGCGGCCTGCCACACGCCGTACTTCCGGCCGTACACCGAGACGGACGTGGTCGGTTGCGAACTGGGCGGGGCCGTGAAGAACGTCATCGGGCTCGCCGTCGGCATCGCGGACGGCATGGGGCTCGGGGACAACGCCAAGGGCTCGCTCATCACCCGCGGCCTCGCGGAGACCGCGCGGCTCGGTGTCGTGCTGGGCGCCGACCCGCTGACCTTCGCCGGACTCGCGGGCCTGGGCGACCTGGTGGCCACCTGCTCCTCGCCGCTGTCCCGCAACCACACCTTCGGCACCAACCTCGGCAAGGGCATGACGCTGCAGGAGACCATCGCGGTCACCAAGCAGACCGCCGAGGGCGTCAAGTCCTGTGAGAGCGTGCTGGATCTGGCCCGCCGGCACGGCGTCGACATGCCGATCACCGAGACGGTCGTGGCCATCGTGCACGAGGGCAAGCCCCCCGTGGTCGCGGTGAAGGAGCTGATGTCGCGCAGCGCGAAGCCCGAACGACGCTGAGCGACGCCAGGTCCGCGACGCTGTATCAGGCCACTACCAACGGGTACTCTCAACCCGATATGAGCACCGAGAACCTCCCCCAGAGCCCTCAGCAGCCGCCTCGCAAGCCGCGCGTGGCCGTCGTGTTCGGCGGCCGCAGCTCCGAACACGGGATCTCCGTGGTCACCGCCGGAGCCGTCCTCAAGGCCGTCGACCGGACGAAGTACGACGTCCTGCCGATCGGCATCACCCAGGACGGCCGCTGGGCGCTCACCGCCGACGAACCGGAGCGCATGGCGATCACCGAGCGCCGTACGCCCAACGTCGCGGAGCTGGCCGAGTCGAGCGACGGCGGTGTGGTGCTCTCCGTCGACCCGCAGAACCGCGAAGTCGTCTACAGCGAGCCGGGGTCGGTGCCCAAGGCGCTCGGCGAGGTCGACGTCGCCTTCCCCGTCCTGCACGGCCCGTACGGCGAGGACGGCACCCTGCAGGGCCTCCTGGAGCTCTCCGGTGTCCCGTACGTGGGCTCGGGCGTGCTCGCCTCGGCCGTCGGCCAGGACAAGGAGTACATGAAGCGGGTGTTCACCTCCTTCGGGCTCAAGGTCGGCCCGTACGTGGTGATCCGGCCGCGCGAGTGGGAGCAGGACGAGGCGGCCGCCCGCAAGAAGATCGTCGACTTCGCCGGTGAGCACGGCTGGCCGCTCTTCGTGAAGCCCGCGCGCGCGGGTTCGTCGATCGGCATCACCAAGGTCGACGAGCTGTCCGGCCTGGACGACGCCATCGCCGAGGCCCAGCGGCACGACCCCAAGATCCTCGTCGAGGCGGCCCTGCGCGGCCGTGAGATCGAGTGCGGGGTGCTGGAGTTCGAGGAGGGCCCGCGGGCGTCGGTGCCCGCGGAGATCCCGCCGCCGCAGGCGCACGCGTACTACGACTTCGAGGCCAAGTACATCGACTCGACCCCGGGCATCGTGCCGGCGCCGCTGACGCCGCAGGAGACGGCCGAGGTCCAGCGCCTCGCCGTGGACGCCTTCGAGGCCGCCTCCTGCGAGGGCCTGGTCCGCGCGGACTTCTTCCTCACCGAGGACGGGGAGTTCGTGATCAACGAGATCAACACGATGCCGGGCTTCACGCCGATCTCGATGTACCCGCAGATGTGGCAGGCGAGCGGGATCAGCTATCCGGAGCTGGTGGACCGGCTGATCCAGGCGGCGCTGCGGCGTTCCACCGGGTTGCGATGACCGACCCAGGGGCGCGGGGAACTGCGCGGCCCGCCCCCTCCGGGCCCGCAGTCTGATACGGCGCTCAGTCGGCGATCCCTTTGGGGATCGCCTTCTTCACGGCGGGTGCCAGATCGATCAGCACGGCCGAGCTGTCGACCCCCTCCGGCACCGTCACCTCCACATACGCGGAGCGATTGGCGCAGGTGAAACGGTACGCCCCGCCCTCCTGCCGCTCCATCAGCCAGTCCACGCCGTTCACGCCACCGGCCACCGCGTCGGCGTCCCGCCCCTCGGCCACCTTCGGATCGATCATCTTCGGCGGCTGCGGCACACCGCAGCGCAGTATGATCTCCGGGTTTCCCCAGCCCGCGGTCAGCGCGGACGCGGGCTCGGGATCCTGGCGGCTCTTGCCGGCCACCTTCGCGGGCAGCGCCTTGTCCAGGTTCTGACACAACTCGGTGGCCGCGGCCCCCGGTGAGGGAACCGCCGCCGACGTGCCGTCGTCTGCTGAGGAGCAGCCCGCGACGGTGATCGACAGGACGAGCGCGGGCAGACCGATGAGCCGGTGACGCGAGGAGTTCACCGGCCAAGGGTAGACGGGGGCTACAGATGGACGACCGGGCAGGTCAGGGTGCGCGTGATGCCGTCCACTTGCTGGACCTTGGCGACCACCATGCGGCCCAGGTCGTCGACGGTGTCGGCCTGCGCGCGCACGATGACGTCATACGGTCCTGTCACGTCCTCGGCCTGGATGACTCCAGGGATCTTGCTGATCGTCTCGGCGACGGTCGACGCCTTGCCGACCTCCGTCTGGATCAGGATGTACGCCTGTACCACGGAACCTCCAGGGCGGCCACGAGGATCATGTGGGGAAAAGGAACGCCACGGTATCGCGTCGTCGCTCGTCGCGGGGAGACCCGCGGGGGCCGGGGGTCCCGCGCCGGGGCACAGGCACGACAGTGGGGGACGGTCTCCTCGACCGTATCGAGGACAGTAGAGACACGCGACCGGGCACGGACAGGGACAGAAGGGGCGTACGGGCAATGAAGGGCACTGTTGGTGAGCTGGGGGAGTTCGGGCTCATCAGGGAGCTCACCTCCCGTCTCACCACCACCCCGGCGGTCCGGGTCGGCCCCGGCGACGACGCCGCCGTGGTGGCCGCGCCCGACCGCAGGGTCGTGGCGAGCACCGACATCCTCCTGGAGGGGCGGCACTTCCGCCGTGACTGGTCCACCGCCTACGACGTGGGCCGCAAGGCGGCCGCGCAGAACCTCGCGGACATCGCGGCCATGGGCGCCGTGCCGACCGCCCTGCTGCTCGGCCTCGTCGTGCCCGGCGACCTCCCGGTGACCTGGGCGACCGAGCTGATGGACGGCCTGCGCGACGAATGCCAGGTGGCCGGCGCCTCCGTGGTCGGCGGCGATGTCGTACGAGGCGACTCGATCATGGTGTCGATCACCGCGCTCGGCGATCTGCGCAACCAGGAGCCCGTCACCCGGGCCGGCGCCCAGCCCGGCGACCTCGTCGCGGTGACCGGCTGGCTGGGCTGGTCCGCGGCCGGGTACGCCGTGCTGTCCCGCGGCTTCCGCTCGCCGCGCGCCTTCGTGGAGGCGCACCGGCGCCCGGAGCCGCCGTATCACGCGGGTCCCGCGGCGGCCGGGCTCGGCGCGACGGCCATGTGCGACGTCAGCGACGGACTCATCGCCGACCTCGGGCACATCGCGGAGGCCAGCAAGGTCCGGATCGACATCCGCTCCGGCGCGATCGACATCCCGTCCCAGATGAACGACATCGGGCAGGCCGTCGGCGTCGACCCCATGCAGTGGGTACTGACCGGCGGCGAGGACCACGCGATCGTGGCGACGTTCCCGCCGGACGTGAAGCTACCCGCGCGCTGGAAAGTGATCGGCGAGGTACTCAACCCCTCGGCTTTGCCCCAGGTGACGGTCGACGGGGCTCCGTGGACGAGCAAGGGTGGCTGGGACCACTTCGGCGGGGACATCGAGTCGTGAGCGCGCCACCGAGGGTTCTCACGGTCGCGGGCTCCGACTCCGGGGGCGGGGCCGGGATCCAGGCCGACCTGAAGACGATGCAGGCGCTCGGGGTGCACGGCATGAGCGTGATCACCGCCGTCACCGCGCAGAACTCGCTGGGCGTGCAGGGCGCTTGGCCCCTGCCGGTGGAGGCGGTACGGGCCCAGTACCGCAGCGTCGCCGACGACATCGGCGTCCAGGCCGTGAAGACCGGCATGCTGGCCTCCGCGGAACTCGTCGAGGCGGTGGCCGAGTTGCTCGGCGGCACCGGCGCGCCCGCCGTCGTCGACCCGGTGGGCGTGTCCAAGCACGGCGACTCGCTGCTGGCCGCCTCCGCGCTGGACTCCGTCCGCACCAAGCTGCTGCCGGTGGCCACCGTCGCGACCCCGAACCTCGACGAGGTGGCCCAACTCACAGGGGTGCGGGTCGAGTCGGAAGGTGATCTGCGCCGGGCGGCGGCGGCCGTGCTGGCGTACGGGCCGCACTGGGTCGTGATCAAGGGCGGCCATCTCGCCGGCGACGCGGTGGACCTGCTCACGGACGGCTCCGAGGAGCACTGGCTGCGCGCGCCGCGGCACGACAACCGGCACACGCACGGGACGGGCTGCACGCTGGCGTCCGCCATCGCCTCGGAGCTGGCGAAGGGGCGGCCGGTGCCGGAAGCCGTCATGGTCGCCAAGGAGTACGTCACGGGGGCCATCGCGGCCGGGTTCGCGCTCGGCGGGGGGATCGGGCCCGTGGATCACGCCTGGGCGTGGAGAAGGTACTGAGGTCATGCAAAAAGCCGGTCCACTCGAAGGTGGACCGGCTCAGTGCAGCGAACCAGCAGTGGCCGCGCGCTTAGCTGTGCGTCAGCGCGAGACCTTGCCGGCCTTGATGCACGAGGTGCAAGCGTTCACGCGCTTCGGCGTCCCGCCGACCACGGTACGGACGCGCTGGATGTTCGGGTTCCAGCGACGGGACGTACGGCGGTGCGAGTGCGAGATGTTGTTGCCGAAGCCCGGCCCCTTGCCGCAGACGTCGCAGTTGGCAGCCACGGGTCACTCCAAAGACTTCAGATGCACTTACGGTTGATCCCGGCAGGCCGGGATCGAGATCGCAGGATCAGAGATCTGAGTGGCGTTGCCAGGGGGAATGGCCCGATCAGGATCGGGCAACCGGAGCAGCATACAACGACTGCGCCAGTAGAACGAAACTACCATGCCTGCTCAGGGCCTCGCTCCCGGCCCTCTTCCGGCGGGCCCGGTCCCTGGGTCTACGCTGCGTCCCAGTCCAGCAGCTCAAGGAGGCGCAGGTGGGGCAGGTGCCGCAGACATTCTTCGATGCTCTCGCGGTACGCACCTGGTGCGGCCTCGCGCTGGAGGCGCTCGGACGTGCGCGCGAGGAGATCGACGCGATCAACGTCTACCCCGTGGCCGACGGGGACACCGGCACCAACCTGTATCTGACGGTGGAGTCGGCGGCGGGGGCCGTCGACGCGGTGTTCATCGGGCACGAGGCGAGCACCGAGGGCAGCGCGCCGTCCCTGGCCGACGCCGTCCGCGCGATGGCGCACGGCGCGCTCATAGGGGCGCGCGGGAACTCCGGGACGATCCTGGCGCAGCTGCTGCGGGGCATGGCCCAGGTGCTGGCCGCCGACGGTGACGCGGCTCACGCCGAGGCGGGAGGGCTCCGCCTGGCCCTGCGGCAGGCCGCCGACTCCGCCCGCCGGGCCGTGGCCCACCCCGTCGAGGGCACGGTCCTCACCGTCGCCTCGGCGGCCGCCGACGCGGCCGGGGGCGCCGAGGGGGACTGCGGGACGGTCGCGCGGGCCGCCTACGAGGGAGCGCGCGCCGCTCTCGCCGCGACCCCGCACCAGCTGGCGGTGCTG
The DNA here is from genome assembly GCF_056436565.1 of Streptomyces sp. NPDC043726. Taxonomy (NCBI): domain Bacteria; kingdom Bacillati; phylum Actinomycetota; class Actinomycetes; order Kitasatosporales; family Streptomycetaceae; genus Streptomyces; species Streptomyces sp. NPDC043726. Next base: position 152,648 of record NZ_JBWKCI010000012.1, read on the forward strand.
GAACGCGCGGGGGTGGTGGACGCCGGGGGGCGAGGGCTCGTCACGGTGCTCGCGGCGCTGGTGGAGACGCTCACGGGGGAGAAGCCCGCCGTCACCTCGGCCCACGCGCGCGTGGCGCCCGGCAGTCCCGCCGAGTGCGCGCCGGTGCCCCCGGACGAGGGCGGCCCGGCCTTCGAGGTGATCTACCTCCTGGAGGCCGAGGACGCGGCCGTCACCCGGCTCCGCGAGCGGCTGGACGCCCTCGGGGACTCCCTGGTCGTGGTCGGCGGCGACGGGCTGTGGAACGTCCATGTGCACGTCGACGACGCCGGCGCCGCCGTCGAGGCGGGCGTGGAGGCCGGACGGCCGTACCGGATCCGGATCACGCACTTCGCCGCGGGCGACGTGCACACCACCGGCGGCGAGCGGCCGGCCAGGGAGCGGGCCCAGCGCGCGGTCGTGGCCGTCGTGCCCGGCCCGGGTCTGGCCGGGCTCTACACCGAGGCCGGCGCGACCACCGTGCTCGCGCGCCCGGGGGAGCCGCCCGCGAGCGGGGAGCTCGTGCAGGCCGTACGACGCGCCCACGCGCGGGAGGTCGTGCTGCTGCCCAACGACGCGGAGCTGCGCCACACCGCGGCGGCCGCCGCCGAGCAGGTCCGCACCGAGGGCATCCGGGTGGCGCTGATCCCCACCCGGTCCGCGGTCCAGGGGATCGCCGCGCTCGCCGTGCACGAGCCGGAGCGCCGGTTCGACGAGGACGTCGTGGCGATGACCTCGGCGGCGGGGGCGACCCGCTACGCCGAGGTCGCCCTCGCCGAGCGCCAGTCGTGGACCATGGCCGGAATCTGCCAGGCCGGCGATGTGCTCGGCCTCATCGACGGCGACGTCGCCGTCATCGGCGCGGACGTCACGGCCACCGCCGAGACCGTCCTGGACCGCATGCTCGCGGCCGGCGGCGAGCTGGTCACCCTCGTCCTCGGCGACGAGGCGCCCGACGGGATCGCCGAGCACCTCGAGGCCCGCGTACGGGAGACCCACCTCGCCGTGGACACGGTGGTGTACCGGGGCGGGCGGCAGGGGGCCCTGCTGCTGATCGGCGTGGAGTAAGCGGTCCGGGGGCTTGCTCCTGGGGCTCAGTCCTGGCATTCGGCCCCGGGAGGCTCAGTCCTCTTCGGCCTGGAGCAGCTGTTCCGCCTCCGCCCGTCGCTCCTGTGCCGCCGGGTCGTCCTCGTCGGCGTCCGCGTACGCCGCCAGCACCGCACGCGCGCGTGCCGCCGCCTCCGCCGGGCGGCCCAGGTCCGCGGCCAGCCAGCCCGCGGCCAGCTCGGCGCCGGTGCGGGCGTGGAGGCCCTCGTCCCCGAGTTCGGCGAACACCGTGACCGCCCGGGTCATCCGGGCCAGCGCGTCGTCCAGGGCGGCCCGGATCGACTCGTCCGCGGCGTCCTCGGCCGCGGAACGGGCGAGCAGGTCGCCGAACTGGCGGTGGGTGTGGCCCAGCTCGGCGGTGAGCCGGGTCCGCGTCTCCTCGTCGGGCGCCGCGTCCAGCGCCGCCTCGCACTCCCGGACCGCGGCCGCCATCAGCTCCCGCGCCTCGTCCGCGCCGTCCTCGACGCGCAGCGCCAGCCACGCGCGGGCGCGCAGGGAGCGGACGAGACCGTGGACGTTGCCCAGCTCCCGCCACAAGTCCCCCGCGCGGGCGTAGGCCCGGTCCGCCTCCTCGTGGAGCCCCGCCTGACCGAGGGACTCGGCGGCGAGATGGGCCAGCGTGGCGTGGTCGTGCTGCTCGGGCCAGTGCCGGGCGATCTCGGCCGCCTGGAGCCGCCGCTCGGCCGCCTCCCGGTGCTCGCCCAGCTCGCTCAGACAGTCGCCGAGCCACCACTGCGTCTGTACGACCGCGCCGTCGCCGTGCGTCTCGGCGGACAGGTCGGGCAGCGCCGACTCCAGCACCTCGGCGGCCTCCGCCCAGCGCCCCTGCCGCAGCAGGAACCCGCCGAGCTGGTGCCGCGCCCAGGCGCCCAGCGTCGGTCCCTCGCCCGCCTCGTCGGCCCAGTGCGCCGCCTCCAGGGCGTGCTCGGCGGCCTCCTCCGAGCGGCCCCGGCCGCCGAGGACCTCGGCGAGCTGGAGGTGCAGCTGAGCCCGGCCCGGCGGCTCCAGATGCGGCCCGCCGTGCTCCAGGGCCGCCCGCAGCGCCCGCTCCGCCTCCGCCATGTCGCCGAGATGATGGGCGAGTCCGGCCAGCCGGGCCTCGTACTCCACCGCGAACCACGGCAGACCCGCCTCGACGAAGCCCGCCGCGGCCCGCGCGAACAGCCCCGCCGCCGCTTCCACGTCCCCCGACAATGCCGCCAGCTCCGCGAGCATCGCCTGCGCCTCGGCGGCCCGCGAGGCCAGCCGTACGTCGTCCCCGGTGCGCCCCTCCACGAGTGCGCGCACCTCCCGCGCGGCCGCCTCCGCGGCGCCCGCCACCGCCGGGTCCACCGGCTCGTCGGCCTCGTGGACCTGCCGCATCAGCACCCGCGCGCGTCCCATCAGCACCGCGGCCGTCTGCCGCAGCCCCGTGCCCTCCTCGGCGTACAGCGCCAGCACCCGGTCGTAGGGCTCGGCGACCTGGGCGAGCGCCTCCTCCAGACGGCCGCTGAGCGCCCGGACGTACGCCGCACGCGTGCGTGCCGCCAGCGCCTCGCCCGGGTCGCCCGCCTCGGCGTACAGCTCGGCGGCCCGCTCGAACAGCTCGGCGCCCTCGGGGCCGAGGTCCATCGCCCGGTGATCGGTGATCTCCGCCCGGTCCCGCGCGTCCAGCTCCACGCCCTCGGCGGCCCGCGCCACCGCGGCCCAGGCCTCCACGGCCTTCGGCTGCAAGGTGTCCGACAGCCGCCGGGCCTCGGCCAGCAGGGTCGGCAGTTCCGCCTCCACGGGCTCATCCTGCGCCGGAACCTCCGGCACCGGAACAGCGGCGGGAGCCACTGTGGGCCGCGTCGAACGCACGCCGAGCGGCAGCCGGTCCACCAGCGGTTCCTGCGCCATACGCGCGCGTGCCGACTCGCTGATGTGGGACGTGCCGTTGCGCAGGTCGAACCGTCCGGCCAGTTCGAGGGCCTCCGCACGCGCGTGGGCGGCCAGTTCGCGTGCCGTCCAGGACCGGCCCGCGGGACCCGGCACCCGCTGTCCGCCGAGCCCGAGACCCGTCAGCCGCTCCATGAGCAGCGCCACCACGGACAGGAACTCCAGCCTGCTGCGTGGGTGCCCGGTGTCGGTGAAGTACGCAGGCCGCTCCGCGAGCAGCTCCAGGCCGCGCGCCTCGTTGCCGGTCAGCGCGCAGAACTCCACGTGGTCCGCGTACGCCCCGCGCATGCTCTCCATGGGCCGTACGAGCCGGAAGCCCCGCAGGTGGTGGGCGCGTGCCTCGTCCACGCGGCCCAGCCGCAGCAGGGACGCCAGCGAGGAGGCGAGCGCCGTGTGCGGTTCGTGGGCGCACGTGAACTCGCCCTCCAGGACCGGCGCCCACAGCTCCAGCGCCCGCTCGTCCCGGCCCCGCTCCGCCTGCCACCAGCCCTGCCCGTGCAGCTCACAGGCGTGACAGTCGGCCATGGAGTCCCGGTCGGCGGCCAGCCAGGCGCCGTACGCCCGCTCGGCCCGCTCGACGTCCCCGATGTGCGCGGCCACGCTGAACTCGCTGCTGCGCACGGCCCGTTCGGAGTGGCCGGCGAGCCGGTAGCGGTGCTCCATCTCGCCGAGCCACTTCTCTATGGAGGCCAGCGGGACGTGCGGCTGGTCGAGCATGCCGGACGTCATCCACTTGAACACCCAGTGCAGGGAGTGCGCCTCGTACTCGTCGAAGTCCTCGGGCCGCTCGTCCCACATGCGCAGCAGCCGCGCGAAGGGGACGAACATCTTGTCCTTCTCGGAGCTGTAGTTGTAGACGGTCAGCTGGTGCCCGAGCGCCTCGATCACGGCGAGCGGGATGTTCAGCTTCTCCGCCTCGGCGAGCAGGTGCTCCGCGCGGGCGTTGCGGGCCGGGCCCTCCGGCTGCTCGGCGTTCTCCGCCATCGCCAGGCGCAGCGCGTCGAAGGCCGCGGTCCCCTCGATCCCGGTCATCAGCGACCCTCCTCGCCGTTCGTGGCCCACTCCAGAAGGCCGATGAAGGCCCGGTTCAGCAGCGCCGAGTCCGCGGGCCTGAGCGGCCGCTGCGCCATCAGCAGGGCCTGTCCGTACAGCGACTCGGTGGCGGTGCCGATCAGCTCCGCGTCGCCCAGGGAACTGATCCTGCGGATCAGCGGGTTGAGATGGTTGAGCACCAGCCGCGCGCGGGGGGCGCTGCCGCGCAGCGAGCCCAGGATGCCCGCCCACAGGTCGTCCGCCCGCTCCTCGGCGTCGGCCCGTGCCTGCTCGTGCCGGGCCGCGCGGTCGTCCAGGTGCAGCGCGGGCACGGACAGCGGATGGAAGGCCCGCAGCACCACGTCGCAGCCCAGCGGGTCGAGCCTGGCCCGCGCCGCCGCCAGGAAGCCGGACAGCGCCAGCTCCTCGGCCGGGTCGACCGCGTCCAGATGCGCGGTCACGGTGTCCGCGTCCAGCTCGGCGACGACCGTCCCCGGCCGCACGGACGGCAGCGCCTCGACCAGCTCGCTGTCGTAGGTGTAACCGCCGTTGATCACCCCGATGCCCTGCGCGGAGGCGATCGGCGCGACCTGCCGGTACTCCTCGACGGTCCGTGTGAAGTGCACGACCGGGTGCCGCTGCGCGAACTCCTCCAGCGACAGCCGCCCGTCGGTCGTCTCGAACGGCAGCCACGGCAGCATCGTGCGCAGCATCTCCGTGTCGTGCCGCGCGAGGGACTTCACGCCCAGGTGGTGCACGGACAGGAAGGCCGCGAGCCGTTCCGGATCACCCGCGGCGAGCCCGGTCAGCCAGGACCGAATCCTTTCGCCGAGTGCCTCCCGTACGGCCGCCAGCGTCTCGTCCTCGTACAGCGACTCGCGCGAGGCCGTGGGCCGCAGACTGTCCGTGTCCAGCACACAGCGCACGAAGAACGCCCAGTCCGGCAGCAGCTGTTCGGCCCGCTCGGTCAGCAGCATGCCCTTCAGGTGCACCCGGTGCCCCGCGCGCTGGGCCGGGCTGACCGCGGACGGCAGCACGTACGCCACCCCGCGGATCCCGGCCAGCGGAACGTTCAGCCCGATCGAGTCCAGCGGAGTGAACCCGAACAGGTCGTGACAGTGCCGGGCCAGCGCCACCCGCCGGTTGGCGGGGGAGGGGTACGCCCGGTCCCAGGGCGCCGGCAGATCGGTGACCTCCTCCTCGCCCACCCGGACGTCGTACGGCAGCAGCGAGCCGAAGTCCCGGGCCAGCGCGAGCACCCGCTCCCGCTCCAGCCACTCCCCGGCACCGGCGCGCGCCACCAGATGCACGGTGGTGCCCGGCTCCGGGCGCTCCGCGTCCGGCAGCGTCCGCACGGTGTACGAACCGTCGTCCGCCGCCGTCCACTCCACCGGCGGCGCGTCCGGCGTACGGGCGCTGCGGCTGACCACCCGGATCCGCTCGGCGACCACGAAACAGGCCAGCAGACCGATGCCGAACTGGCCGAGGAAGTCCGAGCGGGCCGCCTGCAGACCGTCCGCCTGCAGACCGTCCGCCCGCTTGGAGCTGCGGCCGATCGTCGCCAGGAGGCTGTGCACGTCGGACTCGGTCAGGCCGATGCCGGAGTCCTCCACCCGCAGCCCGCCGCCCTGCGCGTACAGCCGTACCCGCGCCGGGGCGTCCGGCTGCTCGGCCCGCCGGGCGGTGATGGCGTCAACGGCGTTCTGCAGCAGCTCGCGCAGATAGACCTTGGGACTGGAGTAGAGGTGATGGGAGAGCAGGTCCACCAGACCGCGCAGGTCGACCTGGAACGTATGAGGTGACTGGGGATCCTGGGACGGCTGGGATGACTGTGAGGTCTGGGAGTCCATCGTCGCAGCGCCGGTGGGGGACGTGGGTCGGCGCGGGGTCGGGCGGTCCCGGTGAGGCGGTGACCGCGAGGGATGGCCGGAGGCGCGTCATCCTAAGGCCCCAAACGGCCGCCTGACCAGGGGATTCTGGGACGTTTGGCAGAGCCGTGACCAGGACCGGCGCCGCATTGTCAGTGCCGTGGTGTGCAATGGATCTCGTGCCCGCACTGCAAGAACCCCTCCAGCAGCCACTGAAGTCGGTGCTCGGCCCCGCCACCGCGAAGGTGATGGCCGAGCACCTCGGCCTGCACACCGTCGGCGACCTCCTGCACCACTACCCGCGCAGATACGAGGAGCGCGGCCAGCTCACCCACCTCGCCGACCTCCCCATGGACGAGCACGTCACGGTGGTCGCCCAGGTCGCCGACGCCCGGCTGCACTCCTTCGCCTCCGCCAAGGCCCCGCGCGGCAAGGGCCAGCGCCTGGAAGTCACGATCACCGACGGCAGCGGCCGGCTCCAACTGGTCTTCTTCGGCAACGGCGTTCACAAGCCCCACAAGGAGCTGCTGCCGGGCACCCGCGCGATGTTCGCGGGCAAGGTCTCCGTCTTCAACCGCCGCCTCCAGCTGGCCCACCCGGCCTACGAACTGCTGCGCGGCGACGGCGAGGAGACGGTCGAGACCTGGGCCGGCGCCCTCATCCCGCTCTACCCCGCCACCGCGAAGCTGGAGTCCTGGAAGATCGGCAAGGCGATCCAGACGGTCCTGCCGGCCGCCCAGGACGCGGTCGACCCGCTGCCGGAGAGCCTGCGGGCGGGCCGGGGCCTGGTCCCCCTCCCCGAGGCGCTGCTGAAGATCCACCGCCCGCACACCAAGGCCGACATCGAGGACGCCCGCTCCCGCCTGAAGTGGGACGAGGCCTTCGTCCTCCAGGTGGCCCTCGCCCGCCGCCAGCGCGCCGACGCCCAACTCCCCGCGGTGGCCCGCCGACCGAAGCCGGCCGGCCTCCTCACCGCCTTCGACGACCGCCTGCCCTTCACCCTCACCGAGGGCCAGCAGCGAGTCTCCGCGGAGATCTTCGCCGACCTGTCGACCGAACACCCGATGCACCGGCTGCTGCAGGGCGAGGTCGGATCCGGGAAGACCATGGTGGCCCTGCGCGCCATGCTCGCCGTCGTGGACGCGGGCGGTCAGGCGGCCATGCTCGCGCCCACCGAAGTGCTCGCCCAGCAGCACCACCGCTCCGTCGTCGAGATGATGGGCGAGCTGGCCGAGGGCGGGATGCTCGGCGGCGCGGAGCAGGCCACGAAGGTGGTGCTGCTGACCGGTTCCATGGGGGCGGCCGCCCGCCGTCAGGCACTGCTCGACCTCGTCACCGGCGAGGCCGGCATCGTCATCGGCACCCACGCGCTGATCGAGGACAAGGTGCAGTTCCACGATCTGGGCCTGGTCGTCGTCGACGAACAGCACCGCTTCGGCGTCGAACAGCGCGACGCCCTGCGCGGCAAGGGCAAACAGCCCCCGCACCTCCTGGTCATGACCGCCACGCCCATCCCGCGCACGGTCGCGATGACGGTCTTCGGCGACCTGGAGACCTCGGTCCTCGACCAGCTCCCGGCCGGCCGCTCGCCGATCGCCAGCCATGTCGTCCCGGCCGCCGACAAACCCCACTTCCTCACCCGTGCGTGGGAGCGCGTCCGCGAGGAGGTCGAGAACGGCCATCAGGCCTACGTCGTCTGCCCCCGTATCGGCGACGAGGAGGACGACCCCAAGAAGGCCCGCAAGTCACCCGAGGACGAGGCGGAGAAGCGCCCGCCGCTCGCCGTGCTCGAAGTGGCGGACCAGCTCGCCAAGGGCCCCCTCCAGGGCCTGAAGGTCGAGGTCCTGCACGGACGGATGCACCCCGACGACAAGGACGCCGTCATGCGCCGCTTCGCCGCGGGCGAGACCGGTGTCCTGGTCGCCACGACCGTCATCGAGGTCGGCGTCAACGTCCCCAACGCCACCGCCATGGTGATCATGGACGCCGACCGCTTCGGCGTCTCCCAGCTCCACCAGTTGCGCGGCCGCGTCGGCCGAGGCTCGGCCCCCGGCCTCTGCCTCCTGGTCACCGAGATGCCCGAGGCGAGCGCCGCCCGCCAGCGCCTGAACGCCGTGGCCGCCACCCTCGACGGGTTCGAACTCTCCCGCATCGACCTCGAACAGCGCCGCGAGGGCGACGTCCTCGGCCAGGCCCAGTCCGGCGCCCGCACCAGCCTCAGGATGCTCGCCGTCATCGAGGACGAGGAGATCATCGCGGAGGCGAGGGAGGAGGCGACGGCAGTGGTGGCAGCGGATCCGGAGCTGACGGAACTGCCCGGACTGCGCACAGCCCTGGACGCCCTCCTGGACGAGGAAAGAGAGCAGTACCTGGAGAAGGGGTGAGGCCCAACCCACCTCAGGGGCGCGGGGCCGTACTCCATGTGCGGCTACCGCCGTGCGGGCGCGACCAGCCACAATGAACCTGAAGCCGACCACGACCAAGGACCCAAGATGACCCGCGTGATCGCCGGCGCAGCCGGCGGCCGTCGCCTAGCCGTCCCGCCGGGAAACGGAACCCGACCCACCTCAGACCGAGCCAGAGAAGGACTGTTCTCCACCTGGCAATCCCTCCTCGGTGCCCCCCTGGAAGGCGAACGCGTCCTCGACCTCTACGCGGGATCGGGCGCCGTGGGCCTGGAGGCCCTGTCCAGGGGCGCGGGCCATGCCCTCTTGGTGGAGGCGGACGCGAGAGCCGCCCGCGTGATCCGCGAGAACGTCAAGAACCTCGGCCTCCCCGGCGCCGAAGTCAGGGCGGGCAAAGCCGAACAGATCATCCAGACTCCGGCGCCGCCACAGCCGTACGACATCGTCTTCCTGGACCCCCCGTACGCCGTCACGGACGACGATCTTCGGGAGATTCTCCTCACACTCCGCTCGGAGGGCTGGCTCGCGAACGACGCGCTCGTCACCGTGGAGCGCAGCACCAGAGGTGGCGAATTCCGGTGGCCGGACGGTTTCGAAGCGATCCGGGCCCGTCGCTACGGCGAGGGAACGTTTTGGTACGGTCGCGCCGCCTCAACGTGCGAAGACGCACGATGACCGGACCGGAGAGCGAGGGACCTCAAGTGCGCCGTGCCGTCTGTCCCGGGTCGTTCGACCCCATCACCAACGGACACCTCGACATCATCGCCCGCGCCTCCAGGCTGTACGACGAGGTGTACGTCGCGGTGATGATCAACCAGTCGAAGAAGGGCCTGTTCGAGGTCGAGGAACGGCTCGAACTGATCCGCCGCGTCACCGCCGAGTACGGGAACGTCCGGGTCGAGGCCTTCCACGGGCTCCTCGTCGACTTCTGCAAGCAGCGCGACATCCCCGCGATCGTCAAGGGCCTGCGCGCGGTCAGCGACTTCGACTACGAGCTGCAGATGGCCCAGATGAACAACGGGCTCTCGGGCGTCGAGACCCTCTTCGTGCCCACCAACCCGACCTACAGCTTCCTGTCCTCCTCGCTCGTCAAGGAGGTCGCGACCTGGGGCGGCGACGTCTCGCACCTGGTGCCGCCCGCCGTGCTGGAAGCCCTGAACGAGCGGCTGCGCAAGGACTGATGGGGCTACAGTCGTCCCGTCCGTCTCCAACACAGCTGTAGAGAGTGGCGAGCACACGGTGGACGTGCAGAAGAAGCTCGACGAGATCGTCGCGGCGGTCTCCAGTGCCCGGTCGATGCCGATGTCGGCCTCGTGCGTGGTCAACCGCGCCGAGCTGCTCTCGCTGCTCGACGAGGTCCGCCAGGCCCTGCCCGGCTCTCTCGCGCAGGCCCAGGAGCTGATCGGCGACCGTGAGCAGATGGTCGAGCAGGCCCGCCAGGAGGCCGAGCGGATCGTCCGCACCGCGCACGCCGAGCGGGGCTCGCTGATCTCCGACACGGAGGTCGCCCGCCGCTCCCAGGCCGAGGCCGACCGGATCCTCGCCGAGGCCCGCAAGGACGCCGAGGACATCCGCGCGGAGGCCGACGACTACGTCGACTCCAAGCTCGCCAACTTCGAGGTCGTCCTCACCAAGACCCTCGGCTCGGTCGGCCGGGGCCGCGAGAAGCTCCTCGGCACCGGACCGGGCGTCGACGAGCAGGGCTACGAGGACGAGGACGCCCCCGAGCGCAGCCACGACCCGGAGACCCTGCGCCGTACCGCCGACGAGTACGTCGACGTCAAGCTCGGCGCCTTCGAGGCCGTCCTCGCCAAGACCCTCGAGGCGGTCGGCCGCGGTCGCCAGAAGCTGCACGGCCGGATCGCCAGCGACGACCTCGGGGCCCTCGCCGACGACCTCAGCACCGTCCAGCACTCCAGCGACGCCGACTACCTCGCCGACCTGGCCGCCCTCGCCGAGCGAGAGACCCCCGCCGCCCCCGCCGTACCGCACCAGCCCGAGCAGCCGGAGTACGCCCCGCAGCAGCCGGCGTACGACACCTACGGCGGCTACCAGCAGCCGGCCTACGCCCAGCAGGACCCGTACGGCTACCAGCAGGCCGATCCGTACGCCTACCAGGGCTACGACGCCCAGCAGCCGGCGTACGACCCGCAGCAGGTTCCCCAGCAGGCCCATGGGGCCCAGCAGCCTCAGCAGGGCTACGCCCTCGACGAGACCAGCCTCTTCGACACCAGCATGATCAGCGCCGAGCAGCTGCGGGCCTACGAGCAGGGGCGCGGCCAGTGAGGGACAGCCGGATTGGGCTGACGGCGAAAGGTCCAGTATCCTGGCTGTTCGGTCGCGCGTACGTCCGCGATCAGCGCTGCCCGGCGACACCGAGGGCAGCGTCCCTCTGAGCTCAGAAGATCGAAAGCAGGAATGGCTCTGAACGCCCGCCTCGACCACCGCAACCCGCTCGTGTTCGACACACACGAGCTGGGGCGGCGTCCTGGCGCGCTCCAGCGCCTGACCCGCACGATCGACGCGCCCAAGGACCTCGGTCTGCAGGACGTCATCGGAGTGCCGGAGGGCGCCCCGGTGGAGCTCGAACTCCGGCTCGAGTCGGTCATGGAAGGGGTGCTTGTCACAGGCACCGCCCGTGCACTGGCCAAGGGGGAGTGCGTAAGGTGTCTGGAGCCGCTTCAGCTCGACCTCGAAGCGGACTTCCAGGAGATGTTCTCGTACCCTGACGCCGATGAGCGGGGCCGCCCGAAGGCGGAGCCCGACGACGACGTCGAGGACGACGAGGACAGGCTCTTTCTCGAGGACGGCCTGTTCGACCTCGAACCCGTGCTGCGTGACGCGGTAGTGCTCGCACTGCCCATGCAGCCGGTGTGCCAGGACGACTGTCCCGGCCTGTGCTCCGAGTGCGGAGCCCGGCTGGCGGACGACCCGGACCACCACCATGACGCCGTCGACATCCGTTGGGCGGCACTGCAGGGACTCGCCGGTTCACTCGAAGACGGCGAGAAGGACGAGATGAGCGGCGGCGCGCTTCCATCAGCGCACGTCGACGAGAAGCAGGAGAAGTAGCCGTGGCTGTTCCGAAGCGGAAGATGTCGCGCAGCAACACGCGCCACCGCCGGTCGCAGTGGAAGGCTGCGGTCCCCACCCTGGTTGCGTGCGAGCGCTGCCACGAGCCCAAGCAGCAGCACATCGCGTGCCCGTCTTGCGGCACCTACAACAAGCGCCAGGTCCTCGAGGTCTGAGCGGCTGGTGAGAGGCACTGTGTCCACGCCTAAGAAGAACGCTGCGGACAACACAGCCTCGTCCCACACGCTGTTGGAAGGGCGGCTCGGGTACAAGCTCGAGTCCGCCCTTCTGGTGCGTGCGCTGACCCATCGGTCGTACGCGTACGAGAACGGCGGTCTGCCGACGAACGAGCGCCTTGAGTTCCTCGGGGACTCCGTGCTCGGTCTCGTCGTCACCGACACGCTGTACCGAACCCACCCCGACCTGCCCGAAGGCCAGCTGGCCAAGTTGCGGGCCGCGGTGGTCAACTCGCGTGCGCTGGCGGAGGTCGGCCGCGGGCTCGACCTGGGTTCCTTCATCCGGCTCGGCCGCGGTGAAGAGGGCACGGGCGGCCGGGACAAGGCGTCCATTCTCGCCGACACCCTGGAAGCGGTGATCGGCGCGGTCTATCTCGACCAGGGTCTGGAATCGGCGGCGGAGCTGGTGCACCGCTTGTTCGACCCCCTGATCGAGAAGTCCTCGAATCTCGGAGCCGGCCTGGACTGGAAGACCAGTCTCCAGGAGCTCACCGCGACCGAGGGGCTCGGCGTGCCCGAGTACCTGGTCACGGAGACCGGCCCCGACCACGAGAAGACCTTCACTGCTGCCGCCCGCGTCGGAGGCGTCTCGTACGGCACCGGCACCGGCCGCAGCAAGAAGGAGGCGGAGCAGCAGGCCGCGGAATCCGCGTGGCGGTCCATCAGGGCCGCGGCGGACGAGCGCGCCAAGAAGGCGGCCGCCGAAGCCGCCACGGTGGACGCCGACGAGGCATCCGCCTCCGCCTGAGAGACATCGGCCGAGGCCTCCGCCTTCGCCTCTGAGAGATCGTCGGCGCGAGCGCCCGTACCCGGAACCGGGGCGGGCGCTCGGGTCGTACACCGGCTCGTACGGGGGATCCCATGCCCGAGTTGCCCGAGGTCGAGGTCGTCCGGCGCGGTCTGGAGCGGTGGGTCGCCCACCGGGCCGTCGCCGACGCCGAGGTACTGCATCCGCGCGCGGTACGGCGGCACGTCGCCGGCGCCGACGACTTCGCGCACCGGCTGAAGGGGCACCGCATCGGCGTCCCGAGCCGGCGCGGCAAGTATCTGTGGCTGCCGCTGGAGGACACCAACCAGTCGGTCCTGGCCCACCTCGGCATGAGCGGCCAGCTCCTCGTCCAGCCGCACGAGGCACCGGCGGAGAAGCACCTCAGGATCCGGATCCGGTTCGCCGACTCGCTCGGCACCGAACTCCGCTTCGTCGACCAACGCACCTTCGGTGGACTGTCGTTGCACGACAACACCCTGGACGGGCTGCCCGACGTCATCGCGCACATCGCCCGTGATCCGCTCGACCCGCTCTTCGACGACGAGGCGTTCCACCAGGCCCTGCGCCGCAAGCGCACCACCATCAAACGGGCCCTGCTCGACCAGTCGTTGATCTCCGGCGTCGGCAACATCTACGCGGACGAGGCCCTTTGGCGCTCCCGGCTGCACTACGACCGGCCGACTTCGACCTTCACCCGCCCGCGCAGCCTCGAACTCCTGGGCCACGTACGGGATGTGATGAACGCGGCCCTCGCGGTGGGCGGCACCAGCTTCGACAGCCTGTACGTGAACGTGAACGGCGAGTCGGGCTACTTCGACCGGTCCCTGGACGCGTACGGCCGTGCGGACCTGCCGTGCAAGCGGTGCGGTACGCCGATGCGCCGGCGCCCGTGGATGAACCGGTCGAGCTACTTCTGCCCGAAGTGTCAGAGGCCGCCGCGCGTCTCGTCGTAACGCGCACGCGCCGCGAGCACGTCGTCCATCCGGCCCTCCACCAGGTGGATCAGGCCCAGCAGCCGCTCGGCCACGTCATGGCCCAGCGGCGTCAGTTCGTAGTCCACGCGCGGCGGGTTGGTGGGCTGCGCGTCGCGGTGCACCAGGCCGTCGCGCTCCAGCGCGTGCAGGGTCTGGGACAGCATCTTCTCGCTCACGCCGTCGATCCTCCGGCGCAGTTCGTTGAAGCGCAGCGAGCCCTCGTGCAGGGCACCGAGCGTGAGCGCGCCCCAGCGACCCGTCACATGCTCCAGCGTGCCGCGCGAGGGGCAGGCCTTCGCGAACACGTTGTACGGCAGGTCCCTGTCCGCCGTGCGCTCCTGAGTGATGTCCATCCCTGAAGCGTACTCCAGCACAGCGCTAACCAGCGGGTTGCACTAACTAAAAGTTAGTGCTTTCATTTCGGCATCGTCAGTGACCTGCCCACTTGCCCATTCCAGGAGCGCTCATCGTGACCACCCCCGTTGTCTCCATCGCCTACCACTCCGGCTACGGCCACACCGCAGTCCTCGCCGAGGCCGTACGCTCCGGTGCCGCCGAGGCCGGGGCCGAGGTGCATCTGATCAACGTCGCCGAGATCACCGACGAGCAGTGGGCGGTCCTCGACGGCTCCGACGCCATCGTGTTCGGCTCGCCCACCTACATGGGCACCGCGTCCGGCCCCTTCCACGTCTTCGCCGAGGCCACCTCCAAGCGCTGGTTCGGCCAGGACTGGAAGGACAAGCTGGCCGCCGGCTTCACCAACTCCGGCTCCAAGAGCGGCGACAAGCTGCACACCCTGCAGTTCTTCCAGATCCTCGCCGCGCAGCACGGCATGCACTGGATCAACCTCGGCCTGCACCCGGGCTGGAACAACAGCGAGGGCTCCGAGCACGACCTCAACCGGCTCGGCGTCTTCGCGGGCGCGGCCGCGGCGACCAACGTCGACGAGGGCCCGGACGCCGTCCACAAGGCGGACGTGGCGACCGCCGAGCACCTGGGGCGCCGGGTCACGGAGACCGCCCGGGCGTTCGCGCGGGGCCGGACCGCCGCCGCCGCGTAGCCGAACACACGTGAGGGCTCCCACCCGGTCACCGGATGGGAGCCCTCACGTGTACGTGCGTCTAGTAGCCGAAGTTCTGCGTCCACCAGGGTCCGCCGGACCCCATGTGGACGCCGACGCCCAGCGTCTTGAAGTCGCAGTTCAGGATGTTGGCCTTGTGGCCGGGGCTGTTCATCCAGGCGTCCATCACCGCGGCCGCGTCGGCCTGGCCCCGGGCGATGTTCTCGCCGCCGAGGTCGGTGATGCCCGCCTTGGCGGCACGGTCCCAGGGGCTCGCGCCGTCCGGGTCGGTGTGGTCGAAGAAGCCCCGCGCGGCCATGTCCTCGCTGAAGGCCTGGGCCAGATCGGACAGCGCGCTGTTCGCGGCGACCGGGCTGCAGCCGACCTTCGCCCGCTCCTCGTTGACGAGCTTGAGCACCTGGGCAGCGGCGGCGGCCTCCTCCGAGAGCTTCGCCGGAGCCTCGGTCGGCGCCGCCGGCTCCTTGGTGGCGGTCTTCGACGGCGTGGCCTTCGGCTTCTTGCTCGGCGTGGCCTTCGGCTCCTTCGTCGGGGCCTTGGTCGGCGTGGCCGAGGCGGTCTTCGTCGGCGCGGCCGACGGAGAGGCGGACCGCTCCTGGTCCCGGCTGGCCGGCGTGCTCTCGTCCTCCCGGCTCTCGGCGCTGCCGGAGGTGCCGCCCTGCTCGCTCGGCGTGCTGGTCGGGGAGTCGGCGGACTGGACCGTGTCGCCGCTGCCGCCGCCGAGGGTGTAGTTGTCGCCGCCGGGCAGTACGCCGGTGGCGACCGCGACGGTGCCGATGGCCACCGCGGCGGAGACGCCGAGCAGACCGGTGCGCACCGGCGTGACGGCCTTCTTCTTCTTGCGGCGGTTCGGGCGCTCGCCCCGGGGGCCGTCCTCGGGCGTGAAGCCGTCGCTCGCGAAGCCCTCGCTCGCGAAGACCGCGG
Organism: Streptomyces sp. NPDC043726; assembly: GCF_056436565.1. Taxonomy (NCBI): domain Bacteria; kingdom Bacillati; phylum Actinomycetota; class Actinomycetes; order Kitasatosporales; family Streptomycetaceae; genus Streptomyces; species Streptomyces sp. NPDC043726. The sequence continues at coordinate 168,048 of NZ_JBWKCI010000012.1, forward strand.
TGTCGGTGAACCGGTCGTCCTCGGGCGAGAAGAGATAGGCCTCGGTCTGGCCGTAGGCGCCGGCGTAGGCGTCCTGGTGGAGATAGGGGGCGATGCCCACCGCCCCGTCCGGGCCCGGCTCCGGGTACGAGTGCAGCGGGTCGTGGCTCCTCGCAGAGGAACCGTCCGTGTGATTGACCCCCGTGGCGCGGCCCGTGGCGGCGCGGCCGGCGGCGGAGCGTCGGTGGCGTCCCATGTCCTGGCCTTCCTCGTCCGTGCGGTCGACTCGTCCTTAGCGATCAACCAAAGATCACCGAAACTCGCTAGATCGGGTGAAGATTCGATCAAGTGGGTTTCATATGAGATTCATTGGGTCGGGACGGTACCGCATGACGCCGGGTGTGGAAGTGCCCAGTGGGACATTGGGCGGTTAGGTTGCACTCATGAGCGAGGATGTTCGGCTGGTTGCCTGGGTGCGGGGACGTGTCCAAGGTGTGGGTTTCCGCTGGTTCACGCGTGCCAAGGCACTCGAGATCGGCGGGCTGAGTGGTTTTGCTCTCAATTTGGACGACGGACGGGTCCAGGTGGTCGCCGAAGGCCCCCGCACGGGTTGTGAGGGACTGCTCGACTGGCTCGAGGGTGACGACACGCCCGGGCGCGTCGACGGCGTCACCGAGATCTGGGACACACCTCGCGGGGGATACGACGGCTTCGCCATCCGGTGATCACGGGCGCCGGCCGTCCCCGCCGAAGCCGTGGATTCTGCCACCGGCACCTGCCCGGGACAGAAAGGAGCAGGTGGTTGCCGAGAAACGCTTGCGCTGGCAGGCTCCGCACGTAAGGATGATCGCCACGCCCTCAGGGCCCCGCAGGAGTCGCAGCGCCGCCGATCCGGCCGCGCGCCCCCGGGATGCCCGTCAATACGGGGCGTGATCGTGTTGACCGTCAAACTTTTTGGTGAGACGCTGAAAGCCCCGCGCACCTTAGCTGTTTGGCATGTAAGAACGGCAGCAAGAACTCAAGAGTGCCAAGCACCGTGGGTGCGAATCCCTCACGACCCACACCGCTTCGGTCGGTCACTCATTGTGGAGGACCATCCATCATGGCAAAGGCGCTTCTCGGTTACGTCGGCGGCTCCGACCCGCGACTCCTCGCCGAGATGCGACGGCTCCAGCAGCGCGTACAGGACCTGGAATCCGAGCTTGTACGGATCCAGGCGGAGAACGACGCGCTGACGGCTGCCGCTTCTCACGACAGTCTCATGGAGAGCATCGACGCACACCAGGCGGAGCCTGCGCTCACCTGATCGCTGCACTGCTCCACGACAGCACACGCAGCGGTTGGGCTGCCTGTATCAACCGCTAAGTTGTCAGAAGTTGCAAGGGACGCTTCGGCGTCCCTTCTTTCTTGCCCCCGCGCATCCTTTCAGACTCTTTAACGTCTGGTGTGCCCTGCGCGTTCATGGGCGAAACCGCGGGTTCATGGAGTGAGACATCGCCGGAAGGTAGAGTCCAGCGGCGTGCACCTCAAGGCCCTGACCCTCCGCGGGTTCAAGTCGTTCGCCTCGGCGACCACACTCCGGTTCGAGCCGGGCATCACGTGTGTCGTCGGACCGAACGGCTCGGGCAAGTCCAATGTCGTGGACGCGCTCAGCTGGGTCATGGGGGAGCAGGGCGCGAAGTCGCTGCGCGGCGGCAAGATGGAGGACGTCATCTTCGCCGGCACCACCGGGCGCCCGCCGCTCGGCCGGGCCGAGGTGTCGCTGACCATCGACAACTCCGACGGGGCACTGCCCATCGAGTACGCCGAGGTCACCATCACGCGGATCATGTTCCGCAACGGCGGCAGCGAGTACCAGATCAACGGCGACACCTGTCGTCTGCTGGACATCCAGGAGCTGTTGAGCGACTCCGGCATCGGCCGCGAGATGCACGTCATCGTCGGACAGGGCCAGCTCGACTCCGTCCTGCACGCGGATCCGATGGGCCGCCGAGCCTTCATCGAGGAGGCCGCCGGTGTCCTGAAGCACCGCAAGCGCAAGGAGAAGGCGCTGCGGAAGCTCGACGCGATGCAGGCCAACCTCGCGCGTGTGCAGGACCTGACGGACGAACTCCGGCGCCAGCTCAAGCCGCTCGGCCGCCAGGCCGCCGTCGCCCGCCGGGCCGCCGTGATCCAGGCGGACCTCCGCGACGCCCGGCTCCGCCTCCTCGCCGACGATCTCGTACGGCTCCGCGAGGCGCTGCAGACCGAGGTCGCCGACGAGGCCGCCCTGAAGGAACGCAAGGAAGCCGCCGAGCAGGAGCTGAAGAAGGCGCTCCAGCGCGAGGCGCTCCTGGAGGACGAGGTGCGGCAGCTCACCCCGCGCCTCCAGCGCGCCCAGCAGACCTGGTACGAGCTCTCGCAGCTCGCCGAACGGGTCCGCGGCACGATCTCGCTCGCCGACGCCCGTGTGAAGAGCGCCACTTCCGCACCCCCCGAGGAGCGGCGCGGCCGCGACCCCGAGGACATGGAGCGCGAGGCCGCCCGGATCCGCGAGCAGGAGGCCGAGCTGGAAGCGGCCCTGGAGGCGGCCGAGCACGCCCTGGACGACACGGTCGCCCACCGCGCGGAACTGGAACGCGAGCTCGCTCTCGAGGAGCGGCGCCTGAAGGACGTGGCCCGGGCCATCGCCGACCGCCGCGAAGGGCTCGCCCGGCTGAACGGCCAGGTCAACGCGGCCCGTTCGCGCGCCGCGTCGGCCCAGGCGGAGATCGACCGCCTGGCCTCGGCCCGGGACGAGGCACAGGAGCGGGCCGTCGCCGCGCAGGAGGAGTACGAGGCGCTGAAGGCCGAGGTCGACGGCCTGGACGCGGGCGACGCCGACCTGTCCGAGCAGCACGAGACGGCGAAGGCGGCGCTGGCCGAGGCGGAGGCGTCTCTGTCGGCGGCCCGGGAAGCGGCCACCGCCGCGGAACGCAAGCGCGCGGCGACCCAGGCCCGCCACGAGGCGCTGGCCCTGGGCCTGCGGCGCAAGGACGGCACCGGCGCGCTGCTGGGCGCGAAGGACCGGCTGACGGGCCTGCTGGGCCCGGCGGCGGAACTCCTCACGGTGACCCCCGGCTACGAGGTCCCCCTGGCGGCGGCCTTCGGAGCGGCGGCCGACGCCGTCGCCGTGACGTCACCGGCCGCCGCGGCGGAAGCGATCCGCCTGCTGCGGAAGCAGGACGGGGGACGGGCCTCGCTGCTTCTGTCGGGGGCACCGGAAACGCCGGGCAGGGGCGCGGGGAACTGCGCGACCGGCCACGAAGCACCCGCACCCGCCGGACGAGATCACGCGGCAGATCTGGTCCGCGCCCCCTCCGACCTCATGCCCGCCGTACGACGCCTCCTCCAGGACATCGTCGTCGTACAAACCCTCGAGGACGCCGAAGACCTCGTCTACGCCCACCCCCACCTCACCGCGGTCACGGCAGAAGGCGACCTCCTGGGAGCCCACTTCGCCCACGGCGGCTCCGCGGGCGCCCCCAGCCTCCTGGAAGTACAGGCGTCCGTCGACGAGGCAGCGGCCGAGCTGGAAGAGCTGGCGGTGAGGTGTGAGGAGCTCACCGCCGCACAGCAAGAGGCAGGCGAGCGACGCAAAGAGGCCGTCGTCCGAGTCGAGGAACTCGCCGACCGGCGCCGGGCCGCCGACCGCGAGAAGTCGACCGTGGCCCAGCAGCTCGGCAGGCTCGCCGGACAGGCACGAGGCGCCGCCGGTGAGGCCGAGCGCTCCACCGCGGCGGCGGCCCGTGCGCAGGACGCCCTCGACAAGGCCCTCGAGGAGGTCGAGGTACTGGCCGAGCGGCTCGCCGTCGCCGAGGAGATGCCGGTCGAGGAGGAGCCCGACACCTCCGTACGGGACCGGCTCGCCGCCGACGGGGCCAACGCCCGCCAGACGGAGATGGAGGCCCGCCTCCAGGTCCGTACCCACGAGGAACGCGTCAAAGGCCTCGCGGGCCGGGCGGACTCGCTCGACCGCGCCGCCCGTGCCGAACGCGAGGCTCGCGCGCGTGCCGAGCAGCGGCGGGCCAGACTCCGGCACGAGGCGGCCGTCGCGGAAGCCGTCGCTTCCGGCGCCCGGCAGCTCCTCGCGCACGTCGAGGTGTCCCTCGGCCGGGCCCAGGAGGAACGGGCCGCCGCCGAGGCCGCCAAGGCCCAGCGGGAGCGGGAGCTGACCGCCGCGCGGAACACCGGCCGGGACCTCAAGGCCGAGCTGGACAAGCTCACCGACTCCGTGCACCGCGGTGAGGTGCTCGGCGCCGAGAAGCGCATGCGGATCGAGCAACTGGAGACCAAGGCGCTGGAGGAACTCGGCGTGGAGCCCGCCGGGCTCGTCGAGGAGTACGGCCCCCACCAGCTCGTACCGCCGTCCCCGCCCGCCGAGGGCGAGGAGCTGCCCGAGGATCCGGAGCATCCGCGCAACCGGCCCAGGCCCTTCGCGCGCGGCGAGCAGGAGAAGCGGCTGAAGGCGGCCGAGCGGGCGTACCAGCAGCTCGGCAAGGTCAATCCGCTGGCCCTGGAGGAGTTCGCGGCGCTGGAGGAGCGGCACAAGTTCCTCAGCGAGCAGCTGGAGGACCTGAAGAAGACCCGCGCCGATCTGCTCCAGGTCGTCAAGGAGGTCGACGAGCGCGTCGAGCAGGTCTTCACGGAGGCCTACCGGGACACCGCCCGCGAGTTCGAGGGCGTCTTCAGCCGGCTCTTCCCGGGCGGCGAGGGGCGGTTGATCCTGACCGACCCCGACAACATGCTCACCACCGGCGTGGACGTCGAGGCGCGTCCGCCGGGCAAGAAGGTCAAGCGGCTCAGCCTGCTCTCCGGCGGCGAGCGGTCGCTGACCGCCGTGGCGCTGCTGGTGTCGATCTTCAAGGCCCGGCCCAGTCCGTTCTACGTCATGGACGAGGTCGAGGCCGCCCTCGACGACACCAACCTCCAGCGCCTGATCCGCATCATGCAGGAGCTGCAGGAGGCCTCGCAGCTGATCGTGATCACCCACCAGAAGCGGACCATGGAGGTCGCGGACGCGCTGTACGGCGTCTCCATGCAGGGTGACGGTGTGTCGAAGGTCATCTCCCAGCGCCTCCGGTGACCATTCAGCAGACCTTTCACCCGCACTTCTTCAACTCTTGAACACAACTCACCTCGTCGTGCCTCCAAAGTCACAGCAGATGAACTATTGACTTCGAAACTTGAAGGCATAGGGTCTGCAACGTTGCTTTTACCTTCGACCACTCGAAGGGCTCACCCCCCACCCGGCAGCGTTGCCGGTGGCACGAGGAGTACTACGTGACCAGCACAGCGCAGGCACCCCAGTCAGGAGCGAAGGCGGCGCACCCCGAACATCTCGGGCACGTCGTCTTCATCACGGCCGCAGCCGCCATGGGCGGATTCCTGTTCGGCTACGACAGCTCCGTCATCAACGGCGCCAACGGCGGCATCCAGGACAGGTTCGACCTGAGCTCCGGGGCCACCGGTACGGTCGCCGCCTGCGCCCTGCTCGGCAGCGCGGTCGGCGCGGCAGTCGCCGGCCGGATCGCGGACCGCATCGGCCGTATCCGCGTCATGCAGATCGCGGCGGTGCTGTTCGCCGTGTCGGCCGTCGGCTCGGGTCTCCCCTTCGCCGCCTGGGACCTCGCCGCCTGGCGTGTGCTCGGCGGCATAGCCATCGGTATGGCCTCGGTCATCGGCCCCGCCTACATCGCCGAGGTCGCCCCGCCGGCCTACCGCGGCCGGCTCGCCTCCTTCCAGCAGGCCGCCATCGTGATCGGCATCGCCGTCTCCCAGCTCGTCAACTGGGCCATCCTCAACATGGCCGACGGCGAGGAGCGCGGCAAGATCGCGGGCCTGGAGTCCTGGCAGTGGATGCTCGGCGTGATGGTCGTGCCGGCCCTCGTCTACGGCCTGCTGTCCTTCGCCATCCCCGAGTCCCCGCGCTTCCTGATCAGCGTCGGCCGGGTCGACGAGGCCAAGAAGGTGCTCGCCGACGTCGAGGGCGACATCGACCTCGACGCCCGGGTCGCCGAGATCGACGAGGCCATGCGCAGCGACCACAAGTCGACGTTCCGGGACCTGCTCGGCGGCAAGTTCGGCCTGCTGCCCATCGTCTGGATCGGTATCGGCCTGTCCGTCTTCCAGCAGCTGGTCGGCATCAACGTCATCTTCTACTACTCGAACCTGCTGTGGCAGTCGGTCGGCGTCGACCCGTCGAGCTCGTTCTTCTACTCGTTCGAGACCTCGATCATCAACATCATCGGTACGGTCATCGCGATGATCTTCGTCGACCGGATCGGCCGCAAGCCGCTGGCGCTGATCGGTTCCGTCGGCATGGGCATCTCGCTGGCGCTGGCCGCCTGGGCCTTCTCCTACCAGAACGGCAACGACCCGCTGCCGACCGCGCAGGGTGCCGTGGCGCTGATCGCCGCCAACGCGTTCGTGCTCTTCTTCGCCCTGTCCTGGGGTGTCGTGGTCTGGGTCATGCTCGGTGAGATCTTCCCGAACAAGATCCGCGCCGCCGCGCTCGGCGTGGCTGCCTCGGTCCAGTGGATCGCCAACTGGGTCATCACGATCACCTTCCCGGACCTCTCGGAGTGGAACCTGTCGCTCACCTACGTCATGTACGCGGTGTTCGCCTTCCTCTCCATCCCCTTCATCCTCAAGTTCGTGCCCGAGACCAAGGGCAAGAAGCTGGAGGAGATGGGCTGATCCCGGACTCCCCGGCCCCCCGGCCGGCTCCGGCCCCCGGACTCGGGGAGAAGGGCCAAGTCCCCGCTGCCCTCCTCCTCGTCTCATGAAAAGACGTACTGCCCCGGCTCAGTCAGGTGAGCCGGGGCAGTACGGCTTCGCAGAACAGCCGCAGGCTCCGCCAGCCCTCCTCCAGCGGCATGCCCCCGCACAGCGGATGCAGCACGAGGTTGTCCAGGCCTCGTGCCACGCACTCCTCGGGTGTCAGGACCCGGTACACGCCCTCCGTGCGCAGCTCGGCCACCGAGCCCGCCCCGGAGCGGACCGCCGACCGGATGTCGCCGGACTGCCAGGAGGCGTACGTCCGCGCCTCGTGCAGGAAGTGCTCGCCGTACTCGGCCCAGGTCCGGTCCGGGTCCTCGGCGAGATGCAGCAGCGGCGTCTCGGCGGCCGGCATCATCGTCCAGCCCTCGGTGCCGTACTCGGTGAGCCGCTCCTTGTAGTACGCCTCCAGCTCCGGCAGATGCGCGCTGGGGAAGAACGGCAGGCCGAGGCGGGCGGCCCGGCGTGCGGCGGCCTTCGAGGAACCGCCCACCAGCAGCAGGGGGTGCGGCTCGGTGAAGGGGCGCGGGGTGATCCGTACCGTACGGCCGCGGTACTCGAAATCCTCGCCGGTCCACGCCTTCAGCAGGGTCTCCAGCAGTTCGTCCTGGAGCCTGCCGCGCCGCTTCCAGTCCACGTCGAAGATCGCGTACTCCTCGGGGCGGTACCCGATCCCGGCCACCGTCACCAGGCGTCCGCCGCTGATCAGGTCCAGTACGGCGATGTCCTCGGCGAGTCGCAGCGGGTCGTGCAGCGGGCCGATGATCGCCGAGACCGTGACCGCGAGGCGCTTCGTCGCGCCGAACACGGCCGCCGCGAAGGCGAACGGCGACGGCAGCCAGTTGTTGTCGGTGCCGTGGTGCTCCTCGGTCTGGACCGTGGTGACGCCGTGCTCGTCGGCGTACGCGGCCATCTCCAGGGCGGTCCGGTAGCGCGCGGCGAGCGCGGCGGGGGCCGCGCCGGGCGCGACGAGGTTGAAGCGGACGACCGTGACGGGCATGGGGGTCCCCCTTCACCGGGCGGGTGTGGGGGAGGACGTTAGCTGACGGTGTGTCAGACATCCAGAGGGGTGTCGCCGTACTCCATGGCTGATACTGGACCCGTTATGGACATCGTCATCCTTGCTGTAGTCATCGCCGTGGTCGTGCTCGGCGCGCTCGGCGGGCTCATCGTCGGCAGCCGGCGCAAGAAGCAGCTGCCCCCGCCGCCCCCCGCAGCGCCCGACATCACCGCCCCTCCGGCCGAGCCGCACGTCGGCGACGAGGCCGAGACGCCGCGCGACGAACCGCGCCGGACGATAGAGGAGGTGGATCTTCCCGACGGATCGACCGGGGTCGCCGTCGAGGAACCGCCGGTCGTCGAGGAACTCCCGCCGACCGAGATCGAGGTTCCGGAGCCCACCGCGGGCCGCCTGGTCCGGCTCCGTGCCCGCCTGTCCCGCTCCCAGAACGCCCTCGGCAAGGGCCTGCTCACGCTGCTCTCGCGCGAGCATCTGGACGAGGACACCTGGGAGGAGATCGAGGACACGCTGCTCACCGCCGACGTCGGCGTGCAGCCCACCCAGGAGCTGGTGGACGGGCTGCGCGAGCGCGTGAAGGTGCTCGGCACCCGGACCCCCGAGGAGCTGCGCGGCCTGCTGCGCGAGGAGCTGCTCAAGCTGGTCGGGACCGACATGGACCGCACCGTGCGCACCGAGCCGGAGGACCGCAAGCCGGGCATCGTGATGGTCGTCGGGGTCAACGGCACCGGCAAGACCACCACCACCGGCAAGCTCGCCCGGGTGCTGGTCGCCGACGGGAACACCGTCGTCCTGGGCGCCGCGGACACCTTCCGTGCCGCCGCCGCCGATCAGCTCCAGACCTGGGGCGAGCGGGTCGGCGCGCACACCGTGCGGGGTCCGGAGGGCGGCGACCCCGCCTCCGTCGCCTTCGACGCGGTGAAGGAGGGCAAGGAGCTCGGCTCCGACGTCGTCCTCATCGACACCGCGGGCCGGCTGCACACCAAGACCGGTCTCATGGACGAGCTCGGCAAGGTCAAGCGGGTCGTGGAGAAGCACGCGCCGCTCGACGAGGTGCTGCTCGTCCTGGACGCCACCACCGGGCAGAACGGTCTGGTCCAGGCTCGGGTCTTCGCCGAGGTCGTCGACATCACCGGCATCGTGCTGACCAAGCTGGACGGTACCGCCAAGGGCGGCATCGTGGTCGCGGTGCAGCGCGAGCTGGGCGTGCCGGTCAAGCTGATCGGTCTGGGCGAGGGCGCGGACGATCTGGCACCGTTCGAGCCGGAGGCCTTCGTGGATGCGCTTATCGGCGACTGAGACCCCGCCGCCGACGAAGAAGCGCCCGCCTCCTCGAGGGACGGGCGCTTCGCTATGCCGGGGTGCTGACGTCGGGGTGCTGTTGTCGGGGGGCGGCGCGATGCTGCCCGGGACCGGCGTTCCGCTATGCCCGGGACCGGTGCGCCACGTACGCCAGTGTGCCCAGGAGCAGCCGTGCCGCCGGTGGCTTTGTCGCCGTGTCCAGGGCGGGGGAGCGCAGCCAGCGGACCGGGCCCTGGCCGGCTCGGTCGGACGGTGGGGCGGTGACGAAGGTGCCGGGGCCCAGGCCGCGCAGGTCGAGGGAGGTCGGGTCGTCCCAGCCCATGCGGTAGAGCAGCTCGGGAAGCTCGGCGGCGGCGCCGGGGGCGACGAAGAAGTGGGCGCGGCCGTCGGGCGTGGCGGTGACCGGGCCGAGGGGCAGGCCCATGCGCTCCAGGCGGGCCAGCGCGCGGCGCCCGGCCGCTTCGGCCACCTCGATCACGTCGAACGCCCGGCCGACCGCCAGCATCACCGCGGCGCCCGGGTACTCGGCCCAGGTCCGGCTGACCTCGTCGAGGGTGGCGCCGGCCGGGACCCGGGGGGCGAAGTGCAGGGGGTGGGCGCCCGGGTCGGGGCAGTCCGCCCGGCCGCACGAGCACGCGCCCGCCGCCGCCCGCGCACCCGGCACCACGTCCCAGCCCCACAGTCCGGTGAACTCGGCGACGGCGGTGCACTCCGACGACCGGCCGCGTCGACGCGTGCCGGAGCGGATCTCGCGGATGCCGGCGATCGTGAAGCCCATGCCCCCTCCAACGGGTCCGGCGCGCCTGTGGTTACGACGCGGATGCGGGTCGTGACCCTCTGTGTCCACCTTCGGTCTTCTCGCGCCCGGCTCCACGCATTCCGGGCGGCGCTCGGGAGCGCCCCGGGTCGCGCGCTCGGCGGTGCGCGCCCCTGAGTGCATCGCTCCGCCCACTCCCGGCCGGTCTATGTCAAGTGAATCGCGTGGAGGCGTACGTGAGTTCATTCGAAGGGGTGGCGAATGGTGGCGTTTCCGGGATCGCCATGGCTGGACCCGTGATCGTAGGATTACTTTGAGTGCACGAGTCCTGAGGGCACATGCACTTGCGGGTATGCCGGAGGCAACTCGGCTTTCCGTTCGAAGGGTGAGAACTTCCGGACGGGGAGCCGTATTTACCGGCATTCTGATAGGGCTTGGCGCACTCGGTGACAAGTGGTCCAAGGGATGGGGGCGTTCCAGTGAGCGGCAACAGCGGAAGCGGCACGAGCGCTACGAACGCCGACAAGCGGCCGAACGAACTGCTCACTTCCTGGTTCGTGCGCAGCGGCTGGTCGAAGGGCGAGCTCGCCCGCCAAGTCAACCGCCGGGCCCGCCAGTTGGGCGCCAACCACATCTCCACCGACACCTCCCGGGTCCGCCGCTGGCTGGACGGCGAGAACCCGCGCGAGCCGATCCCGCGGATCCTGTCCGAGCTGTTCTCCGAGCGGTTCGGCTGCGTCGTCTCCGTCGAGGACCTCGGCCTGCGCGCCGCCCGCCAGTCACCGTCGGTGTCCGGAGTGGACCTGCCCTGGACGGGCCCGCAGACCGTGGCCCTGCTCAGCGAGTTCTCGCGCAGCGACCTGATGCTGGCGCGGCGCGGCTTCCTCGGGACCTCGCTCGCCCTGTCCGCGGGCCCCTCCCTCATCGAGCCGATGCAGCGCTGGCTGGTCCCCTCCCCGACCGCCGGGCGCACCGAGCCCGAGCCCCCCGCCCAGGTCCGCCGCGGCCGGCTCTCCAAGCCCGAGCTGGAGCTGCTGGAGTCCACCACCGTGATGTTCCGGCAGTGGGACGCCCAGTGCGGCGGCGGCCTGCGGCGCAAGGCGGTCGTAGGACAACTGCACGAGGTGACCGACCTCCTTCAGGAACCGCAGCCCGAGTCCACCACCCGCAAGCTGTTCAAGGTGGCCGCCGAACTCGCCGAGCTGGCCGGGTGGATGTCGTACGACGTCGGGCTCCAGCCCACCGCGCAGAAGTACTTCGTGCTCGCCCTGCACGCCGCCAAGGAGGCCGGCGACCGGCCGCTCGGCTCGTACATCCTCTCCAGCATGAGCCGCCAGATGATCCACCTCGGCCGGCCCGACGACGCCCTGGAACTGGTCCACCTCGCCCAGTACGGCAGCCGCGACTGCGCGAGTCCGCGCACCCAGTCGATGCTGTATGCGATGGAGGCCCGCGCGTACGCCAACATGGGCCAGCCCGGCAAGTGCAAGCGGGCGGTGCGGATGGCCGAGGACACCTTCGGCGAGGCCGAGGAATGGGACGAGCCCGACCCCGACTGGATCCGCTTCTTCTCCGAGGCCGAGCTCTACGGCGAGAACTCGCACTCGTACCGCGACCTCGCCTATGTCGCGGGCCGCAGCCCGACCTACGCCTCGCTCGCCGAGCCGCTGATGCAGCGGGCCGTCGACCTGTTCGCCAAGGACTCCGAGCACCAGCGGTCCTACGCGCTGAACCTCATCGGCATGGCCACCGTCCATCTGCTCCGACGCGAGCCCGAGCGCAGCGCGCAGTACGCGACCGAGGCCATGCAGATCGCCAAGAAGGTGCGCTCGGAGCGCGTCAACACCCGGATCCGGAAGACGGTCGACACGGCCGTACGCGATTTCGGTGATCTGCACGAGGTCGTGGACCTCACGGACCGGCTCGCCGTGGAACTCCCGGAGACCGCGGAAGCCGTCTGAATCCCAAGAACCCCGGCCGCGGCCGGCCCTCCCGAACTGCCCGACTCGGCTCCCCCATGCCAGGTCATCGGAAGGCCGTCCGCGGCCGGCCCATACCTTCAACCGAAGGTTGCGCCACGATAACGATCGACGGGCCCTGAATCCGGCAGTTCATCGATGCGTAACACCCATGGCGCCTTCGTCACGGCGGCGAAACAACGAGGGGCTTCCACCGAAACCGCGCTGCGCCAATCTCATGGCGCATAACCGGCCCACCCCTCAATCCGCTCAGGCTTCGCCCGCACGGGGCCGTACCAACGACGAGGAGACGCCGATGGCACCAGCCATCACGCTTGCCGCAGAGACGGAGCTCTCTGCCGCCAACACAGGCTTCATGCTCATCTGCTCCGCCCTGGTGATGCTCATGACCCCGGGACTCGCCTTCTTCTACGGAGGCATGGTCCGCGTCAAAAGCACCCTGAACATGCTGATGATGAGTTTCATCAGCCTGGGGATCATCACCATCCTGTGGGTGCTCTTCGGGTTCTCCCTCGCCTTCGGTGACTCGCACGGCGGGCTCATCGGCTGGACCTCCGACTACGTCGGACTCAGCGGGGTCGGCAACGCCGAACTGTGGGACATCTACAACATCCCGGTCTATGTCTTCGCCGTGTTCCAGCTGATGTTCGCGATCATCACCCCCGCCCTGATAAGCGGTGCGCTCGCGGACCGCGTGAAGTTCAGCGCCTGGGCGCTGTTCATCACCCTGTGGGCCTGCGTCGTGTACTTCCCGGTCGCGCACTGGGTCTGGGCGCCGAGCGGCGGCTGGGCCTTCGACCTCGGCGTCATCGACTTCGCCGGCGGTACGGCCGTCCACATCAACGCCGGTGCCGCGGCCCTCGGCGTGATCCTGGTCATCGGCAAGCGCGTCGGCTTCAAGAGGGACCCGATGCGCCCGCACAGCCTCCCGCTGGTCATGCTCGGCGCCGGGCTGCTGTGGTTCGGCTGGTTCGGCTTCAACGCCGGTTCCTGGCTCGGCAACGACGACGGCGTCGGATCCCTGATGTTCGTCAACACGCAGGTCGCCACCGCCGCCGCCATGCTGGCCTGGCTCGCCTACGAGAAGATCCGGCACGGCGCGTTCACCACGCTGGGCGCCGCCTCCGGCGCGGTCGCCGGTCTGGTCGCCATCACCCCGTCCGGCGGTGCGGTCTCGCCGGTCGGCGCCATCGCGGTCGGCGCCATCGCCGGTCTGCTGTGCGCCATGGCGGTGGGCCTGAAGTACAAGCTCGGTTACGACGACTCGCTCGACGTCGTGGGCGTTCACCTGGTCGGCGGCATCGTCGGCTCCCTGCTCGTCGGCTTCTTCGCCAGCGGCAAGGGCCAGTCCGAGGTCGAGGGTCTCTTCTACGGCGGCGGCCTGGAGCAGTTCTGGAAGCAGTGCGCCGGTGTCGGTGCCGTCCTCGCCTACTCCTTCGTGGTCTCCGCCCTCCTCGCCTTCGTCATCGACAAGACCATGGGCATGCGGGTCTCCGAGGACGACGAGGTGGCCGGCATCGACCAGGCCGAGCACGCCGAGACCGCATACGACTTCAGCGGTGCCGGCGGCGGTGCCGCCCGGACCGCCGCCCCGGCCCCGGTCGCCGACACTGCGAGCAAGAAGGTGGACGCATGAAGCTCATCACCGCCGTCGTCAAGCCGCACCGGCTCGACGAGATCAAGGAAGCCCTCCAGGCCTTCGGCGTGCACGGCCTGACGGTCACCGAGGCCAGCGGCTACGGTCGGCAGCGGGGCCACACCGAGGTCTACCGCGGCGCCGAGTACACCGTCGACCTGGTCCCGAAGATCCGTATCGAGGTGCTGGCCGAGGACGACGACGCCGAGCAGCTGATCGACGTCATCGTCAAGGCCGCCCGCACCGGCAAGATCGGTGACGGCAAGGTCTGGTCCCTGCCGGTCGAGACGGCCGTACGGGTCCGCACCGGCGAGCGCGGGCCTGACGCGCTCTGATCGGACGCGCATAAAAACAGGAACAGGAGTCGCTGGGTGACGAGTACGGACGTACAGCAAGAAGCAGAGGACTCGGGACCCAGCGGCTATGCGGCGGCCCGGCTGCGCCTCCTCACCGAGGGGGCGCGGTCCGGGCCGCCGCGCCGTACCGCCCTCGCGGAACTCACCGACGACTGGCTCGCCGGCCTGTTCGCCGCCGGAGCCGAGGGGCTGCGCGGGGTCTCCCTGGTCGCCGTCGGGGGGTACGGCCGTGGCGAGCTGTCGCCGCGCAGCGATCTGGACCTGCTCCTGCTGCACGACGGCGCCGACGCGGACGACGTCGCCGCCCTGGCCGACCGGATCTGGTACCCCGTCTGGGACCTCGGGCTCGCCCTCGACCACTCGGTACGCACACCCGCCGAGGCCCGGAAGACGGCCGGGGACGACTTGAAGGTCCAACTCGGTCTCCTGGACGCCCGCCACATCGCGGGCGACCTCGGTCTGACGGCGGGCCTGCGGACGGCGGTCCTGGCCGACTGGCGCAACCAGGCGCCCAAGCGGCTGCCCGAACTCCAGGAACTCACCGCCGAACGCGCCGAGCGCCAGGGCGAGCTGCAGTACTTGCTGGAACCCGACCTCAAGGAGGCCCGGGGCGGACTGCGGGACGCCACGATCCTGCGCGCCGTCGCCGCGTCCTGGCTGGCCGACGCCCCGCGTGAGGGCCTCGACGCCGCCCGGCGCCGACTGCTCGACGTGCGGGACGCCCTGCACCTGGCCACCGGGCGCGCGACCGACCGGCTCGCGCTCCAGGAACAGGACCAGGTCGCGGCCGAGCTGGGCCTGCTCGACGCCGACACCCTGCTGCGGCAGGTGTACGAGGCGGCGCGGGTGATTTCGTACGCCAGTGACGTCACCTGGCGTGAGGTGGGGCGCGTGCTGCGGTCGCGCGCCGTACGACCGCGGTTGCGCGCCATGCTGGGCGGCGGCAAACCGGTCGCCGAGCGCTCCCCGCTGGCCGAGGGCGTCGTCGAACAGGACGGCGAGGTCGTGCTCGCCCGCGCCGCGCGCCCCGAGCGCGACCCCGTGCTGCCCCTGCGCGCCGCGGCCGCCGCCGCGCAGGCCGGACTCCCGCTCTCCCTGCACGCCGTACGGCGGCTGGCGGCCACCACCCGCCCCCTGCCCACGCCCTGGCCCGCCGAGGCCCGCGAACAGCTCGTCACCCTGCTCGGCTCGGGGCGCCCCACGATCGAGGTCTGGGAGGCGCTGGAGGCGGAAGGCCTGATCAGCCGCCTTCTCCCGGACTGGGAGCGGGTGCGCTGCCGCCCCCAGCGCAACGCCGTGCACATCTGGACCGTCGACCGGCACCTGATCGAGACCGCGGTACGCGCCTCCGAGTTCACCCGGCGCGTTCAGCGCCCCGACCTGCTGCTGGTCTCCGCGCTGCTGCACGACATCGGCAAGGGCTGGCCCGGCGACCACTCGGTGGCCGGGGAGATCATCGCGCGCGATGTCGCGGCCCGCATCGGATTCGACCGCGAGGACGTCGGCGTACTCGCCGCTCTCGTACGGCATCACCTGCTGCTCGTCGACACCGCCACCCGGCGCGACCTGGAGGACCCGGCCACGGTCCGCGCGGTCGCCGACGCGGTCGGCACCCAGTCCACGCTGGAGCTGCTGCACGCGCTGACCGAGGCGGACGCGCTGGCCACCGGTCCCGCAGCCTGGTCTGCCTGGCGCGGATCCCTCGTCGCCGACCTGGTCAAACGCGTCTCGGCCGTGCTCGCCGGGGACGCCCCCGCGGAGCCGGAGGCCGCCGCGCCCACCGCCGAGCAGGAGCGGCTCGCCATCGAGGCCGTCGCCACCGGCAGCCCGGTCCTGGCCCTGCGCGCCCAGACCGAACCCGCGACGGACGACCAGCCGGCCGGGGACCCGGAACCGCTCGGCGTGGAGCTGCTGATCGCCGTGCCGGACCAGCCGGGCGTGCTGCCCGCGGTCTCCGGCGTCCTCGCCATGCACCGCCTCACCGTGCGCACCGCGGAACTGCGCGCGCTGGACCTCCCCGACGGGGTCGAGGGCTCGGTCCTGCTGCTGAACTGGCGGGTCGCCGCGGAGTACGGTTCGCTGCCGCAGGCCGCCCGGCTGCGCGCGGACCTGGTTCGGGCCCTGGACGGCAGTCTGGACATCGCGGGCCGGCTGGCGGAGCGGGACGCGGCCTATCCCCGCCGCCGGGGCGTGGTGGCGCCGCCGCCCAGGGTGACGGTCCACCCGGCCGCCTCCCGCCTGGCCACGGTCATCGAGGTCCGCGCCCAGGACGCCCCCGGACTGCTCTTCCGGATCGGCCGGGCCCTGGAGGACGCCCGTGTGCGGGTCCGCAGCGCGCACGTGAGCACGCTGGGCGCGAACGCCGTGGACGCGTTCTATGTCACAGGCCCCGAAGGCGCCCCACTCCCGCGTGAGGAGGCCTCGGCGGTGGCCCGGAAACTGGAGGAAACCCTGCGGGGCTGAACAGGGATCCCGGCGACCGGTGTCGCCGGGATACCCTGGAGGGCGATTCCCAGCTGCCACCGACCCCGAGGACCGCGAGCGCCGTGTTCGATACTCTCTCCGATCGCCTCTCAGCGACTTTCAAGAACCTGCGCGGCAAGGGACGGCTCTCCGAGGCGGACATCGACGCCACCGCGCGCGAGATCCGGATCGCGCTCCTCGAAGCCGACGTCGCCCTGCCGGTCGTGCGGACCTTCATCAAGAGCGTCAAGGAGCGGTCGCTCGGTGCCGAGGTCTCCAAGGCGCTGAACCCGGCGCAGCAGGTCCTGAAGATCGTGAACGAGGAGCTCGTCACGATCCTCGGCGGTGAGACCCGGCGCCTGCGCTTCGCCAAGCAGCCGCCCACCGTGATCATGCTGGCGGGTCTGCAGGGTGCCGGTAAGACCACCCTCGCGGGCAAGCTCGGCCGGTGGCTCAAGGAGCAGGGCCACTCCCCGCTGCTGGTCGCGTGTGACCTTCAGCGGCCGAACGCCGTGAACCAGTTGAGCGTCGTCGCCGAGCGCGCCGGCGTCGCGGTCTACGCCCCGGAGCCGGGCAACGGCGTCGGCGACCCGGTCAAGGTCGCCAAGGACTCCATCGAGTTCGCGAAGTCGCGGGTCCACGACATCGTCATCGTCGACACCGCCGGCCGCCTGGGCATCGACCAGGAGATGATGCAGCAGGCCGCGGACATCCGGGACGCGGTCTCGCCGGACGAGATCCTCTTCGTCGTCGACGCGATGATCGGTCAGGACGCGGTCAACACCGCCGAGGCCTTCCGCGACGGCGTCGGCTTCGACGGCGTGGTGCTCTCCAAGCTCGACGGCGACGCCCGCGGTGGTGCCGCCCTGTCGATCCGGCAGATCACCGGCAAGCCGATCATGTTCGCGTCGAACGGCGAGAAGCTCGACGAGTTCGACGCCTTCCACCCGGACCGGATGGCCTCCCGCATCCTCGACATGGGTGACCTGCTCACCCTGATCGAGCAGGCGGAGAAGACCTTCGACCAGGCCGAAGCCCAGAAGATGGCGGAGAAGCTGGCCTCCAAGAAGGGCCAGGACTTCACCCTCGACGACTTCCTGTCCCAGATGGAACAGGTCAGGAAGATGGGCTCCATCTCCAAGCTGCTCGGCATGCTGCCCGGCATGGGGCAGATCAAGGACCAGATCAACAACCTGGACGAGCGGGACGTCGACCGCACCGCCGCGATCATCAAGTCGATGACCCCGGCCGAGCGCCAGGAACCGACGATCATCAACGGCTCGCGCCGCGCCCGCATCGCCAAGGGCTCCGGGGTCGACGTCAGCGCGGTGAAGAACCTGGTCGAGCGGTTCTTCGAGGCCCGCAAGATGATGTCCCGCATGGCCCAGGGCGGCGGTATGCCGGGTATGCCCGGGATGCCGGGCATGGGTGGCGGTCCCGGTCGCTCGAAGAAGCAGCCGAAGAAGGCCAAGGGCAAGCAGCGCTCCGGCAACCCGATGAAGCGCAAGCAGCAGGAGCAGGAGGAGGCGGCGCGGCGCGCGGCGGCGGCCCAGGGCGGCGCGTTCGGCGTGCCCGGTCAGCAGGCTCCGCAGGACTTCGAACTCCCCGACGAGTTCAAGAAGTTCATGGGCTGACATCCGGCTCCACGACAACGAGGGCGCCCCTGGTCACCAGGGGCGCCCTCGCCCGTTCTAGCCGTTCGGGAACGTCCAGACGTACGGCTCGCCCTCGGCCTCCTGCCAGTGCACCTCGACGCTCTTCGCGTCGGCGGGCACCAGGTAGGTCTCGCAGAAGGTGTGACTCTCGCCCCGCTTCCAGCCCTCCACGTCGTACGGGTCCTCGCAGCCGGCCGCGTCCTCGGCGGCGCCGATGAGGATCGAGCCGCGCTGTCCGTCGGCCCAGACGGTGGTCTCGTCGCCGACCTGCGGAGAGTCGGGCAGCGTCGGGCCGCTCTTGTGCGTGAACTTCACGTGGGCGACGGCCAGGACGAGCCCCTTGGCGTCCTCCGGGTCCGACACCGCCTGCGCGGCCTCGGCCTCGGTGCCGACGTCGACCGCTTGCGCGAGGATCTCGTACGTGACCTTCCCCGGGTCCTCCTCGTACGTCCCCGTGGCGCTCTCGCCGGTCTTCATCGCGCCGCCGGAGGAGGGCTCCGGCGACGCCGACGGCGAGGCCTTCGCCTGCGCGGTGGCCGGGCTCTTCGCGTCGGCCTCGTCGTCCCCGCCCGAGCAGGCGGTGAGCGCCAGGGCGAGGACGGCGACGGGCGCGGCCAGACGCAGCGCGGTCTTGCGGTACAGCACAACAGCTCCTGTATGCAGATGTGTAGTTCCCCCGAGCGGTTCGTCAGGCTAAGGGGAGGGCGTGCAGTTCAGCGAAGCGAGAGGGGTCCCGCATCGCTTTCTTCACACCATTCACACGTGCATTTCCAGGAACTCTTCTGCGTCGTACGCGACTTCAGGGGACGCGGGCGATGAGGTACCGGAAGATGTTCGTCATCCACACGGTCCCGTCCGGCCGTTGATGCGGATGCAGCGCCTCCGTCAGCTCCTTGTCCACCTGCGCCGGGTCGGTCGCGGAGATCGCCGCGTCGAACAGCCCGGTCGACAGCAGCCCGCGTACGGCGCTTTCGACGTCGGCGTACCCGAAGGGGCACGCCACGCGTCCGGAGCCGTCGAGGCGCAGGCCCGCCCGCAGCGCGACCTCCTCCAGGTCGTCACGGAGGGCGGGGCGCCAACTGCCCGCGCTGCGCAGCGGATCGGCCAGTTTGGTGGCCACGCGCAGCACCGACGACGTGGCGCAGCGTTCCGGCGGACCCCAGCCGGCCAGCACCACGGGCGCCCCCCGCTCGGCGAGCGGCTTCGCCTCTCGCAGCAGTTCACCGAGTCCCTCCGAGTCGCCCGCGAGGCACCCGATGGGTTCGAACGCGGTCACCAGGCTGTACGCGGGCGTCTCCACGTCGGCCGCGTCCCCCGGTGAGCCGTCCGTGAGCCGGACGCCGGCCCGCGCGCGTGCGCCCCAGGCTTCCGGCAGCAGCCGCTGCCGGGCCAGGGCCAGCCGTTCGGGCGAGGACGGCTCGACACCGGTGACCACGGCTCCCCGGGCCGCCGCCATCAGCAAAGCGAGTCCGGAACCGCAGCCGAGCCCCAACAACCTTGTGCCGAGGCCCACTTCGAGCCGTTCATGGACGGCCTCGTAGAGCGGGACAAGCATCCGCTCCTGGATCTCCGACCAGTCACGCGCGCGTGCCCACAGGTCCACACGGGGCGTGGGTCCCGTGTGAGACAGGTGATGCCGCACGAGCGTAGGTGTCATCGAAAGCGCCCCAATCCGCCGAGAGTTGCCGTTGTGCCGTATTCCGTAGCCCCCGTGACGTGCGCTCGCTCTCCCCCCGTATGCCAGGAAACTCCGCGCTCGACCCCGCGTCCAGGGGTCGTCGGGCCCTGCTTGCGGCTGGACCGTGCCCGTGGCAAAAATTCACATTCCGGCAACGTCGGCGGCCCGTACCATCGCGCCATGGCAAAAGCACCCGTACTCACCCCGCGGGCCGAAGACTTCCCGCGCTGGTACCAGGATCTGATCAACAAGGCCGAGCTGGCCGACAACGGCCCGGTGCGCGGCACCATGGTGATCCGACCGTACGGGTACGGACTGTGGGAGCGGATGCAGGCGGAGATGGACGCCCGCATCAAGGAGACGGGCACCCAGAACGCGTACTTCCCGCTGCTGATCCCGCAGTCGTACTTCGCCAAGGAGGCCGACCACGTCGAGGGCTTCGCGCCCGAGCTGGCGGTGGTTACGCACGGCGGCGGCAAGGAGCTGGAGGAGCCCGCGGTCGTCCGGCCCACCTCCGAGATGATCATCAACGACTACTTCTCGAAGTGGGTGCAGAGCTACCGCGACCTGCCCCTGCTGATCAACCAGTGGGCCAACGTGGTCCGTTGGGAGCTGCGGCCCCGCCTCTTCCTGCGGACGACGGAGTTCCTCTGGCAGGAGGGCCACACCGCGCACGCGACCTGTGAGGAGGCACGGGACTTCGCCTCCCGCATCCAGAGCGAGGTCTACGGCGACTTCCTGCGCAACGTCCTCGCGATGGACTTCGTCTCCGGTCGCAAGACGGTCAAGGAGCGCTTCGCCGGGGCCATCAACACCCTCACCCTCGAAAGCATGATGGGCGACGGCAAGGCGCTCCAGATGGTCACCAGCCATGAGCTGGGCCAGAACTTCGCGAAGGCCTTCAACACCTCGTACCTGTCGAAGGACGGCAGGCAGGAACTCGTCTGGCAGACCTCCTGGGGTTCGACCACCCGCATGATCGGCGCGCTGGTGATGACTCACGGGGATGACAACGGCCTGCGGGTCCCGCCGCGCCTCGCGCAGACCCAGGTCGTCGTCCTCGCGATCAAGGGCGAGGAGCCGGTTCTGGCCAAGGTCCGCGAGATCGGCGACCGGCTGCGGGCGGCGGGGCTGAGGGTGCAGGTCGACGACCGTACGGACACCCCCTTCGGGCGGCGCGCGGTCGACTGGGAGCTCAAGGGCGTGCCCGTGCGGATCGAGATCGGGCCGCGCGACCTGGAGAACGGCACCGCGATGGTGGCCCGCCGGATTCCGGGCGGCAAGGAACCGATGGCCGTCGAGTCCCTCGTAGACCTGCTGCCGGGGATGCTGGAGGACGACCAGGCGTTGCTGCTGCGGCAGTCCCGGGAGCGGCGGGAGGCGCGTACCGCCGAGGTGGCCACGGTCGCGGAGGCCGTCGAGGCCGCGGCGAGCGGGTGGGCGCGGATCCCGTGGGCCGTGCTCGGCGAGGCGGGCGAGGCCAGGCTCGCCGAGCACTCGGTGACCGTACGGTGTCTGCTCGCCGAGGACGGGTCGGTGCCGGAGGACGAGGACGCGCCGGGTAACGTCGCGATCGTCGCGCGCGCTTACTGAGACGAGGCAGGAGGCGCGAGAGCGACCGAAAGGCCTCTTGCGCCTCCGAGGGACACTGGCACCCCGTGGCGCGGAGACGGCGTACGCGCCGGTGCGTACGTCAGACTACGCACCACCTTGTGGTGAGCTGTGAGGCTTCTCCGCAGATCAGCGCACCCGCCCTCGTCAGGACGCATCAGCGGCAACTGACGGGTACGTGCAAAATATTTGGGATGGCCCGGAATCGGAACACAGGGGCACTCCGGCTCGTTGTCATTACGTGAGCACGACACAGACACCACCTGTTCTCGCCGCAGAGCTGGCGCAGGCGTGGGCCGACATTCAGCGGCACCACCCCGAGCTGCCGGATCTCGCCGCGCCAGAATCCCTGATCGGGGAGTCGTCGTCCGCGTGCGGACACGAGCTCTCCTTCGAACGCCTTCTCCATGAGGCGGTGCACGGCATCGCCGCCGCCCGTGGAGTGCGCGACACCTCCCGTGCCGGCCGCTACCACAACCGCAGATTCCTCGCGATCGCCGAGGAACTGGGCCTGGACCACCCCGACGAACCGCATCCCAGCAGCGGTTTCTCGCTGGTCACGCTCAACCCGGAGGCCAAGCGCCGCTACCGTCCGACGATCGAACGCCTCCAGCGCGCCCTGAAGGCGCACACGGCGGCCACGTCGGCGGACACGGCCCGCAGCTTCCGCGGTCCGGCGGCCCGGCACGGCTCCTCCGGCGGCGGCGTCCGGGTCAAGGCGGTCTGCGACTGCGGACGCAACGTCCGGGTCGTCCCGTCCGTCCTGGCCCAGGCCCCGATCGTCTGCGGCGGCTGCGGGAAGCCGTTCCGGATCCCCGAGGTGGTGGGCGCGGCGGCGAGCTGAGGCCACGGCTGCTCGTGGCAGCCGTGCCCTCCCTCGGCGGGCGCCGCACAGCGCACCCGACGTACCTCACCTCCGCGCCGGGTGCGCCTCCGCCATGCCCGCCTGCCCTCCGTCCGAGGGCAGGCGCGGGGTGTGGCACAATGGCTAGCTGTACTCGACAGTCGCACAGGACCCCTCTCTCCTCCGGCTGACGCGTCCATCGGGCACTCGGGTACCGCAACCCCACGCGGCCTTCTCGCCGTGCCCAACCACGTCAAAACCAGGAGAATCCACTCCCGTGGCAGTCAAGATCAAGCTGAAGCGTCTGGGCAAGATCCGTTCGCCTCACTACCGCATCGTCGTCGCCGACTCCCGCACCCGTCGTGACGGCCGTGCGATCGAGGAGATCGGCAAGTACCACCCGACCTACAACCCGTCGGTCATCGAGGTGGACGCCGAGCGCGTGGCGTACTGGCTGGGTGTCGGCGCGCAGCCGACCGAGCCCGTCCTCGCCATCCTGAAGAAGACCGGCGACTGGCAGAAGTTCAAGGGCGAGCCCGCCCCGGCTCCGCTGCTCGTCGCCGAGCCCAAGAAGGCGCGCCCCTCGTTCGAGGCCCTCGGTGGCGACGACGAGGGCAAGGGTGAGGCCATCACCCAGAAGAAGAAGGCGGAGAAGAAGGACGAGGCCCCCGCGGCTGAGTCCGAGTCGGCCGAGGCCTGAGCATGCTCGAGGAGGCTCTCGAGCACCTCGTGAAGGGCATCGTCGACAACCCTGACGATGTGCAGGTCGCTTCCCGCAACCTGCGCCGCGGGCGCGTGCTGGAGGTCCGGGTCCACCCCGACGACCTCGGCAAGGTGATCGGCCGCAACGGCCGCACCGCACGCGCTCTGCGCACCGTCGTGGGCGCCATCGGCGGTCGCGGTGTCCGCGTCGACCTCGTCGACGTGGACCACGTCCGCTGACGCCGAACGCAACACCGGCTCGGGCCGGGGAGGGCCACTGGGCCGTCCCCGGCCCGTAGTCGTATCCACTCGTCGTCCTGGAGATCAAGCACAGTGCAGCTGGTAGTCGCTCGTATCGGCCGTGCCCACGGCATCAAGGGCGAGGTCACCGTCGAGGTCCGCACCGACGAGCCGGAACTGAGGCTCGCGCCCGGTGCCGTGCTGCTGACGGACCCCGCCTCCACAGGCCCGCTCACCATCGAAACCGGCCGCGTCCACAGCGGGCGCCTGCTCCTGCGCTTCGAAGGCGTGAAGGACCGCACCGGCGCCGAGGCCCTCCGCAACACCCTCCTGATCGCCGAGGTCGACCCGGAGGAGCTGCCGGAGGAGGAGGACGAGTACTACGACCACCAGCTCATGGACCTCGACGTCGTGACCAAGGACGGCGTGGAGGTCGGGCGGATCACCGAGATCTCGCATCTGCCCTCGCAGGACCTCTTCATCGTCGAGCGGGCCGACGGCAGCGAGGTGCTCATCCCCTTCGTCCAGGAGATCGTCGTCGAGGTCGACCTGGAGGAGCAGAAGGCCGTCATCGATCCGCCGCCCGGGCTCATCGACGACCAGGCCGAGATCGCCTCCTCGCGGGACGCGGAGGACGCGTCGTAATGCGCCTCGACGTCGTCACGATCTTCCCCGAGTACCTGGAGCCCCTGAACGTCTCCCTGGTCGGCAAGGCGCGCGCGCGTGGACAGCTGAACGTCCAGGTGCACGATCTGCGCGGCTGGACCTACGACCGGCACAACACGGTCGACGACACGCCTTACGGCGGCGGACCCGGCATGGTCATGAAGACCGAGCCCTGGGGCGACGCGCTGGACTCCGTGCTGGCCGAGGGCTACGAGACCGGCGCCCACGCGCCCGCGCTGATCGTGCCCACGCCCAGCGGCCGTCCGTTCACCCAGGAACTCGCCGTGGAGCTCTCCGAGCGCCCCTGGCTGATCTTCACCCCGGCCCGCTACGAGGGCATCGACCGGCGGGTCATCGACGAGTACGGCACCCGGATGCCGGTCTACGAGGTGTCCATCGGCGACTACGTCCTCGCCGGCGGCGAGGCCGCCGTACTGGTGATCACCGAGGCCGTGGCCCGGCTGCTGCCCGGAGTCCTCGGCAACGCCGAGTCCCACCGCGACGACTCCTTCGCACCCGGCGCCATGGCCAACCTGCTGGAAGGGCCGGTGTACACCAAGCCGCCCGAGTGGCGCGGCCGGGACATCCCGGACGTGCTGCTCAGCGGCCACCACGGCAAGATCGCCCGCTGGCGGCGCGACGAGGCCCTCAAGCGCACCACGGCCCACCGGCCGGACCTGATCGAGCGCTGCGACCCCAAGGCCTTCGACAAGAAGGACCGCGAGATGCTCTCCATCCTGGGCTGGGCGCCCGATCCGGAGGGGGAGCCCCACGGCCGATTTTGGCGCAGGCCGGAGGCCGTGGAAGAATAGGTCGCTGTTGTGCGCCGTCCGGCGTGCGCCCCTGCCACAGGGGGACACGACGCCCGCCCCGACGCGAACAGCATCCTCTTTGGAAACCAGCTCCCGCCTATGACCTGTGGCATGGGCGAAGAAAGCAGACGAAATGTCTCACCTGCTCGACTCCGTCGACTCCGCGTCGCTGCGCAGCGACGTCCCGGCCTTCCGCCCGGGTGACACCGTCAACGTCCACGTCCGCGTCATCGAGGGCAACCGCTCCCGTGTGCAGCAGTTCAAGGGCGTTGTGATCCGCCGCCAGGGCGCCGGTGTCCGCGAGACCTTCACGGTCCGCAAGGTCTCCTTCTCGGTCGGCGTCGAGCGCACCTTCCCGGTGCACACCCCGATCGTCGAGAAGATCGAGCTCGTCACCAAGGGTGACGTGCGTCGCGCCAAGCTGTACTACCTCCGTGAGCTCCGCGGCAAGGCCGCGAAGATCAAGGAGAAGCGCGAGAACTGAGCGCTTTCGGGAGGTCATGGCGGGGCCGGATAGCATCTGGCTCCGATGGACACCGAAGCACAGCAGACGGAACGCGACCGCTCCTCCGAACCCGCCCCGCGCGGGACGGAGGGCCGGTCGCGTTTCGCGTTCGGTGGGGTGGTGGGGCGGGCGGCCGACTGGCTGCCCGGCGGACGGATCACCCTGACCCTGCTGGTCTGCCTGCTGTTCCTGCTGCTGTTCAGCACTTTCGTGGCGCAGCCCTTCCAGATCCCCAGCGGATCCATGGAGCGCGGATTGAGGATCGGGGACCGCGTTCTCGTAAATAAGTTGGCGTACCGTTTCGGTGCTCAGCCGCAGCGCGGCGATGTCGTGGTCTTCGACGGAACCGGGTACTTCGGGGACGCGGACTACATCAAGCGCGTTGTGGGTGTGGGGGGAGACCACGTGGTCTGCTGCGACAAGAAGGGGAGGATCCAGGTGAACGGCCGGTCGGTCGACGAGTCGGCGTTCCTGTACCCCGGGGACGGCGCGTCCGGCGTCCCCTTCGACGTCGCCGTGCCCGAGGGCACCCTCTTCGTCCTCGGCGACCACCGCAGCGCCTCCAGCGACTCCCGCGACCACCTGGGCTCCCCGGGCGGCGGCATGATCCCCGTCGGCGAGGTCGTCGGCCGGGCCGACTGGATCCTCTGGCCCACCTCCCACTGGACCCGCCTGGAGCGTCCCGGCGCGTACGCGCGCGTGCCCGCACCGGACGGTGCCCATGGGTAACCGCGGAAAGCCTCGCGGGGCGCCCAGCAGCGCCGCCGAGGACCTGCTCCCCACCGGGTCCCGGCGCGCCTCCCTCGGACCGGCGGGCGGTCGCAGCCGCGCCGAGCGACGCAAGCTCCAGCGCAAGGTCAAGCGGCGCCGCCGGCGCAGCGCGATCAAGGAG
This sequence comes from Streptomyces sp. NPDC043726, assembly GCF_056436565.1. Taxonomy (NCBI): domain Bacteria; kingdom Bacillati; phylum Actinomycetota; class Actinomycetes; order Kitasatosporales; family Streptomycetaceae; genus Streptomyces; species Streptomyces sp. NPDC043726. The sequence continues at coordinate 193,941 of NZ_JBWKCI010000012.1, forward strand.
ATACCGCTCCTCGTCGGTGTCGCGGTGCTGATAGCCCTCGTCCTGAAGACCTTTCTCGTCCAGGCCTTCGTCATCCCGTCCGGCTCGATGGAGCAGACGATCCAGATCGGCGACCGGGTCCTGGTCGACAAGCTCACCCCGTGGTTCGGCTCCAAGCCGCAGCGCGGGGACGTCGTCGTCTTCAAGGACCCGGGCGGCTGGCTCAACGACGAGCAGCCCGTCGCCAAGAAGGAGGACCCCGTCGTCGTCAAGCAGATCAAGGAAGGGCTCACCTTCATCGGTCTACTGCCGTCCGACAACGAGAAGGACCTCATCAAGCGGGTCGTCGGGGTGGGCGGCGACCGGGTCAAGTGCTGCGACACCCAAGGACGGGTCACGGTCAACGGGGTCCCCCTGGAGGAGACCGACTACCTCTTCCCCGGCAACGCCCCCTCCCAGACCGCGTTCGACATCACCGTCCCCCAGGGGCGGCTGTGGGTCATGGGCGACCACCGGGCCGACTCCGCGGACTCCCGCGCGCACCAGGACCAGAACGGCGGCACGGTCTCCGAGGACGAGGTCGTGGGCCGCGCCATGGTCATCGCCTGGCCACTGGGCCACTGGGGCGCGCTGGACGAACCGAAAACCTACGCCTCCGTGTCCGACTCGGCGACCGGGTCGACCGCGGCTCCCCGGCTGTCGCATAGGGTTGCCTCCGACGATCCGAACGGAAGCGTCCGACTCCCGACCCCTGCGGAACTCCCGCTCGTTATGGGAGTGGTGGGCCTGCACCGTCTCTGGGGCAGGCAGCGGCACAGAGTAAGGAGTTGGCGTGGGGGATGTGGCGGTTGGCGCACGATCCGGGCACGACGGCGAGGACCGCGGACGCCCCGCGGGAGCGGCCGACCCGGCCGTGGACGGCGCCGTGACCTCCGGGACCTCCGGGACTTCCGGGAGTGACTCCACCCCGGCCGAGGAGGGCACGACGTCCGGGGAGCAGACCCGCACGGACGGCCAGGGGCCCGGCGACGGGACCCCCCAGGCGAAGAAGCCCCGCTCCTTCTGGAAGGAGCTGCCCATCCTGATCGGTATCGCGCTGGTGCTGGCGCTGCTGATCAAGACCTTCCTGGTGCAGGCCTTCTCCATCCCGTCCGACTCGATGCAGAACACCCTCCAGCAGGGCGACCGCGTCCTGGTCGACAAGCTCACGCCCTGGTTCGGCTCGGAGCCCGAGCGCGGCGAGGTCGTCGTCTTCCACGACCCCGACAACTGGCTGGCCGGGGAGCCCACGGCCGACCCCAACGCCCTGCAGACCTTCCTCAGCTGGATCGGCCTGATGCCGTCCGCGGAGGAGAAGGATCTGATCAAGCGGGTCGTCGGCGTCGGCGGCGACACCATCGAGTGCAAGGGCACCGGCCCGCTGAAGGTCAACGGCAAGGCGCTGAACGAGTCGTCGTACGTCTACGCCGGCAATACGCCGTGCAGCGTCGACGACCAGGGCGGCCAGTTCAAGGTGAAGGTGCCCGAGGGCTTCATCTGGGTCATGGGCGACCACCGGCAGAACTCCCGGGACTCGCGCTACAACCAGGCGGACGCCAACAAGGGCATGGTGCCGGTGGACAAGGTCGTCGGACGCGCCATCGTGGTCGCCTGGCCGATCAACCGCTGGGACACCCTGCCGGTTCCGGACACCTTCGACCAGAACCTCAGCGCCAAGGCGGCGGCCGTCGCGCCCGAGGGACTGGCCCTCGCCGGCGTCGTCCCGTTCGCCCTGTGGCGCCGCAAGCGGGCCCGCCAGGACGCCGGCTGATCCGGCCGAGTGATCCAGACCATGGGCTGACCCGGGGGCGTACCCCCGGGTAGGGTGCGGACCCATGGGTGGTGAGAGCACGACGCGTACGGCCCCGCGGAGCGGGGGAGGCAACGGCCCGGCGGGCAGCAGGACCGGACAGCGACTGTCCGGACTTGCCGTGGCGCTGGGCCTGGTGCTGTTCCTGGGCGGCTTCGCCTGGGCGGCGGTGGTCTACCGGCCGTACACCGTGCCCACCAGTTCCATGACGCCGACCATCGACGCCGGTGAGCGGGTGCTGGCCGAGCGGGTCGACGGCGACGACGTCCGCCGCGGGGACGTCGTGGTGTTCAACGACGCGAACTGGGCGAACGCGCCCGTGCTCAAGCGGGTCGTGGCCGTCGGCGGCGACACCGTCGCCTGCTGCACGGACGGCAAGCTGACGGTCGACGGAAAGAAGATCGAGGAACCGTATCTGCCCGAGGGCAGCCTGGCCGAGATCCAGAACTTCCCGACGGTGACCGTGCCCGAGGGACGCCTCTTCCTGCTCGGTGACGAGCGGTCCGGCTCGCTGGACTCCACGGCCCACCTCACGGACGCGGCGAACGGCACGGTGGCGCGGGACGCGGTGACGGCCCGGGTGGACGCCGTGGTCTGGCCGATGGACGGCATGCTGGAGCGCCCCACGGGGTTCGAGCAGCTCGGCGCGCTCTCCTCGCCGGGGCCGCTGCGGACGATGGTCGCGCTGATCGTCGTGGGCGCGGCGCTGGTGCTCGGCGGTGGGGCGTACGGCCCAGTGGCCAAGGCGCTGGGGCGGTCGCGGTCGCGTGCGCGGACGGAGCCCGCGGGTGCTCGCTGAGGACGCGGGGCCGGAGGCGGCCGGTGAGGTGCGCAAGGTCGCCCGGGTCGTGCTCCTGGATCCCTCGGACCGGATCCTGCTGCTGCACGGGCATGAGCCGGACGATGTGAGCGACGACTGGTGGTTCACGCCCGGCGGCGGCCTAGAGGGCGACGAGACGCGCGAAGAGGCCGCTCTGCGGGAACTCGCGGAGGAGACCGGCATCACCGAGGTCGAGCTCGGACCGGTGCTGTGGCGGCGGCGGTGCTCGTTCCCGTTCGCGGGGCGCCGCTGGGACCAGGACGAGTGGTACTACCTGGCCCGTACGACGCAGACGGCCACCGAGGCCCTGGGCCTCACCGAGCTGGAGCGGCGCAGTGTCGCCGGAGCGCGCTGGTGGACGTGTCAGGAACTGACCCGGGCACATGAGACGGTGTATCCGACCAGACTCGCCGAGCTGCTGCGCAGGCTGCTCGACGAAGGTCCCCCGGCCGGGGCCGTGACCCTTGACACCGAAATCGTCTAGGGGCTCGCGGGACTGGCGCACAATGGTGGGATCGCACGGCTGAAGGGGAACATGCCATGAGCGCCGAGGACCTCGAGAAGTACGAGACCGAGATGGAGCTCAAGCTCTACCGGGAGTACCGCGATGTCGTCGGTCTGTTCAAATACGTGATCGAGACCGAGCGGCGCTTCTACCTGACCAACGACTACGAGATGCAGGTGCACTCGGTCCAGGGAGAGGTGTTCTTCGAGGTGTCCATGGCGGACGCCTGGGTGTGGGACATGTACCGGCCGGCTCGGTTCGTGAAGCAGGTGCGGGTGCTCACGTTCAAGGACGTGAACATCGAGGAGCTGAACAAGAGCGATCTGGAGCTCCCGGGCGGGTGAGGCGCCTGGTCGGCCCACCACCGGGTGACGGAGTTGTCCACAACTGACAGGCTGTCCACCAAGATCCTTTTCATGGGGGCGGATGCGTGATCGTCGGTGCCGGAGGTGGTGCCGACATGAACGCACGCAGTGCACTCGGCAGGTACGGCGAAGGACTGGCCGCGAGGCGGCTGGCAGAGGCCGGGATGACGGTCCTGGAGCGCAACTGGCGCTGTGGCCGGAGCGGTGAGATCGACATCGTGGCGCGGGACGGGGACGCGCTGGTCGTCTGCGAGGTGAAGACCCGCAGGGGCGACTGCTACGAGCATCCGATGGCCGCGGTGACCCCCGAGAAGGCGGAACGCCTGCGACACCTGGCCGAACGCTGGATCCAGTCCCACGGAGGAGCACCGCCCGGCGGCGTCCGCATCGACGTGGTCGGAGTCCTCCTCCCCGAACGGGGCGCCCCCGTGGTGGAACACGTACGGGGGGTGGCGTGATGGGTTTCGCACGCACCTGCTCGGTCGCCCTGGTGGGCGTCGAGGGAGTGGTCGTCGAGGTCCAGGCGGACCTGGAGCCGGGCGTAGCGGCCTTCACCCTGGTGGGCCTGCCCGACAAGAGCCTGACGGAGAGCCGGGACCGGGTTCGGGCGGCTGTGGTGAATTCGGGGGCCGAGTGGCCGCAGAAGAAGCTGACGGTGGGGCTCAGTCCGGCGTCGGTGCCCAAGGCGGGCAGCGGCTTCGACCTGGCCGTGGCCTGCGCGGTCCTGGGAGCGGCCGAGCGGATCGATCCCCGGGTGCTCGCCGACATCGTGATGATCGGGGAGCTGGGGCTCGACGGCCGGGTGCGGCCGGTGCGCGGCATCCTGCCGGCGGTGCTGGCCGCGGCCAACGCCGGCTACGAACAGGTGGTCGTGCCCGAGTGCGCCGCCGCCGAGGCCTCGCTCGTGCCCGGAGTCTCCGTGCTCGGGGTGCGCAGCCTGCGCCAGCTGATCGCCGTACTGGCGGACGAACCCGTACCCGAAGAGGAACCGGACGAGCCGGGCCGCCCCGATCCGCTGCTCGCCGGACTGCGGGTGCCGGGCACCGGCGCGGCCACGGGCATGCACAGTGCCGGAGCGGCGCAGCACGACGCGGGCCATGACCTCGCCGACGTCGTGGGCCAGCTCTCGGCCCGTACGGCCGTGGAGGTCGCGGCTGCGGGCGGGCACCATCTGTTCCTCGAGGGCCCTCCCGGAGCGGGCAAGACCATGCTCGCCGAACGGCTGCCCGCCATCCTGCCCCGGCTGGCCAGGCAGGAGTCGCTTGAGGTCACGGCCGTGCACTCGGTGGCGGGCCTGCTGCCTCCCGGCAAGCCTTTGATCGACGTGCCGCCCTACTGCGCCCCGCATCACTCGGCGACGATGCAGTCACTGGTCGGCGGTGGCCCGGGCATCGCGCGTCCCGGTGCCGTGTCGCTGTCCCACCGAGGCGTCCTGTTCCTGGACGAGACTCCGGAGTTCGGCAGCCAGGCCCTCGACGCGCTCCGGCAGCCGCTGGAGTCCGGGCATGTCGTGATCGCACGCAGCGCCGGCGTCGTCCGCTTCCCGGCGAAGTTCCTGATGGTGCTCGCGGCCAACCCCTGCCCGTGCGGTCGGTTCTCCCTGAACGACGACTTCTGCGAGTGCCCGCCCACCGCGGTCCGGCGCTACCAGGCCCGGCTCTCCGGGCCGCTCCTCGACCGGGTCGACCTGAGGGTCGAGGTGGACCGGGTCACGCGCGCCGAACTCGCCGACCGCGGCGCCCGGGGCGAGTCCACGGCGACGGTCGCCGCCCGCGTGCGGGAGGCCAGGGAGCGGGCGGCGGTCCGTCTGTCCGGCACGCCGTGGCGGACGAACAGCGAGGTGCCGGGCAGGGAACTGCGCAGCCGCTGGCACGCCGAGTCCGGCGCGATGGACGAGGCCGAGCGCAATCTCGAACGGGGCGTGCTGACCGCCCGGGGCCTGGACCGTGTCCTGCGCGTCGCCTGGACCGTCGCCGACCTCGTGGGCCACGACCGGCCCGACGCGACCGACGTCGCCCTGGCGCTGCAACTGCGCACCGGGGTCCCCCGAGGGGTTCCCATGGCCATCGGGGCTCTGACATGAGCGACCGCGACGATCCGGACGGCGAGCTGTATGCCCGGGTCTTTCTCGCTCGGGTGTTGGAGCCCGGGGACGAGGTTGGCGGGCGGTGGGTTCGGGAGTTCGGGGCTCGGGATGTCGTGCGGCGGTTGCGGGAGGCGGGGGAGCGGCCTCCCGGGGTGACCGAGCGACGGTGGGCCGGGCTGGTGGCTCGGGGGGCGCGGGCCGAGCCCGAGCGGGATCTCGGGGTCGCTCGGGAGAGCGGGGTCCGGTTCGTGTGTCCGGGGGACGGCGAGTGGCCTCGGCAGCTCGATGACCTGGGGGACGCCCGGCCCGTGGGGCTCTGGGTGCGCGGAATGCCCAGTCTGCGGATGTGGGCGCTGCGCTCCGTCGCCCTCGTCGGTGCCCGGGCCTGCAGCGAGTACGGCGCTCACATGGGCGCCACCCTCGCCGCCGGGCTCGCCGAGCGGGGGTGGGTGGTCGTGTCCGGCGGTGCCTACGGCATCGACGGCGCCGCCCACCGCGGAGCCCTGGCCTGCGGCGGCGCCACCGTCGCCGTACTCGCCTGCGGGGTCGATCGGCCCTACCCGCGCGGGCACACCCAGTTGATCACCAGGATCGCGGAACAGGGCCTCGTCATCGGGGAGTTGCCACCCGGGGATCATCCGACTCCGAGCAGGTTCATCGTCCGCAACCGGGTGATCGCCGCCCTCACCAGGGGCACCGTCGTCGTCGAGGCCGCGCACCGCAGCGGGTCACTCGCCACGGCGCGGGCGGCCCAGCGGTTGGGGCGCCACACGATAGGGGTACCGGGTCCCGCGAGCAGTGCCCTCTCCGCGGGGGTGCACGAACTGTTACGGGGGGAAGCCGTCCTGGTCACCGACGCCGCGGATGTCGTCGAGCTCGTCGGGGACATGGGCGAGCTGGCCCCCGACCGGCGCGGACCCGTCCTGCCCCGCGATCTGCTGGCGCCGGGTGTCCGCCGGGTGTTGGCCGCGCTGCCCGGGAGCGGCACCGCCGGCCCGGACGAGATCGCCCGCGGGGCGCAGACCACCGAGGACGACGCCGTCGCGCGGCTGTACGAGCTGAGAGCACTTGGTTACGTCGAACGACACGGCGACGGCTGGAAGTTGACACGCCAGGCGATGATCTCGGTGCGCGGCGGTCGGAGTCCATGCTGACCGAGCGTGTTCGGCCGTCCGGGGGAACCGCGACGCCCTTGCAAATTCCCGCAGTTGGTGTTCCGGGGTGATCACGCAGAGCGACCGTCATGCCCCGAGGGGACGCCCAGCGGAACGTATCTGCGGCGCCCCCCGGCCCCTGCCTTCGCACACCGCGACACTCCAGTCACGCTACGCTCACGTGAATTCCGGTGCAGACCGGTACCTCGGCACCAGACCCGTACCAGACCGACAGCTCACCCAGGCACCCGCACTTCACGGCAGAACGGCACAAGGCGACGAATGCCCCAGCACACCTCCGGGTCCGACCGGGCGGCGATCCCCCCAGCCGCCCGCGACGGTGGCAACGTGCGGCCGCCCGCTCCCTCGACACTCGACGAGCTGTGGCGGTCGTACAAGGCGACGGGGGACGAGCGGCTGCGCGAGCAGCTGATCCTGCACTACTCACCGCTCGTGAAGTACGTGGCGGGGCGGGTGAGCGTCGGACTGCCGCCCAATGTGGAGCAGGCCGATTTCGTGTCCTCGGGGGTGTTCGGACTGATCGACGCGATCGAGAAGTTCGACATCGGCCGGGAGATCAAGTTCGAGACGTACGCGATCACCCGGATCCGGGGCGCGATGATCGACGAGCTGCGGGCCCTGGACTGGATTCCGCGGTCGGTACGGCAGAAGGCGCGGAACGTGGAGCGGGCGTACGCGACGCTGGAGGCGCGGCTCAGACGGACGCCGTCGGAGGGGGAGGTGGCCGCCGAGATGGGGATCGCGGTGGACGAACTCCACTCGGTCTTCAGCCAGTTGTCGCTGGCCAACGTGGTGGCGCTGGAGGAGCTGCTGCATGTGGGGGGTGAGGGCGGGGACGGGCTGAGCGTCATGGACACCCTGGAGGACACCGCCGCGGACAACCCCGTGGAGGTGGCCGAGGACCGGGAGCTGCGGCGGTTTCTGGCGCGGGCCATCAACACGTTGCCGGAGCGGGAGAAGACCGTGGTGACGCTCTACTACTACGAGGGGCTCACGCTCGCCGAGATCGGGAACGTGCTCGGGGTGACCGAGAGCCGGGTGAGTCAGATCCACACCAAGTCGGTGCTTCAGCTGCGCGCGAAGCTGGCGAGTTTCGGGCGGTGAGCACCGGGTGACTCCCGCCCGGGGTGGCGCGTCCGTAGAGTGGACGGCGTGCCAAGGATTCGAGCGGCCTCCGTGGCCGAGCACCGGTCGATGCAACGAGCCGCCCTGCTGGACGCGGCTCGTTCTCTGCTGTCCGAGGGTGGTACGGAGGCGCTGACGTTCCCGGCCCTCGCCGAGCGGACGGGGCTCGCGCGGTCGTCCGTGTACGAGTACTTCCGGTCCCGGGCGGCTGTCGTCGAGGAGCTGTGCGCGGTCGACTTCCCGGTCTGGGCGGCGGAGGTCTCGGCGGCGATGGCCGCGGCGGAAGGGGCCGAGGCCAAGATCGAGGCGTATGTGCGGGCGCAGCTGGCGCTGGTGGGGGACCGGCGGCACCGGGCCGTGGTCGCGATCTCCGCGAGCGAGCTGGACGCGGGGGCCCGGGAGAAGATCCGGGCCGCGCACGGCGGGCTGGTCGCGATGATCGTCGAGGCGCTGGGGGAGCTGGGGCACGCGGAGCCTCGGCTGGCGGCGATGCTGCTGCAGGGGGTCGTGGACGCGGCGGTGCGGCGGATCGAGCTGGGGGCGGCGGAGGAGCCTTCGGCGATCACGGACGCGGCGGTGTCGATGGCGCTGCGGGGGGTTCGCGGCTGAGCGCTCCGCTGCGGTGCGTGTTCCCTTGCGGTGCGTGTTCCTGTGCGGGTGTGTGCGGGCGGGGCTTCGCCCGCCGGCGTGCGGTACGACTGGCCGCAGTCACGCGTGCTCTAGGGCAGCGGTACTTCCAGTACCGGCAGGAGCCTCGCAGGGCCCCTGTTCAGTAGGTGCGGGGGGAGCAGGGACAGCGGGTTCACGTAGGTCTCTCCTCTCAGTGCGCCCCAGTGCACGCAGCTCGTCGGGCAGTGGGGCGTGGTGGCGGGTACCGTTCCGACCACCTGGCCTGCCTTGACCTCCTCGCCCTTCTTCAGCTCCGCCCTGATCGGCTCGTACGTCGTGCGCAGTGGGGGTGTGCCGGTGTTCGTCAGTTCGATCGACAGGACGTCTTTGCCCGCCACCTTGCCCGCGAAGAACACCAGGCCCGGGGCTACCGCCCGCACTGGTGTGCCCGCGGGGGCCGCCAGGTCCACTCCTCTGTGGCCTCGGGCGTACGGCGTCGGCGGAGGGTCCCAGCCGCGGAGGATCCTGGGGTGGGGCACCGGCCAGGTTTCGGCCACCGGCGGGACCGAGGTCGTGGCCGTGTAGGTGGGGGACAAGGGGGCCTGCGGGCGCGCGGCGGGCAGGACCAGTGCCGCCGCCAGCGTCAGTGCCGCCGTACTCGCGCATCGTTTCGCTCGCATGCGCCCAGCGTCCCGGCAAGCCGCTGATCATGGCGTGATCTGTGGACCACGCCCCGCTTGTGGACAGCGGCGTCACCCGGCGCCTTCTCGGTCCCGTACACTTCTTCTGGCGATCCGGGTCACCGGGTCGACTTCGCACGCCCCGACATCGGGTCGACAAAACGACCTGTGTCAGCGCTCCTCGGTCCTTCGTGGCACGGCGCATGTGGGCGTCAGGCGCGGGAGCCGTCCGGCACCCGCGGCACAACCGAGAAATTCAAGGAGATACGGCCATGGCCGTCGTCACGATGCGGGAGCTGCTGGAGAGCGGCGTCCACTTCGGTCACCAGACCCGTCGCTGGAACCCGAAGATGAAGCGCTTCATCTTCACCGAGCGCAACGGCATCTACATCATCGACCTGCTCCAGTCGCTGTCGTACATCGACCGCGCCTACGAGTTCGTCAAGGAGACCGTCGCCCACGGCGGCACGGTCATGTTCGTCGGCACGAAGAAGCAGGCGCAGGAGGCCATCGCCGAGCAGGCCACCCGCGTCGGCATGCCCTACGTCAACCAGCGCTGGCTGGGCGGCATGCTCACCAACTTCTCCACCGTCTACAAGCGTCTGCAGCGCCTCAAGGAGCTCGAGCAGATCGACTTCGAGGACGTGGCCGCCTCGGGTCTGACCAAGAAGGAGCTCCTGGTCCTCTCGCGTGAGAAGGCCAAGCTCGAGAAGACCCTCGGTGGTATCCGCGAGATGCAGAAGGTGCCCAGCGCCGTCTGGATCGTGGACACCAAGAAGGAGCACATCGCGGTCGGTGAGGCCCGGAAGCTCAACATCCCGGTCGTCGCCATCCTCGACACCAACTGCGACCCCGACGAGGTCGACTACAAGATCCCGGGCAACGACGACGCGATCCGCTCCGTCACCCTGCTCACCCGTGTGATCGCCGACGCCGTCGCCGAGGGCCTCATCGCCCGTTCCGGCGTCGCCACCGGCGACAAGGGCGAGAAGGCCGCGGGCGAGCCGCTCGCCGAGTGGGAGCGCGACCTGCTCGAGGGTGAGAAGAAGGCCGAGGAGGCCCCGGCTGCCGAGGCTCCCGCCGCCGAGGCCCCCGCTGCTGAGGCTCCCGCCGCCGAGGCTCCGGCCGCCGAGGGCGAGAAGGCCGCGGACGCCGAGCAGGCCTGACCCGTAAGCGTTGACGGCGGGGGCGGCGACATCCGGTTCGCCCCCGCCGTTCACCCGTAGGTTCGCGTTCCCACATCCACATGTGGTTCGTGGATCGGGTAGATCTTCCGACTTCGAGAAAGACTTAACGACTCATGGCGAACTACACCGCCGCCGACGTCAAGAAGCTTCGTGAGCTCACGGGCGCCGGCATGATGGACTGCAAGAAGGCGCTGGACGAGGCCGAGGGCAACGTCGACAAGGCCGTCGAGGCGCTCCGCATCAAGGGCCAGAAGGGCGTCGCCAAGCGCGAGGGCCGCTCCGCCGAGAACGGCGCCGTGGTCTCCCTCATCGCCGACGACAACACCTCCGGTGTCCTGGTCGAGCTGAAGTGCGAGACGGACTTCGTCGCCAAGGGCGAGAAGTTCCAGGCCGTCGCCCAGCAGATCGCGCAGCACGTCGCCGCCACCTCCCCGGCCGACATCGAGGCCCTGCTCGCCTCCGAGATCGAGGCCGGCAAGACCGTCCAGGCGTTCGTGGACGAGGCCAACGCCAACCTCGGCGAGAAGATCGTCCTCGACCGCTTCGCGCAGTACGCCGACGGCTTCGTGTACTCCTACATGCACCGCACCATGCCCGACCTGCCCCCGCAGATCGGTGTCCTGGTCGAGCTGGACAAGGCCGACGCCGACCTGGCGAAGGGTGTCGCCCAGCACATCGCCGCCTTCGCGCCGAAGTACCTCTCCAAGGAGGACGTGCCGGCCGAGGTCGTCGAGTCCGAGCGCCGCGTCGCCGAGGAGACCACCCGCGCCGAGGGCAAGCCCGAGGCCGCCCTGCCGAAGATCGTCGAGGGTCGCCTCAACGGCTTCTTCAAGGACGCCACGCTGCTCGGTCAGCCGTACGCGCTCGACAACAAGAAGTCGGTCCAGAAGGTCCTGGAAGAGGCCGGTGTCACCCTGAAGCGCTTCACGCGCATCAAGGTCGGCATCTGAGTCCGTACCGCGATCGACGCACGACCCCGATAGGGTCGACAGCAGTCGTCCGCGTACGCCGTCACAGGGTTGGCGGACGACAGCAGATCTGACGAGGAGGCCATTGCCGAGCATGGGATGCGAACCAGTTCCCATCGGCAATGGCCTTCTTCGTATGTGCGACCCGTTGAAAGAAGTGAGAATCCGATGACCACCAAGGCCCAGAAGAGCGACGACGGCAAAGTACGCGGCCGGTATCTGCTGAAGCTGTCCGGAGAGGCGTTCTCCGGCGGTGGGGGCCTCGGCGTGGACCCGGACGTGGTGCACAAGATCGCCCGCGAGATCGCGGCCGTCGTGCGCGACGGGGCCGAGATCGCGGTCGTCATCGGCGGCGGCAACTTCTTCCGCGGCGCCGAGCTCCAGCAGCGCGGCATGGACCGCGCCCGCTCCGACTACATGGGCATGCTCGGCACCGTGATGAACTGCCTCGCCCTCCAGGACTTCCTGGAGAAGGAGGGCATCGACAGCCGGGTCCAGACCGCCATCACCATGGGCCAGGTCGCCGAGCCGTACATCCCGCTGCGCGCCGTGCGCCACCTGGAGAAGGGCCGCGTGGTCATCTTCGGCGCCGGTATGGGCATGCCGTACTTCTCCACCGACACCACCGCCGCCCAGCGCGCCCTGGAGATCGACGCCGAGGCGCTGCTGATGGGCAAGAACGGCGTGGACGGCGTTTACGACTCCGACCCCAAGGCCAACCCGGACGCGGTCAAGTTCGACTCCCTCGGCTACGGCGAGGTCATCACCCGGGACCTCAAGGTCGCCGACGCCACCGCCATCACGCTGTGCCGCGACAACAAGCTTCCGATCCTCGTCTTCGAGCTTCTGGCGGAGGGCAATATCGCCCGCGCCGTCAAGGGTGAGAAGATCGGCACGCTTGTGGGTGACCAGGGCAGCCGGGACTGACAGGCAAGACCCGCGGACTGACAGGCAACACCCGCGGGCCCTGACCGGGGGATGGACAATGTCCTGACGGTCGGGAACCGTGCAGGAAGAAGACGCGACGCAGCCGGCCGCCGCCGCACGCATACGGAACAGCAGCCGGGCCTACTCAAGACACGCAGGAGCAAGTGGTGATCGAAGAGACCCTCCTCGAGGCCGAGGAGAAGATGGAGAAGGCCGTCGTGGTCGCCAAGGAGGACTTCGCCGCGATCCGCACCGGCCGTGCGCACCCGGCGATGTTCAACAAGATCGTGGCCGACTACTACGGCGCGCCGACGCCGATCAACCAGCTGGCTTCGTTCTCCGTGCCGGAGCCGCGCATGGCGGTGGTGACCCCGTTCGACAAGAGCGCGCTGCGCAACATCGAGCAGGCGATCCGCGACTCCGACCTGGGCGTCAACCCGAGCAACGACGGCAACATCATCCGTGTGGTGTTCCCCGAGCTCACCGAGGAGCGCCGCCGCGACTACATCAAGGTTGCCAAGGGCAAGGCCGAGGACGCGCGTGTGTCCATCCGCTCCGTGCGCCGCAAGGCCAAGGACGGGATCGACAAGCTCGTCAAGGACGGCGAGGTCGGCGAGGACGAGGGCCGCCGTGCGGAGAAGGAGCTCGACGACGCGACGCACAAGTACGTCGCTCAGGTGGACGAGCTCCTGAAGCACAAGGAAGCGGAGCTGCTCGAGGTCTGATGAACGACTCTTCCTGGGGCGCTCCGCCACACGCCGGCCCTTCGGCCGGGTACTGGGGACCGTCCGACCAGGGGCCTGTCCAGGGGGCTGTCCCGGCGGGTCCCACGTACGATGCGCCCGAGGCGCAGCACACTCGCCCCATGCCCATCGTGCCTGACGGACCCGCCGTACATGGATATGGCGACGACCAGGATGACGACCGGGGGGCCGCACGGCTGAGCGGCCCCTTGTTCCGCGACGAGACACGCGACCAGACGCCGCGGGCGCAGACCTACCAGGCCGCGCCGCAGAATCCGGAGCCCATGCACGACGCCCCGCAGCCGGCGCCCCGACCGCAGAAGAAGAGCGCGGGGCGCGACCTGGGTGCGGCCATAGGGGTCGGCGTCGGACTCGGTGCGGTGATCGTCGCCTCGCTGTTCGTCGTCAAGGCCGTGTTCGTCGGCGTGGTGGCCGTCGCCGTGGTCGTCGGTCTGTGGGAACTGACCAAGCGGCTCGAGGAGCGCAAGGGGATCCGGGCGCCGCTCGTGCCGCTGGCGCTCGGCGGTGCCGCGATGGTCGTCGCCGGGTACGTCCGCGGGGCCGAGGGCGCCTGGGTGGCGATGGCGCTGACCGCGCTGGCCGTCCTGGTCTGGCGGATGACCGAGCCGCCGGAGGGCTACCTCAAGGACGTCACGGCCGGCGTCTTCGCGGCCTTCTACGTCCCCTTCCTCGCGACCTTCGTCGCGATGATGCTGACGGCGGACGACGGGCCCTGGCGGGTCCTGACCTTCCTGCTCCTGACGGTCGTCAGCGACACCGGCGCGTACGCCGTCGGCTGGCGCTTCGGCAAGCACAAGCTCGCCCCGCGCATCAGCCCCGGCAAGACCCGCGAGGGGCTGCTGGGCGCGGTGGCCTTCGCCATGGTGGCGGGCGCGCTGTGCATGCAGTTCCTGATCGACGACGGCACGTGGTGGCAGGGCCTGCTGCTGGGCCTCGCCGTGGCGGCGAGCGCGACGCTCGGTGACCTGGGCGAGTCGATGATCAAGCGCGACCTGGGCATCAAGGACATGGGCACCCTGCTGCCGGGCCACGGCGGCATCATGGACCGCCTGGACTCACTGCTGCCCACGGCTCCGGTGGTGTGGCTGCTGCTGGTGCTGTTCGTGGGATCCGGCTGATTGTCGTACGACGCCGGTGATGGTCGTACGACACCGGTGTACGACACCTGCGTACGGCCTTTTGTGAGAGCCCCCGTCCTTCCGGCGGGGGCTCTGCTGTTGCCGGAGGCCTTCCGGTGGGACGATTCGGGTGTACGCCCGCAAAGGGGGTCCACCATGTCCGCCATCCGTGAATCCATCGACGTCGACTGCACGCCCGAGGAAGTCTTCGCTTACGTCACCACCCCCTCCCACCTGCCCGAATGGCAGCTGAGCGCCGTGAAGGCGGAGCCCATGGAGGAGGGGCCGGTCCACCCCGGATCCCGGGTCAAGGTCACCCGCCGTCTCGGCACCCGTGAGATCCCGATGACCGTGGAGTTCGACGACCTCGACCCGCCGCGCAGCTGGGACCTGCACGGAGTCGAGGGGCCGGTCCGGCCGCGCACCCACGGCTCCATCGAGCCGCTCGACGACGGCCGCCGTTCCCGGGTGACCATCGAGATCGACTTCGAGGGCCACGGCCTGGGCAAGGTCCTGGTCCCCCTGGTCGTCCGCCCCCAGGTCCGCAAGGAACTCCCCCGCGACGAGGAACTCCTGAAGCAGCGCCTGGAGGGGCCCGCCGCGTGACGCGGACGTGTCGCGCGGTGCCGCCGGGCCGCCTCAACGTCGGCGGGGGAACTTCCAACCGTTCTGGCGCAGCTTGTAGAGGATGAAGACTCCGCAGAGCGCCCACACACCCAAGAAGGCCCACTTGAACCACGGGGGGCCTTGCCAGCGCTCCGCCAGTTGAACCGATGCCACGCAGTAGGAGGTCATCCCTTGCGCGTGCCCGGCTGTACGGGCGAGAACACCCCTGCGTAGCGGCCCCTCCCGCACCCTGCCCGCCGCCGCTCCGCTCCGGCCTGGGCCCCCGCGGTTGATCTGCGACACTGGAAGGGTTATGCCTAAGCCCGGAGAACTCACATTCGTCGCCCCGCGCGGAGCCAAGAAGCCGCCGCGGCATCTTGCTGATCTTTCGCCCGCTGAGCGCAAGGACGCTGTCGCCGCGGTCGGTGAGAAGCCGTTTCGTGCCAAGCAGCTGTCGCAGCACTACTTCGCCCGGTACACCCATGATCCCGAGCAGTGGACCGACATCCCCGCGGGGGCGCGGGACAAGCTGCGCGAGGAGCTGTTTCCCGAGCTCATGTCGGTCGTGCGGCATCTGTCGACCGACGAGGGGACCACGCGCAAGACGCTGTGGCGGCTGTTCGACGGGACGCTCGTCGAGTCGGTGCTGATGCGGTACCCGGACCGGGTGACCATGTGCATCAGTTCGCAGGCGGGTTGCGGGATGAACTGCCCCTTCTGCGCGACCGGGCAGGCGGGGCTGGACCGGAACCTGTCCACCGCCGAGATCGTCCATCAGATCGTCGACGGCATGCGGGCGCTGCGGGACGGGGACGTGCCCGGCGGGCCCGCTCGGCTCTCCAACATCGTCTTCATGGGCATGGGTGAGCCGCTCGCCAACTACAACCGCGTCGTGGGTGCGATCCGGCGGCTGACCGATCCCGAGCCCGACGGGCTGGGGCTCTCGCAGCGCGGCATCACCGTCTCCACCGTCGGGCTCGTGCCGGCCATCCACCGGTTCTCCGACGAGGGCTTCAAGTGCCGGCTCGCGATCTCGCTGCACGCCCCCGACGACGAGCTGCGCGACACCCTCGTCCCCGTCAACACGCGCTGGAAGGTGCGTGAGGTGCTCGACGCCGGGTTCGAGTACTCCGCCAAGTCCGGGCGCCGGCTCTCGATCGAGTACGCGCTCATCCGGGACATCAACGACCAGGCCTGGCGAGGCGACCGGCTCGGGCGGCTGCTCAAGGGCAAGCCCGTACACGTCAACCTCATCCCGCTGAACCCGACGCCGGGCTCGAAGTGGACCGCCTCCCGTCCCGAGGACGAGAAGGCGTTCGTCGAGGCCATCGCCGCCCATGGGGTACCGGTGACGATCCGGGACACCCGTGGTCAGGAGATCGACGGGGCCTGTGGTCAGCTCGCGGCCACCGAGCGGTAGTCTGATCGTCGTACAGGCATCTTCTTCGTAGCCGACAACTTCATCTTCATATCCGACAGGGGAGCGCTACAGCGCTGAGAGTGCGGCGATCGGGCCGCAGACCCTCTGAACCTCGCCCAGGTCATTCTGGGTAGGAAGTTCGGTCATCACCGTGAACAACAAGAAGCATCTGGCTGCCCTCGTCGGCCTCGGTCTCGTCGTGCTGTCCGCGTGCGGGTCGTCCGACGACGGCGAGTCCTCCGGCGGCTCCAAGACCGTCACCCTCGTCAGCCACAACTCGTGGGCCGTCTCGAAGGACGTCCTCGCCGCCTTCGAGAAGGAGTCCGGCTACCAGGTCAAGGTCCTCGAGGACGGCGACGCCGGGCAGGCCGTCAACAAGGCCATCCTGACCAAGGACAACCCGCAGGGCGACGTCTTCTTCGGCGTCGACAACACCCTGCTGTCCCGGGCGCTCGACAACGGGCTGTTCCAGTCGTACGAGGCGAAGGGCCTCGACCAGATCGACGCGACCTTCCAGCTCGACGGGGACGAGCACCGGGTCACGCCCGTCGACTACGGCGACATCTGCGTCAACTACGACAAGCAGTACTTCGCGGACCACGAGCTGGCGCCGCCGTCCTCCCTCGACGACCTGATCAAGCCGGAGTACAAGAACCTCCTGGTCACCGAGAACGCCTCCACCTCCTCGCCCGGCCTCGGCTTCCTGCTCGGCACCGCCGCCAAGTACGGCGACGACGGCTGGGAGGAGTACTGGACCAAGCTGAAGGCCAACGGCGTCAAGGTGGTCGACGGCTGGGAGCAGGCCTACAACGAGGAGTTCTCCGGCTCCGCCGGCGGCAAGGCCGCGAAGGCCGACCGGCCGCTCGTCGTGTCGTACGCCTCCTCGCCGCCCGCCGAGGTGATCTACGGCGACCCGAAGCCCGAGACCGCCCCCACGGGCGTCGCGGAGGGCACCTGCTTCCGGCAGATCGAGTTCGCGGGCCTGCTGAGCAACGCCGGGAACAGCGAGGGCGGCAAGGCCCTGATCGACTTCCTGGTCAGCAAGAAGTTCCAGGAGGACATGCCGCTGAACATGTTCGTCTACCCCGTGGTCGAGGAGGCGAGCGTGCCCGCGGAGTTCACCGAGTTCGGGCCCGCGGCCAAGAACCCCGAGACCATGGACCCCGCGAAGATCGCCGAGAACCGTGACGACTGGGTCAAGTCGTGGACGTCGCTCGTACTGAAGTAGCCGTCCGGAGGGGACACGCGGCGCGGCTGGGGCTCATGGTCCTGCCCGTCGCGTTCTTCGGCGTCTTCTTCGCCTATCCCGTCACCGCGATCGTCGCGCGCGGCCTGAAGGCCGACGGGGCCTGGCAGTTCGGGCGCCTCGCGGACGTGCTCGGGCAGTCCGACATCCGGCACGTCCTGTGGTTCACCACCTGGCAGGCCCTCGCCTCCACCGCGCTGACCCTGCTCGTGGCGCTCCCCGGCGCCTACGTCTTCGCCCGCTTCGACTTCCCGGGCAAGCAGATCCTGCGGGCGGTCGTCACCGTCCCCTTCGTGCTGCCGACCGTCGTCGTCGGTACGGCCTTCCTCGCGCTGGTCGGCCGCGGCGGACTGCTCGACGAGCTGTGGGGCGTACGGCTGGACACCACCGTGTGGGCCATCCTGCTGGCGCATGTCTTCTTCAACTACGCCGTCGTCGTGCGCACCGTCGGCGGGCTCTGGGCGCAGCTCGACCCCCGGCAGGAGGAGGCGGCCCGGATGCTGGGCGCGTCGCCCTTCAGGGCCTGGCGGCAGGTGACCCTGCCGGCCCTCGGCCCGGCCGTGGCCGCCGCGACCCTCATGGTCTTCCTGTTCACCTTCACCTCCTTCGGTGTCGTGCAGATCCTCGGCGGGCCGACCTTCTCCACCCTCGAAGTGGAGATCTACCGCCAGACCTCCGAGATCTTCGACCTCTCCACGGCCGCCGTCCTCACCATCGTCCAGTTCGCGGCCGTGGGCGCGATCCTCGCCCTGCACGCCTGGACGGTACGGCGGCGGGAGACCGCCCTGCGCCTCGTGGACGCCTCGCTGACCTCCCGCCGTCCGCGCGGAGCAGGACAGTGGGCGCTGCTGGCCGGAGTCCTCGCCACCATCGCCGTACTGCTCCTGCTGCCGCTCGCCGTGCTCGTGCAGCGGTCGCTCGACGCGCCCGACTTCGGCTACTACCGGGAGCTGACCAGCGCCGACGGCGGAGTCTTCCTGGTCCCGCCGATCGAGGCGATCGGGAACTCGCTGGAGTACGCCCTGGTCGCGACCACCCTCGCGGTGCTGATCGGGGGCCTCGCCGCCGCCGCGCTGACCCGACGGGACGCGGGGCGTTTCGTACGAGGGTTCGACGCGCTGCTGATGCTGCCGCTCGGGGTGTCCGCGGTGACCGTCGGGTTCGGGTTCCTGATCGCCCTGGACGAACCGCCACTGGACCTGCGGGCTAGCTGGATCCTGGTGCCGCTGGCGCAGGCGCTGGTCGGCGTCCCCTTCGTCGTACGGACCATGCTGCCCGTGCTGCGGGCCGTGGATCAGCGGCTGCGGGAGGCGGCGGCCGTGCTGGGGGCCTCGCCCTGGCGGGTGTGGCGGGAGGTCGATCTGCCCCTGGTGCGGCGGGCGTTGCTGATCGCGGCCGGGTTCGCCTTCGCGGTGTCGCTGGGCGAGTTCGGGGCGACGGTGTTCATCGCGCGGCCGGACAATCCGACGCTGCCGGTCGCCGTGGCCAAGCTGCTCGGGCGGGCCGGGCAGCTCAACTACGGCCAGGCGATGGCCCTTTCGACGATTCTGATGGTGGTGTGCGCGGTGGCGCTGCTGGTCCTGGAGCGGCTGCGGACCGATCGGACGGGGGAGTTCTGATGCTGCTCAGCCTGGAGAACGCGACCGTGCGGTTCGGTGGCCGGGCGGTGCTCGACGCCGTGGACCTGGCGGTGGCCGAGCACGAGGTGGTGTGCGTGCTCGGGCCCAGCGGCAGCGGCAAGTCGACGCTGCTGCGGGCGGTCGCGGGGCTGCAGCCCCTGGACGCCGGGCGCGTGTCGCTCGACGGGCACGACCAGTCCGGGGTCCCCGCCCACCGGCGCGGAGTCGGGCTGATGTTCCAGGACCACCAGCTCTTCCCGCAGCGGGACGTGGGCGGCAACGTCGCCTTCGGACTGCGGATGCAGCGCGACTCGAAGCGGCAACAGGGCGACCGTGTGGCGGAGTTGCTCGAACTCGTGGGGCTGCCGGGCGCCGCCCGCCGGGCCGTGGCCGCGCTCTCCGGCGGGGAGCAGCAGCGGGTGGCGCTGGCCCGTGCGCTCGCGCCCCGGCCCCGGCTGCTGATGCTCGACGAACCGCTCGGGCAGCTCGACCGCTCGCTGCGGGAGCGTCTTGTGGTGGAACTGCGGGAGCTGTTCAGCGAGTTGGGCACGACCGTGCTCGCCGTGACCCACGACCAGGGCGAGGCCTTCGCGCTCGCGGACCGGGTCGTGGTGATGCGGGACGGGCGGATCGCCCAGTCCGGTACGCCACTCGAGGTGTGGCAGCGGCCCGCGGACGAGTTCGTGGCCCGCTTCCTCGGCTTCGACAACGTGGTGCCCGCGACGGTCGCCGGGGAGGCGGCCGCCACTCCGTGGGGCAAGCTCCCGGTGCCCGACGGCACGCCCGAGGGCACCCGTACGCTCCTCGTCCGGCCCGCCGGAGTGCGCCTGGTCGCGGCCGAGCAGGGCCTGCGCTGCACGGTGGCCGCCCGCACCTTCAAGGGCACCCATGTCGCCGTACACCTGCAGCCCGAGGACGCGCCACGGCTGGAGGCCGCCTGCGCGCTGCGGGCGGCGCCGGAGGTCGGGGACGAGGTCGGGGTGGAGTTCGACGCGGCCGACGTCGTGGTCCTCGGCTGAACACCGGGCCCCCGAACGGAGTGCGGGTCACCTTCGGGTGAAGGTGACCCGCGAGTGCCGTTAGAGCGATCAGCGGCCGCTGTTCGCGCCGCGGCGGCGCAGGCCGAAGAAGACGGCGCCGCCGCCCACCGCGACCAGGGCGATCGCGATGCCCGCGATCACGGGGGTGTTGGAGTCGGCACCGGTCTCGGCGAGGTTGGACTCACCGGCCGGGGACGGGGCGTTGCTGGAGGTGTCCGCGGGAGCCGTGCTCTCGGGCTCGGAGGGCGACGGGACCGGGGTCTCCTCCGCCGGGGTGGAGGCGTCGTCCGACGGGGTCGGGGTCGGCGTGGGGGTGTCCGACGGGGCCGGGGTGTCCTCCTTCTTGCAGGCGGTGGACGGGGTCGTCAGGTTCGGCTTGATGTCCTCGTCGACCTGGTTGCCGGCCTTGACGTGGATGCGGTACTCGGCGTTCGGCTTCCAGTTCTCCGCGAACGTGATCGTGGTGCCCTCGCGCGAGCCCTCGACCACCTGCTCACCGACCTTCTTCAGGTCGGCGCCGTTGTTCTGGAGGTACACGGAGACGGTGGCCGGGACACCGGTCGGGTCCACGTCGGTCACGGTGATGACACCGTTGTCACCGTCGCACTTGGCCTCGGCCGAGAACTCGTTGATGTTGCAGGCGAACGCGTTGCCGCCGATGCCGAGCACGAGCGCGGCGGAGGCGGAGGCGACACCGAGCGCGCGGGCGGAGCGGGCGACGGTACGGCGAGATATCGACACAGCTGACAGGACTGCCACGTTGGTCCTTCACATGTTGCGCATATGCGGGGGGTTGAGGGAGTGGTCAGGCGCACCGGCCTCACCACTCCCACGAGGCTCACAGGTTTATAAGCGCTGCGTAAGTAGTGTCAACGCATATGCCGGACAAGGACCTTGGCTTTGCCCTCTTATTAACCGCCGATACGTTTCAGGGCGTCGGGAGCCTCTTCGATTCGGTCGACCAGGGCGATACGGGACTCCATGGACCGCTCCCGGGCCAGCGCCTGGAGCAGTGGCCAGGCCGGCAGCCTCTCGGTCCAGTGCGCCCGGTCCACGAGCACCATCGGCGTGGGTTCGCCCCGCGACTCGTAGTAGTTCGGCGTCGCGTTGTCGAAGATCTCCTGTACGGTGCCGGCGGCGCCCGGCAGGAAGACCACACCGGCGTTCGAGCGGGCCAGCAGGCCGTCCTCGCGGGTGGCGTTGGCGAAGTACTTGGCGATGTGCGTGGCGAACGGGTTCGGCGGCTCATGGCCGTAGAACCAGGTCGGGATGCCGACCGAGCCGCCGCCCTGGGGCCAGCGGGTGCGGACCTCGAAGGCCGCGGTCGCCCAGGCGGTGATCGACGGGGTGAACTTCGGCTCCTTGGCGAGGAGTTCGAGCGACTCCGTGAGCATCGCGTCGTCGAAGGGGGACGCGTAGGCGCCGAGGTTCGCCGCCTCCATCGCGCCCGGGCCGCCGCCGGTGGCGACGGTGAACCCGGCGCGGGTCAGCTCCCGGCCGAGGCGGGCGGCACCGGCGTACGCCTCACCGCCGCGGGCCATGGCGTGGCCGCCCATGACGCCCACGACCCGCGTGCCGCGCAGGAGTTCGTCGAGCGCGTCGGAGACGGCGTCGTCGTGGACGGAGCGGAGCATCGACGCGTATATGTCGCCGTCCGCCTTGGTCCGCTGGAACCAGGCGTACGCGAGGGCGTCGGGGGTCCCCTCATATCCCTTGCGCAGTCCGGCGAACAGCTCGTCCGGCGAGTAGACCGAGCCCCGGTACGGGTCGAAGGGCAGGTCCGGGACGGGCGGGAAGACCATGGCGCCGTCGGCGCGGATCTTCGCGGCGGCGTTCTCGCGCATCGGGCAGCCGAGGAAGACGGCGCCCGCGGTGTCCGTGCCGAGCAGTTCGCGGGTACGGTCCGTCAGATCGACGGCCTGGACCCGGAATCCGGCGAGGGAGCCGCGCGCCGCCACCGTGGCGTCGAACTCCTGGAGTGTCTCGATCTCACGGTCGTCGTGGTGGGCCGCATGGGCGGGCATCGTCTGCACCCGCCCATGCTAGACACGACCCCTGAGGCGCTTGCTCAGCCCTCGATCGCGGCCGGGTCCATCCACACGACCTCCCAGCTGTGGCCGTCGAGGTCGTCGAAGCCGCGGCCGTACATGAAGTCCATGTCCTGGACCTTGCTGGAAGCGGTGCCGCCGGCGGCGACGGCCTTCTCCACCAGCTCGTCGACCTTCTCGCGGCTCTCGGCGCTCAGACAGATCGACACCTCGCTGGTCTTCGTGGCGTCCGCGATCTCCTTGTCGGTGAAGGTCGCGTAGAAGGGCTTGGTGAGGAGCATCGCCACGATGGTGTCGCTGATCACGACACTGGCCGCGTTCTCGTCGCTGAACTGGGGGTTGATCGAGTAGCCCAGCTCCGTGAAGAACTTCTTCGAGGCGTCGAGGTCGGCGACGGGCAGGTTGACGAAGATCATCTGCTGGTACATCGGGGTCTCTCCCATCAGGGTCGGTCGGTTCGGTGGGGTAGACCGGGGGCCGGGGCGGAACTCATCGCGGGCCGGTGATTTTTTTCCGGGAGTTTTTCGTACGGGCTTTCAGCGGGCCAGGGGCAGGGCCGCCAGCTCGGCGACGATCATCGTGAGCGGGCCGAAGAGGGTGATCAGTGCGCCGGCGCGCAGGGCGGCGGCGCTGCGGAGCATCGTGGGCGGGGCGCCGAGGCGGAGCAGGGCGGCCGTGGTGTCGGCGCGGGCCTGCCGTGCTTCCACGGCCGCGGTGAGGAGGGTGGCCACCGCGCAGCCGGTGACGACGGTGGCGCCGAGGGTGGTGAGGGGGCCCAGGGCGCGGCCGTCGGTGGTGGGGTCGTGGAGTACGGCCATGGCGTACGCGGCGGAGGCGACGGCGCAGACGACGCCGAGGGGGCGGCCGATGCGGGTGGCCTCTTCCATCAGGACCCTTCCGGCGAGGAGGCGTAGGGCGCCGGGGCGGAGGGACTGGAGGAGTCGGCCGCAGAGGTGGGTGAGGCCGGGGCCGGCGAGGGCGAGGCCGATCGCGGTGAGGGCCCAGCCGAGGAGGACCGCGGTGGGGCCGGTGGGGAGGCCTGCGGGCATGGGGGCGGAGGGGTTGGTGGCGGTGCTCGCGTATGCCTCCACGGCCAGGCCCGCGGCGAGGATGGCTGTGCCCCAGGGGAGGCCTGGTGGGGTGGTGGTCGGTGGCGGGGCGTCCGGGTTATGTGCGGGTGCGTCGGGGCTGGGGCCGGGGTGGGATTCGCCTGCCCGCGCTTGCGGGGTGCCGCCTTCTTTGGTTGCGGGGGCCGCCCCAGCGGCACGACTGCCCGCGGACGGCTCGGCGCTGCTCCTCAGGCGGGCGCCGAATCTGCCGTACGCGCCGAAGGTTTCCCGTGCTGCTGAGCCGCCGTAGGCGCCGAAGCGGCCGAAGCGTGTGCGGGCGGCTTCAGGTTGGGCTGACTTTGGATCCCTCGGGCGGAGGGTCACCGCCACCGCAAGGGATGCCGCCGTGGGGGGCAGGGACAGCAGGGTCAGGGCCGCCGGGAGGGGGAGGGGCTCCGAGGCCGCCAGGAAGTCCGCCGCCGCTCCGTCGAAGGGCATGCCTGTCAGATCGCCCCGGAGGTGGAGGAAGACGAGCAGCGCCAGCATGGAGCCGAGGAGGGTCGACAGGGCCGTCGTCGTCGCGGAGACGGCCATCAGGCGGGCCGGGCCCAGGCCGATGGCCGCCAGGCCGGGGCGGGGGCGGGTGGCGGGGTCCGTCCGGGCCACCGCCACCGCGAAGTGGACCGTCGCCGCCAGGGGCGCCGCGCACCAGATCAGGCGGAGGACGGACGAGCCGGGGGAGTCGGGGTGGGTCATCGCATGGCCCAGGGCGCACAGGAGGAGGAAACCCGTGCCCGCCGACGCAGCCGCCACCAGCAGACGGCGCAGTTGTACGGCGGGATGGGCGCGGCGGGTCAGACGGAGAGCGAGCACGCGGCCCGGCCTTCCGCCTCGGCCATCGGCGGCAGGTGGACGGTGTTCACCCGGCGGCCGTCCAGCAGGGAGACCGTACGGTCCGCCAGGGCCGCCGTTTCCGCGTCGTGGGTGGCCAGGACCACCGTGATGCCGTGCGAGCGGGCCGCCGTGGTGAGGGTGCGCAGCACATGCGCGCGGTCGGCGCGGTGCAGCGGGGCCGTCGGTTCGTCGGCGAACAGGACCGTCGGAGCGGGGGCGAGGGCGCGGGCGATGCACACGCGCTGGCGCTGCGCCTGGGTCAGTTCCCTCGGGCGTTTGCGGGAGCCGTCGCCGATGTCGAGGCGCTCCAGCCACTCCAGCGCGGCCGTCTTGGCGCGCCGGCGGCTCGTGCCGCGCAGCATGAGGGGGAGGGCGGCGTTCTCCCAGACGTTGAGCTCGGGGACGAGCACCGGCTCCGGGTCGATCCAGCCGAAGCGGTCCCGGCGCAGCCGTTCGCGGCCGACGGGGCCCATGGTGTGCACGGGCACGCTGTTGAACCAGACCTCGCCGCGCTGAGCGGGCACCTGCCCCGACAGGCAGCGCAGGAGCGTCGACTTGCCGCTGCCGCGCGGGCCGCTGACGGCGAGGATCTCGCCCTCCCGGACGCCGAGCGAGACACCGCCGAGCGCGGGCGAGCCGTCGTGGTGGGTGAAGTGCAGGGCACGGGCCCAGAGCACATCGTTGTCGGGCGGGGCCTCCATGCGCGTACACCTCGTTCTGATCCGTTTTCCCTGCCGTGATCCCCCGTGCGGGGGAACGAAGACAGGGCCGATCGGTCACTCGGCACGCTAGGCAGTCCGTGCACACAGGCCGGACAGCACGCGGCCCCGGGTCGCCGATTCTCACTCGAACGGGCGGCACCGGGGCCGGTGTTGATCATGCAGAAGGAAGATCCCTCCGGAGGATCAGAGCTTGGTCCACGCCTCCGACAGGGTCGCGCGCAGGATCTGCTCGATCTCGTCGAACGTGTCCTGGTTGGAGATCAGCGGCGGGGCCAGCTGGACGACCGGGTCGCCGCGGTCGTCGGCACGGCAGTACAGGCCGTTGTCGTAGAGCGCCTTGGAGAGGAAGCCGTACAGGACGCGCTCGGTCTCCTCGTCGTTGAAGGACTCCTTGGTGGCCTTGTCCTTGACGAGCTCGATGCCGTAGAAGAAGCCGTTGCCGCGGACGTCGCCGACGATCGGCAGGTCGTGCAGCTTCTCCAGCGTGGAGCGGAAGGCGCCCTCGTTGTCCAGCACGTGCTGGTTCAGGCCCTCGCGCTCGAACAGGTCGAGGTTGGCGAGGCCGACCGCCGCGGAGACCGGGTGGCCGCCGAAGGTGTAGCCGTGCAGGAAGGTGTTGTCGCCCTTGTAGAACGGCTCGGCCAGCCGGTCGGAGATGATGCAGGCGCCGATCGGGGAGTAGCCCGAGGTCATGCCCTTGGCGCAGGTGATCATGTCCGGGACGTAGCCGAACTTGTCGCAGGCGAAGGTGGTGCCGAGGCGGCCGAAGGCGCAGATGACCTCGTCCGACACGAGCAGCACGTCGTACTGGTCGCAGATCTCGCGCACCCGCTGGAAGTAGCCGGGCGGGGGCGGGAAGCAGCCGCCCGCGTTCTGCACCGGCTCCAGGAAGACCGCAGCGACGGTGTCCGGGCCCTCGAAGAGGATCTGCTGCTCGATCTGGTCGGCGGCCCAGCGGCCGAATGCCTCCGGGTCGTCGCCGAAGATCGGGGCGCGGTAGATGTTGGTGTTCGGGACCTTGTGCGCTCCCGGTACCAGCGGCTCGAAGGGGGCCTTCAGGCCCGGCAGGCCGGTGATGGACAGGGCGCCCTGGGGGGTGCCGTGGTAGGCGACCGCGCGGGAGATGACCTTGTACTTGGTGGGCTTGCCGGTCAGCTTGAAGTACTGCTTGGCGAGCTTCCAGGCGGTCTCGACGGCCTCGCCGCCACCGGTGGTGAAGAAGACCTTGTTGAGGTCGCCCGGGGCCTCGTGCGCGAGTCGCTCCGCCAGCTCGACGGCCTTGGGGTGGGCGTAGGACCAGACCGGGAAGAAGGCCAGTTCCTGCGCCTGCTTCGAGGCGGTCTCGGCGAGCTCGGTCCGGCCGTGGCCCGCCTGGACCACGAACAGGCCGGCGAGACCGTCGAGGTAGCGCTTGCCCTTGTCGTCGTAGATGTAGGTGCCCTCGCCCCGGACGATGGTGGGGACGGGGGAGTTCTCGTACGAGGACATGCGGGTGAAGTGCATCCACAGGTGGTCGTACGCGGTCTGGCTGAGGTCCTTGGAGCTCACGGTTATCGGGTCCTCACGGCTATCGGGTTCCCCACATGTAGGTCTGCTTCTTGAGCTTCAGGTAGACGAAGCTCTCGGTGGAGCGCACTCCGGGGATGGCTCGGATGCGGCGGTTGATGACTTCCAGCAGGTGGTCGTCGTCCTCGCAGACGATCTCCACCATCAGGTCGAAGGAGCCGGCCGTCATCACGACGTACTCGCACTCGGCCATCCCGGTCAGCACCTCGGCGACGGACTCCACGTCGCCCTCGACATGGATGCCGACCATCGCCTGGCGACGGAAGCCCACGGTGAGCGGGTCCGTGACGGCGACGATCTGCATCACGCCCTGGTCGAGCAGCTTCTGGACGCGCTGGCGCACGGCCGCCTCGGAGAGGCCCACGGCCTTGCCTATGGCGGCGTACGGCCGGCGGCCGTCCTCCTGGAGCTGTTCGATGATGGCGAGGGAGACGGCGTCCAGGTGCGGCGAGCTGCCGTTCCTGGATTCGCGGGGGGACTCGCGGGAGTCCCTGGGGTCTGCGCTTCGACTGGCCACGACCTCACTGTGCACGAGGTCTCGTCAGTTTCGCAAGGGCCGAGCGATGAAATTCGTTGTTTACGTGACCGAGACTTGCGGATTTCGCAGTTCGAGGCGGATCGGGGGTGTTGAAAACGTGGGCCTGCCGATTAGGGTGGGTGTCTCAGCAATCGGACAGTGAAACCTGACAGGAGGCCGGCAGTGAGCACCGAGCTGCGTCGTCTGCGCAACTACATCGACGGTGAGTTCCGGGACGCCGCCGACGGACGGACCACCGAGGTGGTCAACCCCGCGACGGGCGAGGCGTACGCGACCGCGCCGCTGTCCGGGCAGGCGGACGTCGACGCCGCCATGGAGGCCGCCGCCCGCGCCTTCCCCGCCTGGCGCGACACCACCCCCGCCGAGCGCCAGAAGGCCCTCCTGAAGATCGCGGACGCGTTCGAGGAGCGGGCCGAGGAGCTCATCGCGGCCGAGGTGGAGAACACCGGCAAGCCGATCGGACTGACCCGGTCCGAGGAGATCCCGCCGATGGTGGACCAGATCCGGTTCTTCGCCGGTGCGGCCCGCATGCTCGAGGGCCGCTCGGCCGGCGAGTACATGGAGGGGATGACCTCGATCATCCGCCGTGAGCCGGTCGGCGTCTGCGCGCAGGTCGCGCCGTGGAACTACCCGATGATGATGGCCGTATGGAAGTTCGCGCCGGCCATCGCGGCGGGCAACACGGTCGTCCTGAAGCCCTCGGACACCACCCCGGCGTCGACCGTCCTGATCGCCGACATCATCGGCGCGATCCTGCCCAAGGGTGTCTTCAACGTCATCACCGGCGACCGGGACACCGGCCGCCTGATGGTCGAGCACCCGACCCCGGCGATGGCGTCCATCACCGGCTCCGTGCGCGCGGGCATGTCCGTCGCCGAGTCCGCCTCCAAGGACCTCAAGCGGGTCCACCTGGAGCTGGGCGGCAAGGCGCCGGTCGTCGTCTTCGAGGACACCGACATCGCCAAGGCCGTCGAGGACATCTCGGTGGCGGGCTTCTTCAACGCCGGCCAGGACTGTACGGCCGCCACGCGCGTCCTCGTCCAGGAGTCCATCCACGACGAGTTCGTGGCCGCGCTCGCGAAGGCCGCCGCCGAGACGAAGACGGGGCAGCCGGACGACGAGGACGTGCTCTTCGGCCCGCTGAACAACCCCAACCAGCTCAAGCAGGTCTCCGGCTTCATCGAGCGCCTCCCCGCGCACGCCAAGGTCGAGGCCGGCGGTCAGCGGGTCGGCGACAAGGGCTTCTTCTACGCCCCGACCGTCGTCTCCGGCCTCAAGCAGGACGACGAGATCATCCAGAACGAGGTCTTCGGCCCGGTCATCACCGTCCAGTCCTTCTCGGACGAGGCGCAGGCCGTCGAGTGGGCGAACGGCGTCGACTACGCCCTCGCCTCCTCGGTGTGGACCAAGGACCACGCGCGGGCGATGCGCATGTCCAAGACGCTCGACTTCGGCTGCGTCTGGATCAACACGCACATCCCGCTGGTCGCCGAGATGCCGCACGGCGGCTTCAAGAAGTCCGGCTACGGCAAGGACCTGTCGGGGTACGGCTTCGACGACTACACGCGCATCAAGCACGTGATGACGTCGCTCGACGGCTGACGGTCGCTCCGCGGCTGCGGGGATCCGGCGCCCTGTCGTTGACAAGGTGTCGGGTCCCCGCGGTTTCGTTTCGGCGGGGCGTCCATTGTCCGGTGCCCGGAACCGGCGGCATCCTGCGTGGATGCTGCCGACCTCGCCCAACACCTCCCGCATCTCCCGCCGTTCCCTGCTGCTCGCGCTCGGCGGTGCCGCGCTGGCGGGATGCGGCGTGCCCGCCGCCTACGTCAAGGCCGGTGACCGGGCCGGCGCCGATCTGTCCGCGTCAGAGCGCCGGCTGACCTGGGCGAACTGGCCGCTGTACATCGACGTCGACGACGCGGACGAGACGAAGCGGCCCACGCTGGACGCGTTCGAGCGGCGCACCGGCATCTCCGTGGACTACGTCGAGGAGATCAACGACAACGACGAGTTCTTCGGGAAGATCAGCCCTTCCTTGATGAACCGTCAGCAGACGGACCGCGATCTCATCGTCATCAGCGACTGGATGTGCGCGCGGTTCGTACGGCTCGGCTGGGTGCAGGAGATGGACCGCGCCCGCCAGCCCCAGGTGGCGCGGTACCTGGACCCGCTGCTGCGCTCGCCTGCCTTCGACCCCGGCCGCAGGTTCACGGTGCCGTGGCAGTCGGGGATCACCGGGATCGCGTACAATCGCCGCCGGCTGGGCCGGGAGGTCCGGCAGGTCTCCGACCTGTGGGCGGACGACCTCAAGGGCAAGGTCACGCTGCTGTCCGGGCTCGACGAGGCCTTCGCGCTGCTGATGCAGGGCAACGGCGTCGACATCACGCGGTGGACGGCGGACGACTTCCACGAGGTGTGCGAACAGGTCGAGCGCCGGGTGGACAGCGGGCACATACGGCGCTTCACTGGCAACGACTACATCAAGGACCTCTCCAGCGGTGACGTCCTGGCCTGTCAGGCGTACTCCGGCGATGTCATCCAACTGCAGGCGGACGACCCGGACATCGAGTTCGTCGTCCCCGAGGAGGGCGCGGAGCTCTGGTCGGAGTCCCTGATGATCCCCAACCTCGCCCGCCACAAGACCAACGCCGAGCGCCTGATCGACTACTACTACGAACCCGAGGTCGCCGCGGAGCTGGCCGCCTGGGTGAACTACGTCTGCCCGGTCCCCGCCGCCCAGGACGTCCTGGCCTCGGCCAAGGACAAGGAGACCGCGGCCCTGGCCGAGGACCCGCTGATCTTCCCGGACACCGCGATGCGCGAACGCCTCGCCGTCGCACGGGACATCACCTCGGAGGAACGGGTCGGATTCGCCAAGCGGTGGAACGAGATCGTGGGGCTGTAGGGACCTGTCTCGCGGCCGTCTCACGCCGACAGGTGCGACGGCACCCAGCAGATGTGGCAGAACGAGTACTACTACGTCGACGGCTCGGTCGTCCTCAGCCTGAACGAGCGCGGTGCCTCCTACGGCCTGGTCCGTGACACCGGCGACGACACCGCGCCCGTCCCGCAGTACGTCACCCGCGCGACGCCCGTCGATTCGGCGCCGGTGCGGCAGCGTTCGCGCGTGTGAGCGCGCGGAGGGTGTCGATGCGGTTGGTGGTGATCGAGTCCACGCCGAGGGCGATCAGCCGGCGCATCGAGCGGCGGGTGTCCGGGGTCCAGACCGACAGCAGGTGCCCGCCCCGGTGGACGCGTTCGGCGAGGGCCCGGTCGACCAGGCCGAACCGGTAGTTGAGCCAGCGCGGCCGGACCGCGTCCAGCAGCGCGGGCCGCGGCGGCGCCAGGGTCGTCCAGGTCAGCGCGATCTCGGCGGCCGGGTCGGCGGCGCGCACGGCGAGCATCGCGGGGGCGCCCGCGCAGTAGTACACGCGGTCCGACGCCCCCGCCTCCCGTACGACGTCCACGATCCGGCGGACCGTGCGCAGGTCCGGGGCGCCGGGCAGGTCGAGCATCACCCGGCAGCCGTCGGTCGCGGCCAGCGCGTCCGTCAGCGTCGGCACCCCGCCGGAGGTGTGCCCGCGCACCTCGTCCGCCGACAGCGCGAGCAACGGCCGGTCCAGCTCCCACATCCGCTTCAGCGAGGCGTCGTGCAGCAGGAGGGGGACGCCGTCCCGGGTGAGCCGTACGTCGATCTCCACCGCGTCGGCGCCCCTGCGGATCGCCGAGCGCAGGGAGTCGAGGGTGTTCTCACGGAACAGGTAGGGGTCGCCGCGGTGGGCGACGGCGGTGAGGGTCCCGTTCATCGTCAGGGGGCCAGCCAGGTGGTGGTGTACGCGTCGATCTCTTCCTTGATCCGGGCCTTGCCGGGCTCGTCGAGGAACGACACGTCCACGGCGTTGTGCGCGAGCCGGGCCAGACCCCGCTCGTCGAGGTCCAGCAGGCGGGCGGCGACCGCGTACTCGTTGTTGAGGTCGGTGCCGAACATCGGCGGATCGTCGGAGTTGACGGTGACGATGACCCCGGCCCGCGTGAACTCCTTGATCGGGTGCTCGTCGAGGGTGCGCACCGCGCGGGTGGCGATGTTGGAGGTGGGGCACACCTCCAGCGCGATCCGGTGCTCGGCGAGGTGCTCCAGCAGCTTCGGGTCCCGCGCGGAACTGGTGCCGTGCCCGATGCGCTCGGCGCGCAGGTGGGTCAGGGCGTCCCAGACCGTCTCCGGGCCCGTGGTCTCGCCCGCGTGCGGCACGGAGTGCAGGCCCGCGGCGATGGCCCGGTCGAAGTACGGCTTGAACTGCGGCCGCGGTACGCCGATCTCGGGGCCGCCGAGTCCGAACGACACCAGGCCCTCCGGGCGCAGCCGGTCGTCGGTGGCGAGCCGCGCGGTCTCCTCGGCGGACTCCAGGCCCGCCTCGCCGGGGATGTCGAAGCACCAGCGCAGCACGGTCCCGAACTCGGCCTCGGCGGCCTTGCGGGCGTCCTCGATCGCGTCCATGAAGCCGCGCTCGTCGATGCCGCGGCGGGTGGAGGAGAAGGGGGTGATGGTCAGCTCGGCGTACCGCACCTGCTGGCGGGCCAGGTCCCGGGCCACCTCGTACGTCAGCAGGCGCACGTCCTCCGGGGTGCGGATCAGGTCCACGACGGACAGGTACACCTCGATGAAGTGGGCGAAGTCCGTGAAGGTGAAGTAGTCGACCAGGGCCTCGGGGTCGGTGGGCACCTTGGAGTCGGGGTGGCGGGCGGCCAGTTCCGAGACGATGCGCGGGGAGGCGGAGCCGACGTGGTGCACATGGAGTTCGGCCTTGGGCAGACCGGCGATGAAGGCGTGCAGATCGCGCGGGGCGCTGTTCGGGCCGGCGGCGGTGTGGTCGGTCAAGGTCCCTCCCCGGGAACGGCGTCTCCGGCCGGGGTGCGGCGGGACGCGGGTGATCGGCTGATCGGTGACTCGGGATCATCGTAGGCCGGGGCCTCGCGGTGCGGGACGGCGCCGTAGCATGACGACACGCATACGGAGGGGGCCCGCGCATGTCCGACGACGAGCCGGCACCGGCCGCGCCGGAGCACCCGGGGGCCGCCCCGAAGGTGGGATTGAGCAAGGAGGGCGCGGCCGAGGCGAACCCTTGGGCGCCGCCGGCCGCGGGGTCCGACGGTCCGGGTCACACCCTGCCCTCCTCGTCGGCGGTCTGGCCGGCACCCCCCTCGGTCCATGACCAGGAGACGGTCACCTCCGTATCGGGCTTCGACGCGCAGCCGCAGCCGCAGCCCTGGTCCGCCCCGGCCGGCCCCTTCGCGCCGCCCCCGGCCTACGGCGCCCCCACACCGCCGTACCCCCAGACCGGCGAGCCCGTCCCGCCGCCGCCCATCGCCCCCGACGGCCCCGGCCAGGTTCCCTACGGCTACCCCGGTACGTACGGCGCCCCCGGTGGCTACGGCTACGGCTATGGCTACGGCTGGTCCGGTCAGCACCCGATGCCGAGCAACGGCATGGGCACCACCGCGCTCGTGCTCGGAATCATCTCGGCCGCCGTGTTCTGTCTGTGGCCGGTGGCCATCCTGCTCGGCGTGCTGGCACTGATCTTCGGCCTGCTCGGCCGTGGCAAGGCCCGGCGCGGGGAGGCCACCAACCACGGCCAGGCCCTGGCCGGCGCGATCTGCGGAGCGGCGGGCATCGTCCTGGGCCTCGCGGCACTGGCCTTCGTGATCGCGACAGGTTAGGCAGCGCACAGGCCGGGGCCGCCGGCCCGGGAGCAGGGCGCCACCCGAGCCGACGGCAAGCCGAGTCCGCACCTGGCCATTGCCGACCGGCCCGCCAAGCGGCTCCGCGCTGAGCGCCGGCGAGCCGCAGCCGTCCGCCAAGCAGCCCCGCCGTAACTGCCCCCGCCCTAACCAGCCCCACCCCGCAGCCGTCCGCCAAGCAGGCCCGCCGTAAGTGCCCCCGCCCTAACCAGCCCTGCCCCGCAGTCGTCCGTCAAGCAGCCCCGCCGTTAGTGCCCCACCCCGCAGCCCCCGCCCTAACCAGCCCCGCCCCGCAGCCGTCCGCCAAGCAGCCCCGCCCCGCGGCCCCCGCCCTAACCAGCCCCACCCCGCAGCCGTTCCCGCGCCTCCATCAGGGCGAAGCCCAGCAAATTCGGCCCTCGCCAGCGCTCCGGGTTCATCGCCCCCTCGTCGTTCGCCGCGAGGCCGATGCCCCAGACGCGGTCCACGGGGCTCGCCTCGACCAGTACCCGCTCTCCCGTGCCCAGCAGATACGAGCGCAGCGCCTCGTCCGAGCCGAACTTGTGCACGCTGCCCTCGACCACGATGCCGAACCGCTCGCGCGCCCACACGGCCTCGTCGAAGCCGCGCACCAGGCGCCCCGCGTTCTTCGCCTGCGAGGGGTGTTCCGCAGCCAGGATCCGGCGCTCCGCCTCGGGGTCGTCGAAGAGGCGGGCCTTCTCGGCCATCATCCAGTGCTCTGCAGTCCCATAGGTCACCCCCGCCACAGTGAACGGCGACGGCCACCACTGGCTCAGACAGCTCGCTCCGATCCATCCGTCCGGCAATGGCCGATGTCCCCAGAAGTGCAGATACTTGATCCCCGCCCCCGCCGATCCCGCCCGGGCGCGGACCTCCCTGACCAGGGCTTCCCGAGAGTCGATCTTTCCCATGCACGCGAGTCTGGCACGCACCACTGACACGGTGTCCTGGCTTTTTCGCGTTCACTCGACACCTGGTCGACAGATTCCGTCGCGTAACCAAAAGGCAACAACGGAATCACTTGTTGGAGTGCTACCGCTCTGTCAGGATCGGCACTCAAATCGAGCTGGAGCTACGCCACCCGCCCCCGTGGACAGCGGGGCGAAGGCGGAGGAGAGCGACATGCACAACCCGGGCAACACCACCCCGGAACGATTCCCCGCGCAGGAGCGGTTCGCCGCCGGTGCGCAGTTCATCGGCGGCCGGCTCACCAAGGGCACCTCGGGCCGCACCCACGCCGTCGTGGACCCTGCCACCGGCGAGGAGGTGCTCACTTACGAGCTGGCCGGCACCGCGGACGTGGACGCCGCCGTCGCCGCCGCCCGCGCCGCCTTCCCGGCCTGGTCCGGAGCCACCCCCGGCGAGCGTTCCGACGCGCTGCACAAGCTGGCCGCCGTGCTCGCCGAGCGTGCCGAGGACTTCGCCCGCGCCGAGTCCCTCCAGTGCGGCAAGCCGCTGAAGCTGACCCGCGAGTTCGACGTCCCGGGGACCGTCGACAACGCCGCGTTCTTCGCCGGGGCCGCCCGTCATCTCCAGGGCCAGTCGGCCGGCGAGTACTCCGGCGACCACACGTCGTACGTCCGCCGTGAGGCGATCGGCGTCGTCGGTTCCATCGCCCCCTGGAACTACCCCCTCCAGATGGCCGCCTGGAAGATCCTCCCGGCCATCGCGGCGGGCAACACCATCGTGCTGAAGCCCGCCGAGCTGACCCCGCTCACCTCGCTCCTGTTCGCCGAGGCGTGCACCGAGGCCGGGATCCCGGACGGTGTCGTCAACATCGTCACCGGCACCGGGAAGGAGGCCGGTGAGCACCTGGTCGGCCACCCGGACGTGGCGATGACCTCCTTCACCGGGTCCACCGCGGTCGGCAAGCGGGTCGCCGAGATCGCCACGGCAACCGTCAAGCGGATCCACCTGGAGCTCGGCGGCAAGGCACCCTTCGTCGTCTTCGACGACGCCGACCTGGAGGCCGCCGCCAACGGCGCGGTCGCGGGCGCCCTCATCAACACCGGCCAGGACTGCACGGCCGCCACGCGCGCGTACGTGCAGCGGCCGCTGTACGAGGCGTTCGTGGAGCGGACCGCCGCCCTGATGGAGACCGTGCGGCTGGGCGATCCCTTCGCCGACGGCACCGACCTCGGGCCGCTCATCTCCCACGTCCAGCGCGACCGCGTCGCCGCCTTCGTCGACCGGGCGCGGGCCTACGCGCGCGTGGTGACCGGTGGCGAGGCACCCCAGGGCGAGCTCAAGAGCGGCGCCTACTACCGGCCCACCCTCGTCGCCGACGCGGCCCAGGACAGCGAGATCGTCCAGTCCGAGATCTTCGGGCCCGTCCTCGTCGTGCTGCCCTTCGACACCGACGACGAGGGCATCGCGCTGGCCAATGACACGCCGTACGGCCTGGCCGCCTCCGCCTGGAGCCGGGACGTGTACCGGGCCAATCGCGCCACGCGCGAGATCAAGGCGGGCTGTGTGTGGGTGAACGACCACATCCCGATCATCAGCGAGATGCCCCACGGCGGCTACAAGGCGTCCGGCTTCGGCAAGGACATGTCAGCCTACTCCTTCGAGGAGTACACGCAGATCAAGCACGTCATGTTCGACAACACGGCGGTCGTCAGGAAGGACTGGCACCGCACGATCTTCGGGGACCGATAGCAGCCAGGCCGCCCGACCCGCGGCCGCCCACCCGAAAGGGCACCAAGCGCATGGAGCAGTACGAGCCCGACCGCCTCTCCGCGGCCCAAATGGCCGCCATGCGGCGCAGCTTCCGCAACGGCAGGGCCTCCCTCTCTCGCCGTTCCCTGCTGCGCGCCTCCGCCGGCGGCGCGCTCGCGGTCGGCGGTCTGGGAACGCTGAGCGCCTGCGGCATCCCCGCCGCGGGCAAGACCGAGGGCGGACAGTCCGCGGACGACCGCTCGGCCAAGGAGAAGACCGTCAGCTTCTCCAACTGGACCGAGTACATGGACGTCGACGAGAGCGAGAAGCACCACCCCACGCTCGACACGTTCACCGAGCGGACCGGCATCAAGGTCAAGTACACCGAGGACATCAACGACAACGTCGAGTTCTTCGGCAAGATCAAGCCGCAGCTGGCGGCCGGCCAGGACACCGGGCGTGACCTCATATGCGTCACCGACTGGCTCGCCGCCCGGCTGATCCGCCTGGGCTGGGTCCAGAAACTGGACCCGGCCAACCTGCCGACCGCCTACGCCAACCTCTCCGCCCAGTTCCGCTCCCCGGACTGGGACCCGGGACGCGCGTACTCGTACGTGTGGCAGGGCATCTCGACGGTCATCGCCTTCAACAAGAAGGCGCTGGACGGCGAGGAGGTCAAGTCGGTCTCGGACCTGCTCGACAACCCCAAGCTCAAGGGCCGGGTCGGCTTCCTGTCCGAGATGCGCGACAGCATCGGCATGACCCTGCTCGACATGGGCAAGGACCCGGGGAACTTCACCGCCGACGACTACGACGCGGCCATCGCCCGCATCCAGAAGGCCGTCGACAAGGGCCAGATCCGCCGCTTCACCGGCAACGACTACACCTCCGACCTGACCAGCGGCGACTTCGCCGCCTGCATTGCCTGGGCCGGAGACGTCGTGCAGCTCAAGGCGGACAGCCCGGACATCGACTTCATCATCCCGGACAGCGGATACATGACGTCGACGGACAACCTGCTGGTCCCCAACAAGGCCCGGCACAAGACGAACGCCGAGCGGCTCATCGACTACTACTACGAGCCGAAGGCGGCCGCCGAACTCGCCGCGTACATCAACTACGTCTGCCCGGTCGACGGCGTCAAGGACGAGTTGGCGAAGATCGACGAGGACGCGGCGAACAACCCGCTGATCATCCCCGACAAGGAAATGGCCGCGAAATCACGCGCCTTCCGCTCGCTGAGCTCGGAGGAAGAGACGGCCTTTGAAACGAAGTTCGCGAAGCTGACTGGGGCGTGACCGACGTGACGAACATCAACGACAACACCGGCGACGTCCGCCTCACGGGCATCAGCAAGACGTACGGCGACTTCACCGCCGTACACCCGCTGGACCTGACTGTCCCGCAGGGCTCGTTCTTCGCCCTGCTCGGTGCCTCCGGCTGCGGCAAGACCACGACCCTGCGGATGATCGCGGGCCTCGAGGAGCCGACCTCCGGCACCGTCTTCCTCGGCGACCAGGACGTGACCCGGCTGCCGCCCTACAAGCGGCCGGTGAACACGGTCTTCCAGTCCTACGCCCTCTTCCCGCACCTCGACATCTTCGAGAACGTCGCCTTCGGCCTGCGCCGACGCGGCATCAAGAGCGTGAAGAAGCAGGTCGAGGAGATGCTGGAGCTGGTCCAGCTCGGAGAGCAGGCGCGCAAGAAGCCGCACCAGCTCTCCGGCGGCCAGCAGCAGCGTGTCGCGGTCGCCCGCGCCCTGATCAACCACCCGAAGGTGCTCCTCCTCGACGAGCCGCTCGGCGCCCTCGACCTCAAGCTGCGCCGCCAGATGCAGCTGGAGCTCAAGCGCATCCAGACCGAGGTCGGCATCACCTTCGTGCACGTCACGCACGACCAGGAGGAGGCCATGACCATGGCCGACACGGTCGCCGTGATGAACGCGGGCCGCGTCGAGCAGCTCGGCGCCCCCGCCGACCTGTACGAGAACCCGAAGACGACCTTCGTCGCCAACTTCCTCGGCACCTCCAACCTCATCGAGGCCGAGGTCGACACCAGGAGCGGCGACGACATCGTCCTCAAGGCGGGCGGCGGCAAGCTCGTCCTGCCCGAGGCGCGCTGCTCGGCGCCCACCACGACCGGCGGCAAGGTGCTGGTCGGCGTGCGCCCGGAGAAGATCTCCCTCACGCACGCGGACGACGCCGGCGAGATCCCGGACGGCCGCAACCGCGTCACCGGCACGATCGCCGACGCCTCCTTCATCGGCGTCTCCACGCAGTACGTCGTCGACAGCCCGGTCTGTCCCGAGCTCGCGGTCTACGTCCAGAACGTCGACCGCGACGCCCGCCTGGTCCCCGGCGCCGAGGTCGTCCTGCACTGGAGCCCGGCGCACACCTTCGGCCTGGACGCGACGCAGGACATCGACGCGGGCATCCAGGAAGAGGCGGTCTGATGGCGACCATCACCGACGCGCCGCCGCCCTTGGCGCCCCCCGCCCCCGAGAAGAAGCCCCCGCGCAAGCGGGGCCGCTGGACGCCGTACCTCCTGCTGCTGCCCGGACTCGCCTGGCTGCTGGTGTTCTTCGCGCTGCCGATGGTCTACCAGGCCTCCACCTCGGTGCAGACCGGCTCGCTGGAGCAGGGCTACGAGGTCACCTGGCACTTCGCGACCTACTGGGACGCGCTGACCGAGTACTACCCGCAGTTCCTGCGGTCGGTGCTGTACGCCGGTTCCGCGACGGTCCTGTGTCTGCTGCTGGGCTACCCGCTGGCGTATCTGATCGCCTTCCGGGCCGGCCGCTGGCGGAACCTGATCATGATCCTGGTGATCGCGCCGTTCTTCACCAGTTTCCTGATCCGCACCCTCGCCTGGAAGACGATCCTCGCGGACGGCGGCCCGGTCGTCGGCGCGCTGAACTCGCTGCACGTCCTGGACGTCACCAGCTGGCTCGGCATGACCGCGGGGGACAGAGTGCTGGCCACCCCGCTGGCGGTCGTCTGCGGTCTGACGTACAACTTCCTGCCGTTCATGATCCTGCCGCTCTACACCTCGCTGGAGCGCATCGACGGCCGACTGCACGAGGCGGCGAACGACCTGTACGCCAAGCCGATCACGACCTTCCGCAAGGTCACCTTCCCGCTGTCGATGCCGGGTGTCGTCTCCGGCACGCTGCTCACCTTCATCCCGGCCGCCGGTGACTACGTCAACGCCGATCTGCTCGGCTCCACGGACACCCGCATGATCGGCAATGTCATCCAGTCGCAGTTCCTGCGGATCCTCGACTATCCGACGGCGGCGGCGCTCTCCTTCATCCTGATGTTCGCGATCCTCATCATGGTCACGCTCTACATCCGCAAGTCGGGGACGGAGGATCTGGTTTAAATGGCCTTCGTCAACTGGCTCAGGCGCAATTTCGTCGTCATCGCGGGCCTCATCACGCTCGGGTACCTGCTGCTGCCGAACGTCGTCGTGACGGTGTTCTCCTTCAACAACCCGAAGGGGCGCTTCAACTACGAATGGCAGGAGTTCTCCACCGCCGCCTGGACCGACCCGTGCGGGGTCTCGGGCCTGTGCGACTCGCTGACCCTCAGCCTCCAGATCGCCTTCTGGGCGACGCTGGGCGCCACGGTCCTCGGCGCGATGATCGCCTTCGCGCTCGTCCGCTACCGCTTCCGGGCGCGCGGCGCGGTGAACTCGCTGATCTTCATGCCGATGGCGATGCCCGAGGTCGTGATGGCCGCCTCGCTGCTCACCCTGTTCCTCAACATGGGTGTCCAGCTGGGCTTCTGGACGATTCTCATCGCCCACATCATGTTCTGCCTCAGCTTCGTGGTGACGGCC
Source organism: Streptomyces sp. NPDC043726 (assembly GCF_056436565.1). Classification (NCBI taxonomy): domain Bacteria; kingdom Bacillati; phylum Actinomycetota; class Actinomycetes; order Kitasatosporales; family Streptomycetaceae; genus Streptomyces; species Streptomyces sp. NPDC043726. Next base: position 233,080 of record NZ_JBWKCI010000012.1, read on the forward strand.
GTCAAGGCGCGCGTCATGTCGATGGACCCGAGGCTGGAGCAGGCCGCGCAGGACCTCTACGCCGGCCCCTTCCAGACCTTCGTCCGGGTCACCCTGCCGATCGCGGCACCCGGAATCGCCGCGGGCGCGCTGCTCGCGTTCGCGCTCTCCTTCGACGATTTCATCATCACCAATTTCAACGCGGGCTCGACCGTCACCTTCCCCATGTTCGTCTGGGGCTCGGCCCAGCGCGGAACGCCCGTTCAGATCAATGTCATCGGTACGGCCATGTTCGTCATCGCGGTACTCCTCGTCCTGACCTCTATGGTCATCACCAGCCGCCGTAACAAGCAAAAGGCCTAGGCCTTTACGAAAACCCCTCGTAGGGAGTTGAAATCATGGCCCCAAGCGCCATGAGCCGTTGGACAAAGGCACTTTCTGAAGCGCAGCCGGTCGCGTACTGGCTGGACGATCCCGGCAGGCCCCACCCCGAGCCCGCGCTCACCGGCCCCGAGACCTGCGATCTGCTGGTCGTCGGCGGCGGGTACAGCGGACTGTGGACCGCGCTCCTGGCCAAGGAGCGCGACCCCGGTCGGGATGTCGTCCTGCTGGAGGGCCGCGAGGTGGGCTGGGCCGCCTCGGGCCGCAACGGCGGCTTCTGCGCCGCCTCCCTCACGCACGGTCTGCCCAACGGGCTCACCCGCTGGCCGGACGAGATCCACAAGCTGGAGGAGCTGGGCGCCCGCAACCTCGACGAGATCGAGGCGGCGGTCGCCCGGCACGGCATCGACTGCGACTTCGAGCGCACCGGCGAGATCGACGTCGCCACCGAGACGTACCAGGCGTGGGAACTGCGCGACTGGTACGAGGAGATCGAGCGTCAGGGCCTGGCCGAGGGCGTCGAGTTCCTGGACGCCGACGCGGTACGCGCACACGTCGACTCGCCGACCTTCCAGGCGGGCCTGTACGACCGCCGGGGCGTCGCCATGCTCAACCCCGCCAAGCTGGTCTGGGGCCTGAAGGAGGCCTGCGTCCGGCTCGGCGTGCGCGTCTACGAGCACACGCCCGCGCTGACCTTGAAGCCGTACGGCGCCGGTATGGCCGTGCGCACCCCCTACGGCCAGGTCCGCGCCCGCCAGGTCGCGCTCGGCACCAACATCTTCCCGAACCTGGTCAAGCGGGTGCGCGCCTTCACCGTCCCGGTCTACGACTACGCCCTGATGACCGAGCCGCTCACCAACGACCAGCTCAAGGAGATCGGCTGGCAGGGCCGCCAGGGCCTCGGGGACAGCGCGAACCAGTTCCACTACTTCCGGCTCTCCGCCGACAACCGGATCCTGTGGGGCGGTTACGACGCCATCTATCCGTACGGCGGCCGGGTGCGCGCGGAGTACGACGACCGCCCGGAGACGTACGCCAAGCTCGCCGGGCACTTCTTCACCTGCTTCCCGCAGCTGGAGGGAGTCCGCTTCACCCACGCGTGGGGCGGCGCCATCGACACCTGCTCGCGCTTCTCGGCGTTCTTCGGCACCGCGCACCACGGGAAGGTCGCCTACGCGGCGGGCTTCACGGGGCTCGGTGTCGGCGCGACGCGCTTCGGGGCTGACGTGATGCTGGACCTGCTGTCGGGGGAGTCCACCGAGCGCACCGAGCTGGAGATGGTCCGCAAGAAGCCGCTGCCCTTCCCGCCCGAGCCGTTCGCCTGGACCGGGATCGCGCTCACCAAGTGGTCGCTGGCCCGCGCGGACGCGCACGGCGGGCGGCGCAACCTGTGGCTGAAGACCATGGACCGGCTGGGGCTCGGCTTCGACAGCTGACGCGCCCCGCGCGTGATCCAGTTCACTCCAAAAAGACGCGCGAACCCGCGTAATGCCTGCCGGGGACCTCCCTCTCCCTCGTGACGCACAAGGCGTCCACGACGGAAAGAGGGAGGTCCCCGTCATGACAGGGGCGAAGACGGCGGTCGAGTGGCTCGCGTCCGTGGCACCGGATCCCGAGGCCTGCCGCTGGGAGTGGGAGCGCAACCCGCACGGGGTCGCGCTGCTGCCCGCCGGGAAGGCCTGGGACGTGCTCATCCTGCCGGGCGAACTCGGCTATCCGACGCTCGACGTACTGACCCGCATCCTCGACCAACCGGGCCCGGTGCTCGTCGACTTCGGCGACTCCCGCATGGGTTTTCTCGTACCGCCGGGCACCGCGGCCCGCTGGCTCGGCACCGGCATCCGTACGGCGGGGGCCGGCACGTGGATCGTGGTGCCGTATCCGGGGCGTTCCACAGGAGGCGTCCGCTGGCTGGTACCGCCGGACGGCTCCGGCACCCTGACCGATCCGGCGCTGCTGGAACTGGCCATGCACGAGGCGGCGGCGGGCCTGGCCACGGACGAGGGCGACTGACCGGAGGTCTTGACAACTGAATTGGTCTGGACCAGGTTGAGCGCGTTCCACCCCTCCAATTCCCCCATGCCCGGAGGCACTTGTGGACCGCTCCAGACCTTTCGTCGCCGTGCTCACGGCCACCCTGCTGGCCGCGACCGGCATCACCGCGCTCTCGTCGGCCGCCCGTGCGGCCGACGCGGACCTCGTCAGGAACGGTGGGTTCGAGTCCGGTCTGACCAACTGGACCTGTACCGCCGGAACGACCGTCACCTCACCTGTGCGCAGCGGCGGTTCCGCGCTCCAGGCGACCCCGGCCGGCAGCGACAACGCCCGGTGCGCACAGACGGTGACCGTGAAACCGGACGCCCAGTACACGCTGTCCGGACACGTCCGGGGCTCCTACGTCCACCTCGGCGCGAGCGGCACCGGCACCACCGACGTCTCCACGTGGACCCAGTCCGCCCCGAACTGGCAGCAACTCACCACGACCTTCCGCACCGGACCCTCCACCACCAAGGTCACGGTCTACACCCACGGCTGGTACGGCACCGGCGCCTACCACGCCGACGACATCTCCCTGGTCGGCCCCAGCGTGGACCCCGGCCGGCCACCCGCGCCGCCGACCGGCCTGCGCACCGGCACGATCACCTCCTCCAGCGTCGCCCTGTCCTGGACCGCGGTGACCGGGGCGACGGGCTACGCCGTCTACCGCGACGGCGTCCGGGTCCAGACGGTGAGCGGCACGTCGGCCACGGTGACCGGCCTCGCCGCGCAGACGGCGTACGCCTTCCAGGTCGCCGCCGTGAACGACGCGGGCGAGTCCGCGAAGTCGGCCACGGTGACCGCGACGACCGGCGCGGGGGGTGGGGGCGGTCCCGGCCTCCCGCCGCACGCCCTCGTCGGCTACCTCCACGCCAGTTTCGCCAACGGCTCCGGCTACACCCGGCTGGCCGACGTCCCCGACAGCTGGGACGTCATCGACCTGGCCTTCGGCGAGCCGACCTCGGTGACCTCGGGCGACATCCGCTTCACCCGCTGCCCGGTGACCGAGTGCCCGAACGTCGAGAGCGACGCCGACTTCAAGGCCGCGATCCGCGCCAAGCAGGCGGCGGGCAAGAAGGTGCTGATCTCCATCGGCGGCCAGAACGGCCAGGTGCAGCTCGGCACGACCGCCGCGCGGGACACCTTCGTCAGCTCGGTCTCGAAGATCATCGACGAGTACGGCCTGGACGGCCTCGACATCGACTTCGAGGGCCACTCGCTGTCGCTGAACGCCGACGACACCGACTTCAAGAACCCGAAGACCCCGGTGATCGTCAACCTGATCTCGGCGCTGAAGACCCTGAAGGCCAGGTACGGCGACGACTTCGTGCTGACGATGGCCCCGGAGACCTTCTTCGTCCAGCTCGGCTACCAGTACTACGGCACGGGCAAGTGGGGCGGCCAGGACCCGCGCGCCGGTTCCTACCTCCCGGTCATCCACGCGATGCGCGACGACCTGACCCTGCTCCACGTCCAGGACTACAACTCGGGCCCGGTCATGGGCCTGGACAACCAGTACCACTCCATGGGCGGCGCCGACTTCCACATCGCCATGACCGACATGCTGCTCACCGGCTTCCCGGTCGCGGGGGACGCGAACAACGTCTTCCCGCCGCTGCGCCCGGACCAGGTGGCGATCGGCATGCCGGCGTCCGTCAACGCGGGCAACGGCCATGTCGCTCCCGCCGAGGTCGTGAAGACCCTGGACTGTCTGACGAAGAAGGCCAGCTGCGGCTCGTACGCCACCCACGGCACCTGGCCCGCGCTGCGGGGCCTGATGACGTGGTCGATCAACTGGGACCGCTACGCGAACTGGGAGTTCCAGCGGACCTTCGACGGCTACTTCGGCTGACGACCAGGACGAAGCAGGTCAGCAGCACCGTACCGAGGCACCAGCTGGCCACGACGTCCAGAGGCCAGTGGTAGCCGCGCCGGACCAGGCCGTAGGAGGCGCCGAGCACCAGGGCGCCGCCTACGGCCACTAGCGTGCGGCGGGCGGCACGGGAACGCGGCCAGGGGAGGAGGAGCAGGGTCGCGGCGCCGTACGCGATGAGGGTGGTCGCGGTGTGGCCCGACGGGAAGTAGCCGGTGGCCGGCGGGACCGCGGGGGTGCCCGGGCGGTCGGTCAGCTCCTTGACGGGGACGACCAGCGCCGGGACCAGCGCCATGAGCGGCAGGGTCCAGACGGCCGGCTGCCACCAGCGGTCTGTACCACCGCGCCGGGCCCGCCAGGCCGCGTACCCCGCTCCGGCGAGCATGACCGGGATCGCGACCTGCGCGTTGCCCAGGTCGGCGAGGAGTTCGGAGACGCGGTCGGGGTGGACGAGGGCCTTGCTCAGCCGCTCGTCCACCCTCACCAGCGGGCCGTCGGCCACGACCTGCCAGGTGATGAGCGCGAAGAGAAGGGCGGGAAGCCCGAGAAGCGCGAGAAGTCCGAGAAGGGAGGTCGGCCGCCCCGGAACAGGGGGGGTGGTTCCGAGGCGGCCGTCCGGATCGGATGGCCGCGCGCCCCGGGGGGTTTGGGGCGAGCGACTGTCCGATCGGTGAGGAGATCCGGAGCCAGAGGCCCCGTATGTGTGCGCGAGGGCACGACCAGGGCGAAGCTGGGGAGGCCCCGTCCTGATGTCGCCCACAGTCCCCTGTGGGCGGGGTGTATCTCTCATCTGGGTAGAACCTACGACAGGGGGTGCCCCCAAGACAGTCGGATTCGAGTCCCGACAGACACCCCGCACACGTTCTTCACACGCCCTGAACCCCACGGCCCCAGTCCCCCACGCGCGACACGCGTAAGGGCTGGGGCCACGGTGACGTCAGATGCGGGCGAAGGCCTGCTCGATGATGTCGAGGCCCTCGCTGAGGAGGTCCTCACCGATGACCAGCGGGGGCAGGAAGCGGAGCACGTTGCCGTAGGTGCCACAGGTCAGGACCAGCAGGCCCTCGGCGTGGCAGGCCTTGGCCAGGGCCGCGGTGGCCTCGGCGTTGGGCTCCTTGGTCGTGCGGTCCTTGACCAGCTCGATGGCGATCATGGCGCCGCGGCCCCGGATGTCGCCGATGATGTCGAACTTCTCGGCCATGGCGCCGAGGCGGGCCTTCATGACCGCCTCGATGTTCTTCGCCTTGGCGTTGAGGTCGAGCTCCTTCATCGTCTCGATGGAGCCGAGCGCACCGGCGCAGGCCACCGGGTTGCCGCCGTAGGTGCCGCCCAGGCCGCCCGCGTGCGCGGCGTCCATGATCTCGGCGCGGCCGGTGACGGCGGCGAGCGGCAGACCGCCCGCGATGCCCTTGGCGGTGGTGATCAGGTCCGGGACGATGCCCTCGTCCTCACAGGCGAACCACTGGCCGGTACGGCAGAAGCCCGACTGGATCTCGTCGGCGACGAAGACGATGCCGTGGGCGTTCGCGAACTTCACGAGCTCCGGCAGGAAGCCCTTGGCCGGCTCGATGAAGCCGCCCTCGCCGAGCACCGGCTCGATGATGATCGCGGCCACGTTCTCCGGGCCGATCTGCTTGGTGATCTGGTCGATGGCCTGCGCGGCGGCCTCCGGGCCCGCGTTCTCCGGGCCGGTCGGCCAGCGGTAGCCGTAGGCGACCGGGACGCGGTAGACCTCGGGCGCGAACGGACCGAAGCCGTGCTTGTACGGCATGTTCTTGGCGGTCAGCGCCATCGTCAGGTTGGTCCGGCCGTGGTAGCCGTGGTCGAACACGACGACGGCCTGGCGCTTGGTGTACGCGCGGGCGATCTTGACGGCGTTCTCGACGGCCTCGGCGCCCGAATTGAACAGGGCGGACTTCTTGGCGTGGTCACCCGGGGTGAGCTCGGCGAGGGCCTCGGCGACCTCGACGTAGCCCTCGTACGGCGTGACCATGAAACAGGTGTGCGTGAAGTCGGCGAGCTGCGCGGAGGCGCGGCGTACGACGGCCTCGGCGGAGGCGCCGACGGAGGTCACGGCGATGCCGGAGCCGAAGTCGATGAGGCGGTTGCCGTCGACGTCCTCGATGACGCCGCCGCCCGCGCGCGCGGTGAACACCGGCAGCACGGAGCCCACGCCCTGAGCGACGACGGCGGTGCGGCGGGCCTGAAGCTCCTGCGACTTCGGGCCGGGGATGGCGGTGACGACGCGGCGCTCCTGCGGAAGGTCGGTCATGAGGGGCTCCTGGGGGTTTTGCGGACGCTTGTCTTCTCTTTTCTCGCAGGCTAGGGCGGGGAACGGGGGGTGGGCATGCTCCATGTGGGCGTTGTCGGCGCGCCCGGTTGTCCGCGGTGGACATAGCGGGAGTTCGGCTCCCACCCGCGCGCCGGGGCCGCGCGGGCCGGTCTGACAATTCCCGTCGTCCGCCCGAAGGGCGGGGCGCGGGGCGTCTGGTGCGTGTGATCGCAAGGCGCCGGAGCGCCCGCGTGGCGGAGTCACGCGGGCGCTCCGGCAACGCGGCGAGCGCGCGTGCCAGGCGTCCCGCGGCAGGCGGGAATTGTCAGACCGGCCCGGACGGTGAACTCCCCTTGCCGGGGCGTTAGATTGGCTCCCGCTGACGACGGTGGACGGAACGGCTGGTCAGGGGGCAAGGGCGATGGACAGCGACGGGACGCAGGACGCGCGGGGCACGCATGCGACGCCTGTGCCGCGATCACGCTCCGCCGTTCCGCCGATGCCCGCGACGCCGCCCAGGCCGGACGGGTCGGCGTTCCTGACCTGGCTGCGCACCTCCCGCCCGGAGGCGCTGCCCGGGGTCTGGCGGTTCGGGCACCGGCCGCGGCCCGAGGAGGAGCCCGAGCGGATCCCCGGACGGCAGCTGCTGAGCGGGGCGCTGATCGCGTTCCTGGTGGGCTGGCTGGTCTGGTCGCTGCTGTGGAACGGCTACCTCGGCGGCTGGTGGGTGCTGCCGCTGGAGCTGTTCACCCCGGACTCCTGGCGCGAGAACAACGACCGCGTCGGCAACGCGGTCCTCTGGTACAGCTACTACACGCTGATCGCCCTCGGCATCATGATCGCGGTGGGCCGGCTCGGCCGCTGGGGTGAGGTCTGGCGCCGCTACGGCCCGCCCTCCTGGAACCGCGGGGCACCGGCCGAGCGTCTGCCCGCCCCCGAGCAGGACCCCGCCGAGTGGCCGCAGCTCCGGGCCGCCGGGGCCGTCGACGCCGCCGAGCGGCTGGCCACCGAGGCGAAGGCCGGGCTGATGAGGGACGTCGACCACGCCCGGATCACCCGCGCCTGGCAGGGCGTGCGCACCGGCCGGCACTCCCTCGCCACCTTCACCGGCGCGGTCCTCAAGGACGGCGCCGCCGCCTGTCTGCACCCCTCCGGCGAACGCGACCTGCCCGCCCGGCTGTCCCGGCACGACCTGGTCACCGGCCAGGTCCGGCTCGGCACCACCGCCGACGACACCCGCAACCCCTACGCCTACCGAGGCACCGGCCTCGCCCTCGGCCCCGACCTGCTCGGCACCTCCCTGCTCGCCGTCGGCCCGGCCGGCTCCGGCAAGACCGGCACCGTCGTCCGCCCGCTCGCCGAGTCCCTGTGCCTGCACGCCCTCGCCGGACGCGCGGCCGTCGTCGTGGTCGGCGCCGCGGGCGCCGGGCTCGGCCCGGCCGACGCCTACGACGTCGTCGTACGCATCGGGAATCCGGAGTCCGTGTACGACCTGGACCTGTACGGCGGGACCACCGACCCCGACGAGGCCGCCGCCGTCCTGGCCGAGGCGCTGGTCGGGGACCTCGCCGATCCGCACCCCGGCAGCGACAGCCGCCGCTCGACGACCGTGCTGGCGCAGTTGCTCGGCCCGTTCCGGGCGGTGCACGGGCGTTTCCCGTCCGTCCCGGAGCTGCGCCAGCTGCTCGACGGCGCGCCGGGGCCGCTCGCCGCGCTGCGTACCGCGCTGGAGGGCTCGGGGCAGGAGTCGCTGCTGCGGGAACTGGACGCGCGGGAGCGGCAGCTGGCGCATCCCGGTGATGTCGGGGGAGTGCTCGCCGACCGGGTGGCGCTGCTGGACCGGCCCGCGTTCGCCGGGTTCTTCGACACGTCGGGACAGTCTCGGCCGTTCTCCCTCAAGGCCCTCGACCATCCCGTGCGGGTGCGGATCGACCTGCCCGCGCGCGGGCACGCGGACGCCTCGCGGATGCTGGCGCGTCTGGTGCTCGCCCAGTTCACGGCGAGCGTCGCCGTGCGCGAGGACCGGTCGCTGTTCGCCTGTCTGATCCTGGACGACGCCACCGGAGTGGTCACGCCCGAGGCGGTCCGCGGCATCCAGCGGCTGCGGTCCGGGAACGCCGGGGCCGTGCTCACCCTGCGCAGCCTCGACGACGTGCCCCGGCCGCTGCGCGGGCCGCTGCTCGGGGCCGCCGGCTGCCGGATGGCGCTGTCCGGGCTCACGCCGTGGGACGGGCAGGACTTCGCCGAGGTGTGGGGCAAGGAGTGGACCGAGGCGCGGGACGTCACCGACCGGCAGATCATCGCCGAGACGCCCGCCGGGAAGGCCCTGCACGCCGTGCGCCGGGTGATCACCGGCAAGGCGCCCACCGCCCGTGCCGTCACCGTGCGGCAGGTCGAGCGGGAGCGCTGGTCGGCGTCCGAGCTGGCGCACGCGGTGCCGCCGGGGCACGCGGTGCTGTCGCTGACCAGCGTGCGGGGTGAGCACGCGCCGCCGCTGCTGGTGGATCTCCGCGACTGATTTTCGAGGCGGCGCGGCGACTCTACGGTGAGGCAGAATCGGCAGAGGCCGTTCATACGCGGCGGCCAAATGATCACCTGGATCACAGAGATCACGCCGAGTGCAGTCGACCGCGCTGACTTCATCGACTGCGCTGACTTCATCGACCGCACGGAATTCCTCGACTTCATCGACCTGAAGGTCTCATGCCCCCCACGCTCGCCTCGCTCGTCCACCACTCCGCGCTCAAACTGACCGTGCGTGCGGGCGAGGACCGCCTGGACGTGCCCGTCCGCTGGGCGCACGTCAGCGAGCTCGCCGACCCCGTCCCCTACATGGAGGGCGGGGAGCTGCTGCTGATCACCGCGCTCAAGCTGGACGCCGAGGACCCCGAGGCGATGCGCCGCTATGTGAAGCGGCTGGCCGGCGCCGGGGTCGTCGGACTCGGGTTCGCCGTCGGGGTGAACTACGAGGACATCCCGCAAGCCCTGGTCGAGGCGGCCCGGCAGGAGGGCCTTCCGCTGCTGGAGGTGCCGCGGCGCACGCCCTTCCTCGCCATCAGCAAGGCGGTGTCGGCGGCCATCGCGGCGGACCAGTACCGGGCGGTGACAGCCGGGTTCGCCGCCCAGCGCGAGCTGACCAGGCAGGCGCTGGCGGAGGGGCCCGAGGGGCTGCTCGCCGCGCTCGCCTCGCAGGTCGACGGCTGGGCCGCGCTCTACGACGCCTCCGGTGCCGTGGTCGCCACCGCCCCGGACTGGGCGGGGCGCCGGGCCGCGCGGCTCACGGCGGACGTGGAGCGGCTGCGGGAGCGGCCGGCGCCGGCCTCCTCGGTGGTCGGCGGGCCCGGCCCCGACAACGAGGACCGGGTCGAGCTGCACTCCCTGGGCACGGGACGGCGGCCCCGGGCAGCGCTCGCCGTCGGCACGGCGGCGGCCCTCGGCACCGCCGAGCGGTACGCCGTCCACTCGGCCATCGCCCTGCTCACCCTGACCACGGAACGCTCCCGCTCCCTGCACGCGGCCGAGCAGCGGATCGGCGCGGCCGTGCTGCGCATGCTGCTCGCCGGGGAGCCGGACCACGCCCGGGCCGTCGCCGGCGGCCTGTACGGCGAGCTCCTGGACGCCCCCTTCCGGATGATCGTTGCGGAGTCGGTGGCGGTGTCGGCGGCACGCGCGGCGGTGGAGCCCGCCGAGCCGCTCCAGGCCACCGCCAAGCCGTCGGCGGCGGCCCTCGCGGCGGCCTCCGACCGGACCGGCGAACCACTCGGGACGCTCGCGGAGGTCGTGGAGTCCGCCGCCGCGCGGGCCGGGGAGGCCGTGCTGGTCGTACCGGACGGCGAGCGCCTGGTGGTGCTGGCCTCCGACGGCGGGGCCGCGGTCGCCGCCTGCGCGCAGTACGCGACGGCGCTGGAGGGGGCGCGGGCGGGGGCGGCCGTACGGGAGGCGGAGGACGACGAACTCGTCGTCGGGCTCTCGGCGCCGTCCGGACCGATCGCCGCCGCCGGGGCGTACAAGCAGGCCGAGCAGGCGCTGTCGGTGGCGCGGCGGCGGGGGCGGGTCATCGTGGAGCACGAGCAGCTGGCTGCCGGATCGGTGCTGCCGCTGCTCGCGGACGACGCGGTACGGGCCTTCGCGGACGGGCTGCTGCGGGCGCTGCGCGAACACGACGCGACCGGCCGGGGCGATCTGGTCGCCTCGCTGCGGGCGTGGCTGTCCCGGCACGGCCAGTGGGACGCGGCGGCGGCGGACCTCGGCGTCCACCGGCACACCCTGCGCTACCGGATGCGCCGCGTGGAGGAGATCCTCGGCCGCTCGCTGGACGACCCGGACGTCCGGATGGAGCTGTGGCTGGCGCTGAAGGCGACGTCGGCGGAGTAGTCGGCGGAGTAGAGGTCGGCGGCGCGGCCCACTCCATTCCGTAGTGGCTCCGCGCGCCACTACTACGGCTCGGACAAACGCCCCGCGGCTCCCGCGCCCCTACCGTGGACCCCGAACCAGGAACACCACCCCCTAACCACGGAAGGGCCGGGACTCACAGACATGACTTCCACCCACGCGTTCTGGCTCGCCGGCCGCCAGGTCACCGGCGAGGACACCTTCGACGTCACCTCTCCGTGGGACGGCCGGGTCGTCGGCAAGGTCAGCGTGCCGACCGACGCCCAGGTCGAGGAGGCCGTGGCCGCCGCGTACGCCGTGCGGGACGAGTTCGCCGCCACCCCGGCGCACGTACGGGCCGCCGCCCTGGACCACGTCAGCCGCCGGCTCGTCGAGCGCACCGAGGAGATCGCCCAGCTGATCTCCGCCGAGAACGGCAAGCCGATCAAGTGGGCCCGCGGTGAGGTCGGCCGCGCGGTGTCCGTGTTCCGCTTCGCCGCCGAAGAGGCCCGCCGCTTCAACGGCGGCGAGGCCCAGCGCCTCGACACCGACCCCGGCGGCCAGGGCCGGCTGGCGCTGACCCGGCGGTTCCCGAAGGGCGTCGTGCTGGGCATCGCGCCGTTCAACTTCCCGCTGAACCTGTGCGCCCACAAGGTCGCCCCGGCCATCGCGGCGGGCGCGCCGATCATCCTGAAGCCGGCGCCCGCGACCCCGCTCTCGGGTCTGATCCTCGGCGACCTGCTCGCCGAGACGGACCTGCCCGCCGGTTCCTGGTCGATCCTGCCGGTCGCCAACGACAGGATGCCGGCCCTCGTCCAGGACGAGCGGCTGCCGGTGATCTCCTTCACCGGCTCCGAGAAGGTCGGCTACGCGATCATGGACTCGGTGCCCCGCAAGCACTGCACCCTGGAGCTGGGCGGCAACGGCGCTGCGGTCGTGCTCGGTGACTGGGCGAGCGAGGAGGACCTGGACTGGGCCGCGACCCGGATCGCGACCTTCTCCAACTACCAGGGCGGCCAGTCCTGCATCTCGGTGCAGCGCGTGATCGCCGACGCCTCCGTCTACGAGCGGCTGCTGCCGCGGATCGTCGCCGCCGTCGAGGCCCAGGTCACCGGTGACCCCTCCGACGACAAGACCGACGTCGGCCCGCTGGTCAGCGAGGACGCCGCCAAGCGCGTCGAGGCGTGGGTCCAGGAGGCCGTCGAGGCGGGCGCCACGCTGCTCGCGGGCGGCAAGCGCGACGGTGCCTCCTACGCCCCGACCGTCCTGACCGACCTGCCGGCCGGCACCACGCTGGCCTGCGAGGAGGTCTTCGGCCCGGTGCTGTCGGTGCAGAAGGTGGACGGCGAGGCCGAGGCGTTCGCCGCGGTCAACGACTCCAAGTACGGCCTCCAGGCGGGTGTGTTCACCCACGACGTCCAGGCCGCCTTCCGTGCCCACCGCGCGCTGGAGGTCGGCGGCGTGGTCGTCGGCGACGTCCCCTCCTACCGCGCGGACCAGATGCCGTACGGCGGCGCCAAGCAGTCCGGTGTGGGCCGCGAGGGCGTGAAGTTCGCGATGGACGACTACACCTACGAGCGAGTCCTGGTCCTCACCGGCCTCGCCCTCTGACCGACCTGCCACGGACAGGTCGGACGGCACGGCCGCAGCCCACTGTGCGGGGGCTGCGGCCGTCGCCGTACCTCAGCCCGGCGCCGCGTCGAAGCCCGCCCGGCAGCTCTCCACCTGTTCCGCCACGTGCTCCATGAACCAGCGCATGATCTCGTACGGGATCACGTGCTCGTCGTCGCTGTGGATGTGGACGGTCGGTTCCAGTGCCGGGTCCTCGTCCGGCACGAACGCCACCATGAAGGCGCGTCCGGGCAGCTGCCCCTGCTCGACGGGCCTGGCCTCGCTCAGCTCCACCGCCCAGGAGTCGTCGGGCAGGGCGTAGGTGAACTGGACGGCGTAGTGGCGGCCCGCGTGCTCGCGGAGTTCGGCTGGCATGGCCGCAGGCTGCCACGGCCGTGCTCCGGTGGCGCGGGATTTTCCCGCCGGAACCCCCTGGTTAATGGGAACCGTTTTCATATAAGCTGGTGATGACGCGAAATCGTCGTCGCCGAAGGGGCCCGGCACCGATGCCTTCCGGTGCCGGGCCCCTTCCTGTACGTCGGCCTGGTCCGGACCCTCAACCGGAGAAGCCGACGTGCGCGAGCCGCAGTGGGCCGCGCAGTCTGACGTGGACGTCGTGGATGCCCTCGGCCGCGAACTCCGCCGTCAGCTCGGTGTAGTCGTAGGGCCCGCCCCCGGTCTCCGCCGTCAGCGCCGCCCGCGCCGGGCCGCCGTCCAGTGACACCTCCACGCTTCCCGTGCCCGACACCGTCGCCGTCACCCGGGTGACGCCCGACCCGAAGTCACAGGTGCGATAGAGCAGTTCACCCGCTCGGTCCCCGGCCGGGGTCACCGCGTCGCCCGCCGTCCTCGCGCGGTCGACGATCGCGACGCCGCTCTGCTCGTCGAAGTCCGCCGCGTCCAGGCCGTGTTCACGGACCGCCCGCGGCGGCACCGGCTCTCCACCGAGGATCACCGTCGTCCGCAGCCGGATGTCCTCGCTGGAGCCGCCCGCCATGACGTCGTACGGTCCGGGGTCGACGTGCGGACGGCCGTGCGCCACGTCCCAGAACTCGAAGCACGACAGCGGGAGTTCGAAGGCCAGCTCGACGCGCTCGCCCGGGGCCAGCGTGACCCGGCGATGGGCCACCAGCTCACGGCGTGGGCGCGGCACCGACGGTTCCACGGCCCGGGTGTAGACCTGGGCCACCTCGTCGGCCGCCCGGTCGCCCGTGTTGGTCACCGTGAACGCCACGCGCACGCCGTCCGGCGTCACCCGCGCGGCCAGGTCGCCGTACGAGAAGGACGCGTACGACAGGCCGTGCCCGAAGGGGTACAGCGGGGTGCCCTCGAAGTACAGGTACGTCTGGCGGCCGCCGATCACGTCGTAGTCGAGGAGGTCCGGCAGGTCGCCGTCGCTCGCGTACCAGGTCTGCGGGAGGCGCCCGGCGGGGGAGACGTCGCCGGCCAGGACCCGGGCCAGCGCGGTGCCGGCGGCCTGTCCGCCGTGGGCCGTCCAGAGCAGGGCCGCCAGGGAGCCCGGTTCGACGGCGTACGGGTAGGCCGAGACCAGCGCGAGCACGGTGTGCGGGTTGGTGGCGCGGGCCGCGCGCAGCAGGCGGTCCTGGTGGGCGGGGAGCGCGAGGGTCGTACGGTCCTCGGTCTCCCGCCCGTTGATGTGCGGGTCGTTGCCCGCGACCACCAGCACCACGTCCGCGCCCGCCGCCACCCGGGCCACCGCCTCCTCGCCGCGCTCGACCACGACCAGCTCGAAGACCTCCGGATCCGCCTCGGCAACCTTCACGCCGTCGGCGGCGACCGAGACATGGCGACCCGTACCGATGTGCCGGAGGAGGTGTCCCCTGCCGTGCGGTTCCAGCCGGAACGTCTCCTGGACGACCCAGCCGCCGGGCTGGTCGGCGGAGGCGCGGACGTACCCGTCCTCGGCGACCGAGAGGTAGCGGCCGTCCGGGGCGCGCAGGGTCAGCACCCCCTCGCCCCAGTCCACCAGCGCCAGTTCGGTGCCGACGGACTCCGCGGTCAGGGGCGGCAGATCGGTGCGCCCCGCGAGCAGCGCCGGGTCCAGGGCGCCCTCCGCGCCGCGCACCTCGTCGGCGGCGTCGGCGGCCGGGGCGTACAGGAACCGGCCCGCCGAAGTCCGCAGCAGGACCCGGTCCACGCCCTCCGCGAACTCCACGCGGTCGGCGCCGAACCGCTCGTACAGGCCCTCCAGCGGGGTGGAGCGATGGATGAGGGTGCCGCTGTACCAGTCGAGCTTGCACTCGTCGGCGAGCAGGCCCACCACCGCGATCCGGCTGTCCGGGGCCAGCGGCAGCACCCCGTCGTTGCGGAGCAGCACGACCGCCTGCTCGGCCGCCTCCTGGGCGAGCGCGCGGTGTCCGGGGGTGTCGAAGGCGCCGGGCTCGTCGTACGCGCCGGAGTCGAACTCGCCGAGCCGGAACCGGACCGACAGCTGGCGCCGGACCGCCGTGTCGATGTCGGCCTCGGTCAACAGCCCCTGCTCGTAGGCCTTCCGCACCCGCCCGACGATCTTCGAGCTGTCCGTGCCGTGGTCCGTGAAGCTGTCGACGCCCGCCCGGAGCGCGGCGGCCGTCGCCTCCTCGTGGGTGTCGAAGTAGTGCTCGGAGTCGACCAGGTTGGAGGGCGCGCCGGCGTCCGAGCAGACCAGCAGGTCCTCCTCGGTCCAGGTGCGCAACTGCTCGCGCAGATACGGCGACACGTGGTTGGGGCGGCCGTTGACCAGGTTGTACGCGGGCATCACCCCGGCCACCGCGCCCGCCTCCACCGTCTCCCGGAAGGCGCGCAGGTCGTACTCGTGCAGCACCCGCGGGCGGACCGAGGAGGAAGAGGTGTCGCGGTCCGTCTCGTTGTTGTGGGCCAGCCAGTGCTTGAGCACCGGCGCGGTGCGCCAGTACGCCGGATGGTCGCCGCGCAGGCCCCAGGTGTAGGCGGTGGCGATGGCCGAGGTCAGCTTCGGGTCCTCGGAGTAGCCCTCCTCGCCCCGGCCCCACAGGGGGTGGCGCAGCAGGTTGACGGTGGGGGACCACACGTTCAGGCCGACGCGCTCGTCGCGGGCGCGCATCGCGCGGGTCTCCCGGGACACAGCCTCGCCGACTCGGCGCACCAGCTCGGGGTTCCAGGTCGCGCCGAGCCCGACCGCCTGCGGGAAGACCGTCGCCGGGCCCATCCAGGCCACGCCGTGCAGCGCCTCCTGGCCGGTGCGGAAGGCGGCCACGCCGAGCCGCTCGACGGCGGGGGCGAACTGGTGCAGGAACGCGGTCTTCTCGTCGAGGGTGAGCCGCGCCAGCAGGTCGTCGACGCGCTTCGCGAGCGGCAGTCGCGGATCACGGAACGGTGGCGCGGACGGCGTGGGTGCGGTCACGTGGGGATCCCCTTGCGATGGAGCGACGAGACGCTTTCGAAGCGCTTCGATGCTCATTCGACGCGGGCCCGGGTGTCAAGACGTGCACCGCTTCCGAGTCGACATGTTCAAGTGGCGCACGCGTCCCGGCGTCCGCGCACACCTCCGAGGAATCTTGGGAGCGACCCTTGTGCACCCCCCGGTGTTCACTTAACCTCGCAGCAACTTCGAAGCGCTTCGACACTGTGGATCGTCGAAGCCCCGCTTCAGCTCGGCCAGTTCCACTTACGACACCGCAGCCGACGGCCCACCGCCGGGTGTCCAGGTGCGCCATGAAGGGTTGACGCAATGACGCCGAACGCCTCCTCCGCAGCTTCCGCACCCAGCCGGAGAAGCTTCCTCGCCTCCTCGGCGGCAGCCGCCGCAGCGGTGGCGGGAGGAATGCCGCTGCTCGCCGCGTGCGGCGGCTCGGACAGCGGCTCGCGCGACGGCACCACCTCGGGCAAGGACGCCAAGAAGATCCTGCCGGCGTACGTCGCCAGCAATGTCGTCGTGCCGGACATCGCCGCCAAGAACGGCTCCGCGGTCGGCTTCACCGGCAAGCTGGACCTCGCCACGCTGAAGACCTCCGTGCCCAAGAAGCTCGGCAAGGGCGGCAAGGTCACCGTCATGTCGCCGTTCTGGGGGTCCCCGCCCAAGGGCGACAACGCCTACTACGTCGCGATGAACGACCTCATCGGCGTCGACGTCGTCTGGCAGAACCAGGACGGCAACACCTACGACCAGAAGCTCGGCGCGGTCCTCGCCTCCAGCGACATCCCGGACGTCGTGGTGGTCCCCGGCTGGAACATGGGCGGCAAGATACCGAGCGCCATCGTCAGCAAGTTCGCCGACCTCGGCCCCTACCTCTCCGGGGACGCCGTCAAGGAGTACCCGAACCTCGCGGCGATCCCCACGGACGCCTGGCAGCGCTCCATCTTCGGCGGCAAGCTGCGCGGCCTGCCGATGCCGTCGCCCTGGGCCCCCAGCATCGTGCCCCTGTACCGCCAGGACATCTTCGACAAGGAGGGCTACGAAGTCCCCACGTCCTGCGACGAGTTCCTGGCCATAGCCAAGGACATCACGAACGCCAAGGCCAAGCGCTGGGCCTGCCTGGACATGAAGTGGACCGCCTTCCAGGCCTTCGGGGTGCTCTCGGGCAGCGAGAAGCCGCTCGGCTGGAACATGGCCGACGGCAAGCTGATCAACCGCATCGAGACCGAGGGGTACCTCGAGGCGCTGGAGTGGTCCCGCAAGCTCTTCGCCGCCGGGGTCGTCCACCCCGACTCCGAGATGGGCAAGAACGCCCCCGACCCGGGCCCCAAGTTCGCCTCGGGCCAGTTCCTCATCTACCCCAACAACATCTCCCAGTGGTGGAGCCGTACCGCCGAACAGGCCGTCCAGAACCCGGACTTCAAGATCTGGGGCATGGACGTCTGGGGCCACGACGGCGGCAACCCCACGATGTGGGCCGAACAGCCCGCCGGGATCTTCGCCTTCGTCAACAAGAAGGCCTCCGAGTCGGTCGTCCGCGAGGTGCTCGCCGTCGCCAACGTCACCGCGGCGCCGTACGGCACCAAGGAGTACATGATGACCAACTACGGCGTGGAGGGCACCCACTACACCGTCAAGGACGGCGTCCCCACCAAGACCGACCAGGGCAACCTCGAAGTCCTGAACGCCTACGTCATGGTCGCCAGCCCCGCCGCGACCATCGCGCACCCCGACTTCCCCGAGGTCGCCAAGGGCCAGGTCGAGTGGCAGCAGCGGATGGGCGCCTTCACCAAGAAGTCCTCCTTCTACGGCATGCAGATCACCGAGCCGAGCCGCTACACCAACCTCTCCAACGACTTCGAGCAGCTGGAGGACGACATCGTCCGCGGCCGCAAGAAGGTCGCCGACATGCAGCAGGCGGTCTCCGACTGGAAGAGCAAGGGCGGCGACAAGCTGCGCGACTGGTACAAGCAGCTCCTCGACGAGAACGGCTCCGCGGCCAACTGACCGGGCACCACAGCAAGGAGACGGCCGTGTCCCACAGCACGGTGCCTCGGAGCACGGCCGAGGCCGACACGACGGAGAAGCTCCCGGTGGCGTCCGGCGACGTCACCGGGTCCGGCGGAAAGCCACCCTCGGGAAGACCGAGCCTGCGGCACAGGTTCCGACGCGACCGCGTCCTGCTGCTGATGACGGTGCCTGCCGTCGTCCTGGTCCTGCTCTTCAACTACGTGCCGATCCTCGGCAATGTGGTCGCGTTCCAGGACTACGACCCGTATATCAGCGAGAACGGCGTCGTCTCCATCCTGAACAGCCCCTGGGTGGGCCTGGAGAACTTCCAGCGGATCTTCGAGGACTCCTCCTTCTGGCAGGCGGTCGAGAACACGCTGGTGCTGTTCTTCCTCCAGCTCGTGCTGTTCTTCCCGATCCCGGTCCTGCTGGCGCTGCTCATCAACAGCGTGGTCAGGCCCCGGGTGCGGGCGATCGCGCAGGCCGTGCTCTATCTGCCGCACTTCTTCTCGTGGGTGCTGGTGATCGCGGTCTTCCAGCAACTGCTCGGCGGCGCCGGGCTGCTCTCCCAGCTGCTGCGGGACCACGGGTACGACGGGCTCGACATCATGACCGACCCGAGCACCTTCAAGTTCCTGGTGACCGCGCAGGCCGTGTGGAAGGACGCGGGCTGGGGGATCATCGTCTTCCTCGCCGCGCTGGCCGCGGTCAGCCCCGATCTGTACGAGGCCGCCGCGATGGACGGCGCCAACCGCTGGCGCCGGATGTGGCACGTCACCCTGCCCGCGCTGCGGCCGGTCATCGCACTGCTGCTGGTGCTGCGCGTCGGCGACGCGCTGACCGTCGGCTTCGAACAGATCCTGCTCCAACGCGAGGCCGTGGGGCCGGGCGCGGCGGAAGTGCTCGACACCTTCGTGTGGTGGAACGGCGTCCGCAACCAGGACTTCGGCTACGCGGCAGCCGCCGGGCTCGTCAAGGGCGTCATCAGCATCGGACTCGTCCTCGCCGCGAACAAGGTGGCCCATCTGATGGGCGAGCAGGGGGTGTACAAGAAATGACCGCGGTCATGGAGAAGCCGGCGGAGCGGCCGGTACGGCGTCCCTGGGCCGCCCCGCCCCGGCCCGTCTGGGAGGAGGAGCCGACGAAGGTCGGCCTGGCGGGCAAGGCGCTCGTGCTGGGGATCGCCTGCCTCGCGATCCTCTTCCCGCTGTGGATCGTCGTCGTCACCTCTCTCTCCTCCCGCGAGACCATCGACGAGGCCGGCGGTCTGGTGATGCTCCCCAAGGACCTCACCATCATCGCCTACCAGGAGCTGCTGAGCGGCGGGCAGGTCACCCGGGCGGCGATCATCAGCGTGCTGGTCACCCTGGTCGGTACGGCGTTCTCGATGACGGTGTCCGTGCTGTGCGCGTACGGGCTGTCCCGCAGCGGGTCGCTCGGCCACCGCTGGATCCTGATGACCCTGCTGGCGACGATGTTCTTCAGCGCCGGTCTGATCCCGACCTATCTGCTGGTGCAGACCCTCGGCCTGACCGACAGCTATCTCGCGCTGATCCTGCCGAGCGCCATCAGCGTCTTCAACATCCTGGTGCTGCGCGGGTTCTTCATGGGGATCTCGCAGGAGCTGACCGACAGCGCCCGGATCGACGGCGCGGGCGACTTCCGGATCCTGTGGCAGATCGTCATGCCGCTGTCCCGGGCGGTCATCGCGGTGATCACGCTGTTCTACGCGGTCGGCTACTGGAGTGCGTGGTTCAACGCCTCGCTCTACCTGAACGACCAGGACATGATGCCGCTGCAGAACGTCATGATCCAGCTGGTGCAGAAGCAGGAGGCGCCGGTGGGTCTCGGGCAGGCCATCAAGACGGGGCAACTGTCGGGACTCGCCGTGCAGATGGCCGTCATGGTGATGGCGTTGCTTCCGGTGGCCGTGCTGTCGCCCTTCGTCCAGCGCCACTTCAAGAAGGGCATGCTGACCGGTGCCGTCAAGGGCTGAGGGCACCTGGGAACCCGCCCCGGCCGCCCGCTGGGAGGACGCCTTTCTCAGCGGCAACGGCCACCACGGCGCCCTTGTGTTCGGCGATCCGAACGATGACCGTGTCATCGTCACCCAGCACACCCTCGTCCGCCCCAACGGCAGCGAGCACGCCCGCCCCCCGGAACTGGCCGCCCAACTCCGCGAGGTTCAGGACCGGTTGCTCGCCGGTGACGCCACCGCCGCCGAGGACTTCACCGACGGCCGCCCCCTGCAGTGGGTGCAGCCCTTCCACCCGGCCTTCCGGACCCGGCTGCGCAGGCCGCCCGGCGAGAGCCACGGCTACCGGCGCCGCGTCGACTTCACCACCGGCGAGACGACCGCCGAGTGCGCCGACTGGACCAGCCGCGTCTTCGTCTCCCGCGCGGACGACGTGATCGTCCAGCGGGTCACCACGGCGGGCCCGCGCCTCGACATCTCCCTCGACCACCGCCTCCCCGGCGCCCCCGACCGCCTGGGCGTCGGCCACAGCGCGCTGCTCACCCCCGACGGCGCCCTGCTCGGCCTGCGCGCCCGCTACCCGGACAGCGAGCGCGCGTACACCGGCGTCACCCTCGTCGTCGTCGACCAGGGCACCCCCTCGCTCGTGCCGCCCGGCCTCCGGGTCGAGGGCACCGCCTCCGTACTGCTGCTCACCCGGGTCCGACGGCACACCGGGGAGATCGACGTCCTCCAGGAGGGCCGCGCCCTGCGCGCACTGCTCCCCGACGCCGAACAGCCGTACGACGCCCTCCTGGCCCGGCACACCGACCTGCACCGGCCCGCATACGAACGCGTCACCCTCGACCTCGCCGCCGACCCGGACGAGCGCGCCCTCCCCGGCTCGGAACTGCTCGAGCGGACCCGGAGCGCGGCCCTGCTGGAGCGTCTCTTCGCGGCCGGCCGCTACCACCTGCTGTCCAGCAGCGGCCTGTGCCCGCCCCGCCTGGTGGGCCTGTGGACCGGCGACTGGGACACCGCCTGGTCCGGCGCCTTCACCACCGACGCCAACCTCAACCTCCAGACCGCCTCCGCCGTCGCCGGGGCGCTCCCCGAGGTCACCGAGGCCCAGGCGGCTCTGATCCGGCGCCAGCTGCCGCACTGGCGGGAGAACGCTCGCGCGATCTTCGGCGCCCGGGGCGTCGTCGCGCCGGCGCACACCGACGGCGAGTCCGGCCACACCTGCCACTACAGCCGCGAGTACCCCCTCCACCTGTGGACCGCGGGCGCCGACTGGCTGCTCAAGCCCCTCGTCGACCACGACGAGACACGCGGCGCGCGGGACCCCGAGACCGGCGCGTGGCTCGCCGAAGTCGCCCGGTTCTACGAGGACTTCCTCATCCGCACCGACGATCAGGGCCGGCCGGTCGTCGTCCCCTCCTACTCGCCCGAGAACCGTCCCGCCAACGCGAGCTGGGGGACCCTCAACGCCGCCATGGACCTCGACGCGGCCCGGCACGCCCTGCGCACCGCCGCCGACTACCACCCCGAGCACGCACACCGCTGGCGAGCCCTCGCCGACCGGCTTCCCCCGCACCGCGTCAACGACCAGGGCGCCCTCGCCGAATGGGCCTGGCCAGGCCTGGAGGACAGCTACGACCACCGGCACCTGAGCCACCTCTACGGCGTCTGGCCCCTCGACGCGATCAACCCCTACGACACCCCCGGACTCGCCCGCGCCGCCCACCGCGCCCTCGAACTGCGCGGCGCCGAGAACGACTCCGCCCATGGCCACCTGCACCACGCCCTGGTCGCGGCCCGCCTGCGCGACGGCGAACGCGTCGCCCACGCCCTCGGCCAGGTCCTGGACGGCGACTTCTTCCACGCCTCGCTGATGAGCGCGCACTACCCGAACCGCGACGTCTACAACGCGGACGCGGCCCACGCCCTGCCCGCGGTGCTGATCGAGACGCTGGTGCAGTCCACACCGGACCGCCTGGTCCTGCTGGCGGCGGTTCCGGCGGCGTACCCCAAGGGCGAACTACGAGGCATTCGCACCCGGTTCGGAGCGGAGCTCGACCTCACCTGGAGCCCGCAGCAGCAGACCGCCGTGCTACGCCCCACCCGTAGCCACCGCATAGAACTCCGGACTTCCTCCGGCGCCCTGTCAATCGACCTGGTCGCCGGAGAAGAGAGCGTCCTCGCTCTGGGGACATGACATCCCCGAAGGTCCCTTGCTCCATGGAAGGGACACCGTGACTCCGCTTCCCTCCGCAAGGAGGGCGCTTCCGACCCGGAGGTCGCGGTCCAGCCCGAACCGATCCCTTACGGGATGAAACGAAAGTAGCACGGGTCGGGGTACTTCCCGGCCGGAAGGGGAAAATAATGGCAACCCGCACGCTCCGCAAACTCACCATGGCCGTACTGGCCCCGGCGCTCGCCCTGGGCGCCACCGTCGGCCTCGCCTCCGCTCCCGCCCACGCCGCCGTCTGGAGCTCTTGCGACCAGTGGGGCAACACGACCCTGAACGGCTACACGCTCTACAACAACATCTGGGGCTCCGGCGCGGGCAGCCAGTGCGTCTGGGCCAACTCCGGGACCAACTGGGGCGTCTGGGCCAACCACCCCAACACCGGCGGCATCAAGTCGTACCCGAACAGCAAGAAGGTGGTCAACAAGACGATCACCTCCCTCGCCTCGCTGACCAGCAGCTACAACGTCACCGTCCCGTCGTCCGGCGCCTACAACACGTCGTACGACATCTGGGACACGGACTACGACTACGAGATCATGCTGTGGGTCAACTACAACGGCGCCGTGGGCCCGCTCGGCACCTCCCAGGGCTCGGTGACGCTCGGCGGGCACACCTGGAACGTGTACAAGGGCAACAACGGCGCCAACGAGGTCTTCTCGTTCCTGCGGACCTCGGACTCCAGCTCCGGCACGGTGAACATCAAGCCGATCCTCACCTGGATCTCGAGCACCAAGGGCTGGATGTCCAGCAGCGAGACGATCGGGGACGTCCAGTTCGGCTACGAGATCACCTCGTCCTCCGGCGGCCTGGACTTCGTCACCAACAACCTCACGGTCAGCAGCAGTTGACCGGGTGAGGTGCGGCCGGTCCCTCCCCCGCGGGACCGGCCGCACACGTCATTCCGCGATCGGCAGCCGCGCTTCGTCCCGCAGGAACAGCGGGATCCGGTCCAGCGGCGCGTCGACCGTCACGCGGGCACCGCCCTCGTACGTCTGCCCGGTCCACGCGTCCGTCCAGCGCGCGCCCGCCGGGAGATACGCCGTCCGGGCCGTGGCCCCCGCCGTCAGCACCGGCGCGACCAGCAGATCCCGGCCGAAGAGATAGGCGTCGTCGACCGACCAGCACGCCGGGTCCTCGGGGAACTCCAGGAACAGCGGCCGCATCACCGGCAGCCCCTCCTCGTGCGCCTCCCGCATAACCCCGAGCACATACGGCTTCAGCCGCTCGCGCAGCCGCAGATACCGCTCCAGGATCGCGCCGGCCTCCTCGCCGTACGACCAGACCTCGTTGGGGCCGCCGGTCATGTCCGGGCCCAGCGGCATACCGGGGTCGCGGAAGCCGTGCAGGCGCATCAAGGGGGACAGCGCGCCGAACTGGAACCAGCGGACCATGACCTCGCGGTAGGCGGGGTCCTCGGGGTCGCCGCCGTGGAAGCCGCCGATGTCGGTGTTCCACCAGGGGATGCCGGAGAGCGCGGTGTTGAGGCCCGCCGCGATCTGGCGGCGCAGGGTCGGGAAGTCGGTCCCGATGTCACCGGACCACAGGGCGGCGCCGTAGCGCTGACTGCCCGCCCACGCCGAGCGGTTCAGGGTCACGACCTCGGTCTCGCCCGCCGCGGTCAGGCCTTCGTGGAAGGTGCGGGAGTTCTCCGCCGGGTAGAGGTTGCCGACCTCCAGGCCCGGGCCCGCCCAGTACCGCAGGTTCTCCGGGAAGCCGGGCTTCAGCTCCGGCTCGCAGGCGTCCAGCCAGAAGGCGGTGATGCCGTACGGGTCCAGGTAGTTGGCCTTGATCCGGGACCACACGAACTCCCGGGCCTCGGGGTTCGTGGCGTCGTAGAAGGCGACCTGGACGGTGGAGGCGACCTCCTTGTCCGGCCAGTCGGCGTGCGCCATCGGGCCGTACTGGGTGCCGATGAAGTGGCCGCGCTGCTCCATCAGCGCGTGGTTCTCGGACAGCGGGGACACCGAGGGCCAGACGCTGACCACCAGCTTGACGCCCAGCTCGGCCAGCTCCCGGACCATCGCCGCCGGGTCGGGCCACTCCTTCGGGTCGAACTTCCACTCGCCGAGGTGCGTCCAGTGGAAGAAGTCGCAGACGATCGCGTCCAGGGGCAGTCCCCGCCGCTTGTACTCCCGGGCCACGGCGAGGAGTTCGTCCTGGGTGCGGTAGCGCAGCTTGCACTGCCAGAAGCCCGCCGCCCACGCGGGCAGCATCGGCGTACGGCCGGTCACCGCGCTGTACCGGCGCTGGGCGTCGGCCGGGTCGCCCGCGGTGATCCAGTAGTCGATCTGCCGGGCCGCGTCCGCCACCCAGCGCGTGCCGTTGTGCGCCAGCTCCACCCGGCCGATCGCCGGGTTGTTCCACAGCAGCGTGTAGCCGCGGCTGGAGACGAGCACCGGGATGCCGACCTCGGCGTTGCGCTGGACCAGGTCCAGCACCAGGCCCTTCTGGTCCAGGCGGCCGTGCTGGTGCTGGCCGAGGCCGTACAGCTTCTCGTCGTCGTAGGCGGCGAAGCGCTGCTCCAGGCGGTGGTGGCCGCCCCCGACCGCCGTATACAGCCGCGGGCCCGGCCACCAGAAGTGCGCGCGCTCCTCGGCGAGCAGTTCCCCGCCGTCCCCCGTGCGCAGGAAGCGGATCTGGCCCTCGGCATCGATGTCAACGGTCAGCGATCCGACGGTCAGCCGAGCCCGGCCGTCCTCGATCTTGACCGTGGAGGAAGTGGCGGGAGCCTCGTCCAGCAGGGCCCCCGGCAGGCCGTCGAGGACCGGACCGCCGAGCCGGGCCCGCACCCGCACCGCGTCCGGCCCCCAGGGTTCGACGCGGACGGTCTCCTGCCGCCCGCTCCACTCCAGCGCCCCGTCCCGCTCGCGGAACGTGCCGACGGTGGGGGAGGACTGCGCCAGGCTGACCTTGGGCTGGGTTTCGGCAGGCTGATTCACGAGGCGTACTCCTGAACGATGACAGGGGGAAGCCGCCCCCGCAGGGGCCGCACGGGGACGTACTGATCAGGAAGCGGCCGGTCCCGAGCTCGCCCGGACCGTCAACTCGGGTGCGATGAGCACGACGTCGGCCTCGCCCCGCCCGTCCAGCTTGGCGACCAGGTGTTCCACGGCGTGCCGTCCCATCTCCTGGGCCGGGATGGAGACGGACGTCAGCCGCACCGATGCCTGGGTGGCGACCTGGTCGGGGCAGATCGCGACCACCGACACGTCCTCGGGCACGGCACGGCCCTGCTGGCGCAGCAGCGCGAGCAGCGGCTCCACCGCCGACTCGTTCTGCACGACGAATCCGGTGGTGGCCGGGCGTTCGTCGAAGACGCGGGCCAGGGTGACGGCCATGGCGTCGTAGCCGCCCTCGCACGGCCGGTGCAGCAGCCGTACGCCCAGCTCCTGGGCGCGCGTACGCAGGCCGTCGAGGGTGCGCTCGGCGAAGCCGGTGTGCCGTTCGTAGACCGCGGGGGCCTCGCCGATGACGGCGACGTCCCGGTGCCCGAGTGTCGCCAGATGCTCCAGACACAGTGCGCCGGTGGCCCGGAAGTCAAGGTCGACGCAGGTCAGCCCGGAGGTGTCGGCGGGCAGTCCGATGAGCACGGAGGGCTGGTCGGTGTCGCGCAGCAACGGCAGCCGCTCGTCGTCGAGTTCGACGTCCATCAGGATCATCGCGTCGGCCAGCCCGCTGCCGGTGACCCGGCGCACGGCGTCGGGGCCCTCCTCGCCGGTGAGCAGCAGGACGTCGTAGCCGTGCGTGCGCGCGGTCGTGGCCACCGCGATGGCGATCTCCATCATCACCGGCACGTACATGTCGGTGCGCAGCGGGATCATCAGCGCGATGATGTTCGACCGGCTGCTGGCCAGCGCCCGGGCCCCCGCGTTCGGGTGGTAGCCGAGCACGCGGATGCTCTGCTCGACCCGCTGCCGGGTGGACTGGGAGATGGACCGCTTGCCGCTGAGGACATAGCTCACCGTGCTCGCCGAGACTCCGGCGTGCTGGGCGACCTCGGCGAGGGTGACCATCCGCTCTCCAAGCTTTGTGAAGCGCTTCGACAGAGCGCACGATGAACAGGGGCGGGTGAGGGTGGTTCGACAGTAGCTGTAGCGGGAGTGGGTGTCCATAGGCTGTCGAAGCGCTTCGACAATCAATCTCCCCGGATACGGCAACCTCCGCGCCGCCCGCGGCCACCGAAGGGACGTACCCGCACCGTCCCCCGGAAGGACCCCCGACGCAACACCGCGGGCCCCGCAGCCCCGACCGCTCGGCACCAAGTACGGCGGCGTGAGCCTCGGCTGAACGGGCGTGCCAGACGCCGCCAGGCAGACGGGAGGGTGATGCCAGGCCCCAAGGGGTGGTGGGGTCGCCCGGAATCGGGTACATACGATCGGGTAGAACCCGTCGGTAACCAAACGGCCCATGATCCCGATTCGCGGCGAGGTGGTCCTCATGTCCGCAACACCCGTCAAACCCACCGTCACCGAACGTGAGGCCCGCCAGGTGGCGGAGGCGGCCCGTGAGCAGGACTGGCGCAAGCCGAGCTTCGCCAAGGAGCTGTTCCTCGGCCGCTTCCGCCTCGACCTCATCCATCCCCACCCCATGCCGACCGACGAGGCCGCCCAGCGCGGTGAGGAGTTCCTCGCCAAACTGCGCGACTTCGTCGAGACGAAGGTCGACGGCGCCCTGATCGAGCGCGAGGCCCGCATCCCCGACGAGGTCGTGGCCGGCCTCAAGGAACTCGGCGCCTTCGGCATGAAGATCGACACCAAGTACGGCGGCCTCGGCCTCACCCAGGTGTACTACAACAAGGCGCTCTCCCTGGCCGGCTCCGCCTCGCCCGCGATCGGCGTGCTGCTCTCCGCCCATCAGTCGATCGGCGTCCCCCAGCCGCTCAAGCTGTTCGGCACCGACGAGCAGAAGGAGCGGTTCCTGCCGCGCTGCGCCCGCACCGACATCTCCGCCTTCCTGCTCACGGAGCCGGACGTCGGCTCGGACCCGGCCCGCCTCGCCGCCTCCGCGGTGCCGGACGGGGACGACTACGTCCTCGACGGAGTGAAACTGTGGACCACCAACGGAGTGGTCGCCGACCTCCTCGTCGTCATGGCCCGGGTGCCGAAGTCCGAGGGCCACAAGGGCGGCATCACGGCCTTCGTGGTGGAGACCAACTCGCCCGGCATCACCGTCGAGCACCGCAACGCCTTCATGGGCCTGCGCGGCATCGAGAACGGCGTCACCCGCTTCCACCAGGTCCGGGTCCCGGCGGCCAACCGCATCGGCCCGGAGGGCGCGGGCCTGAAGATCGCGCTCACCACGCTGAACACCGGGCGTCTGTCACTGCCCGCGTCCTGCGTGGCGGCGGGCAAGTGGTGTCTGAAGATCGCCCGTGAGTGGTCGGCGGCGCGCGAGCAGTGGGGCAAGCCGCTCGCCCGCCACGAGGCCGTCGGCTCCAAGATCTCCTTCATCGCGGCGACCACCTTCGCCCTGGAGGCCGTCCTCGACCTGTCCTCGCAGATGGCCGACGAGGACCGCAACGACATCCGGATCGAGGGCGCCCTCGCCAAGCTGTACGCCTCCGAGATGGCCTGGCTGATGGCCGACGAACTCGTCCAGATCCGCGGCGGGCGCGGCTTCGAGACGGCCGAGTCGCTCGGGGCGCGCGGCGAGAAGGCGGTCCCCGCCGAGCAGATCCTGCGCGATCTGCGCATCAACCGCATCTTCGAGGGCTCGACGGAGATCATGCATCTCCTGATCGCCCGCGAGGCCGTCGACGCCCACCTCTCGGTCGCCGGCGACCTCATCGACCCCGACAAGTCCCTCCAGGACAAGGCGAAGGCGGGCGCGAACGCGGGCGTCTTCTACGCCAAGTGGCTGCCGAAGCTGGTCGCGGGCCAGGGGCAACTGCCTTACTCGTACGGCGACTTCAAGCACGGAGTCGACCTCTCCACGCACCTCCGCTACGTCGAGCGGACCTCCCGCAAGCTCGCCCGCTCCACCTTCTACGCCATGTCCCGCTGGCAGGGCCGGATGGAGAGCAAGCAGGGCTTCCTGGGCCGGATCGTCGACATCGGCGCGGAACTGTTCGCGATGAGCGCGGTCGTCGTCCGCGCCGAGCACCTGCGCTCGCAGGGCGAGCACGGCCGCGAGGCCTACCAGCTCGCCGACGCCTTCTGCCGGCAGTCCCGGCTGCGCGTCGAGGAGCTCTTCGGCCGCCTGTGGAGCAACACCGACGAGCTCGACGGCAAGGTTGTCAAGGGCGTCATGTCCGGCACCTACACCTGGCTGGAGGAGGGCATCGTCGACCCCTCCGGCGACGGCCCCTGGATCGCCGACGCGACCCCCGGCCCGAGCGAACGGGAGAACGTCCACCGCCCGATCCGCTGACCGGCGACCGACAGGCTGTTCCCCTCGCCTCCGCCGCGAGGGGGACGCCCTGTCCTTCCCGACATCCATTGCGGCAACAATGGGGTCATGAGCGACTCTCCAGCCCCACGAGGGCGCGGGCCGGAAGCCCCGTCTGCCCCGCGACGCCATGCACGCACTCTCGCCGCACCGGGCGCTGACCCGAGTACATCCAGTACGAGGGTCAGCGCCCGGCACGCCGAGAGCACGCACCTGGCGCCGCAGGGCCCGCCCTCCGGGCGGACGACGGGGCTTCCGGCCCGCGCCCTCGCCGACCCGCACCTGGTCTACGACCCCGTCGCGGGAGACGGTCCCAAGGACGTGGTGATCCTCGGCTCCACCGGGTCGATCGGCACCCAGGCCATCGACCTCGTGCTGCGCAACCCCGGCCGTTTCCGGGTCACCGCGCTCTCCGCCAACGGCGGCCGCGTCGCCCTCCTCGCCGAGCAGGCCCACCGGCTGAAGGTCCGCACGGTCGCCGTCGCCCGCGAAGACGTCGTACCGCAGCTGCGCGAGGCGCTCGGCGGTCTGTACGGCGCGGGAGAGCCGCTGCCCGAGATCCTCGCCGGGCCCGACGCGGCCACCCAGGTCGCCGCCTCCGACTGCCACACCGTGCTGAACGGCATCACCGGCTCCATCGGCCTCGCCCCGACCCTCGCCGCCCTGGAGGCGGGCCGCACCCTCGCGCTCGCCAACAAGGAGTCGCTCATCGTGGGCGGCCCGCTGGTCAAGGCCCTCGCCAAGCCGGGCCAGATCATCCCGGTCGACTCCGAGCACGCTGCGCTGTTCCAGGCGCTGGCGGCGGGCACGCGCGCGGACGTCCGCAAACTCGTCGTGACCGCCTCCGGCGGCCCCTTCCGCGGCCGTACGAAGGAACAGCTGGCGCACGTCACCGTCGAGGACGCCCTCGCCCACCCCACCTGGGCCATGGGCCCGGTGATCACGATCAACTCCGCGACCCTCGTCAACAAGGGCCTGGAGGTCATCGAGGCGCACCTCCTCTACGACATTCCCTTCGACCGCATTGAGGTGGTCGTGCATCCCCAGTCGTATGTCCACTCGATGGTCGAGTTCACGGACGGATCCACGATGGCCCAGGCGACGCCCCCCGACATGCGCGGGCCGATCGCCATCGGTCTGGGCTGGCCCGAGCGCGTCCCGGACGCGGCGCCCGCCTTCGACTGGAGCAGGGCCTCGACGTGGGAGTTCTTCCCGCTCGACAACGAGGCGTTCCCCTCGGTGAACCTCGCGCGGCACGTGGGCGAGCTCGCGGGCACGGCCCCGGCGGTGTTCAATGCCGCCAACGAGGAGTGCGTGGAGGCCTTCCGGTCCGGCGCGCTGCCGTTCAACGGCATCATGGAGACCGTGACCCGGGTGGTCCAGGAGCACGGCACCCCGGTGACGGGAACCTCACTCACCGTCGCGGACGTCCTCGAAGCGGAGACCTGGGCGCGCACCCGGGCCCGGGAACTGGCGGCACAGACGGCGGAGGCCCGTGCATGACGACCTTGATGTTCATCCTCGGCATAGTGGTCTTCGCCGTCGGGCTGCTGTTCTCGATCGCGTGGCACGAGCTGGGGCACCTGTCCACCGCCAAGCTCTTCGGCATCCGCGTGCCCCAGTACATGGTCGGCTTCGGCCCGACCCTCTGGTCGCGCAAGAAGGGCGAGACGGAGTACGGCGTCAAGGCCATCCCCTTCGGCGGCTACATCCGCATGATCGGCATGTTCCCGCCCGGTCCCGACGGCCGGCTCGAGGCCCGCTCCACCTCGCCCTGGCGCGGCATGATCGAGGACGCCCGCGAGGCCGCGTTCGAGGAGCTCAAGCCGGGTGACGAGACCCGCCTCTTCTACACGCGCAAGCCGTGGAAGCGGGTCATCGTGATGTTCGCGGGCCCGTTCATGAACCTGGTCCTCGCCATCGGCCTGTTCCTCACCGTGCTGATGGGCTTCGGCATCTCCCAGCAGACCACCAGCGTCAGCTCGGTCTCCCAGTGCGTGATCGCGCAGAGCGAGAACCGCGACAAGTGCCAGAAGTCCGACCCCGCCTCCCCGGCCGCCGCGGCGGGCCTGAAGGCCGGCGACAAGATCGTCTCCTTCGACGGCGTCCGCACCGACGACTGGAACAAGCTCTCCGACCTGATCCGCGCCAACCCCGGCAAGCAGGTGCCGATCGTCGTCGAGCGGGGCGGCGAGCAGGTCACCCTCACGGCGAAGATCGCCACCAACCAGGTCGCCAAGAAGGACTCCAGCGGCCAGATCGTCCAGGGCGAGTACGTCACCGCCGGCTTCCTCGGCTTCAGCGCCGCCACCGGCATCGTCAAGCAGGACTTCGGGGACTCCGTGACCTGGATGGGCGACCGGGTGGGCGACGCCGTCGACTCCCTCGCGGCCCTGCCCGGCAAGATCCCGGCCCTGTGGGACGCGGCCTTCGGCGACGGGGAGCGGGAGGCGGACTCACCGATGGGCGTGGTCGGCGCTGCCCGGGTGGGCGGCGAGATCTTCACCCTCGACATCCCCGCCTCACAGCAGCTGGCGATGGCGGTGATGCTCGTCGCGGGCTTCAACCTCTCCCTGTTCCTGTTCAACATGCTCCCGCTGCTGCCGCTCGACGGCGGCCATATCGCCGGCGCGATGTGGGAGTCGCTGCGCCGGAACATCGCCAAGGTGCTGCGCCGTCCCGACCCGGGCCCGTTCGATGTGGCGAAGCTGATGCCGGTGGCCTACGTGGTGGCCGGGATCTTCGTCTGCTTCACGTTGCTGGTGCTGATCGCGGACGTGGTTAACCCGGTGAGAATCTCCTAGTCGTACGGCGTTCGCCGCGGCCGGGGACCCTGGGTTCCCGGCCGTCACGCTATTGGTGGGTTTGCCGACGGGATGTGCTTCGACGATCGCCGGTGCCGTAATCTCGAAGCCTGGAGCCCGCCGCTGACGGGACCGGACCTTGATCCACGACTTGGGGTTGCACAGCAGATGACTGCGATTTCTCTCGGCATGCCGTCCGTTCCGACCAGGGTTGCCGAGCGTCGGAAGAGCCGGCAGATCCAGGTGGGCACGGTCGCGGTGGGCGGCGACGCCCCGGTCTCCGTCCAGTCGATGACCACGACCCGTACGTCCGACATCGGCGCCACCCTCCAGCAGATCGCCGAGCTGACGGCGTCCGGCTGCCAGATCGTCCGGGTCGCCTGCCCGACGCAGGACGACGCGGACGCCCTGTCGACGATCGCCCGCAAGTCCCAGATCCCGGTGATCGCCGACATCCACTTCCAGCCCAAGTACGTCTTCGCGGCGATCGAGGCGGGCTGCGCGGCGGTCCGGGTGAACCCCGGCAACATCAAGCAGTTCGACGACAAGGTCAAGGAGATCGCGAAGGCGGCGAAGGACCACGGCACGCCGATCCGCATCGGTGTGAACGCGGGCTCGCTGGACCGGCGACTGCTCCAGAAGTACGGCAAGGCGACCCCCGAGGCGCTCGTCGAGTCGGCCCTGTGGGAAGCCTCGCTCTTCGAGGAGCACGACTTCCGGGACATCAAGATCTCGGTGAAGCACAACGACCCGGTCATCATGATCGAGGCGTACAAGCAGCTCGCCGCCCAGTGCGACTACCCCCTCCACCTCGGCGTCACGGAGGCAGGCCCGGCCTTCCAGGGCACGATCAAGAGCGCGGTGGCGTTCGGCGCCCTGCTCTCCCAGGGCATCGGCGACACGATCCGCGTCTCCCTGTCGGCGCCGCCGGCCGAGGAGGTCAAGGTCGGCATCCAGATCCTGGAGTCGCTGAACCTCAAGCAGCGCGGCCTGGAGATCGTGTCCTGCCCGTCCTGCGGCCGTGCCCAGGTGGACGTGTACAAGCTGGCGGAAGAGGTCACTGCCGGCCTCACCGGCATGGAGGTCCCGCTGCGGGTCGCGGTCATGGGCTGTGTCGTGAACGGCCCGGGCGAGGCCCGCGAGGCCGACCTCGGCGTCGCGTCCGGCAACGGCAAGGGCCAGATCTTCGTCAAGGGCGAGGTCATCAAGACGGTCCCCGAGTCCAAGATCGTCGAGACGCTCATCGAGGAGGCCATGAAGCTGGCCGAGCAGATGGAGGCGGACGGCGTGACCTCGGGCGAGCCGTCGGTCTCGGTGGCGGGCTGACCGGCCGGGGGCCGCTGTATCAGCGCACGCGTTCAGCGGGGCGGCACTTCACAACTCCGACAGGTACAGTTCGGAGATCAGCAGTCCTGAGTGTGAGGCCCCGCAGTTGTTGACCCAGACCACATCCCGGGTCCTCGAACCGAGCGACCTGGACGCAGCGCTCGTCGTGCTGGACCGCGAGCCGGTCGCGAACGCCTTCGTGACCTCTCGCGTCCAGGTGGCCGGGCTCGACCCCTGGCGCCTGGGCGGCGAGATGTGGGGCTGGTACGAGGACGGCATGCTGACGTCCCTCTGCTACGCCGGCGCCAACCTCGTCCCCATCTGCGCCGGCCCCCGAGCCGTGCGCGCCTTCGCCGACCGTGCCCGGCGGGCCGGGCGCCGGTGCTCCTCGATCGTCGGCCCCGCCGAGTCCACCGCCCAGCTGTGGCGGCTACTCGAACCCAGCTGGGGCCCGGCCCGGGACGTCCGCTCCCGTCAGCCGCTGATGGTCACCGACCGGATGCCCGAGGCCATCGCCCCCGACCCGCTGGTCCGTCGTATCCGCAAGGACGAGATGGACACGATCATGCCGGCCTGCGTGGCGATGTTCACCGAGGAGGTCGGGGTCTCCCCGATGGCCGGTGACGGCGGGCTCCTCTACCAGGCCCGGGTCGCCGAACTCGTCGGCTCCGGCCGCTCCTTCGCCCGCCTCGACGCCCATGGCAAGGTCGTCTTCAAGGCGGAGATCGGCGCCGCCACCGAACGCGCCTGCCAGATCCAGGGCGTCTGGGTCGCCCCCGAGTACCGCGGCCGGGGCATCGCCGCCCCCGCCATGGCCGCCGTACTGCGCTACGCCCTCGCCGATGTCGCCCCGGTCGTGAGCCTCTACGTCAACGACTTCAACACCGCGGCGAGAAGGACGTACACCAGGGTCGGCTTCGAAGAGGTCGGCGCCTTCATGAGCGTCCTGTTCTGAGCCCGTGGGAGGCACCCCGCTGTACCCTCCCGGCATGGATCTCGTCATCGGCCCCCTGGACCTGTCAGCCCACGTCGACGAGGCCCTGGCCGTCCAGGCCGTCGCGTTCGGACTGGGCGCCGACGAGGTCGCCGTACGCCGTCAGATCGTGCTGCGGCACATGACCTACGCCGGTGCCCGCGCTCTCGGAGCCACCGCGGAGGGACGGCTCGTCGGATTCGTCTACGGCATGCCCAACGACCGCGCCCACTGGTGGTCCACCGTCGTCGAGCCCTACCTCCGCGCCCAGGGCAACGACCTCTGGCTCGACGACTCCTTCGTCATCACCGAACTGCACGTCCACCCCGGCCACCAGAACCGCGGTATCGGCCGGGCCCTCATCACCGCCATCACCGACGGCGCCGGCGAACCCCGCTCGATCCTCTCCGCGATCGACACCGAGAGCCCCGCCCGCGGCCTCTACCGCTCCCTCGGCTACCAGGACCTCGCCCGCCAGGTCCTCTTCCCCAGCGCCCCCATGCCGTACGCCGTGATGGGCGCCCCGCTGCCGCTGCGCCGCCACTAACCGATTTCCACCGCCCGGCACCACCCGGATAACCTCCTGCCAACACCTTCACGCAGCAGGAGTACGACACCCATGGCGAACGCACCGGTCCAGCGCATGTCCCAGTTGATGGCGAAGACGCTGCGCGACGACCCGGCGGACGCCGAGGTCCTCAGCCACAAGCTGCTCGTCCGCGCCGGCTACGTCCGCCGCACGGCCGCCGGCATCTGGTCCTGGCTGCCCCTCGGCAAGCGGGTCCTCGCCAACGTCGAGCGCGTCGTCCGCGAGGAGATGGACGCCATCGGCGCCCAGGAGGTGCTGCTCCCCGCGCTGCTGCCGCGTGAGCCGTACGACGCGACGGGCCGCTGGGACGAGTACGGCCAGGAGCTGTTCCGCCTCAAGGACCGCAAGGGCGGCGACTACCTGCTCGGCCCGACCCACGAGGAGATCTTCACCCTGCTGGTGAAGGACCAGGCGTCCTCCTACAAGGACCTGCCGGTCATCCTCTACCAGATCCAGCACAAGTACCGCGACGAGGCCCGTCCGCGGGCCGGCATCCTGCGCGGCCGGGAGTTCCTGATGAAGGACTCCTACTCCTTCGACACCGAGGACGAGGGCCTCGCCCAGTCCTACGCCCTGCACCGCCAGGCCTACCAGCGGATCTTCGAGCGCCTCGGCCTCGACTACCGCATCTGCGCCGCGACCGCCGGTGCGATGGGCGGCTCGAAGTCGGAGGAGTTCCTGGCCCCGGCCGAGGCCGGCGAGGACACCTTCGCGGACTGCCCGAACTGCGACTTCGCGGCCAACACCGAGGCGATCACCTACGGGCTGAAGCCGGTGGACGCCGAGGGCGTGCCCGCGCTCGAGGAGATCCCGACCCCGGACACCCCGACCATCGAGACCCTCGCCGCCCACCTCGGCGTCCAGGCCTCCGACACCCTGAAGAACCTCCTGGTCAAGGTCGACGGAGAGATCGTGGCCGTGGGTGTCCCCGGCGACCGCGAGGTCGACATGGACAAGGTCGAGGCCCACTTCGCCCCGGCGACCGTCGAGATGGTCACCGAGGAGGACTTCGCCGAGCACCGGGACCTGGTCCGCGGCTACGTCGGCCCGCAGGGCCTGGGCGAGAAGGTCAAGTACCTCGCCGACCCGCGGGTGGCCCCCGGCACCTCCTGGATCACGGGCGCCAACAAGGAGGGCATGCACGCGAGGAACGTCGTCGCGGGCCGTGACTTCGAGGTCGAGGAGTACGTCGACGTCGTGGTCGTCCAGGAGGGCGACCCCTGCCCGAAGTGCGGCACCGGCCTCAGGCTGGACCGCGCCATCGAGATCGGCCACATCTTCCAGCTCGGCCGCAAGTACGCGGACGCCCTCAAGCTCGACGTTCTCGGCCAGAACGGCAAGCCGGTCCGCGTCACCATGGGCTCCTACGGCGTCGGTGTCTCACGCGCGGTCGCGGCCCTGGCCGAGCAGACCGCCGACGACAAGGGCCTGTGCTGGCCCGCCGAGATCGCCCCGGCCGACGTCCACGTGGTCGCCGCCGGCAAGGCCCTGCAGACCGAACTCGCGCTCGACGTCGCCGAGAAGCTCGCCGCGAAGGGCCTTCGGGTCCTGTGCGACGACCGCGCCGGGGTGTCCCCGGGCGTGAAGTTCACGGACTCGGAACTCATCGGGGTTCCGAAGATCCTGGTGGCGGGCCGCCGCGCGGCCGAGGGTGTGGTCGAGCTGAAGGACCGCCGCACGGGCGAGCGCGAGGAACTGACGGTCGAGGAGGCCATCGCGCGCCTGAGCGCGTAGCCGCGCCGGTTTCCCGGCGACTTCCGGTGATGGCCGTTCCCGCCCCGGGCGGGAACGGCCTCGCTGTTCGGCGGAGGTGCGCTGTCCCTGAAGAGTCAGCCGGCCTCTGCGGCCGGGGCACAGGGAAGCAGTTCGTCCGGCAGCTCCACCCGCATTCCGCAGAAGCAGCGGAGCTGTCCACTCCGAGAGGCGGGGGCGCCGAGGTCGATCACCAGGATGTCTCGCAACTCCCGGATCACGTCACGTACGGGAGCGTCTCTGGCGACGCGGATCCCGACTTCATCCGGGTCCCAGACGGCGGGACCAGGCAGGCCGTCCGTCAGGAAAATATGGATGCACACAACTGTCTCCCCAGGGATGCACTACGGCATGAGTGATCCGCTCCGGGAGGTCAGCGGCTGACTGATGGTACCGGTGACGGTGGGGCTCGGGGGGCGTTTCGTCATATTCGCCGGGAGGGCATGGCTGAGCTCACACGATGCGGCTGACCTGGAGCATGGCCTCGGCATCCTTGAGAAGTGCGCGCTGGCGTGCCTCCGGCAATTGCCGGTAGAGCTTCAGCAGCCTGGCCTCGCGCTCGTCCTCGCTCGGGCCCGGCACGGGCCGGCCGGCCGCCTCGAAGAACTCCTTGGGTGTCGTCCGCACGCCCCAGCGCCGGAACACCTCGACCATGGCCCGCAGCTTCTCCGGTTCGATGCGCGAGGTGCCCCGGGTCCGGTTCACCCAGGCGTTCAGCGTCGGGTAGGAGATGCCGGCCTCCATCGCCAGGTCCTTCTGGGTCCGGTCGGGGACTTGGGCCAGCAGGCGGGCGAGCAGCGTAGCCAGGTCCTCGTCCCGGCGTGGTGGATCGTGGCCGGGGTCTGGGTCTCCTGGGCGGCTCTGCGGGTTCGTCACGCATCAGAGGATCCGCCATCAATATCTACAAGCGCAAGTAGATCGCAGATCGGCGATGGAGGGTTCGGAAGCACGCGGACGCACGGGCGCGAAAGGTTCACACCGGTGTGCGCCCCTGGTGGCCGCCGAGGCCGAGTGGGTCTCAAGTCTTACGCTGCGTAGGCCTCTTGACACTGTATGCGTCTACGTGAAGACTGTAGATAGCCCCGGGCGAGTGTCGCGGCTCCTGGTGTGGGCTCTTGGCGTTTGCCCTGTGAATCTACATCTACATGAGTATCGAAGATTGCTCATTGACTCGACGGGAGGACCGATCGTGTCCCTACCGCACCATGTCTCCACCGCTCCGGCCCACGATCCGGAACCCGAGCTGATCACCCGGGCCCGCGGCGGAGACCGGGAGGCGTTCGCCGCCCTGTACTACGAGCACTACCGCCTCGTGTACGGCTTTCTGCTCGTCCGCACCCGCGACAGACACCTGGCGGAGGACCTGACCCAGGAGGCGTTCACCCGCGCTCTGCGGCGCATCGACGCCTACACCTGGCAGGGCACGGCCTTCGCCGCCTGGCTGACCACCATCGCCAAGAACCTCTACCTCGACGAGGTCGGCCGCGGCCGCAGCCGGCTGGAGACCCCGGTCGCCGAGTTCGACGAGCCGCAGGCGTCCCTGCGCAACGGGGAATCCGTCGTCCTGCGCGAGCTGGAAGCCGTGGAGGCCCAGGAGGCCGTGCACAACGCCCTGCACAGCCTCAACGCCCTGCAACGGCACTGTGTGCAGCTGCGCTTCCTCGACGAACTCACGGCGGAGGAGACGGCTCTCGCCATGGGCCGGAGCGTCGGCGCGGTGAAGACGCTGACCTACCGCGCGTTGCGGAAGATGCGCTGGACGACCGAGGCGGTGGCCGCGTGAACAGCAACCTCCCACACGCCGCGGGCGTCATCCGGGCAGTGCTGGAATCCGTCCGGCCCGAACAGGCGACCGCCGTCGCGCGGGCGCTCGACTCGGCCCGTCTGCTGGTCGACCCCGAGCGCACCTTCGGCGCGGTGCTGCACCGCACGCCGGAGGGCGGTTGGTCCCGGACCCGGCCGGCGGCCACCGAGCTGGAGCGGCAGGCGCTGGCCTGGGACGACGCGTGCGCCCGGGCCCGGTCCGTCGCCGCCGCCATCGAGCGCCACCTGACGGGGCATCGAGGACCCTCCGGTGTCCGTGTGGAAGGCAACCGGGTCCGGGTGGTGCTCCGCGTCGACGGACCAGAGCAATGGGCCGACTGGCGGGCCTCCTTGGGCATCTCGGTGGTCAGGGAGGGCGACCGTCCCCACACCGTCGTCGGCGAGGGGGAGTACGGCGGCGTCCGGGTGGCGGTGGTGGCCCGGGTCGCCGCCGCTCCACCGGGCGGCGCGACCGGGCATCAGGCGCGCCCCTTCCGGCTCGGCGGTGCCACCTACGACCTGGCGGTTCCGCACCGCGACGCGCAGGGGGACGTCTGGTACTTCCAGGGCTGCCGTACCCACGACGGTATGCCCCTGCTGTCCGTCGACGGCCGGCCCGAGCGCTGTTCCCTCGCCAATGTCGCGGCCCATCTGGGACCGCTGTCGCCGGTGCCGCAGTTCGAAGGCACGGTTCCCGCGGCGGCGCCCCCGGCCGTACCGCCCGCACCGCCCACGGCACCGGTGGGCGGCCCCATCGAGCCGGTCGGATGAGCCGCGGTGGGCCCACGGAGGAGGGATCGCGGGCCTGGGAATCGAGCGCCGCATGCGGACAACGCGACGCGGACCTCTGGTTCAACCGCCGCTCGCAGGCCGCGGCCGTGGCGATCTGCACGGCCTGCCCCGTGCTCGATTCCTGCCGGGCCGCCGTTCTGGAACGGGAGAGCGGCTTGCCGCGGTGCCGCCGCCAGGGCGTCGTCGCCGGACTGACCGGCCCCCAGCGCCATGCCCTGGACCGCCGGGCGGCCCCGCGGACCGAGCGGACGCCGGACCGGGCCGCGGGTACTCCCGCGGTGGCCGCACCGCGGCGAGCACAGCCCGCAGCCTGCGGCACCCGGGCCGCGTACCAGCGGCACCTGCGCCGACGTGAACCCGTCGACGAGGCCTGCCGCGCCGCGAACGCCCGCAGCGCGGGCCGCTACCGCCGTACCGGCTCCACACGTGACCAGCAGCGGACACCCGGCCCGGCGCCCCCGACCCGCACCGCCCGCCCTCACCGCTCACCGCAACCGGAGAACCGAATGCCCCCGCCGGCGCCCAGCCCGCTCCCGGACGACCCCCGCGCCTACGCCCCCCGCCCTGGCGACGCCCCTCTCGACGATCCTCAAGCCACAGCCCCCAGGCCCGGCGCGCCCCGCCAGGATGCCCCCGCTCCCGAGAGCCGCGGCCCCGGCGGTCCGGGGGTCGAAGGCGTGGGGCCGGGGGCTCCGGGTGCTGATGCCTCGTGTCCTGGTGTGCCTCGGTCCGGGGGGTCCGGTGCCGGTGGTCCGGTATCCGGGGGGACGTGGTGGGGCGACCCCGGGTCCAGCGGTCAGGGGGATGACGGCGTGGGGCCGGGGGCTCCACGCTTCGGCGACACCTGGCTCACTGACTCCCGGTCCGGCGACCGCGGCACCGTTGACACCCGTGTCCACGACTCCCAGCCTGGCGATCCCGGGCCGGGGGACTCCCGGTGTGGCGCCACCCCGACTGGGGATCTCGGGCTGGGGGGCCTTTGGGCCGGCGCCGGCCATTCAAGCGATGCCGGGCGCGGGGGTCCTCGGCTCGGCGCCGGCCCGTCCGGCGACCCCGGGAGCGTGGGCCCTCGGTCCCGCGCCGCCCGCCGCTCCGTCCGCCTCGGGCGTCTGGTCGGATTCGTGTGCCGGGTCCTCCGGTTGCCGGGGGCGGATCGGCGGAGGGCGGACCCGGGTCCTCGTCTTGTGCTCGAGTTGGAGAACTGTCGGCAACAGCGGGACCGTTGGCGGCGTCACGCCGACTCCTACGAAAGGGAGTTGACGCGCTTCCGGCACGAGCGGGCGCATCTCCTGGCCTGGCTGGCGGCGTTGCATCCGTCGAGCGCCGTGCTCACCGACGGCGGCGGCACCCTGTTTCTCCGGGCGGGGGAACGCGGTGTCTCCTGGCCGTTGTCGCCCGCCGAACTCCCGTTGTTCGCCCATGTCCCGTACGCGGAGCCGGCTGCCCCCACCGAGGGGGGTGAGGCGGAGCAGGCGGCGCACATCCGTGAGCACACCCGGCTGCTGGCGATCGAGGACATCCTGTCCGCGGGGTCCGGCGACCACCGCTGAAGACATGCGGGCGGCCGCCGCTGCTGCCCGCGAGACCCCGGCCGGCACGCTCGGGAGGCACGTCGGCCGGACCCACCACGCCCCCCTGCGAGGCTCCCCGCAGGGGGGCGTGGGCCGGGCGGCGGGGACCTTCCGACCTGAGTCGGACCTCGTGGCCCGCGTCTAGAGCCAGCCGGCGAACTCCAACAACAGCTCCGCATCCTTCGGACGCCCCACCCGCAGCGCCCGCACCCCCGACTCCACGGCCCGGAACAGGGTCCAGCCGCGCAGCCGTTCCTGATCCACGTCCAGGGACTCGGCGAGCCGCTTGATCCGCCGTCGAGTAGTGGCCGCCCCCGAGGGGGAGGCGATCAGGTCCTCCACCCGGTCCCGCACCAGCCGGGCCAGGTCGAACGCGCACTCGCCGACCACCGGGTCCGGCCCCACGGCCAGCCACGGCGTCCGCTCCCCGGCCAGCACCTTGCTCTGCCGGAACGTGCCGTGCAGCAGCCGTCTCTCGGGCGCCGCCGCCACCAGCTCCTCCCGAGCGGACAGCGCCGCATCCACCAGCGCCGCCACGTCCGCTGAACCGGCGGAGCCGAGCCGCATCGCCTCGGCCTGCCGTCCGGTCCGCTCGACCACCGTCTCGAACGCGTGATCCCCCGGCGGCTCCACCCACAGCCGTCGCAGCGTCCCCGCCGCCTCCAGCAGCGCCTTCGCCTCCGGCAACGACCGCACCGAGACATCGGGATGCAGCCGCTCCAGAAGCAGCACCCCCTCGGTCGTGAACGGCTCCAGCAGCTGTACGGCGCCCAGGCCGCCCCAGTGCGCCAGAGCCGCCCGCTCGCTCTCGGGACGCGCCCGCGGCGGCGCCAGCTTCAGCACGGCCGGCGTGCCGTCCGCGCGCCGGACCAGGACGACCAGGCTGCTGCGACCGCCGGGCACCTGCACCCGCTCCACGGTCAACTCGCGTAGCGCCACGGCCTGCTGGACCGCCTCGGGCAGCTTCTCCAGCCAGCCGTCCGCGTCCGTCGCCGTCTCACCGAGCGCCCTCACCAGACGCCGCGGCGGTTCGAAAGCCATACGCGAGAGTTTCCTTCCAGTACGCGTCACGCCGTGGGCGTCGCCGATGCCGAGCCGGTGCCCGCACGCTCGGCGAGCCCAGGGAAGGCTACGCTCTCGCCGCGCCAGCGCACCGCCCGCACCGCCGCCTCCCGCAGCGCCTCGGCGGCCGTACGCCGCCGTTCGCCCGTGGCGGCCCGCACCAGATCCGAGTAGACCCCGGCCACCCGGTCCTCAACCTCCGCGGCGAGCCGGACCGCCGCGGGGGAGTCAGGCACCGCGAACGGCAGCGCGTACCCGGCCTCGGCGGGCACCGGCTCGCCGCCCAGGTCCACCACCTCGCGCACCAGGGCGTCGCGCCGGGCCCGATGGGCGTCGTAGGCCCCCCGGGCGTCGGTCCGCCGCTCCTCGCCGATCCGGCCGCCGACCACGCCGTACCCGTACACCGCCGCATGCTCGGCGGCCAGCGCCGCCTGCAGGGCCGCCAGTTCCCCGGCCTTCGGCTTGCTCACGCCGCACCCTCCGTCAGCAGATACACATGGGCCGCTCCGGCGGCCGACACCGACGCCAGCAGCCGGGCCAGTTCACCGGGCAGCTCCACCAGCGCCTCGGTCCGCCGGTCCGCGAGGGTCCGTTCGGCGGCGGCGAGGGCGGCGAGGGCGCCCTTCTCGTCGGACGGCACCGCGGGCGCCGTCGCCGAGGGGGAGGCCGACGCCGACGCCGAGGGCGTGGCCGTCCTGGCCGCCGTACCGCCGAAGGCCTCCGCGTGCCGGACCACCGCCGCCCGCAGCGGTCCGAGGCGCTCCGCCAGCGCCGGATGGACCGTGAGCACGGCGTCGTAGCGCTCCACCAGCTCCGCGCTGTCCCGGGCCGCACGCGCGCGTGCCCGGTCCGCGGCCGACGGGCTGCCGCCGGTGCCGTCGGTGTCCGGACCCGGTGAACAGCCCACGAGCAGGGCCGCCCCGGCGGCCGAGGCGAGCAGGCTCCTTCTGCGCGGCCCCGAGGGCATGCGCGGCGGTGGGGGAAACGGCACGGCAGACGTCCTCGGAGTGCGTACGAAAGGGGGAGGGCAGCACGCCCGTGATCACGGTACCCGTGGACATGTCGAAGACCAGTCACCGGCACCCGTCCGCTACCCGATGGACGGCAACACACCCTGGGACCCGATACCCTTTGACCAGACACGCGAC
The DNA here is from genome assembly GCF_056436565.1 of Streptomyces sp. NPDC043726. NCBI lineage: Bacteria > Bacillati > Actinomycetota > Actinomycetes > Kitasatosporales > Streptomycetaceae > Streptomyces > Streptomyces sp. NPDC043726. Next base: position 275,423 of record NZ_JBWKCI010000012.1, read on the forward strand.
CCATCCCACAACAGCACACGCGGCCGAGGAGTCACCCGGATGAGCACCACCCAGAGCGAGAGGCTGCGGGAACTGCTGGAACCGCTCGTCACCTCCCAGGGCCTGGATCTCGAAGAGATCGAAGTGGACTCCGTCGGACGCAAGCGAGTGCTGCGCGTCGTCGTCGATTCCGACACCGGTGCCGACCTGGACCAGATCGCCGATGTGAGCCGCGCGCTCTCGGCGAAGCTCGACGAGACGAACGTGATGGGCGAGGCCGCGTACGACCTCGAGGTGGGCACCCCCGGCGCCGAGCGCGAGCTCAAGGAGCACCGGCACTACGTGCGCGCCGTCGACCGCCTGGTGAGGTTCCAGCTCACCGAGGGCGGGGAACTGGTCGCCAGGATCCTGACCGTGGACGACGAGGGCGTGGACCTCGAGGTGCCCGGTGTGAAGGGCCGCAAGGCCACCGGCCGCAGACTCGCCTTCGACGAGATCGCCAAGGCCCGGGTCCAGGTCGAGTTCAACCGCAAGGACAAGAAGGACATGAAGGAAGAGGAGGAGGCGTAGCCGTGGACATCGACATGAGCGCCCTGCGGGGCTTGGTTCGGGAGAAGGAGATCTCCTTCGACCTGCTGGTCGAGGCGATCGAATCGGCCCTCCTCATCGCCTACCACCGCACCGAGGGAAGCCGCCGTCACGCGCGCGTGGAGCTCAACCGGGAGACCGGGCATGTGACCGTGTGGGCGAAGGAGGATCCCGAGGACCTCGAGGAGGGCCAGGAGCCCCGCGAGTTCGACGACACCCCGTCCGGCTTCGGCCGTATCGCCGCCACCACCGCCAAGCAGGTCATCCTGCAGCGGCTGCGCGACGCCGAGGACGACGCCACGCTCGGCGAGTACGCGGGGCGTGAGGGCGACATCGTCACCGGAGTGGTTCAGCAGGGCCGCGATCCGAAGAACGTGCTCGTGGACATCGGCAAGCTGGAGGCCATCCTGCCGGTGCAGGAGCAGGTGCCCGGCGAGACCTATCCGCACGGCATGCGGCTGCGCTCCTACGTCGTCCGGGTCGCCAAGGGCGTCCGCGGTCCCTCCGTCACCCTTTCGCGCACGCACCCGAACCTGGTGAAGAAGCTCTTCGCCCTGGAGGTGCCGGAGATCGCCGACGGGTCCGTGGAGATCGCCGCCATCGCCCGTGAGGCCGGTCACCGCACGAAGATCGCCGTACGGTCCACCCGTTCGGGCCTGAACGCCAAGGGCGCCTGCATCGGCCCCATGGGCGGCCGGGTGCGCAATGTGATGGGCGAGCTGAACGGCGAGAAGATCGACATCGTCGACTGGTCGGACGACCCGGCCGAGATGGTGGCGAACGCGCTCTCGCCGGCCCGCGTCTCCAAGGTGGAGGTCGTGGACATGTCGGCCCGGTCCGCCCGGGTGACGGTGCCGGACTACCAGCTGTCCCTGGCGATCGGCAAGGAAGGGCAGAACGCCCGGCTCGCCGCCCGTCTGACCGGCTGGCGGATCGACATCCGGCCCGACACCGAGCAGGCCGGGGAATAGAACGGCGCCACCGGTGCTTGAGAACCGGTGGTGTGGATCACGACAACAACCGTTCGATTTTTGCCCCAAAGGGGTGAGGTCGGTGCGGGGAGGTAGACTTAAGAGTGTCTGGCCGGACGCGAGCCCCAGCATGCCCCGAGCGCACCTGCGTGGGGTGCCGGGAGCGAGCGGCCAAGAAGGACTTGCTGCGGATCGTGGCGATTAAGGACGAGTGCGTCCCGGATCATCGCGGTACGCTGCCCGGCCGGGGTGCGTATGTGCACCCCGCCCTGGTCTGTCTCGACCTGGCGGTACGCCGTCGGGCGTTCCCACGGGCGTTGCGTGCCCCGGGTCCGCTCGACACCAAGGCGTTGCGCCTCTACGTCGAGCAGGCAACACCGTAAGAAGCGTCGTGCGGAACCCCCGCGCGGCCCAGGTACCCCGCGAGTTGGAAGTAGGTCGAGATTGCGATGAGCACTCGATGAGCACGCGATGAGTACGCCCATGAAGTAGCGACGGTCCGGCCGCAACCCGGACCTAAAAGGAGCGAAGTGGCTAAGGTCCGGGTATACGAACTCGCCAAGGAGTTCGGTGTGGAGAGCAAGGTCGTCATGGCCAAGCTCCAGGAACTCGGTGAATTCGTCCGTTCGGCGTCTTCGACCATCGAAGCGCCCGTTGTCCGTAAGCTGACGGACGCCCTCCAGCAGGGCAGCGGTGGCGGCAAGCCCGCCCCCGCTCGCAAGGCTGCCCCGGCGAAGCCGGGAGCCCCCTCTCCGGCGCAGGCTGCCCGTCCGGCCGCCCCGCGCCCGCCGGCCCCCAAGCCGGCCGCCGCCGAGAAGCCCGCGGCTCCCGCCGCGCCGGCCGCTCCCGGCCCCCGTCCCACCCCGGGCCCGAAGCCCGCGCCGCGGCCCGCCCCGGCGTCCCCGGCTCCGACCACGCCCGAGTTCACGGCGCCGCCGGCGGCTCCCGCCGCTCCGGCCGCGTCCCAGGGCCAGGGTCAGGGTGGTCAGGGCTCCGGCCCGCGTCCGGGCGCCCCGCGCCCGGCCGGCCAGTCCGCGCGTCCCGGCGCCCCCCGTCCCGCGGGTGGTCCCGGTCAGGGCCGCGGTGACCGTGGCGACCGTCCCGGCGCCCCGCGTCCTGGTGGCCAGGCGCCGCGTCCCGGTGCCCGTCCGGCCGGTCCCCGTCCGGGCAACAACCCCTTCACCTCTGGTGGCTCCACCGGCATGGCGCGCCCGCAGGCGCCCCGTCCGGGCGGTGCCCCGCGTCCGGGCGGCCCCGGTGCCCCCGGCGCTCCCGGCGGCGCTCCGCGTCCGCAGGGCCAGGGCGGTCCCCGTCCCCAGGGCGCCGCGGGCGGTCCCCGTCCGCAGGCTCCGGGCGGCGGGCGTCCGACCCCGGGCGGCATGCCCCGTCCGCAGGGTCAGGGCGGTCCCCGTCCCGGCGGTGGCCCCGGTGGCCCCCGTCCGAACCCCGGCATGATGCCGCAGCGTCCGGCTGCCGGCCCGCGTCCCGGCGGTGGCCCCGGCGGCCGCGGTCCGGGCGGTGCCGGTCGTCCCGGCGGCGGTGCCGGTCGTCCCGGTGGCGGCGGCGGCTTCGCCGGTCGTCCCGGCGGTGGCGGCGGCGCCCGTCCCGGCGGTGGCGGCGGCTTCGCCGGTCGTCCCGGTGGCGGTGGCCCCGGCGGCGGTGGCGGCGGCTTCGGTGGCGGCGGTGGCCGTCCCGGCTTCGGCGGTCGTCCGGGTGGTCCCGGTGGCCGTGGTGGCACGCAGGGCGCCTTCGGCCGTCCCGGCGGTCCCGCGCGTCGTGGCCGCAAGTCGAAGCGGCAGAGGCGCCAGGAGTACGAGGCCATGCAGGCCCCGTCGGTCGGCGGTGTGATGCTGCCTCGCGGCAACGGCGAGACCGTTCGCCTGTCGCGCGGTGCCTCGCTCACCGACTTCGCGGAGAAGATCAACGCCAACCCGGCGTCGCTCGTCGCGGTCATGATGAACCTCGGCGAGATGGTCACGGCCACGCAGTCCGTCTCCGACGAGACGCTGCAGCTCCTCGCCGGCGAGATGAACTACGAGGTTCAGATCGTCAGCCCCGAGGAGGAGGACCGCGAGCTGCTCGAGTCCTTCGACATCGAGTTCGGCGAGGACGAGGGCGACGAGGAGGACCTGGTGGTCCGTCCGCCGGTCGTCACCGTCATGGGTCACGTCGACCACGGAAAGACCCGACTGCTCGACGCCATCCGCAAGACGAACGTCATCGCGGGCGAGGCCGGCGGCATCACCCAGCACATCGGTGCCTACCAGGTCGCGACCGAGGTCAACGACGAAGAGCGCAAGATCACCTTCATCGACACCCCGGGTCACGAGGCGTTCACCGCCATGCGTGCCCGTGGTGCGCGGTCGACGGACATCGCGATCCTGGTCGTCGCGGCCAACGACGGCGTCATGCCGCAGACGGTCGAGGCGCTGAACCACGCCAAGGCGGCCGACGTGCCGATCGTGGTCGCGGTCAACAAGATCGACGTCGAGGGTGCCGACCCGACCAAGGTGCGCGGTCAGCTCACCGAGTACGGGCTGGTGGCCGAGGAGTACGGCGGCGACACGATGTTCGTCGACATCTCCGCCAAGCAGGGTCTGCACATCGACTCCCTGCTGGAGGCCGTGATCCTCACCGCGGACGCCTCGCTCGACCTGCGGGCCAACCCGCACCAGGACGCGCAGGGCATCTCGATCGAGTCCCGTCTCGACCGCGGCCGCGGTGCCGTGTCGACGGTCCTCGTCCAGCGCGGCACGCTGCGGGTCGGCGACACCATGGTGGTCGGCGACGCGTACGGCCGGGTCCGGGCGATGCACGACGACAACGGCAACAGCGTGGCCGAGGCCGGCCCGTCGACGCCGGTCCAGGTCCTGGGCCTGACCAACGTCCCGGGTGCGGGCGACAACTTCCTGGTGGTGGACGAGGACCGTACGGCCCGTCAGATCGCCGAGAAGCGCGCCGCCCGTGAGCGCAACGCCGCGTTCGCCAAGCGCACGCGCCGCGTCTCGCTCGAGGACCTGGACAAGGTGCTCAAGGCCGGCGAGGTCCAGCAGCTCAACCTCATCATCAAGGGTGACGCTTCTGGTTCCGTCGAGGCCCTGGAGTCCTCCCTGCTCCAGCTGGACGTCGGCGAAGAGGTCGACATCCGCGTCCTGCACCGCGGCGTCGGTGCGGTCACGGAGTCCGACATCGACCTGGCGATGGGCTCGGACGCCATCGTGATCGGCTTCAACGTCCGTGCGGCCGGCCGTGCCGCGCAGATGGCCGAGCGCGAGGGCGTGGACGTCCGCTACTACTCGGTCATCTACCAGGCGATCGAGGAGATCGAGGCGGCCCTCAAGGGCATGCTCAAGCCGGAGTACGAAGAGGTCGAGCTCGGTACGGCGGAGATCCGCGAGGTCTTCAAGTCGTCCAAGCTGGGCAACATCGCGGGTGTTCTCATCCGCTCCGGCGAGGTCAAGCGGAACACCAAGGCGCGCCTCATCCGCGACGGCAAGGTGGTCGCGGAGAACCTCAACATCGAGGGTCTGCGTCGCTTCAAGGACGACGTCACCGAGATCCGCGAAGGGTTCGAGGGCGGTATCAACCTCGGCAACTTCAACGACATCAAGGTCGACGACGTCATCGCGACGTACGAGATGCGCGAGAAGCCGCGCGCGTGACCTGACACGCGACCGGGGCCGGTCGGCGGAAGTTATTTCCGTCGATCGGCCCCGGCCGTTGCGTGTACGGTTCCCGTATCGGCGTCGAAGCGGGGCGCCCGTACCCCGAACCGGCGGGACATCCGGACACACATGTATGTGGGGACTCTGTCCTTCGATCTGCTCCTCGGCGATGTTCACTCGCTGAAGGAGAAACGCTCTCTCGTCCGTCCGATCGTGGCCGAGCTCCAGCGCAAGTACGCGGTGAGCGCGGCGGAGACGGGCAACCAGGACCTCCATCGCAGGGCCGAGATCGGGCTCGCGATGGTCTCCGGGGACACGGGACACCTCTCCGACGTACTGGACCGCTGTGAGCGGCTGGTCGCCGGGCGGCCCGAGGTGGAACTGCTCTCGGTTCGACGCAGGCTCCACAGCGACGAAGACTGAAGCAAGAAGAAAGCATTAAGGAGACGGACCAGTGGCCGACAACGCGCGGGCGAAAAGGCTGGCGGACCTCATCCGGGAGGTGGTGGCCCAGAAGCTGCAGCGCGGGATCAAGGACCCGCGGCTCGGCTCGCACGTCACCATCACGGACACCCGGGTCACGGGTGACCTGCGGGAGGCGACCGTCTTCTACACGGTGTACGGCGACGACGAGGAGCGGGCGGCAGCTGCCGCCGGACTGGAGAGCGCCAAGGGCGTGCTCCGCTCCGCGGTGGGCCAGGCGGCGGGCGTGAAGTTCACCCCGACGCTGACCTTCGTGGCCGACGCGCTGCCCGACACCGCCCGGACCATCGAGGATCTCCTCGACAAGGCGCGCTCCTCCGACGCGAAGGTGCGCGAGGCGTCCGCCGGCGCCGCGTACGCGGGGGACGCCGATCCCTACAAGAAGCCCGACGAGGACGACGCCTCCGAATGACCCGGAAGAACACCACGCCCGACGGCCTTGTCATCGTCGACAAGCCGTCGGGCTTCACTTCGCACGACGTGGTCGCCAAGATGCGCGGGATCGCCAGGACCCGCCGCGTCGGCCACGCCGGCACCCTCGACCCCATGGCGACGGGCGTGCTCGTCCTCGGCGTCGAGAAGGCCACCAAGCTCCTCGGTCACCTCGCACTGACCGAGAAGGAGTACCTGGGCACGATCCGGCTCGGCCAGACGACCCTGACCGACGACGCCGAGGGCGAGATCACGGGGTGCGCAGACGCCTCGAAGGTCACCCGCGACGCCGTCGACGCCGGGATCGCCAAGCTGACCGGCGAGATCATGCAGGTGCCCTCCAAGGTCAGCGCCATCAAGATCGACGGGGTGCGCTCCTACAAGCGGGCCCGCGAGGGCGAGGAGTTCGAGATCCCGGCGCGCCCGGTCACCGTCTCCTCCTTCGCGGTACACGACATCCGGGACGCCACCGCCGAGGACGGCACCCCCGTCCTGGACCTGGTGGTGTCGGTGGTCTGCTCCTCCGGCACCTACATCCGGGCGCTGGCCCGGGACCTCGGCGCCGACCTGGGCGTCGGCGGCCACCTCACGGCGCTGCGCCGGACGCGGGTGGGCCCGTACAAGCTGGACGCGGCCAGGACGCTGGACCAGCTCCAGGAGGAGCTGACCGTGATGCCGATCGCCGAGGCCGCCACGGCGGCGTTCCCGCGCTGGGACGTGGACGCCAAGCGGGCCCGGCTGCTCACGAACGGCGTACGTCTGGAGATGCCCGAGGAGTACGCGGGCCGCGGGGCGGTCGCCGTGTTCGATCCGGAGGGCCGCTTCCTGGCGCTCGTGGAGGAGCACCGGGGCAAGGCCAAGAGCCTGGCCGTCTTCGGCTGACGGCATCGGTCCGCCCGTGGAGCGGCGCGCACGGGGTGTTTCTCTGCCCGCCGCTCCACGGTCCCCCCTCGGTTCCCCCACCCCTAGGGTGTATCCACCTCCCCCCGTCTGTTCACCCTTCCGTGCAGGCGCTCGGAGTGAACCGAGGGAGCGGAAGGGGGCGCGTTCGCCACGCGATCTGTCCCGCTGATCACGGCCCGCCTACCGTCGAAGACAGGTACGACGACGGTGCGGCGCTTCGGCGGGGAGGTTCGACGATGGCGGCCCGGGACGGTGAGGGGGCTTCCCTCGACGACGCCCTGGTCCGGATCCACGATCTGGCGGGGCGGCCCCGCGGCCTCGGTTTCGTGGCCGACCACCACGGCACGGTCATCACCAGCCATGAGGCGGTGGACGGACTGTCGCGACTCGTTCTGCACACAGCACGGGAGCACGGCGTCGTGGTGACCGCGGACGCCGTCACGGAACTGCCGGACCTGGACCTGGCACTGATCCGTACGGAGGGGCTCGGCGCGGAGCCGCTGCCGGTGTCGGTACGGCAGGACGCCGAGCCCGGCAGGTACGTACGGATCGCGGCGGGCGGCTGGCGCGAGGCGAGGGTACTGGCCACGACCGCGGTGACGTACACGGCCACGGACCGCTTCCACCACCTCTCCCACGCCCTGGAACTGGCCCTCGGCACGGCGGGCCGGGACGCGCTGCGCCTGGGCGGCGGCGCGGCGGGCGGTCCGGTCCTGGACGCGGAGACCGGAGCGGTGGTCGCCGTCCTGGGCACGGCACTGAGCAGCGGCCACCGGGACGAGGGGTTCGCGATCCCGCTCCGCCCATTGGCGGGCGGTCCGCTGGCCGACCTGCTCGCGGAGAACGCGGCGACGGTTGCGGCGTACGGCGCCGACCTGAACCTGGCGGGCGTGCTGGAACTGACGGCGACGACGGTCGGCCAGGACGGCCCGCCCCGCACGACCGAGCTCGAACCGGTGGAACGAGCCTGGTCGGCACGGGAGTTCGAGGCGTTCACGTCCTGCGCGGGAGCATCGGTACTGGCCCTGGTGGGCCCTCCGGGCAGCGGTCGCACGACGGAACTGGCGGCGCTGGCGGCCCGCCGCCACCGGGGTCCGGAACCGGCGCCGGCCCTGTGGCTGCGCGGCGCCGACCTCAGGGCGGACGACGAGTCGGTGGCGGACGCGGTGGGCAGGGCGGTGTCACGGGCGGCCAGGATCGTGGCGGCCTCGCGCGCGACGACCCCGGCGGACCTGGGCGACCTCACCCCGGACCGCCTCGCCCGGACCACGCCCCGCCCCCTGCTCCTCCTCCTGGACGGCCCCGAGGAAATGCCCCCACTCCTGTCCCACCGCCTCCCCGAGTGGACGACGGGTACGGCCGAATGGCTGACGAGGACGGGCGCGAGGCTGGTGGTGGCCTGCCGGGAGGAGTACTGGGAGACGGCGGGGGCGGGGTTCCCGGAGGGGATGCTGTACGGAGGGCGCGGGGAAGTCCGGCGCTTGCCCCCGTGCGTACGGCTCGCCGAACTGACACCCGCCGAAGCCCGGCAGGCCCGCGCCCGCTACGGCATCCCCGACGACGTCCTCGCCCCGCGCGACGCCCGTCACCCCCTCACCCTCCGCCTCCTCTCCGAGGTCCGCACCGCCCTCCCGGACGCCCCGCGCACCCGCCTCACCCGCGACACCGTCCTCGCCGCCCACCTCGACCTGATGTGCCTGCGCATCGCCGTCCGCCTCGCCGCCGAGAACGGCCTGCGCGGCACCGCCGTACGACGCCTGGCCGCCAAGGTCTCCGGCCAGGTCCACGAGGCAGCCCGCCGCAGCCTCGGCCCCGGCCAGGGGGAGCTGGACCGGGCATCCTTCGAGGCCGTCTTCCCCTGGGGCCCGGCGCCGGAACACCTCGCCGGCGGTACCGGCTGGGCCTCCGCCGTCCTCACCGAAGGCCTCCTCGTGCCCGCCGGCAACGGCTACCGCTTCGCCCACGAGGAGTTCGCCGACTGGATCCAGGGCACCCACCTCGACCTGGACGAGGCCCTGCGCGCCCTGGTCCACCGGGACCGCGCCGCAGACCCCCACCCCCTCCCCGTACCGCACCACCGCATCGGCCCCGTCGTGGAAGCACTGCTCCTCCTCCCGCCCCTCCAACTGACCATCCGCCTCCACGAGTTGCTGCACGCCCTCGACGCCGACCCGCACTCCTGGTGGCCCGCCCGCCTGCTCGCCCAGGCCCTGCTCCGGGTGCCCGACGCGGCCCCGTACACCGACGTACTGGGCCTGCTCGCCGAGCGGATCGTGACCTGGCGGCAGCAACAGCGGCCCGTGCCGGCCGAGTTCGGCCCGGAGTTCTGGTCCGAGCTGCCGGTGCCGGACGAGGTCCGCCTCGACCTCCTGCACCGTCTGGTGATCGCCGACACGAGGACCGGCCCCCGGTACCTCGACGCCGTCGCCCGGCTCCTCGCCGCCGACGCCACCGCCGTACAGCCGCAGCTCACCCGCTGGTTCCACGACGACCGTCCGCTGCCCGCGACCCCGCACGCCACCGTCGCCCGGGCCGCGCAGGCGCTGCTGCACACGCATCGGCACGGCGCCCTGGACGATCTGACCGAGCGGCTCGTGGAGGCCGCGCACCGGCGGGGCGACGAGCTGCTGGCCGTACTGGCCGAGGAGGAGCCGTCCGCGATCTGCCGGGCCGTGGACCGCTGGGCCCACGACGAGCGGCCCGCACGGAGGGTCGCGGCGGTGGCGTACGGACTGCGCGCCGCCCCGCACGTGAGCACCACCGCCGACCGCGAGCTGCTGCGCTACGCCGCCCTCGCCCTGCTCGCCCGTCCCGCCGACTGCACCCTGCACGGCGGCGCGCTCGCCCTCCTCGTCCGGGATCCGTACACCCGCGCCCGCCATCTCCCGCGAGCGCTGCGGCACTTCGCGTCCGGCGACCCGCAGTTCCCGCCCAGTGCCCTGGCCGGCGCCCTGACCACCCACCCCGAACCGGTCCTCGACGCCTTCCGGGAGCGGCTGCGGCGACCGGACGCGGGTCCGGCGCTGCGCACCCTCGCCGATGTCACCACCCCGTCGATGGCCCGCCGGGTCGCCGCCCTCGTCCGGGAGGCGGTGGAGCGGCACCCGGAGACCGCGGGGGACGTCGCCGCGTACGTGGACCGCCGCCTGGACCAGGGCCCGGCCGCCCGAGCCGTACTGTTCCCGCTGGTCACCGGATTGCTGGCAGGCGGACCCGAGCAGGTGCGGGCAGCCCTCGCCACGGTCCTCGCCGCCCCCGGCACCCCTGGCTCCCGCCCCCTGCGCCAGGAGCTCCTGGAGTTCCTCCTCGCCCACGAACGCGATCCCGCCGTCCTGGACGCCGTCCTGCACGCGGCCGCCCAGCACCACGGCGAGGATCTGCGCGAGCTGGTCCACCGCACCGGGCTGCTCCTCGTCCGCACCCCGGACGGCGCGTCCCGCTTCGACCGCGGACTGGTCGACCTGGGCCGCCATGTCCCCGGCTTCGCCGCCGAGGTGGCCGGCTGGCTCGTCGACGCGCCGCGGGACTGGTCGGCCGTGGTCGGCCCCAGCACCCGCCGCATGATCGAGAACCTGGCGGGAGTCCGGGTCCCCGCCTGACGGGATCACGCCACGTGCGAACTGTCACAGCCTCCATGCCGATGCGGGGCGAGAGCACCCGGCATGGCACCCTTAGACCTGCGTAGAAGGTAGTGACGGACACGGGTTCGACGAGGAGCGGTCACAGTGCAGCGCTGGCGTGGCTTGGAGGACATCCCCCAGGACTGGGGGCGCAGCGTCGTCACCATCGGGTCCTACGACGGTGTCCACCGCGGACACCAGCTCATCATCCGGCACACCGTGGACCGCGCCCGCGAACTGGGCCTGCCCGCCGTGGTCGTCACCTTCGACCCGCACCCCAAGGAGGTGCTGCGCCCCGGCACCCACCCGCCGCTGCTGGCCCCGCACCACCGGCGGGCCGCGCTCATGGCGGAACTGGGCGTGGACGCGGTGCTCGTGCTGCCGTTCACCACGGAGTTCTCCAACCTCTCCCCGGCGGACTTCATCGTCAAGGTCCTCATCGACAAGCTGCGCGCCAAGGCCGTCGTCGAGGGCCCGAACTTCCGCTTCGGCCACCGCGCCGCGGGCGACGTCGTGTATCTGGCCGAGCTGGGCAAGACGTACGACTTCGACGTCGAGGTCGTCGACCTGTACGTCTCCGGCGAGGCGGGCGGCGGCCAGCCGTTCTCCTCGACCCTGACCCGGCGCCTGGTCGGCGAGGGCGACGTCGAGGGCGCGGGGGAGATCCTGGGCCGCCCGCACCGGGTCGAGGGCGTGGTCGTGCGCGGTGCCCAGCGAGGCCGTGAGCTGGGCGTCCCGACGGCGAACGTCGAGACCCTCCCGCACACCGCCATCCCCGCGGACGGCGTCTACGCCGGCTGGCTGCACGCGCAGGGCGAGGCGATGCCGGCCGCGATCTCCGTCGGCACGAACCCGACGTTCGACGGCACCGAGCGCACGGTCGAGGCGCACGTCATCGACCGGGTGGGTCTCGACCTGTACGGCCTCCATGTCGCCGTCGACTTCCTGTCCTACGTCCGCGGCCAGGTGAAGTTCGACTCCCTGGACGCGCTGATCGAGCGCATGGCGGAGGACATCAAGATCAGCCGCGATCTGACGGCGGCGGCGGAGACTCCGGCGGCGCGGTAGCCGCCGCTACGACGCCGAAGGGCGGCCGGTGCCTGCTGGGCACCGGCCGCCCTTCGCGTGGTGCGGCTACGGCTACTGCTGGGGGTAGGGCGGCTGACCGGGTTGGCCGGGCTGCCCCGGCTGCTCCTGCGGGGAGTACGGCTGTCCCGGCTGTCCCGGCTGGGCGTAGGGCTGGCCGGGGTAGGGGTAGGGCTGCGGGGCGGCGTACGGCTGGCCGGGCATGGGCTGCTGACCCGGCAGGGGCTGGCCGGGGAGCGGCTGGCCCGGCATCGGCGGGGCGGCCACCGGCGGCGGGTTGCCGTCGTTGGTCCACAGCCCGTGCGCCTGCTGGTGGCGTACGAAGTCCTCGGCGACCAGAGACGCGAGGTGGAAGTAAGCCTCGCGCACCTTGGGCCGCATCATGTCGAGGTCGACCTCGGCACCGGCGGCGAGATGCTCGTCGAAGGGCACGACGACGACACCGCGGCAGCGGGTCTCGAAGTGGCTGACGATGTCGTCGACCTTGATCATCTTCCCGGTCTCGCGCACACCCGAGATCACGGTGAGGGAGCGCGAGACGAGGTCGGCGTAGCCGTGCGCCGACAGCCAGTCCAGCGTCGTACTGGCGCTGCTCGCCCCGTCCACCGACGGCGTCGAGATGATGATGAGCTGGTCGGCGAGGTCCAGGACACCGCGCATGGCGCTGTAGAGGAGACCGGTGCCGGAGTCGGTGAGGATGATCGGGTACTGCTTGCCCAGGACGTCGATGGCGCGCCGGTAGTCCTCGTCGTTGAACGTGGTCGAGACGGCCGGGTCGACGTCGTTGGCGATGATCTCGAGTCCGGACGGCGCCTGGGAGGTGAACCGGCGGATGTCCATGTAGGAGTTGAGGTACGGGATCGCCTGGACGAGGTCACGGATGGTCGCCCCGGTCTCGCGCCGCACGCGGCGGCCGAGGGTACCGGCGTCCGGGTTGGCGTCGATGGCGAGGATCTTGTCCTGGCGCTCGGTGGCGAGGGTGGAGCCGAGGGCGGTGGTGGTCGTGGTCTTGCCGACGCCGCCCTTGAGGCTGATGACGGCGATGCGGTAGCAGGACAGCACCGGCGTACGGATGAGCTCGAGCTTCCGCTGCCGCTCGGCCTCCTCCTTCTTCCCACCGATCTTGAACCGACCGCCACCGGCGGCCGGGCGCGTGCTCTTCGCCTTCTGCTTCTTGTTGTTGAGCAGCCGGTCGGAGGACAGCTCCACGGCAGCGGTGTAACCGAGCGGCGCCGCACCCGGATTGGTCGGCTGCCGCTGGTCATGCTGCATCGGCTGGGGCCAAGCGGCCCCGGCCCGCGGGTCGACGGGCTGCTGCGGCGGCACGGGGTACGGCTGCGGCTGGGCGTGCGGCGCGGCGGTGTCGGGCTGCGGCTGAGGCTGAGGCTGCTGGGCGTGCGGGAGTACGCCGGGCTGGGGCTGGGGCTGGGGCTGGCCGTGGGGCGGCACGCCGGGCTGGGGGTGCGCTTGCGGGGGGACGGCCGGTTGGGCCTGGGGCTGTGCGTGCGGGGGCACGCTCGGCTGGGCCTGGGCCTGGCCCTGGGGCTGGTTCTGCTGGGGTGCCTCGGGCTGAGGCTGCGGGTGGGCCTGGTGCGGTGCCACAGGCTGCGGCGGCGCCGACGGCTGGCCCTGCTGGGGCGTGCCGGGGTGTGCGGGGGCCTGGCCGGGTACGGGGCCCGGCTGGGCGGGCGCCTGTGGGAAGCCGTAACCGCTGGGCTGGGCGGGGGAGTTGGGGGCGGTCTGGCCGGGCTGGCCGGGCGGGGTCGCCGGGGTGCCGGGGTGCGGGAAGCCGTAGGCGCCCTGGAGGTTGGGCGCGGGGGGCTGCGGGAAGCCGTAGCCGCCTTGCGCGTTGGGGGTGGGCGCGGGCTGCGCTCCGGGCTGGGGGAAGCCGTAGCTGCCCTGCGGCGAGGGCGCCTGGGCCGGGGGCTCGGTCGACTGGGGGACCGGGGGCTGCTGTGCGGCCGGGGCGGGGGCGCCGGGCGCGGGGAAGCCGTAGCCGCCCTGCGGGTTGGATGCCGGCGCGGAGGCGTCTGCCGGCTGCGAGGGCGGGGTGGGGACGCCGGGCTGCGGGGAGCCGTAGCCGCCCTGGGGTTCGGGGTTGGGTGTGGGCTGGGTGCCCGGTTGCGGGAAGCCGTAGCCGCCCTGCGGAGTGGCGGCGCCGGGGGCCGGCTGCTGCGGCGCGGGCGGCTGACTCCAGGCTGCCGGTGCGGGCTGCGGGGCCTGCGGCTGGAAGGGCTGCGGCTGCTGGGGCTGGAACTGCGGCTGCTGGGGCGGCGCGGGCTGCTGCTGGGCGGCGGCCGTGGGCTGGGGCTCCACGGGAGCCGCTGGCTGCTGCGGCTGCTGCGGCTGCTGCGGCTGCACGGGCCACTCGGGCGCCGAGGCCGGGGCGGCGGGCTGGTACGAGGGCGGCAGCGGCGGCATCCCCGCCTGCGGTGCCACTACCGGGGGAGTCCAGGCGGGCGGAGCGTCCTGCGGGGCCGCCTCGGAAGCTGCGGGGACGGCGTCCTGCGGGGTCTCGGGGGCGGTGGGGACGGCGTCCTGCGGGACGTTGTCCTGGGGCTCGGCGTCGGCCGGTACGGCGTCGACCGGTACGGCGTCTTCCGGTTCGGCGTCGGCCTCAACCTCGCCGGCAGGAGCGGCCTCTTCGGCTACGGCATCCTCCGGCACGGAGTCGGAAAGCTCCGCGTCCGACAGTTCGGGCTCCGAGGGCCCCTCGTCCGACGGCAGCTCGTCCGCAAGCGCCGACTCCGCGGGCTCGGCATCCGAACGCTCCGCGTCCGCCGACTCGGAGTCCGCAAGCCCCGTGTCCGCAGGCACGGTGTCGGTAAGCCCTGCATCCACGGGCTCCGCATCCGACGGCTCGGCGTCCGCCGCCTCCGCGTCCGCCAGTTCCGCGCCCTCCGGTTCGGCGTCCACCGCGTCCGAGTCCATCAGTTCCGCGGACCCGTCCTCGGACGACTCCCTGACCGCCTCGGTCGTACCCGCGACGGAGTCCTGCACCTCCGCCGTATGCCCGACGGAGTCCTGCACCTCCGCCGTATGCCCGACGGATTCCTGCACCTCCGCCGTAACCCCGACGGAGTCCTGCACCTCATCCGCATCGGCGCCGGAGTTCCCCTCGGACGCCTCCTCCCGATCCTCGTCAGCCGCTGCGGCTTCCGGAGCTTCGGGCTCGGTCGAGGCGTCCGCGTCGGACGTGGCCACGGCCGTACCGTCCTCGTCGTCATCCACCGATCGCAGCCGCGCCTCAGCCTCGGCCGCGCGCTCCTCGATCTCCCGCTTCAGCGCGACCGCGGAGAAGCGCATGGTGGCGCCGCTCTCCAGATCGCCGTTCCCGGAGTCGGCCTCCTCCGCCGCCGAAGCCGTGGACGAAGCGGCGGACGACGCCTCCGACGGCGCCGAAGCAGGCGCAGAGGTCGGCGCGGAAGTCGGCGCGCTCCACTCCGACTGGAATCCGCCCACCGGCATGCTCGGCACCGCCGCGGGCGAGCTGAAGTCGGCCGAGGGCGCCGGAAGAGCGGAAGAAGGCGAAGCCGGCGGCTCCGCGGGCGTCCCCTGCGGTTCGAACCCGCTCCCCACCGGCAGCTTGGGCACCGCGACCGGTCCCCCGGCCGCAGGCGCCGGCGGAGTGAAAGGCGCTCCCGGCGCGGGCGTGGGCGGAGCCGGGGGAGTGAAGGGCGCCCCCGGAGCAGCCTGCGGTACCGGCGGCGTCAGCCCCGGCAGCGAGGACGGTAGAGCAGTAGGAGAAGGGGTGAACGTCGGCCCTCCAGAGGCAACGGGGCCCCCACCCACACCCGGCGCCTGCGGTGCCGTACCCCCGGAAGAACCGGACGGACCGGACGGACCGGACGGACCGGACGGACCGGAAGAACCCGAGGACGCGTTCTCGTCACGCCCCGACCCGGCGGAACCGCCAGACCCGGCGGAGCCGCTCGCGTTCTGCGTGTACCAGGCGGGCGGCGCGTAGTCGATGGTGAACTCGCCCGTGACCTCGTTGGCCGACTCGGCGTCGGGCTGGTCATCGCCGGGTGTGGCCCAGCCCCCGCGGATCCCGTCCCGATCGCTGCTCACGATTCCTCCTGGTGTCGTCCGAAGTCGTTCGAGGTCGTCCGTTCCAGTCGGCTCTCCCCCTGGGACAACGACGCCCGGTGCACGGGTCATGGGTCGCGCCCGGTCCCAGCCTAATCACCACGGGCATCACCCCGGCAGGCCCGTCCACCCCCGAGCACCTGCCCACTGCGTCACAGCCTGCCCTGAAGTGGCGTACGCAGCACTCCTATTGGTGAACAAACCGGGCGACACCCGTGAACAATCCGGAACGAAACCGAAGCAAGACGGTCAAGCCTGCCCGGCCGAACCACCGTGCCCAGACAGCGGGTTGGCAGAGGGCACCCATATATAAGAGGCGCTTCCGAACGACACACATGAGGCGCTTCCCTACGACGCACCCCAGGCACCCTCACGGCCACATCACTCCCCGCCCGCACCCCCGCTGCCCGGCGCCGCCTCCAGGTCGAACTCCCCGTCCCGCGCGCCGAGCACGAAGGCCCGCCACTCGGCCTCGGTGTAGCGCAGCACCGTCTCCGGCTGGAGCGAGGACCGCATGGCCACCGCCCCGCCCGGCAGGTACGCGATCTCGACCCGCTCCTCATGGGTCTCGGTGCCCGGCGCGCTCTCCCACTCCACGTCCGAGATGTCGAGCGCGTACAGCTCGTCCCGCTCCCTCTCCTTGCGCGCCTTGATCTCCGCTTCCGTCTCCGCCATGACAAGCGACCCCTTCCAGACCTCTCCGGATTCCAGACTTTCCGGACCTCTAAGATCAGCGGGCTCACCCTAGTGGCCCAGTCCCCGCCGACAGGGCGGTTCCGGAACCCGTGCGAGGGCGCCCACCCCTGCCTGGTACCCTGAGTGACGGCCGTTTGTGTACGCACCCCCGGAGCGCTCGCTCTGGAGGCCGCGCCCAGCGGATCCCCGCCTCCCGAGTAACGGAAGCTCCCCCGAGACACAGACCGGGGGCACTCGGTGGCCATTCAGAAGACTACGAGGAGTACGCGTGCCGCTCGACGCCGCTACGAAGAAGCAGATCATCAGCGAGTTCGGTCAGAAGGAGGGCGACACCGGCTCCCCCGAGGTCCAGGTCGCCATGCTCTCGCGTCGGATCTCCGACCTCACCGAGCACCTCAAGACCCACAAGCACGACCACCACTCCCGCCGTGGTCTGCTGATCCTGGTCGGTCAGCGCCGCCGGCTGCTGCAGTACCTGGCCAAGAAGGACATCCAGCGCTTCCGTACGCTGGTCGACCGCCTCGGCATCCGTCGCGGTGCGGCGGGCGCCAAGTAAGACGCCGTGAGGGGAGCGGGTCCCGAGACGTTCGGGGGCCGCTCCCTTTGCCGTACGTGCGGAAACGTGCGGAGTGTCACACACGCTTTGTAGTGTGGTAGCACAACGCATTACGTACGACACAGAAATGAGGAGAAGCGCACCACGCCGCCGCCGGTCCTCGGTAGTGGCCCCCGGGGGAAAGCGAGCCCCGGGTGCTTCGATCGAAGACCGGCCCGCACCGCACGGAGCGCTTCTCCGCAACCGTCCCCCTGCCACACGGGCAAGGAGGGACGAAGACGAGGAGAAAACGCTAGTGGAGAACGAGACCCACTACGCCGAGGCCGTCATCGACAATGGCGCCTTCGGCACCCGCACCATCCGCTTCGAGACGGGCCGCCTGGCCAAGCAGGCCGCCGGCTCCGCCGTGGCGTACCTGGACGACGACACCATGGTGCTGTCGGCCACCACCGCCTCCAAGAACCCCAAGGACCAGCTCGACTTCTTCCCCCTCACGGTGGACGTCGAGGAGCGGATGTACGCCGCCGGCAAGATCCCCGGCAGCTTCTTCCGCCGTGAGGGCCGTCCCTCCGAGGACGCCATCCTCACCTGCCGTCTGATTGACCGCCCGCTGCGCCCGTCCTTCAAGAAGGGCCTGCGCAACGAGATCCAGGTCGTCGCCACGATCATGGCGCTCAACCCCGATCACCTGTACGACGTCGTGGCGATCAACGCCGCCTCCGCGTCCACGCAGCTGGCCGGTCTGCCCTTCTCCGGCCCGATCGGCGGCGTCCGCGTCGCGCTGATCCGCGGCCAGTGGGTGGCCTTCCCGACCCACACCGAGCTCGAGGACGCCGCCTTCGACATGGTCGTCGCCGGCCGTGTCCTGGAGGACGGCGACGTCGCGATCATGATGGTCGAGGCCGAGGCCACCGAGAAGACCATCAAGCTGGTCGAGGGCGGCGCCGAGGCGCCGACCGAGGAGGTCGTCGCCGCCGGTCTGGAAGCCGCGAAGCCCTTCATCAAGGTGCTCTGCAAGGCCCAGGCCGACCTCGCCTCGAAGGCCGCCAAGCCGACCGGCGAGTTCCCGATCTTCCTCGACTACCAGGACGACGTCCTGGAGGCGCTGACCGCCGCCGTCAAGCCGGAGCTGGCCTCCGCGCTGACGATCGCGGGCAAGCAGGAGCGCGAGGCCGAGCTGGACCGCGTCAAGGCGCTCGCCGCCGAGAAGCTCCTGCCGGAGTTCGAGGGCCGCGAGAAGGAGATCTCCGCCGCGTACCGCTCCCTGACCAAGCAGCTCGTCCGCGAGCGCGTGATCAAGGAGAAGAAGCGCATCGACGGCCGCGGTGTCACCGACATCCGCACGCTGGCCGCCGAGGTCGAGGCCATCCCGCGCGTGCACGGCTCCGCGGTGTTCGAGCGTGGCGAGACCCAGATCCTGGGCGTCACCACGCTGAACATGCTCCGCATGGAGCAGCAGCTCGACACGCTGTCGCCGGTGACGCGCAAGCGCTACATGCACAACTACAACTTCCCGCCGTACTCCACCGGCGAGACCGGCCGCGTCGGTTCCCCGAAGCGCCGCGAGATCGGCCACGGCGCCCTCGCCGAGCGCGCCCTGGTCCCGGTCCTGCCGACGCGCGAGGAGTTCCCCTACGCGATCCGCCAGGTCTCCGAGGCGCTGAGCTCCAACGGCTCGACGTCCATGGGCTCGGTCTGCGCCTCCACCATGTCGCTGCTGAACGCCGGTGTGCCGCTGAAGGCCCCCGTCGCCGGTATCGCCATGGGCCTGATCTCCCAGGAGATCGAGGGCGAGACGCACTACGTCACCCTCACCGACATCCTCGGTGCGGAGGACGCCTTCGGCGACATGGACTTCAAGGTCGCCGGTACGAAGGAGTTCGTGACCGCCCTCCAGCTCGACACCAAGCTGGACGGCATCCCGGCCTCCGTCCTGGCCGCGGCCCTCAAGCAGGCCCGTGACGCCCGCCTCCACATCCTCGACGTGATGATGGAAGCGATCGACACGCCGGACGAGATGTCCCCGAACGCCCCGCGGATCATCACCGTCAAGATCCCCGTGGACAAGATCGGTGAGGTCATCGGCCCCAAGGGCAAGATGATCAACCAGATCCAGGAGGACACGGGCGCCGAGATCACGATCGAGGACGACGGCACCATCTACATCGGTGCCGCCGACGGCCCGTCCGCCGAGGCCGCCCGCACCACGATCAACGGCATCGCCAACCCGACGATGCCCGAGGTCGGCGAGCGCTACCTGGGTACGGTCGTCAAGACCACCACCTTCGGCGCGTTCGTCTCGCTGCTGCCCGGCAAGGACGGTCTGCTGCACATCTCGCAGATCCGCAAGCTGGCCGGCGGCAAGCGCGTGGAGAACGTCGAGGACGTCCTCGGTGTGGGCCAGAAGGTCCAGGTCGAGATCGCCGAGATCGACTCCCGCGGCAAGCTCTCCCTCATCCCGGTGATCGAGGGCGAAGAAGCCTCCGACGCCGAGAAGGACGACGCCGACAAGTGACGTCGAGTAGCTCCAAGGCGACGGCCCGCACCTCTTCGGAGGCGCGGGCCGTCGCCCGTACCCAAACCCTGATCAAGGGCGAGAACGGCATCGGCACGGTCCGCAAGACCACCCTCCCGGGCGGCCTGCGCATCGTCACCGAGACCCTGCCCTCGGTGCGCTCCGCGACCTTCGGCATCTGGGCGCATGTCGGCTCCCGTGACGAGACGCCGTCGCTGAACGGCGCCACGCACTACCTGGAGCACCTGCTCTTCAAAGGCACGGCCCGCAGGTCGGCGCTGGACATCTCCTCCGCCCTCGACGCCGTCGGCGGCGAGATGAACGCGTTCACGGCGAAGGAGTACACCTGCTACTACGCACGCGTGCTCGACACCGACCTGCCCCTGGCCATCGACGTCGTCTGCGACATGCTGACCGGCTCGCTGATCGTCGAGGAGGACGTCAACGTCGAGCGCGGCGCGATCCTCGAAGAGATCGCGATGACCGAGGACGACCCGGGCGACTGCGTGCACGACCTCTTCGCGCACACGATGTTCGGCGACAACCCCCTCGGCCGCCCGGTCCTCGGCACGGTCGACACGGTCAACGCCCTCACCGCCGGCCGCATCCGCCGCTTCTACAAGAAGCACTACGACCCGACCCACCTGGTCGTGGCGGCCGCGGGCAACATCGACCACAACAAGGTCGTACGACAGGTCCGCGCCGCCTTCGAGAAGTCCGGCGCCCTGAAGAACACCGACGCCACGCCCATCGCCCCGCGCGGCGGCAAGCGCGCCCTGCGCACCGCGGGCCGGGTCGAGCTGATCGGCCGTAAGACCGAGCAGGCGCATGTCGTCCTCGGCATGCCGGGCCTCGCCCGGACGGACGAGCGCCGCTGGGCGCTCGGCGTGCTGAACACCGCCCTCGGCGGCGGGATGTCGTCCCGGCTCTTCCAGGAGGTCCGCGAGAAGCGGGGCCTGGCGTACAGCGTGTACTCGTACACCTCGGGCTTCGCCGACTGCGGTCTGTTCGGCGTCTACGCCGGCTGCCGCCCCTCCCAGGTGCACGACGTGCTGAAGATCTGCCGCGACGAACTCGACCAGGTCGCCCAGCACGGGCTGTCCGACGACGAGATCGGCCGCGCCATCGGCCAGCTCCGGGGCTCCACGGTCCTCGGCCTGGAGGACACCGGCGCGCTGATGAACCGTATCGGCAAGAGCGAGTTGTGCTGGGGCGAGCAGATGTCGGTCGACGACATGCTGGCCCGGATAGCCTCGGTCACCCCGGACGACGTCCGCTCGGTGGCCCGGGACGTCCTGGGACAGCGGCCCTCGCTGTCGGTGATCGGCCCGCTGAAGGACAAGCAGGCGTCCCGACTGCACGAGGCCGTGGCCTAACCCCCTTCTGTTCTGGCTTAAGGAAGCAAGAGATGAGCAAGCTGCGCGTGGCGGTCCTCGGCGCCAAGGGCCGGATCGGCTCCGAGGCGGTCAAAGCCGTGGAGGCCGCCGAGGACATGGAGCTGGTCGCCGCCCTGAGCCGGGGCGACAAGCTGGAGACGCTGGCGGAGACGGGCGCCCAGGTCGCCGTCGAACTCACCACGCCGGACTCGGTGATGGAGAACCTCGAGTACTGCGTGGGCCACGGCATCCACGCGGTCGTCGGGACCACGGGCTGGACCGACGAGCGCCTCGCACAGCTCAACGGCTGGCTCGCCGACTCCCCGGAGACGGGCGTGCTCATCGCGCCGAACTTCTCCATCGGGGCCGTCCTGACGATGAAGTTCGCGCAGATCGCGGCGCCCTACTTCGAGTCGGTCGAGGTGGTCGAGCTGCACCACCCCAAGAAGGTCGACGCCCCCTCCGGCACCGCCACCCGCACCGCCCAGCTCATCGCCGAGGCCCGCCGCGCGGCCGGCACCGCCCCGGCACCGGACGCCACGACCACCGCCCTGGACGGCGCGCGGGGCGCCGACGTCGACGGCATCCCGGTCCACGCGGTCCGCCTGCGGGGTCTGCTGGCCCATCAGGAGGTCCTCCTCGGCGGCGAGGGCGAGACCCTGACCGTCCGCCATGACTCCCTGCACCACAGCAGCTTCATGCCGGGCATCCTGCTCGGCGCGCGGCGCGTGGTGACGACCCCGGGCCTGACCTTCGGCCTGGAGAACTTCCTGGACCTGGGCTGATGCGCGCGAAGATCTCCTACGCCGTCACGGCCGCCGTCCTGGTCGTGTACTTCGTCCTGGTCGGCAGCCGGGGCTTCATGCTCATCAAGGCCGGTACGCCGGTCACCGTCACCTTCGGCATCGCGGTGCTGGTCCTGCCGGGGATCGGTCTGTGGTTCCTGTGGAAGAACACCGAGTTCGTCCGCAAGGCCAACGCCCTCGCGGCCGAACTCGACGCCGAGGGCGGACTGCCGGTCGACGAGCTGAAGCGCACCCCCAGCGGCCGGATCGACCGTGACTCGGCCGACGAGGTCTTCGCCCTGCGCAAGGCCGAGACGGAGGACGCGCCGGACGACTGGCGCAGCTGGTTCCGCCTGGCGGTGGCCTACCACGACGCCAGGGACACCCCGCGCGCGCGGAAGGCGATGCAGCGGGCGATCTCCCTGCGGGAGGCCGCGCGCTGACGCTCGGACGCGACATCAGGCGAAGGGGCCCGGTCCGCACACGGACCGGGCCCCTTCGCGCGTCTCAACCCGCAGGTCAGCCCCGGCGGTTCTCCGCACCCCACGCCTCGATCGTGTCCGAAGCCCGGTCGAACGCCGTCGGACGGCCCAGGAAGTCCGCGTTGTGCGTGGTCAGCAGCGGCGTCGGCTCGTCCGAGGCCCGGTCGGAGCGTACGGCGACCAGGGCCTGGCCCTGGACCGTGCGCGGCAGCCCCAGCCAGCGCACCGGCTGCTGCACCGTGCGGACCGCGACGACCCGATCCCAGGGCGCCGTGCGCGTGGTGAAGAAGCAGGTCTGGCGCAGCCCCTGCGCGCTCACCCACACGCCCATGCGCAGCAGCCGCAGCGACACGGCGATCACCACCAGGGCGATCCCGAAGACCACTCCGGCCGAGCCGGGCGTGCCGGTCAGAGCGATGATGACCGCCGCGAAGAGCACGTAGGAGGCGAGCAGCAGCAGGAGCGCGGCCATGCCCACCCGCCAGGGCCCGGGACGGTAGGGCCGCCGCCAGCGGTCCCGGTCGTCGAACGGCAGCGCGATGTCATCGGCTGTCTCGAAGGCGCGGTCGGCCGTCAGGAAGGGCAGGGGCACGGCGGTTCCTCACTCGATCCATGCTGGGCTGTGCCCGGTGAGGCTATCTACCTGTGTCCCGGCTCACCACCCTAGGGGGTCCGGATGGGGTGAGTACCGGCCGCGGGGTTGGGTCAGCGCCCGTCCGCCTGCGACTGCTGCGTCTGCCGGGCCGGCTGGTCCTGGGAGAGCGCCGGCATCCCGACCACCAAGGAGCCCACCAGCGCGCCCACCATGGTCAGGCCCAGCAGCCAGCGCCCGGCTATCTCCCCGGCGGACGCCCGCTCGCGGGGCGGGGGAGTGACATTACTGCGGAACCGGTCCGCTTCGGCAAGAAAGGCGAAGGGTACGGGCTCACGCCGACGGAACATCGGAGGTCCTGCTCCTCTCGGGACTCGAACGAATCACTGTCACCAACACAGACGAGCGGGTGCCACAAATGGTGCCCGGTTACGCCGAATTGGCAGAAGTTCTGCGAAGTCGTCGCGGACCAGTACCGAACGCCCTGTTGTCAGTCCCGGGCCGTAGAGTGGGCGCCGCCCGAGTGAAGTGATGGAAGGACCCTCCGAGTCGTGACCGACACCCCCGCCGACGATCTCAAGCCCAGCTTCCGCAGCGATGTCACCGTCGAGCTGGTCAAGCACAGCGCGGCCGACTCCGACGTGCTGTGGGCCGCCCGCGTCTCCACGGCCGGTGAGCAGTCCCTGGACGAGCTGAAGAAGGACCCCGAGCGCTCTAAGGGCCTCATCAACTACCTGATGCGGGACCGGCACGGCAGCCCCTTCGAGCACAACTCGATGACCTTCTTCATCAGCGCCCCGATCTTCGTCTTCCGCGAGTTCATGCGGCACCGCGTGGGCTGGTCGTACAACGAGGAGTCGGGTCGGTACCGGGAGCTCCAGCCGGTCTTCTACGTCCCAGACGAGTCCCGCAAGCTCGTCCAGGAGGGCCGCCCGGGCAAGTACGTCTTCGTGGAGGGCACCCAGGCCCAGCAGGAACTGGTCGGCCGCGCGATGGAGGACTCCTACCGCCAGTCGTACGAGGCGTACCAGGAGATGCTGGCCGCCGGCGTCGCCCGCGAGGTCGCCCGCGCGGTCCTGCCCGTCGGCCTGTTCTCCTCGATGTACGCCACCTGCAACGCCCGCTCGCTGATGCACTTCCTCGGCCTGCGCACCCAGCACGAGCTGGCGAAGGTGCCCTCCTTCCCGCAGCGGGAGATCGAGATGGTCGGCGAGAAGATGGAGGAGGAGTGGGCCAGGCTCATGCCGCTCACCCACGCGGCCTTCAATGCGAACGGCCGTGTGGCGCCGTAACCCACCTGAGTTCCCCGGTCGGGCACTGATGTGCGGGTCAACCTCACGAAGTGTCCGTATTGCGGCATTTGGAGAAGTTCATCTAGCCTGATCAAACGGACCCGGCACTGCTTGAACCCCCGAGCAGGCAGTGCCGGGCTCCGCCTTTGTCCTGACTTTTCCCGCACCCCTAGGGCAGACCGCGCCTTGAGCAGCGAGTAGCGTGTAACCCATGGCTCCGACCTCCACTCCGCAGACCCCCTTCGGGCGGGTCCTCACCGCTATGGTCACGCCTTTCACGGCGGACGGCGCACTCGACCTCGACGGCGCGCAGCGGCTCGCCACGCACCTGGTGGACGCAGGCAACGACGGCCTGATCATCAACGGCACCACCGGCGAGTCCCCCACCACCAGTGACGCGGAGAAATCGGATCTGGTACGAGCCGTACTGGAGGCGGTCGGGGACCGAGCCCACATCGTGGCCGGGGTCGGCACCAACGACACCCACCACAGCCTTCAGCTCGCCCGCCAGGCCGAGCGGACGGGCGCGCACGGCCTCCTGATCGTGACGCCGTACTACAACAAGCCCCCGCAGGAGGGCTTGTACCGGCACTTCAAGACCATCGCCGACGCCACCGAGCTGCCGGTGATGCTCTACGACATCCCCGGCCGCAGCGGCGTCCCGATCAGCACCGAGACCCTCGTCCGGCTCGCCGAGCACCCCCGGATCGTCGCCAACAAGGACGCCAAGGGCGACCTCGGCCGCGCCAGCTGGGCCATCGCCCGCTCCGGCCTCGCCTGGTACTCCGGTGACGACATGCTGAACCTGCCGCTGCTCTCCGTGGGCGCGGTCGGCTTCGTCTCCGTCGTCGGCCATGTCGTCACCCCCGAGCTGCGCGCCCTCGTCGACGCGTACATCAGCGGTGACGTCCAGAAGGCGACCGAGATCCACCAGCAGCTGCTCCCGGTCTACACCGGCATGTTCCGCACCCAGGGCGTCATGACCACCAAGGCGGCGCTCACCCTCCAGGGCCTGCCCGCGGGACCGCTGCGCGCCCCCATGGTCGAGTGCTCACCCGAGGAGATCGAACAGCTCAAGATCGATCTTGCCGCGGGCGGGGTACAGCTCTAGCAACAGACTTCGCGCGGGCGACCGCGCACCTGGCTTCACAACTGAATACGCGGGCCACCGGTGCCCGCATCACAACGACAATTGCTTCTGCACGAACGTCACGCGCGCCACGTGCCCTACCGGTACGTGGCGCGCGTGGTTGAGGAGAGTCTTTTGAGTCATCCGCATCCTGAACTCGGCTCGCCCCCGCCGCTCCCCGACGGCGGCCTGCGGGTCACCCCGCTCGGCGGCCTCGGCGAAATCGGCCGAAACATGACGGTGTTCGAATACGGCGGCCGCCTGCTGATCGTCGACTGCGGAGTGCTCTTCCCTGAGGAGGAGCAGCCCGGAATCGACCTGATCCTGCCGGACTTCTCGTCCATCCGGGACCGCCTCGACGACATCGAGGGCATCGTCCTCACCCATGGCCACGAGGACCACATCGGCGGCGTCCCCTTCCTGCTCCGCGAGAAGCCGGACATCCCGCTGATCGGCTCCAAGCTGACCCTCGCCCTGATCGAGGCCAAGCTCCAGGAGCACCGCATCCGCCCCTACACCCTTGAGGTGGCCGAGGGGAACCGTGAGCGCATCGGTCCCTTCGACTGCGAGTTCGTCGCGGTCAACCATTCCATCCCGGACGCCCTGGCCGTGGCCATCCGCACCCCCGCGGGCATGGTGGTCCACACCGGCGACTTCAAGATGGACCAGCTCCCGCTGGACAACCGCCTGACCGACCTGCACGCATTCGCACGTCTGAGCGAGGAAGGCATCGACCTTCTCCTCTCCGACTCGACGAACGCGGAGGTCCCGGGCTTCGTCCCGCCCGAGCGGGACATCTCCAACGTCCTGCGCCAGGTCTTCGCGAACGCCCGCAAGCGCATCATCGTGGCGAGCTTCGCCAGCCACGTCCACCGCATCCAGCAGATCCTGGACGCGGCCCATGAGTACGGCCGCCGGGTCGCCTTCGTCGGCCGCTCGATGGTCCGGAACATGGGCATCGCGCGCGACCTCGGCTATCTGAAGGTCCCGCCGGGCCTCGTGGTCGACGTCAAGACCCTCGACGACCTTCCGGACAACGAGGTCGTGCTGGTCTGCACGGGATCCCAGGGCGAACCGATGGCCGCGCTGTCCCGCATGGCCAACCGGGACCACCAGATCCGCATCGTCCAGGGCGACACGGTGATCCTCGCGTCGTCGCTGATCCCGGGCAACGAGAACGCGGTCTACCGCGTGATCAACGGCCTGACCCGCTGGGGCGCCAACGTCGTCCACAAGGGCAACGCCAAGGTGCACGTCTCCGGCCACGCCTCGGCGGGCGAGCTGCTGTACTTCTACAACATCTGCCGCCCGAGGAACCTGATGCCGGTCCACGGCGAATGGCGCCACCTGCGCGCCAACGCCGAGCTCGGCGCCCTCACCGGCGTCCCGCACGACCGCATCGTCATCGCCGAGGACGGCGTGGCGGTCGACCTGATCGAGGGCAAGGCCAAGATCTCCGGCAAGGTCCAGGCGGGTTACGTCTACGTCGACGGCCTCTCGGTCGGCGATGTCGGCGAGCCGGCGCTGAAGGACCGGAAGATCCTCGGTGACGAGGGCATCATCTCGGTCTTCGTGGTCGTGGACTCGTCCACCGGCAAGATCACCGGCGGCCCGCACATCCAGGCCCGCGGCTCCGGCATCGAGGACTCCGCGTTCGGAGACGTCATTCCGAAGATCACCGAGGTGCTGGAGCGGTCGGCCCAGGACGGCGTCGTGGAGCCCCACCAGCTCCAGCAGCTGATCCGCCGCACCCTCGGCAAGTGGGTCTCCGACACCTATCGCCGCAGGCCGATGATCCTGCCGGTGGTGGTGGAGGTCTGACGGTCCGTCGGCCCTCATCTGCGTGAACCCGGAGCGGGGCGCCTCGATTTGCATCGGGGCGCCCCGCTCCAGTACGTTTACGGCTCCGCCTGAAGGGGAACCCGAACGCTTCGTGCGTCGGAACCAGTCCCCGAACGGGGCGGGAAATCCGACTCAGAACTTCTGATAAAGTCGGAACCGCCGGAAAGGGAAACGCGAAAGCGAGAACCTGGAAAGCACCGAGGAAATCGGATCGAAAAGATCTGATAGAGTCGGAAACGCAAGACCGAAGGGAAGCCCGGAGGAAAGCCCGAGAGGGTGAGTACAAAGGAAGCGACCGTTCCTTGAGAACTCAACAGCGTGCCAAAAATCAACGCCAG
>NZ_JBWKCI010000013.1:0-299705 GCF_056436565.1 Streptomyces sp. NPDC043726
CTCATCCTCACGGCCTTCGTGCTGAACGTGTGTGTTCCTTGGTCGGAGCACATGTTCAGCCGAAGGCCGCCTCCGTGTACCGCAGATACCGAACCAGGTGATCAAGTTCGACGGACCATTCGACACCGGACGTTAAAGATCAAGCTAAGGGGCTGTCCCGTGACTGAGGGTGTCTCGTCTCGGCGGGTTCCCTCAGGAGCGAGCAGGTGCTGGGTAAACAACCAGGTCGACGGGGATCAGTGCGATACCCGATCATGTGCTCATGTCCCTGAGAGGACCCTTGCCCGTGTCGATGCAGACCTGGCCTCCAGTCGGGTTCCTGTGGCGCGCCAGCGTTTGCGCGGTCTCGTCTCGTCCTTCCCGTGCGACCACTGCCCCGGCCCGTCGGACAAACCCGCAGCCGCAGCAGCCAGCCGCGCGGACCGACCAACGACCCCGGCAGCCCGCAGTCCAGCAGCAGCCGCGCCAGCGCCCGGACCAGCAAGGACCCCGGATCCGGTAGCGCGGAAGCATCAGCGCTACGGCGAACGTCTGTGCTAGAGCCACAGCCGCATCCAGGTAGAGCGCCCGGATGCGCATCGGGATTCCGGCGGATTCCGGCCCGGTGGCCATCGTCGCTGGGTGGCCAACGGCAAAGGGGCACAGCTCGCACAGTCGGCGGCTTGAGCTGCCCCGACGCCGACTGTGCCGCGAACCGAACCGGATCAGCCTTTTCGATGGGTGGGTGCGGGCTGTCTGCTTCGTCCCATGAGCTGAAGCGGAGACACGCTTCCCTCTCGCACCATTGATCCGACCATCGGCACAGCTGGTGTCAGACGTCCGCCGGAGCGTGCGCGGGTCTGGCGGTGTCTGAACGGTTGGTTGCCCATCAGGGCTCCTGCTACAGGCTCTTGCTACGCGCGGCCAGGGTGCGGAACAGTGACAGTTCCAGTTGCTGTGCCTCGGGGAACGGCATCCGGCTGCCCTGCACGACGGAGGCCTTGACAGCGTTCAGAGCCTCGCCGGGTGCGGCCGCGACCCGTGCGGCCCAATCCAGAACGTGGCTGCCGAAGCCGTCCGCGGGCAGCAGGGCACTGAGCCATCCGATGCGCAGCGCCTCTTCAGCCTCGACTTCGCGCCCGGTCAGGATGGCCTCGGCTGCGGCTCCCGGGCCGACCAGGCGTGGCAGCCGGACACTGCCGCCGCCGCCAGGGATGATCCCCGCAGTGACCTCGGGCTGCTGCAGCCTGGAGCGCGAGGAGCCGATGCGGACCGTGCAGGCCAGCGCCAGCTCGTTGCCGCCGCCGGAGGCAAGTCCGTCGATGGCCGCCACGGTCGGCTGCGGGATCTCTTCGAGTAGACGCAGCGCCCGGCTCCAGGATCCGGCTTCGGCCGGTGAGGCCTGCCCGCTGCCGACCCTGGCCAGGTCGCCCAGGTCGGCGTGGTTGATGAAATAGCCGTCATTGCGGCTGGCCAAGACCACCAGTTTGATGCCCGCCGGGTCGTTGGCGCAGGATTCCAGCAGGTCGCCGAGCTCCAGCAGGGCGGCGAAGTCGATGAAGTTCTCCGGCGGCCGGGCGAAGGCGAGCACCGCCACCGTGTCATGCCTCTGAAGGCTCCAGGCGCTTGTCACAGGTTTTCCCTTCGCAACAGCGGTATTGACTGACGTGCCCAGACCGTTGATCGGGGCGGGGTCCTTCGGACCTGACGGGCGCATGTTCGGGTCGCGGGTCAATTGCCGAGGAAGGCGTTCACTTCGGTGGCGAACTCGCGGGGGTATTGGAACAGGAACCCGTGTCCGGCGTCGGGGTAGATGCGCAACGTCGCGTTGGGCAGGTGCTCAGCGAGCAGGTGGGAGTTCTTCGTGGGGACCATCTCGTCGTTGTCGCCGTTGGCAACCAGGACGGGCTGCTGGATGGAGGCCAGGCGCCGCAGTCGGGTCTCGTCGCGCACTCCCCACGTGGAGATCGCGGTGAGCTGGGCGTCGCGCACGGCCAGCGTGGACGGCGCGTCGCGTTCGGCAGTGCGCAGGGCAAGGCGCTTGAGGAACTCCACGCCCTTGGCCTGGCTGGAGGCGCTCTTCTCGAAGAAGAGGATGAGCAGGCTCTGGGCGGTGGGCGCGTCCAGCAGCGCGGTGTCTCGGATGAGGCCCGCGGTGTACACGTGGATGTCCTGCCCGCCCCGGGGAGCGGTGCCGGCCAGGATCAGGCGGCGCAGCTGCCAGGGGCGCATGAGCGCCACCTCCTGGGCGATGAACCCGCCGAGGGAGAAGCCGAGCAGGTCGTAGCGGCGCACTTCGATGGCGTCGAGGAAGGCGAACAGATTGGACGCCATCTGCTCGACCGTGTCCGGCGTGGTGCCGGTGGAGCCGCCGACGCCGGCGAGGTCTACGAGGATGACCTCCCTTTCGGCGGCCAGGGCGTCGACGAGTTCGGGGTCCCAGTTGTCCAGGTTGGCGCGGAAGTGCACCAGGCAGATCAGCGGCAGGCTATGGGTGTCGGCGGCGCCGAAGCGGCGGTAGCGGTAGGTCACCCCGTCCGCGGCGGCGACCTGTAGGTTCGGAGTGGTGATCTGGCTCTGGTCGGACATGGCGAGGCTCCTGCTCTGAGTGGATGTGTGGGTCGGCTTGCCACCCGCCGACGATTGAGGCGCGGATCCGGGAGGCGAAGGCGGTGCGCCGGTGGGAAGTCGGGCCCTGGGGGACCGCGTGGCCCCCGCATGCGCCGCTGGCTGGCGTCAAGTACCGGCCCGGGAAAGGAGACGGGGGCCGCTTCCGGGCCGCCTCTGATCGAGGCGTTCGGTTGTTCGCCCGCTGCCGGCCTGGCATCCCGGGCCAGCGGCATGGCGCGTCAGAACATCGTGTTCTCGTTGGCGCTTTCCTCGGGGACCGGCTGGATGACATCCCAGTGTTCGACGATCTTGCCGTCGGCGATGCGCCAGATGTCGGCAACGGCCATGCCGGGGTGGCCGGTGATCACGTGCATCTTGGTGTGTGTGACGACCAGGTCGTCTTCGGCGATGACGCGCTTGATGTCCAGGTGCAGTTCGGGGAACCGGCCGCGCATTTGGTGCACGTAGCCGACGAAGCCTTCGGCGCCGTCGGGGGCCTGCGGGTTGTGCTGGGTGTAGGTAGCGCCCAGGTACGCCGCAGCGGCCTGCTCGGGCTGACCGTCGTTGAACGCCTGCTGGTAGAAGGCGATCACCAGGGACTTGTTTTCCGCCGGGGACATTGGCGGGCTCCATTCATGTCGGGCAGGCGCCGCGATCGTGGCGTCGCGGTCGCCCGCGGGCTTGGTACACATGTGTGCGGCGACCGGTCAGGCGCGCGCTCCGAGGCGCTCGCCCATGTTGAGCTCCAGGTCCCAGATCGCCTCCGGTCCGGCCTTCACGGACTGCTGGAGCCAGGCCTGGACGGAGGGCCGGGCCAGCAGGGCGGCGAAGCGCTGATAGACGGAGGCCATGCTCTCGGTGCTGGGCGGCGCATCCTCGCCGTTGAGGATCTCCTTCACCGCACGCAGCGCCTCGGCGTCAAACGAGGCGATCCGCCTGGCGAAGCGCTCGACGAACGCGTCCAGTTCGTCGTCCGGGACGGCGCGGTTGATCCAGCCGTAGCGCTCGGCCGTCTCCGCGTCGTAGTCCTCGCCGGACGCGATGATCTCCAGTGCGCGGGCACGGCCGGTCAACCGCCACAGACGCTGCATGCCGCCGCAGCCCGGGATGATCCCTGAACCGATCTCCAACTGGCCCAGCACTGCCTTCTCCAGGCTTGCGAACCGCACGTCCAGTGCTGTCAGGAACTCGTTGCCGATACCGCGTGCGCGGCCGCGCAGCG
The DNA here is from genome assembly GCF_056436565.1 of Streptomyces sp. NPDC043726. Lineage (NCBI taxonomy): Bacteria > Bacillati > Actinomycetota > Actinomycetes > Kitasatosporales > Streptomycetaceae > Streptomyces > Streptomyces sp. NPDC043726. Next base: position 3,812 of record NZ_JBWKCI010000013.1, read on the forward strand.
AGCCGACGGTGATGAACGGGGCCCGACCCAGGCGGCTGACGACGTCGAACCAGGTCGGCATCCCCGTCTCGAACTCCCCGATGCGCCCCAGGTTCAAGTGCGCCATGAAGAAGTCGGGCAGCGCGCTGTCGAAGACGACGACCTTGACCTCGGGATCGGCTTCGAGTGCATCGACGATCGCCGCCAGGTGGGTCTCGACCTCGGGGTCGTACAGGTTGAAGGGCGGGTTGTCGAAGGTGACGCGCCAGTAGCCGGCGCCGCGCCGTTCGGCGCGGACGGGGCTGCGTCCACTGTCCACGGTGCTTTCGGACATCAGGGGTCTCCAATCGTGTGGCATCAGGCGTGCCGGGAAGGTTTGATGGAAAGTCGGCCGCAAATGCCGGTCGGATGTCGTCCGACCGACGACGCCGAAGTCGTCCGGGTGCTGCAAAACAGGGGCCGCCGGGGGAAGGCCCGTCGCCCCGGGTTTCCTGCTCGCGAATCAGTCGACCGTGATGTCCGTCAGTTCGATGGAGACGACTAGCTGCTCGGGGATGGGGTGGTTCTCGCCGTCGCGCACGTAGATCGTTCGCGTGCGCGGTACGACCAGGCCGTCGACCTCGTCGAAGTCCGAGACGTAGTGGGCCGCCGGCGACCCTCCGGCGATGTCCACCTGGTAGTCGCGGCGCTTGATCAGCCCGTCGCTGTCGACGTAGAGCACCTGGTGCGGGCTGTGGGTGGCGATGGTGTCGGGATAGGTCACGTGCAGCCGCCGCCAGCGCTCGCCGTTCTCCGTCCACGGCTCGCCCTCCTCGGTCCGCACACCGGGCAGGGTGAGGCTGAACGGCTCTGCGGTGTACGTCCACATGGCGTATCCGGTGAAGTACGCCAGCTGGAGCGTGGTCCACGGGGTTTCCAGGGTGTGCCCGGCGAAGGACGAGCGAGGGTCTTCCAGGACCTCGACGACGTCACCGCCACTGGCCTCGATGCCGACCCTGTCCGGCGTGTAGGCGGTCCTCAAGTCCGGTGCCGTGAAGGGCCGCAGACTCGTGCGCTGGTCCTTGACCCACACCGTGATCTCGCCGTCGTCGACGATGCCGGGGACCTGCTTGATGTCCCAGATGGCGCCGCCGAAGCGCTTGTGCGCGCTGATCGACGTCGCTTCCTTCCAGCGGTCGTAGCCGCCGTAGGCCGCGAGTACGTTCTGCAGGATGTCAGTCATGGTCGTCTCCTAGCGTCCGAGGAACTGGCGGATGTGGTGGCCGAACTCCACCGGGTACTGGTTGAGGAACCCGTGTCCGGCGTCGGGGTAGATGCGGATCTGTGCGCCCCGGATCTTCTCGGCCAGCAGGTGACTGTTCTTCGTCGACATCATGGTGTCGTTGTCGCCGTTGGCCACCAGGGTCGGCTGGGTGATCGCCGAGAGGCGCTCCAACTTCGCGGATTCCGGGATGCCCCAGGTCATCAGGGCCTGGTACTGGGCGTCGCGGCAGGCCAGCGTGGTCGGGGTGTCGCGGTCCTCGGTGCGGGCCTGGGTGCGGGCCAGGTACTCCCATGCGCTCTTGGTGCTCTGTTCGGATCCGGAGAAGAACAACGTGGCGAAGTCTTCCGGCGTCGTCACATCGCTGCAGGCGTACCCGTAGACGTCGTCGGACCAGCGGTGCAGGTCTTGGGCACCCTGCGGGGCGGTGCCGGCCAGCACCAGGCGACGCGGCAGCCGCGGACGCACCAGTGCGATCTCCTGCGCGATGTGCCCGCCCAGCGAGAAGCCCAGCAGATCGACCGTGCCCAGGCCCAGCGCGTCGGTGAAGCGCAGAGTGTCGCGGGCCATCTGGCTGACGGTGTCCGGCGTGGTACCGGTGGAGCCGCCGACGCCGAGCAGGTCGACCGTGATCACCTCGCGGTCAGCGGCGAGTACGTCCAGCAGCGCCGGATCCCAGTAGTCCAGGTTCCCCCGGAAGTGCTGGAGCAGCAGCAGCGGCGGCAGTGTGGCCGACGGCGTGCCGAACCGCCGGTAGACGAAGGTCTCACTGCCCGCATCAGCGCGGCGGTTGGCCGCGTAGGCGGCGCCTGTGTGTTCCGTGGTGGTCGTCATCCCTCTTCTCCCTGTCGGTCGGGTGCACGTCCACCACGCTGACATCCGCCGCCGGGGCCGGGTATCCGACGGATGACCATGGTTCGGCGCGGCCGCCTCGCCGAATTCCGTGGTCACCTGACTTACGGGCAGAGGGACGAGGCAGCGACCGCCCATCGTGTTCAGTCACGAAGGGCCGCTGAGCGGGGATGTGTGGGACATCGAGCTGAGGCTGCTTGCGGGCCCCGGATGGCGTGCGATCGCCCACGACCGGCGTGCACACGGTCGTGCTGGAACTGTCGGATGTCGCGCCCGGTCGGACGCTCCGACGGCGGCGGTGAGGCAGCACGCCACGGAAGGGGCCCGGAATCGGCGGCCACTGCCTGCCGTAGGCGCGGTGCGGAGTACCAAGCGAAGCTGAAGAGGATCCTGCAGTCGGCGTTCGATGAGATCTGCGCGACCGGTCTGAGCATGGGCAGGGGGTCGCGCTGCCCGCTCGCGGGCTCAACGGGGACGGCACCGTCTCATCCCAGGGCCCGAGCGCAGAGGTCAGCTGTTCTTCTGCTCCACCAGGGCGACGCTGGCGGCCCGGACGCGGCTGCCGTCGCGACGGCGGAAGCCGACCCCGACGGTTTCGCCGGTGCCGGTGTCGATGAAGCGGTAGTCGCTGCTGTCGGAGCGGGACAGGTGGATGTGGCCCCACTGCCCCATCGCCGCCAGCACCGGCAGCAGGCCCCGTCCGGCGTCGGTCAGCACATAGCGGCTGCGCTTGCGGTCCCCAGGCTGCTGGTAGTCGACGGCTTCGAGGATGCCCGCCGCCACCAACTCGGACAGCCGGGCGCTCAGGACGTCGGATGCCAGACCCAGCCGCTCCCGGAACTCGGAGAAGCGTGACCGGCCGAGCATCGCCTCGCGAATGACGAGGATCGCCCAGCGCTGGCCCAGCACCGACATGGTGCGAGCGATCGGGCACGGGTCCTCGGACCACGGATCGGGGCGCATGATGACACTATAGCTGGGTTGGCCTGGCCAACCCAGCCTGTTAGTGTTGTAAAGGTGATATTCGGACGATCGGTTGAGCTGGTCGCCGTCGGCGACGCGCTGGCGGCGGTCTCCGGCAGCGGCACAGCGCTGGTGATCGACGGTGAGGCGGGCATCGGCAAGTCGACGCTGCTGGCAGCTGCCGCGGACCGGGCGGCCGCCGAGGGATTCCGGCTGCTGCGCTGCTCAGGCCTACAGGGCCAGACCGAGGTCGGGTTCGCGGGGATCCATGAACTCATCCATCCGCTGCTGGGGCAGGTCGGGGAACTCCCGCCTCGTCAGCGCAGCGCACTGATGACCGCCTTCGGGCTGGAGGACGGCTCCGAACCGGACCGGCTGCTGGTCAGCCTGGCCGTACTGGGCCTGCTGGAGGAGGCCGCGGTACGGCGCCGCCTGCTCCTGCTCGTGGACGACGTCCAGTGGCTCGACCAGTCCTCCTTGGACGTCCTGGCCTTCGTGGCCCGCCGACTCACCGCCGCGCCGCTGTTTCTGCTGTGCGCCGAACGCGTGGGCCTGGGCGGATCGGCACAACTCCTCCAAGGGCTGCCGCGGTTGTCACTGGGACCGCTGCCGCATCCGGACGCTGCACAACTCCTGGCGCACACGTTGCGGCACGCCCCACGAGAAGTGGATACCCATCTGCAGCACGGACTGCTCGAACAGGCCAACGGGAACCCGCTGGCCGTCATCGAGCTCAGCGCTGCGCTCGGGGAACGCTGTAGCCACGACATCGGTTTCTCGGGCGAGCCGCTGCCCGCCAGCCAACGGGTCGAGCGCGCCTTCCTGGCCCAGCTCGAACCTCTGCCCGACGGCAGCCGCCAGCTCCTGCTGCTGATCGCGGCCAGTGACGGCTCCGTGGCCGAACTCGACGCCGCCTCCCAGCGGATGGGTTTGAGTCTGACCGAGCAGCTGGCGCCGCTGGAGCAGGCCGGCCTGGTCGCCGTGGTCGGCGGCCGCCTGCAGGTGCGCCACCCCCTGATCCGCTCCACCGCGTACAGTGCCGCCCCGCTGTCGGCGCGCACGAGCGTGCACCGCGCTCTGGCGGCTTCCGCCGTCGATCCGACCAGGTCGGCATGGCACCGGGCGCAAGCGGCGTTCGGGCCCGACGAAAGCGTGGCAGCCGAACTGGAAAGCGCAGCCGAACGCACCCGGGCGCGAGGCGCCGGCGCCGAGTCGGCTGCGGCGCTGCGACGCGCGGCCGTGCTCTCGCCCGATACCAAGGACCGGGTCCGGCGACTGGTCGCCGCCGCACACATCGCGCGTAGCGCAGGTCTGACGGCGGAGGCCATCAGCATCCTGGAAGAGGCGCAACCCCTGGCCCAGGAGCGCGCCAGTGCACAGCAATTGGCGATTACCAGATTCGTGCTGAATGTGACGGCCGCTGTGCCCGGCCAGACGGCGGACGAACTGGTCGCCCTGGCCGACACCTACACCAGCCCCGATGCCGGCCAGCGGGAACTGCTGTGGGCTGCCGCCATCGAATGCCGCATGCACGGGCTGGCTGAGCGTCCACGCCGGAAGGTGGTGGCGGCCCTGCGCCGCCTGGACGGCTCACTGGAGGACCCACTGGTCGACATCGCCATGGCGCTGGTCGACGACGTCGAAGACGGGCTGCGGTTGCAGGAGCGGCTGCCCGCTCTCATCGGCCACCTGGACGGTAACCCCTTGTTGGCGCTGTCCCTGGCCTTCGCGGCCGAATGCGCCAGCGACCGGGACAGCGCGCTGCAGTGCTGGACTCACGTGCAGAACCGCGCCCGGCAGCGGAACTCCTCGGCCGACGAGTGTGAAGGCCTGCGCGGTGCAGCTCACCTGCTCATCCAGCAGGGCCGCATCCAGGCGGCGGTGATGGCGGCGCAGAACGCCCTGGGCTTGGCCGAGGACATGAACCTGCCGATGACGGCGGCCTCGGCGGCGGCGAGCCTGGCCCGCGCACTGATCTGGCAGGGCCACCCCGAGCACGCCCGTCAGATGCTGGACCGCGCCCGGCAGCTGCTGGCAGCGGATCCGGCGATCCTGTGGAACGACGACGCGCACTGGGCGGCAGGGCTGGCCGCGTTGTGCGCGGCCAGCCACACCGAGGCACTCCACCATCTGCTGAAGATGTCCTTGCACCGGACCAGCCGACGGTGGGCCATCGCCGACCTGGCCGAGGCGGCTGCCGGAGCCGACCAGCCCGATCTCGTCCGCCCGCTGCTGGCCGACGCCGAGCAGCAGGCCAAACGGCTCAACACCCCGCTGGACACCATGCTGGTGCACCGGGCCCACGCGCTGATCGCGCGCACCGACAGCGAAGCCGACGAGCACTTCCGCGCCGCACTGCACCAGAGCGAAGGCCTCGACGCCGACCTGGAGCTGGCCCGCACCCACCTGCTCTACGGGGAATGGCTACGCCGGCACCGCCGGATCGCTGATGCACGGACGCACCTGGCGACCGCGTTGACGACCTTCGACGCCGCTGGCGCGGCCGCCTTCACCGACCGTGCCGCAGCCGAATTGCGCGCCGCCGGTGTGACCGCACCGAGCACGGCCGCGCCGGGTCCGGCGGCAACGCTGACCGCACAGGAACTCCAGATCGCCCAGCTGGCCGCTTCCGGGCTGACCAACCGCGAGATCGCCGACCGGATCTACGTTTCGCACCGCACCGTGGCCGCCCACTTGTACAAGGTGTTCCCCAAGCTGGGAATCACCAGCCGCAGCCAGCTGTATGCGGCCCTCGGCGACGCCGCAGCATAGTCATCCGCCCTATACCCCGGCCGTGGCAGGCCGATCGAGGATGTCACGAGGGGCCGGTGAGGACCAGCGGGGTGCTCGCATTCTGCTCTCCATGACTGTCGCAGGAGACCGTCGTTGCGACATACCGGGCCCTCGACCACCGATCGGACAGGAAGTCGGCATGAGCTGGAACCCTTATGAACTCCTTCCCCCTGCGGCGTCTTTCTCGCTGACCAGCAGCGACCTGCGAGACGGCGAGCAGCTGGCGCTGCCACAGGTCAGTGGCCTGTTCGGCGACGGCGGCCTGGACGTCTCCCCTCAGCTGTCCTGGAGCGGATTCCCCTCGGAGACGAAGAGTTTCGTGGTCACCATGTGCGACCCGGAAGCACCCACGGTCAGCGCCTTGTGGCACTGGGCCGTGGTGAACATCCCCGGCACCGTCACCCGGCTGCCGGCCGGCGCAGGAGACGAGTCAGGGGCAGGACTTCCACCGGGCGCCTTTCACCTCCCGAACGACTCCAGGACGAAGCGATACGTCGGCGCCGCGCCGCCAAAGGGCCATGGGAGGCACCGCTACCTCTTCGCTGTCCTCGCCCTCGACATCGACAGGGTCGAGATCGACGCGGAAGCGACTCCCGCCTGGTTGATGTTCAACCTGTTCGGGCAGGACTGCACCCTTGGACGCGCCTTCCTCACCGGCTGGTACGAAAGCTGAACCACTGGGACCGAGGTCAGACAGGCGGCGGCAGCGCGTCGGCGAGGGTGGACCAGTCCAGCAGCGCGCCCTCGCCGCCGGCGGGGACAAGGTCCTAGGTGTCGTCCAGCCACCGGCGGATCACCGTCAGGTCTCCTGCGAACGTCGCCTTGTTTGAAGGGTTGTCAGGACCTTCAACTCGCCCTGACGGTTGCCATGGCCGTGGCCCCGATCTTTTCCGTACTCAGTCATCTGGTCATTGTCCTTGTCTGTCGTCTGACTGCCCCGGCGGTGCAGGGACGAGTCGTTGGTGTCTGATGTGGCAACCCGACAGTGAAGATGGGGTGCTGGGGGCTACCGTTCGGCAGAGTCCTCCGGGACCAGGAGGACCGCGATCCGGCCGGCGTGGGCGATGGCGTCGCTCACTCGCGGGTTGAAGAACGCGGCGACCGAGCTCCTGTGGTGTGGGCTGACAACGAGCAGGTCGGCCTGGAAATCCTCGGCCTCGGTGGAGATGATGGCGGCCACTTCCTGGGCGAACCCTTGGGCCACATGTCCGTCGGCTTCCACGCCGAGGTCGTGCAGGACTGCCAGCGACTCCTTGAGGATCGCCTCGCCCTCGATCTCGTCCTCCAGCACCAGCACGGTGCCGGCGGCCACAGTGGACGCCGCGACGTGTACGACGTGGACGCGGGCCCCGGTCAGCTGGGCCAGCTGACCGGCCGTTGACGTGGCCGCCCGGCGGGCGTCGGTCGGATCGATGGCTACCAGGATGCGTTGGAACATGAGACTTCGTCCTTTCTTCGGCGGCGCGGCAAAGTCAGCCCGTGCCGCATGGGCAAGTGAGTTGGGGCACGCGGCCCGCGCGGCTTCTCAGTCCGTCCAGGAGGAGAACAGCGCGTTCAGCCCTTCGGCCATGGTCGGGTGCGCGATCATTCCGTCTCGCAGGCGAGTGAAGGGAAGCTCGGCCCACATGGCCGTCTGCACCACGGACAGCACCTCCGCCGACTCGGGTCCGAGCAGGGCCGCCCCGAGGATCTGCTCGGTGTCCCGATCGACCACGGCCTTCCACAGTCCCCGTGTCTCTCGTAGAGTCCGGGCCCGAGGAATAGCCTTGACCTGCAGTTTCGCGACCCTGATGGCACGGCCCGTGGCGCGGGCCTGCTCCTCGGTGAGGCCGACCCGGGCAAGCTCCGGGTCGGTGAACAGGTTCCAAGGGATCAGCCGGTCGGCCGTACTGCGCGAGCCGCCCTTGATGTTCTCCCTGACGATGCGGTAGTCGTCGAGCGATACATGGGTGAACTGCGGGCTGGCCGCCACGTCGCCCACCGCCCAGGTGTGCGGGGCGTCGGTCGCCAAGGTGTCGTCGACGCGCACGAATCCGCGGTCGTCGGTCCGCACACCTGCCGTCTCGAGGCCCAGGTCGCGGGTGACCGGGGCCCGGCCGGTGGCCGCCAACACGTCGTCCGCGGTGAGCATCCGACCGCCCTCAAGCAGCACCCGCACCGTTTGCCGTTCCCTGACCACCTCCTTCACCGCCATGTGGGTGATCAGCTCGACACCGTCCTCCCGCAGACATGCCGCCAGGGCTGTGGCGATGTCCCGGTCCTCGTGGGGCAGCAGGCGGGGGCCGCGTTCCAGGACGGTCACCTGACTGCCGAAGGAGGCGAACATCTGCGCGAACTCCAGCCCTACGTAGCCTCCGCCGATGACGACGAGCCGCTCCGGGAGGCGCCGCAGTTCAAGGATGCTCTCGCTGGTCAGCGGCTGCGCCTCGGCCAGTCCGGGGATCGCGGCGATATGCGGTTCGGTCCCCGTGTTGATCACTACATCGGCGCCGCGCACGAGACGGCGCCCGCCGCCGTTGACATTGATCTCCACCGTCCGCTGCGCCACGAAACGCGCGGTCCCCAGGACGAAGTCCATGCCGCTGTCCAGGAACTGACTGTGGTTGAGCTGGACCATGTCGGAGACGACGCCCTCCTTGTGCGTCCGCAGCAGTTCCAGGTCCACTCGGGGCGCACCCATGCGGATCCCCAGCGCGTCGGCTCTGGCTGCCCTGCGGGCCAGACGGGCGCTGGTCACCAAGGTTTTGGTGGGGATGCAGGCGACGTTGATACAGGTACCACCGATCATGCCCCGCTCGACCATCATCACCCTGCCGCCGGATCGCGCGGTGTCCATGGCGAGGGTCTTGCCGGCCTTGCCGCCTCCCACCACCAATAGGTCGGCATCCTCCACGACTTCCTCGGTGACGTTCATCCTCAGGGCCCTCCTGCGCCGGTGAACAAGTGATGGGGGTGGGGTGACCTGGACGTCAGGAACCCGTTCCCCGCATCAACAATCACTGCTTAGGCGACCTGTGCCATCAGTCGAATGACCAACAGCTTGGAGTCACTGCCCACGAGCGCGTCCGCCTGCGTCGACGGCTCAAGTCATCTGACTGATGGCCGTACTGCCGGTCGGGTCAACCTTTCTGACAATGGATTCGGCTCATGGACGAACTGGGATGGGCGCTGGGGCACGAGCAGAACCGTGGTCAAATGCCCGATGCCCGGGAGGCCCTGCGCCGTCAGTGTCGACGTCGTACGTGCGCCCGCTGAGGGGATGACGCATCCGGCAAAAGGACCGACATGTACATCGACGCACCGAACCCCATGGTCGACGCCGCCAACGGCGTCAGGTACGCGTACCGTCGCTGCGGTCCCGCCGACGCGCCCCGGCCGCCCCTGTTGATGCTGCAGCACTTTCGCGGCACGCTGGACAGCTGGGATCCGGCGCTGGTCGATGGGCTGGCCGCCGAGCGCGACGTCATCGCCTTCGACCATGCCGGTGTCGGCATGAGTTCCGGACGCACACCGCGCACCATCAGCGGCACAGCCGTCGACACCCTCGCCTTCATGGACGCCATCGGAGTACGGCAGGCGGACGTGCTGGGATTCTCGATGGGCGGCTACACAGCGCAGGAACTCGCCCTGCAGCAGTCCTCCGCTGTCCGGCGCCTGGTCCTGGCCGCGACCGCCCCTCGTGGAGGTCCCGGCATCCACGGATGGAAGGACGACGTCCTCGCCCATGCCGGCGCCGACCAGCCGAGATTCGAGGACTACCTCTACACCTTCTTCAACCACACCGAGTCCAGTCAGCGCAGTGGTCTCGAATTTCTGGGCCGATACATCGAGCGGGAGGACGACCGGGATCCGCCGGCCGACCGGGAGGCCAGGGAGGCACAGTACGAGGCGGTGGTCGAGTGGGGAACCCCGGATGACAGCGCCCTGGGCAGGCTTTCGGAGATCGGGCAGCCGGCGCTGGTGGCGCTCGGCGACAGTGACCGGGTGACCCCGCCCCACGCGTCCTTTCTCCTCGCGGACCTGCTGCCTGATGCCCGAGTGAGGACGTATCCCGATTCCGGGCACGGATTCATGTTCCAGTACCACGCGGAGTTCGCCCGGCAGGTGCTGAACTTCCTGGCCGAAGTCTCCTGAGGGCGGCTGCACATTAGTCAACTGACGGATGTACCCGCCGACGGGCGCCCTTCACGCTGTGGATGTGGGGTGGAGCAATCGCCCCTCTGGCGAGGGAGGAACGTTGTCGTTGGTGGGGCGTACATCCGAGCTGCGAGTCCTCGCGGCGCTGTTGGCCGAGGCGGAGAATGAGGGAGCAGCGCTGCTGCTCCAAGGCGACCCGGGCGTGGGGAAGACCGTGCTGCTGGATGCCGTGACCGCCCGCGCCAGGGCGGGGGGCTTGCGGGTGCTCCAGGTGGTGGGAGTGGAGAGCGAGCAGGAACTGGCGTTCTCCGGGCTGCACCAGCTCCTCTATCCGCTGTTCGACCGCCTGGCGGAACTGCCGGCCTTTCAAAGCGTCGCACTGGAACAGGCTCTCTCCCTGCGGGAAGGCACCGTGCCGGGCCGCTTCGCCATCTCGGCGGCGGCGCTGGCCCTTCTCCAGGCAGCGGCCAAGGGGCAGCCCCTGTGCGTGGTGGTCGACGACGTGCACTGGATCGACCATTCCAGCGCCGAGGTACTGACCTTCGTCACTCGCAGACTCAGCAACTGCCGGGCAGCCTTCGTCATGGCCGCCCGTAGCGGGGGGTACGGCTTCCTCGATCCGACCGGACTGCGCGTGCTCAGCGTCGGTCCGTTGCCCCACACCGACGCCTTGGCGCTGCTGGACAGCAGCCATCCGGGACTGGCCGAAACGACTCGACGGCGATTGCTCGACGAGTCCGAAGGCAACCCGCTCGCCCTGGTGGAGCTGCCGAGCCAACTCACCCACGCCCAAAGGGAAGGCGCGGAGGCCCTGCCGGCGAATCTGCCGCTCAGCAGTCGGCTGGAGAGCGTGTTTGCCGACCGGATCCGGCAGCTCGGCCCGCCGGCGCGCTTCGCCCTGCTGCTCACCGCACTCGACGGCGAGCGCCCTGGGAACCTGGCGGACATCCGGGCGGCGTGCCTGACAGCAGGGGAGGAGTGGGATGACGGCCTGTTGGAGAGCAGTGAGCGGAGCGGGCTGGTGCGGATCGATCATCTGGTCGAACAGGTCACCTTCCGGCACCCCCTGGTCCGTTCCTGTGTGGTGCACATGTCCCCGGGGGGACGCCGCAGAGCGGCGCACCGAGCACTCGCCGAGGTCGTGAAGACGGACCCGGAGCGACGTGCCCTGCATCTCGCCCACGCCGCCACCGACCCCGACGAGGGGGTCGCCGTCGCACTGACCCAGGCCGCGGAACGTGCGATGGCCCGTGGCGGCTCCGCGGAGGCTGCCACGGCGTACCGCCGCGCAGCGGAACTGAGCCAGGATCCCGCCGAGCGCGCGCGCCGCCTGGACGAGGCCGCTTTCGCCGCCGGCGTCGCCGGGCTCCTGGACACGGCCCACGAACTGACCTCCGCCCAGACCACCGAGACACTGCGAGGCGCGGCTGCGGCGGCCTATGTGCAGTTCCACCGTGAAGGAGACATCGACGCCGTCTACCGCACCCTTCCCCCTGCTATGGCGGCAGCGTCCGGCAGTTCCGCTCCGGAGGATGTGGATGCGTTCGACGACGCCTTCTATGTGCTGCTCAACTCGGCGGTGTGGGGAGGACGTCCTGAACTCTGGCCTTCCGTGTACGAAGTGCTGGACCGTGTCTCCGAGTTCGCGCGCATGTGCTTCGACTGCGTCGCCGACCCGGCACGGACCGCCCACGACGTGCGGGAGCGACTGGACCGCGCGACAGCCGCGCTGTCTCCCGACACACCCCTGTGGCGGGTCAACTGGCTGATCTACACGGCCATGTACCTCGACTGCTTCACCTTCTACGACGGTGCGTGGCGAGACGCCGTCGGCCACGGCGCATACGACAGCCTGCGCTTCGGTGTGGTGGCCAGGACCCACGAGGCCTTTATGCGCGGGGACTGGGACCGGGTGCAGTCCATCGCGACGCAGGGCATCGCGGACGCCACCGAACACGACTACAACCTCATCCACATCATCTTCATCTACGGACTGGCCATGGTCGCCTCCGGGAGGGGGGACGAAGACGCGCTGCGCAAGCACTGCGACACCATCAACGCATGGGCCCAGCCGCGGCGTATGCAACTGCTGGTCAGCACCACGAACGAGACCTGGGCTCGCGCGGCGGTCGGACGGGGCGACTTCGAGGAGGCCTATCTGCTGACCTCCGCGCTGACCCCGCCCGGCGAACTGACCTCGCACTTTCCCCACTTCCCGCGGATCTTCCTGGACCTGGTGGAATCGGCGATGCGCACCGGCCGGACGGCGGAGGCACGCGCACATGTCGAGGCCGGTCGGCGTGCGCGCCTGGATGCCGTCTCGCCGCACCTCGCGACCATCCTCGCGGCAGCCACCGCGCTGGTCGCGCCCGACGAACAGGCGGGCGAACTGTACGAGGCAGCCCTCGCGGTACCGGACGTCCGCCTGTGGACGTACGAACACGCGCGGCTTCGACTCTGGTACGGGGAGTGGCTCCGCCGTCGTCGGGAGTACACGGCCGCGCGCGTCCAGTTGAGCATGGCTCTCGAAGTGTTCGAACAGCAGCTGAAGGCACCTCTGTGGGCACAACGGGCGCGGGACGAACTGCGGGCGGCCGGCGTGGGCGTCGGCCTGCCGGACAACAGGGCGGGGGTGAGATTCAGCCCACAGGAGCGCCGCATCGCGGAGTTGGCGGCGAGTGGCCTGTCCAACAAGGAGATCGGCAGGCAGCTCAACATCTCACCCCGTACTGCGGGCGCTCATCTGTACCGGGTTTTCCCCAAGCTGGGCATCACCGCCCGAGCTGCGCTGCGCGACGCGCTGAGGGCCCTTGACGACGCCGACAGCGCGTCCCGGTTCCGCTGAGCGAGGGTTGCCGCACACGGTTCGCAAACCTCTGATCTGGTTGACGCCCCGTCAGGTCACTTCTGTGCCAACTGCGGGTACAGGGCCGTCAGGTCCGCGGACAGGCCCGCCCTGACCGAGCGCGTGATGACGTCCGCGAGCACTTCATAGGCCCCGCTGACGATGCCGTCCAGCGCGAGGGAGGCGACCTCCTCCGGAGTCGACTTGGGTGCGTTGACGTCCGCCGTCATGTCGGTCTCGACGTATCCCATGTACAGGCCGGTGACCTCGATCTGCCGGGGCCGCAACTCCAGCCGCAGGGAGTTGGTCTGGGACCACAGGGCGGCCTTTGAGGCGCTGTAGGAGCCGGCGACGCCGACCCAGGACAGCACCGAGGCGACGTTGAGGATGTGGCCGCCGCCGTTGTGCTCGATGACGGGGACGAAGGCGCGGGTCATGTGCAGTGCGCCGTAGAAGTTGGTCTCGAACTCCTGGCGGACGTGGTCCAGGGGTGAGTTGAGAAGGGAGGCGTTCAGCGAGATGCCTGCGTTGTTGACCAGTACAGTCACGTCACCGGCCTGTTCGGCGGCCGCGGCGACGCCGATCGGGTCGGTAACGTCCAACGCCAGCGGCACCGCGTCGGGGTGCCTCACCGTGCGAGGGTCACGCGCGGTGGCGTAGACCCTGGCCGCACCGCGCGCGAAGGCCTCCTCCACCAGTGCCCTCCCCAGACCGCGGCTGCCGCCGGTCACCAGAACCACTGCGCCGTCGAGCGAAGTCATGCGCTTCTCCTAGCAAGATGATTGATCACGTATTTCGCTGGGCGCGCCCAGCAGGCGGCAGGGGAGGCTCAGGCGAGGAAGCGGTTCACCTCGTGGGCGAAGTCCTCCGGGTGCTGGAACAGGAAGCCGTGCCCGGCGTCGCTGTAGAGGATCACTTTGGCGTTGGGCAACTTCTGTGACATGGCATACGAGGCATAGGCGTGGATCATCACGTCGTGAGCGCCGTTGGCCACCAGGACCGGCAGCGTCAACTCCTCCTGGCGGTGCCAGTAGCCCTCGAAGGAGCCGATGGCGCCCAGTTGACCGCGAACCGTCTCCGGGCTCACCACGCTCTTGGAGTCGTGCAGACGGTGTTCCAACCGCTCCAGGGAGGCGCGGCCCGCGGCTGTGGCCTGCTCTGTCTCCGGGAAGAACAGGTACAGGAAGTCGTCGTCGTTGACCGGCCTGCTCATGGCCTGCCGGGTGCGCGGCGTGGGTTGAGGCAGGTCGGGCACCCCGCCCGCGGAACTGCCTGCCACTACCAGGCGGTGAACGATGTCCGGCGCGGCGAGGGCCACGCCCTGGGCGACTATGCCGCCCATTGACCAGCCCAGGACGTCGATGTCGGTCAGCCCGAGGGTACGGATGAAGGCGAGTGAACCCTCCACCATGTCCTCGATGGTGGTCGGGGAACTGCCCGTGGAGAGGTTGACTCCCCGGTTGTCGAAGATGATGACCTCGCGCTCGGCAGCGAGCAGGTCCAGGAAGGCGGGATCCCAGTGATCGATGGTGCCGCGCAGCCGCATGTGCATCACCAGGGGGCGTCCGCCCGCTCGGCCGAACCTGCGATAGGTGAAGCGCTCGCCCTGCGGTCCTTCGATTTCAAGGGTGTCGGCCGAATCGGCCGCGTATGTGGACATGTTGACGACTCCTGTCGAGGAAGGGAGAGGATGGGAGGTGTGCTGGGCGCGGGCCCGTGCTCTGGGCGGTCAGGGGGTGATGACCATGCGGAACCGGGCGGCGCCGCTCATCATCCGGTCGTATGCCGCCTGTACGTCCGTCAACGACGTGTGTTCCACCATGGGTGAGACGTCCTGCGCCTGGGCGAAGGCCAGGTTCTGCTCGTTCTCGGCGGGGGTGCCGGTGAGTGAGCCTGACACCTGCACCGCATCGAAGATCAGCTGTCGCGGTGAGATGCGGACCGGCTCCGGCGATACCCCGACCATGACGAGCCGGCCGCGACGGGCCAGGCCGGCGAGCAGCGGGCTCACGTCGCCGCCCGCCACGGTGGCCAGCACCATGTTGGCGCCCCCGAGCTTGGTCAGCTCATCGGCGGCGTCCGAGGCCTGGCTGTCGACATAGTGGTGCGCGCCCAGGGCACGGGCCAGCTCTTCCTTGTCCGTCCCGCGGGCGATCGCGGCCACCCGCAGCGCGAGAGCACGGGCGTACTGCACGGCCAGGTGGCCGAGACCGCCGATGCCCTGCACGGCCACCAGATCCCCGGCCACCAGGCCGTCGGGCTGCCGGATGCTGCCGACCAGCGCGTTGTACACCGTGAATCCTGCGCACAGCAGCGGCGCGACGCGCGTGGCGTCCATGCCCTCCGGTACCGCCACCAGGGCCGTCTGCCGCGCGTACATGTATTCGGCATAGCCGCCGTCGACGTGGATGCCGGTGTAAGGCTGGGCGGTGCACCCGACGAAATCACCTCCTCGGCAGGCCGCGCACACCCCACAGTGTCCGCCGAGGAAACCGACGCCCACCCGGTCACCCACTGCCCACGCCGTCACGCCCTCGCCGAGCGCGTCGATGCATCCGACCGCCTCGTGGCCAGGCACGCGGCCGGTTTCCCCGGCGTCGTGCGGGTGTACGGCGGCGGAGTCGCTGTGGCAGATGCCGCAGGCTTCTACTCGGATGCGTACTTTGCCAGGGCCAGGTGGAACCAGTTCTCGCTCGGTGGAACGAAGGCCGCCGTCCGGGGCGACCTCTACTGCGCGGTACGTAGTCATGAGTAACTCCATTGCAGGTAGGCGAACGCGCCTGATTCAGAGCGTCGCCAGGTACTGGTGGACGGAACGAACGGCACTGGCGCCGTCGCCGACGGCGGCGGCGACCCGTTTCATCGAGTTCAGCCGCACATCACCAGCAGCGAAGACGCCGGGCAGACTGGTCTCGAAGGGGAGTGGTTCGCGCCCCAGCCGCTTCCACAGGGGCCCGAGTTCCCTCTGTGGCAACTGTCGGTCCGTCGGCACGAAACCGTCGGAGCCGAGAACCACTCCGCTCAGCCAGGAGGTCGCGGGTCGGGCTCCGATGAAGCAGAACAGGCCTGCGCAGGCGGTGTCCTGTGCTGTGACGCTTGTGGCACCTTCGGCGCGGGTGGTCAGACTGACGCCTTGGAGATGAGGCCGACCGTGCAGGGCCGACACCTCCGTGCCGGTGCGTACGGTGATGCGAGGATCGTTGAGGATCCGTTCCACGAGATACGCGGACATGCGTGCACCGAGGTCGTGGCCTCGCACCACCAGTGTGACGCCGGAGGCGAACCTGGCCAGGTGCAGCGCCGCCTGTCCGGCCGAGTTGGCTCCACCGACCACGGTGACCGGTCGGCCGGCCACCGCCTGGGCCTCCAGGTCGGTGGCGGCGTAGTAGATGCCGCAGCCGGTCAACTCGGCCCAGCCGTCGAGGGGAAGCGCCCGGTACTCCGCTCCGGTGGCGACCAGTACCGTGCGGGTGGCGATACTGGATCCATCCATGAGGGTCAGGATGTGATCGTGGCCCTGGGTACTCAGCCCGACGACACCGCAGGGACTGGCCAGGTGCACGCCGAACTTCAGCGCCTGCACGGCCGCACGTGCGGTCAGGTCGGCTCCGCTGAGACCGAAGGGGAAGCCGAGATAGTTTTCGATACGGGCGCTCGTGGCTGCCTGGCCGCCGACGGCCACCCCGTCCAGGAGCACCGTCTCCAGACCTTCGGACGCGCCGTACACCGCCGCCGCCAGGCCCGCAGGACCGGCGCCCACGATGGTGAGGTCGGCCGAGCCCCGGCCGGTTCGGCGGTACGCGAGGTTGAGCTGCTGGCTCAGGATCCCCGGGGTCACGTGCGGCGTCGCCGCGTTCGTGGTCAGTGCCGCGGGCAGGTCGTCCTCGGTGAGGCCGGCCGATCGGAGCGCCTCCGCGCCCTGCGGGGAATCCCCGTCGAACCAGTGGTGTGGCACACCCTGGCGGTCGAGGAAGGTGCGCATGGCCATCCCCTCGGCCGACCTGGTGTCGCCGACGATCCGCAGCGTCTGCTCTGCCGCCTGGCGCAGCAGCCGTCGCCTGGCGAGGATCGCGCGCAGGAGCAGGTCCGAGAGCTCGGTCTCCTGGGCCATGAGCCGACGGAAGGCCTCCGGCGCAACGCGGTGGATCGTGCCGCTGGTCGTGACACGGACGGTCAGCCCGCGCCGCTGGCCGGTGAGCAGGTTGAGCTCTCCCGCGAATTGGCCGGGTCCGTGTGTCATAAACAGGTGACCATCGCCGTCCTGGGCCGACGGGATGACTGCTTCCAGGGTTGCCGTGCCACACAGGAAGAGGTCTACCGAATCGTCCCCGACTTGATAGAGGACGTCCCCTGCTCGGACCTCCTCACTTGTCGCGTACTGCGCGGCCCGCGTCAACTGTCCGTTGTCAAACCGCACTTCGGCGGCGGCGGCGAGATCGTCCGATCGTTCGCCTATCTCAGGGAAAGAGGTTGCCATGTCTGAAGAGTTCCTTTGCTTCCCGGTCGGGCCACGGATTGGTCCACCTCTGGGCTCACAACTGCACCCCAGGACAGTGCCGTTGCCCCATAGGGAAGGTGTGCTGCCGGTCGTACGGAATCACATCGCACCGCTGCGGATTGCGTAGGCGACCGCTTGTGTCCGATTGCGCAGATCCAGTCGTGTAATGGCGTCATGAAGCACGTTCTTGATTTCTCGTCCCGAGTAATTGAGACGTCCCCCCACCTCCGCGGTGCTCAGCCCTTCGGCCAGCAGCCGAAGGACGCTCACCTCCCGGGCGGACAACTCGGAGGAGGCCGGTTGCTGTCCCGGCCGCGAGCGCAAGCGCTCGACGAGCGCGCGCACCAGGGCGGGTGGCTGGGGGGGACTCTCCCCGTAGCGCCATGCGGCTCGCCCGTACGATGTCGGTGTAGCCGACCTCGCCGCGCAGCAGTACACCCACCACTCCGCGGTCGGCCGCGGACCACAAGTGCCGCTCGCTGATCCGGCCACCACGAGCAGTACCGGCAAGGTCGTCCCCTGTGTGGACCCGGTGACCTCCTCGACACGTCTGAGCGTCTCAGGTGTGACCTCGTCGGCCATCACGAGCAGATGTCGGCGCCCTGCCGGTCCTCCCAAGGCAGCACGCGCACTCCAGCCGCCCCGCGGAGGAACGCCTCCGCACCGTCCACTGCGAGCCTCGCTTGCTGTGAGTGTCAGTGTCACCGGGAGCGTGTCCCAGTCCGCTGCCACTCCCGACCTCTCCGGCACAGACGTCAGATGAAGCCGTGCGTGCGCCCGGGACCTCCAGCCCCGGTGTCTTGACGGAGTTCACTGGCACGTGTGATCACCAAGTTCCTGAGGGGTGTGCGAGTGGTCCCCGGCAGCCCGTACACCTGGAACGTGGTGCGGGCTGCCGGGATGTCGGGACGGCGAAGGTGGCTACTTGGCCAGGAAGGCGAGGAGGGCGTCGTTGACTTCCTCGGCATGGGTCCACAGCAGGCCGTGCGGGGCGCCGTCGATCTCGACGTAGTCGGCCTGGGGGAGGGCCTTGTGGAAGGGACGGCCGGTGGAGTCGATGGGCAGGACGTTGTCGGCGGTGCCGTGCAGGATCAAGGCCGGGACGTCGATCTTCGGGATGTCGGCCCGGAAGTCGGTGGGCCAGGTGAGGGGAGCTGCCCAGGCGGCATAGGAGCCACCGCTCGCGGCGACGTTCCAGCTGTTGCGGACGACCTCCTCGCTGATGCGGGTGCCCAGGTTCTCGTCCAGGTTGTAGAAACCTTCGTAGAAGGACGTGTAGTAGGCGTAGCGGTCGTTCTTGGCGGTGTCGGAGACGCCCTGGAAGAAGGCCTGGTCGCCGGCGCCGGCGGGGTTCTCGTCCGTCTTGAGGAGGAAGGGTTCCAGGGAGGCGAGGAATGCGGCCTTGGAGACCCGGGCGGACCCGTAGGTGGAGAGGTAGCGGGCTACCTCTCCGGTGCCCATGGAGAAACCGACCAGGGCCGCGCCGTGCAGGTCGAGCGTCTCCACGACCGTGTTGAGGTCTGCGGCGAAGGTGTCGTAATCGTAGCCGGTGGTGGGCTGGCTGGACTGCCCGAAGCCGCGGCGATCGTAGGTGATGACCCGGTAGCCGGCATCGAGGAGGGCGGCGGTCTGCTTCTCCCAAGAGCGGCCGTCGAGGGGGTATCCGTGGATCAGGACGACGGGCCTTCCGGTGCCATGGTCCTCGTAGTACAGGTCGATGTCGGTGGTGTTCTCCTGGCCGACGGTGATGAACGGCATGGTGTTCCTTCGAGACTGCGGCGGCGCGGAGACGCCGACTTGACTCGGTCATGGACCGCTTGCGGCATCGGCGAAGGAGCCACCGAGTCGCACTGCGGACAGCTGCCGCCGGGTTCCGCGCTACCGGGCGACGAAGCCACCATCCCCCGGGGGCACCCGGTTCCGAATCTGTCTAATGACTTACTTTGTGCGAAGTCGCCTGCAGCGCGACCCGATGGCGACGGGACGCGCACGGCCGGATCGCGCCTTCTTCCGGGCCTGGACTCGTGAAAAACGATGCGTCCTGTCGGCCTCCCGCCGCGCCAAGCAGCCGGTGCGAATACCCGGAGCGTACGAAGGCAGTCATCTGACCGATTGCCTAGACGCGGCCAGGGGAAAAGCTGTCATTCGCGACCGGTGCACGCATTGGCCGGTCCCAAGCGGCGGCAGCCTCTGATCTCTTCGGGGGCTCCGTGGGCCCGTGCTATTTCCTAAGCGCTTTGTGGACGATGCAGCACCTTCGTATTCTCCGATTGGAAATGAGGTCTCGTCATGGCTCCTGAACCCCTCACCCCCGCCGATACCACGGTTGTCCTCGTTGACTATGCCGTCGGTTTCGCCAATCTCCTGCGCTCCCACAACCTCACCGACCACATCAACAACGTCGTGGGTCTGGCGAAGACGGCGAAGTGGTACGAGAGCGGTCTGGTGGTGACCAACGGTGAGTCCAGCAAGCCTTCCGGTCCGCTGTATCCCGAGCTGTTGGACGCCATCGGCGACCACCCCGTCATCGAGCGCACAGTCGACTTCAACGCCTTTCTCGACGAGCAGTTCGCCCAGGCGGTCCGGGCGGAGGCCCGGAAGAACGTGGTCATCGGCGGCATCGCCACCGACGGCTGCGTACTGCAGACCGCACTGGGCGGACTGCGGGCGGGTTACCGCGTGCACGTAGTGGTCGACGCCTCCGGGAGCCCCTCGCATGAGGCGCACGACGCGGCGGTGCAGCGCATGGTCCAGGCTGGCGTGATCCCGGTCACCTGGTTCTCCTTGGCTGCGGAGTTCCAGCTCGATCCCAAGTTCCACGGCACACCGCACCGCATGCGCCTGATGCAGGAGAACGTGCCT
Organism: Streptomyces sp. NPDC043726; assembly: GCF_056436565.1. NCBI lineage: Bacteria > Bacillati > Actinomycetota > Actinomycetes > Kitasatosporales > Streptomycetaceae > Streptomyces > Streptomyces sp. NPDC043726. Next base: position 24,002 of record NZ_JBWKCI010000013.1, read on the forward strand.
TCCATGGCCATGGGCGCCCGCTCCTTCGTCAACGCCGTTGAACTGGGGAAGGGCATCACCCCCGCTGCCTGACCCTTTGGGTGCGTGCGCCGGCCTGCCGCTTGTCCCCCTGCCAGGGCCGATTTCCCGGCTCCGGCAGGGCCCCGGCCACGTTCTACACGCCTTTCACCCGGGAGCCGCGCTGAACATCCGGCCCCCGTTGACGCATCAGAGAGGAGCAGTCGATGCACAGCAACAGACTCGTCCCACGGTTGGACGTATGGCAGTGGCAGGCCTCCGCCGCATGCCGGGGCATGGCCTCCGCCGTGTTCTTCTCGCCTCCCGGCGAGCGGGGCAACACACGCAAATCCCGCGAGCGGAAGGCCCTGCAGATCTGCCAGTCCTGCCCCGTGCTCGACCAGTGCGCCGCCTTTGCCCGTGGCACTGACCAGCGATTCGGCGTTTGGGGTGGCCTGACCGAACGCCAGCGTATCGACGCCAACACGTCATGAACGGCGCGGTCCTGGCCGCCCACGGAGAGCTCGACCTGGCCACCGCTCCGCACTTCGAGGCAGCCGTCCGGGCCCATCTGCGCCGACGACCCACCCTGCTCACCGTCGAACTGCGCGCGGTCACCTTCATGTGACTGCGCGGGTGGCTGACCACAGGCGACAAACGCAGGCCTCCGCGGGCCCTCACTCCTACCGAGAAGACCGTCAACCGGGCTCTGGCCGCGGCACGGGCACCGGTTGAGCGCGGAGTGGCCTGTCTGAAGTTCTGGCGGATCTTCCGCAGGTCCCGCTGCAGCCCCAACCGCATGACGTCAATCGCCAAAGCCATTCTCGCCCTGGAGCGGCAACGCTGAAGAGGCTCACTGGGCGAGGCGGTCGCGCACGATCGTCTCGGGGGAACAACCCCGCGGGTCCGGGGAGGGGTTCGGGGACACCGCCGAGCACGAGGGAACAACCCCGCGCCAGCGGGGATGGACCCGTCTCTCCCCTCTCCAGGTGGCATGCAGAAGGCTGCTCTCCGTGCCGGCAGGTATGAACTCGGTCGAGCTGACTTCCTTCCCTGGGGTTGCAGGAAGGGGCCGGTCGCGTACGACAGCCAGGTGGACTGCGCCACCTATCAGGCCCACGCGCCACCGGCACACCGTGTCCAGGGCCGCTTCATGAGTTCAAGGACAACAACTGCGTGCGTGAAAGGAGTAAAACGCCCTCATGGGTGGGCTCTGATGCTGACTTTTGCTGACTTTGCAGGATCCATAAGGCTCTGACCTGCGAAAACGTCGACTGATCCATAAGTTCTGGAACTGGATCGGACGGTCTCAGGAGGAGATCGAACGGGCCCGCCGGGACTGGATGGAGGGGACACGGTTCGGTGAGGTGAAGGGCTACGACGGGGAGCCGCTGCCCGCGCCTGAGCTGCCGGCGGTGCCACTGAAGGCTCGAGGGCGGGTGCGTTGAGCCTCCCGCGTCCCTAGGTGTGACCGAGGCGCTCGGGCGGGGCGGACATTCATTCGATCGGTGTGCTCTCGGTCCGTGACCGCCACCCCGCGAGCGCGGGAAGCGGCACCACTGCGGGCGGTGCTGATGCGCCACTATCATCCGATATGAGACGTTTGGGGGCTGGTGCCCCCAAAAGGGCGGGAAATCTTCCGGAGTGGCCATGTCCCGCAAGCGCCCCGCGGACCACGGCGACGAGTTGCTGGCCCGGCTCGGTTCGCTGACCTCCCTGGCGCGTGAGCACGCGGAGCTGCAGCGCTCCCGGGTCGAGCTGGCCATCGCTCTGCAGCGCGACATGCTGCCCGCGCAGATGCCCACGGCACCCGGTTACCACTTGGCAGTGCGCTATGTCCCGGCCTTCCACGGCCTCAACGTGGGCGGCGACTGGTACGACGCCTTCCACCTGTCGGACGGCTGCATCGGGCTGTCCATCGGGGACGTCCAGGGCCACAACATCGAGGCCACCGCCTTCATGGGCCAGGTACGCGTCGGTCTGCGCGCGCTCGCCTCCGTGACGAGCGAGCCTGGTGAGCTGCTCGCGCGGACGAACGAGCTCCTGCTGACCCTCGGCACCGATCTCTTCGCCACCTGCACCTTCATGCGCCTCGACCCGTCCACCGGCGTGCTGGAGAGCGCCCGGGCGGGGCACATCCCCTGCGTGTGGGCGACGGCGGACGGAAAGTCCGGCGTCGCCGCCGACGAGGGCGGGCCGCCGCTCGGCATCCAGACCGGCACCGTCTACCCCGTGACCCGGTACCGACTCACCACGGGAGGCGTGTTCGTCCTGCTCACGGACGGTGTGGTGGAGGGGCCGTCCATGGAGGTCGACCAGGGTCTCGACCAGGTCGTCCGGCTGGCCGGCATCGCCGCCGTGGCGGGCATGGACGCCGGCTCGCTCGCGGCGGCCGTGATCCGGGGAGCGGAGCGGGTGGGGCACGAGGACGATGCCGCCGTGCTGGTCCTCGGCCACGAAGGGGCCGAAGCTCAGCCGTAGGGCGGCATGCCGCCGCGCCCGCCTCGCCGAAACGGCGGCGCCGGTGTCTGATGGCTTGTGTGGTGGGTACCGAGAATCTGCGCCGGACCGGCGTCTTCGCCCTCCAGACGCTTGCTGTCGCCGGTTGCTATTACGCCGCGGGACGACTCGGACTCATACGGAACCTGGTCGTCGAGGGAGCGGTGGTCACCCCCATCTGGCCGCCGACCGGCGTCGCGGTGGCCGCCCTGCTGCTCTTCGGACTGCGCGTCTGGCCCGGCATCGCACTCGGTGCGCTGCTCGTCATCATGCACCTCACCACGATCCGACCCGAGACGCTCGGCATCCTGGCGGGCAACACCCTCGCCCCCGTCTGCGCGTGCCTCATGCTGCTCTACGTCGGCTTTCGCACCGATCTCGGCCGGCTGCGGGACGGCCTGGCCCTGGTGTTCCTCGGAGCCCTGACCGGCATGCTGATCAGCGCCACGGCGGGCGTCGGCATGCTCGTGATCACGGACCGGCTCCACCCGCACGCCTTCTGGACCGTATGGCTGGCGTGGTGGGTGGGCGACGCGATGGGTGTCCTGATCGTCACCCCGCTCCTGCTGCTGCTGTACACGGCACGGTGGCCCCCCAGGATGTCCCGGTGGCCGGAAGCCACCGGACTCGCCATCGTCACCTGCGCCGTCGTGCCGCTGGTCACGCACAGCACCATCAGCGCGCTGTTCCTGGTCTACCCGCTGCTGATCTGGGCGGCCCTGCGCTTCCAGCTCGTCGGCAGCATGCTCTGCGCCCTCACCACGTCCGTCCTGGCCACCATCGCGGCCACGGCTAAGGCCGGCCCCTTCGCAGGGCTCAACCAGACCGAGGTGATGATCAAGCTGCAGGCGTTCAACGGCACCATGGCCCTGACCGCCCTGCTCCTCTCCGCCGTGATCACCGAGCAGCGCAACACCCGCCGCTCGGTGGAACGGGCCTGCCAGGAACTGGTCGAGGTGCTGGAACACCTCACCGCGGGGGAGGCGCCACGAGACCGGCCGACACGACCGGCGGGGGAGGCGGACGGGACCCGGGACCGGCGTCCTGGGCCGCGAGCCGCACCCGAGGCCAGGCGTGGTCCGCCGGGCGGAAAGTGACCGACTCGCCCGAGAAGTGGGCGCTGGGTCTGTTCGCCGTGGTCGTGACCGAGCGCAGCCGCAGGCCGTCGGGGATGTTCCGCAGATGGATCGGCTGTTCGAAGGCCTTGTCCAGCAGGGCCTCTCCGACGGCCGGGAGTACGCCGCCGGTGACCTGGAAGTCGCCGAAGTCGATGCGGTTGCCGGCGTACGACAGCAAGGCGGTCGCCTCGGCCTCACGCGCGGTGGCCTCGGGAGCGGGCGCGCCCCGCCCTCGGCCGGTATGTCCCGCGCGGTGAGGTCCACGTCCCGCAGGGTCCCGTCGGCCGGCTGGGTCAGCCCGGGAAAGCCGTGCACGCGCACCTTCGGTGGCAGGTCCGTGTTCATGGCCTCCTGGAAGGCGCGTGCCGTGGCGGCCTCTGCGCGCCCGCACGCCACGCGATCCACCGCGAGGGCGAGGCCCGGGGTGGGGGAGCCTCGGTCCGCGGCGCATGCCGAGCATCTCGGCGTCGATGACGACCCAGCGGTCCTCGTACGTCCGTCCCTCGTACCCCACGCCGAGCCGCGCGCGGGTCCGGCTGGAACCACCGTCGGCCGCGATCACGTACGACGCGCGCAGCCGTCGTACCCCGTCGTCCTCGGTGTTCACCACCACCAGTTCCACCCCCTCCCGCGGGCGGCGCCCTCGCGCAGGGCCTGCTCGACCTCCTCGTCCGTGGAGACCGCCCGCGCCCGGGAGAAGACCTCGCCGTCCCGTTCCAGTACGACGACCCGGGTGCCGTGACTTATTTGCACGCTGATGGGCAAGAGAATAAGCTGCCCATTGTTGAGCAATTAGTGCGTCCCCTGGAGTTCCCATGCCTGTGCTCGCCACCACGCCCGTCGACCGGATGGCCGGGCCGTACGCCCGGCGCTGGTGGGCGCTGATCGTCCTGTGTCTGAGCCTGCTGATCGTGGTCATGGCCAACACGTCGTTGATCGTCGCGGCCCCGGACATGACCGCCGACCTCGGTCTGTCCGGCAGCGATCTGCAGTGGGTCATCGACGGCTACACGGTCCCCTACGCCGCGCTGATGCTGGTGCTCGGCGCGATCGGCGACAAGTACAGCCGTCGCGGCGCGCTCGTGGCCGGTCTGCTGATCTTCGCGGGCGGCTCGGTGATGGGCAGCCTGGTGGACGAGACCGGCCTGGTCATCACGGCTCGCGCGATCATGGGCGTGGGCGCCGCCGTGGTCATGCCGGCCACGCTGTCGCTGCTGGTCGCGATGTTCCCCAGGCGCGAGCGGGCACGCGCCATCACGGCCTGGACCGCCACGTCCGGCCTGGCCATCGCGATCGGCCCGGTCGTCGCCGGCCGGCTGCTGGAGAGCCACGCGTGGGGCTCGACGTTCCTGATCAACGTGCCGATCGCGGTCGTCGCCGTCCTCGGCGCGCTCGTCCTGGTGCCGCCGTCCAAGGCGGAGGGCATGGGCCGGATCGACTACGTCGGCGGCCTGCTGTCGATCGTCTCGGTCGGCTCGCTCGTCTACGCCATCATCGAGGGCCCCCACTTCGGCTGGGGCGCCGGTCCGGTCGCGGCGGCCGTGGCCGCGGGCGTGGGCCTCGTGGCCTTCACCGTGTGGGAGCTGAAGCACCCTCACCCGATGCTGGACGTCCGCAAGTTCAAGCTGCGCGGCTTCAGCGGCTCGATGATCGCGGTGCTGTTCTTCTTCTTCGGCACCTTCGGATCGATCTACTACTCCACCCAGTTCCTCCAGTTCGTCCTCGGCTACGACGCCCTGGAGACCGGCATACGTCTGCTGCCGCTGGCCGGTGCCGTGTTCGTCGGCGCCGCGGTGACCGGGAAGCTGACCCCGAAGCTCGGTGTGCGGGCGACGGTCGTGCCCGGCATGGCCATCGGCACCGTGGCCGTGTTCCTGCTCACGCAGGTCGGCAAGGGCTCGACGTACACCGACTTCCTGCCCACGCTGCTGCTGCTCGGTCTCGCGATCGGCCTGAGCGTCTCGCCGGCCACCGACACGATCATGGACTGCTTCCCCGAGTCCGAACTCGGCGTCGGCGGCGGCGCCAACGACACCTCGCTGGAGCTCGGAGGATCCCTCGGCATCGCCGTCCTCGGCTCACTGCTGGGCACCGCCTACAAGGACCAGCTGACCGGCCTGGTCGGCGCCCAACTCCCGCCCGACGCCCTGGAGACCGCCAAGGAGTCGGTCGGCGCGGGACTCGCGGTCGCCGAACAGGCCGCCAGGACCCCCGGCGCCACGCCCCAGCAGGCCCAGGCGCTGGTCGACGCGGTCCATGAGTCCTTCGCCCACGGTGTCGCCCACACCAGCCTCATCGGCGGGATCATCATGGCCGCGGGCACGATGATCGTCCTCGCGGTCCTTCCCGGGCGCCGGAGCACCCGCAAGCAGGAGGAGAACACGGTCGCGGCGGCTCGGGACCCGGAGCGCGACGAACCCGCCGAGCAGCGCGTGGACGCCTGACCGGGCCACGGTCGACGAGAGACGAGGGCAGGTGGTCCGCACCTTGTCGCGCGGGGGCGGCGCCGCTAGCGTCGCGCCCGTCCGGGAGCGCTTGCCGCGCCTGTCTCCGAGGACAAGGAAGGCGGTCCCATGCCCTCCGTCGTCACACTCGCCGTCGTCGGTGCCGGTGACCGCGGGACCGGCCATGCGCGGTGGGCGCTGGCGCATCCCGAGCGGGCGCGGGTCGTCGCGGTGGCCGAGCCGCGGGAGACCCGGCGCGACCGCTTCGCGGCGGCGCACGCCCTGGCGCCCGGGGCGGCGGTCGAGGACTGGCGGGTGCTGGCCGCGCGTGGGCGGGTGGCCGACGCCGTACTGATCTGCACCCTGGACCGGGACCACCTGGAGCCCGTACTGGCGTTCGCGGAACTCGGCCACCACATCATGCTGGAGAAGCCGATGGCGCTGACCGCACAGGAGTGCCGGCGGATCGTGGCCGCGGTGGAGGAGGCCGGGGTCACGCTGGCCGTCGGCCACGTCCTGCGGTACACGCCGTACACGCGGGCCCTCAAGGCCGTCATCGAGTCGGGCAGGCTCGGGGACATCGTCAGCGTCCAGCACCTGGAGCCCGTCGGCTTCTGGCATCAGGCCCACTCGTTCGTACGGGGCAACTGGCGCCGGGAGGACGAGGCCACCTCCATGCTGATGGCCAAGTCCTGCCACGACCTTGACTGGTTGCAGTACGTCGTCGGCCAACCGCCGGTCCGGGTCTCCAGCTTCGGACGGCTGTCGCACTTCCGCCCCGAGAACCGCCCTGCCGGAGCCGCCGAACGGTGCCTGGACTGCTCGGTCGAGGCGCACTGCCCGTACTCCGCCCCGCGCGAGTACGGCGACCGGCTCGCCCGAGGACGGCATGGCTGGCCGCTGAGCGTGGTGGTGGACGACTTCACCCCGGAGGCGCTCGAAACCGCCCTGCGCGAAGGGCCGTACGGCCGCTGCGTGTACGCCTGCGACAACGACGTGGTCGACCACCAGGTCGTCGCGATGGAGTTTGCCTCCGGCGCCACCGGCACCTTCACCATGACCGCGTTCACCGAACAGGCCGACCGGCAGACCCGGATCTTCGGCACCCGCGGCGAACTGCGGGGCGACGGCAGGAGCTTGCGGATCTACGACTTCATGACCCGCGCCGAGGAGGCCGTCGACCCGGGTGGCGTGGACGCCATGACCGCGGCGGGCGGCCACGGCGGCGGCGACGGGGGCCTGATGGACGCGTTCGTCGCCGCCGTCGCCACCGGTGACCCCGGCCTGGTGAAGTCGGGCCCACGGGAGTCGCTCACCAGCCATCTCGCGGTGCTGGCGGCGGAACGGGCCCGGCTCGACAACACCGTGGAGTCCGTCGACCTGTGCTGATACGGGGGCTACGCGGTGAAGGCGTCCGCGTGCCGCGCCGCCCACTGGGCGAAGGTGCGGGCCGGGCGGCCGGTGACCTTCTCCACGGTGTCGACGACCGTGCGGCCGACCTCAGGGGTGTTGCCGTAGGCCTCCAGCAGGAAGCCGATCACGTCCTCCGGGTGGCCCGCCGCCCGCCACTGTGCGACGGCTTGTTCCTCGGTCAGTTCGACCAGGGAGATCTCCTGGCCGCGGGCGGCGGCGACGGCGGCCACCTTGTCGCCCACCGTGAGGAGTTCGGGTCCGGTGATCACGTACTCCTGGCCGCCATGGCCCTCCTCGGTGAGCGCGACCGCGGCGACGGCGCCGATGTCGCCCTCGTGCACCATGGCGCTCAGCCGGGAGACGAACGGCTCCTTGACCTCCCCCCGGGCCACGATGCCGTCCGCCCATTCCAGCGCGTTGGCCATGAACTCGACCGGCATGAGCACCGTCCAGGCCACCCCCTCGTCCGCGCGCACCGCGTCCTCCAGCGGCGACGGCCCGCCTCCGTGCAGCACGGTGACCCGGCGGACGCCGGCCGCGCGGGCCAGTTCCAGGATCCGCGGACCCGTCTCCAGCGGGGCGAAGTAGGCGCCGCCGAAGGTGATCAGGTGGAGGCCGGTGACGCCCTCCAGAGCCGGGGCCAGGCTGTCGGGGTCGGTCAGGTCGCCCTCGACGACCTCCACCCCGGCCGGGAAGCCGGCCTTCGCCGCGTCCCGGGTGAGGGCCCGGACCCGGTGGCCGCGGGCGAGCAGTTCGGCGACGACCTGACGGCCGACGGTTCCGGTGGCACCGGTGACAAGGATGTTCTGCGTCTGCGTCATGGAACGACCGTAGGAAACCTTGCGGTCAGGTTCCGTCCTCAAACGGCGGGGCCTTCAGCGAGGCGAGGTCCGGCAGCCGGTGCGGATGGAAGGCCGCCAGGCCGGCTCCCGCGAGCCACCAGCCGCGGTACACCAGGGCCCGGCACAGGCGTTCCGGCAGCTGGTCGAAGACCGTGGGTACGAGCGCCAGATCGCGGCCCTCGTGGCCGCGGTGCTCGGGGAAGGCGTCCCGCCACTCCGCCAGCCGTCCGCCGGCGTCCTGCGGGAAGTCGGTGGCCAGGGCCACCAGGACGCCCCGGCGCGCGCCGGGCGGCAGCGCTTCGTCGGGGCCGAAGGCGTCACCGCGCCGGAAGCGCTCGACGATCAGCCGGGTGCGCAGAGCCGTACTCTGGCGATACAGCAGGGAGTTGGCGCGCGAGAGGTCGCGGACGACGGGTATGCCGCCGTACGCTCCGGGGCGCAGCAGGCCGCCCGCGTTGAGGACGAGCAGGAAGACATCGCGGTAGCGCTCGCCGTCGACGGACTCCGAGCCGGTGTTGTCGTAGACGCCGCCGTCGAGGAGGGCGGGTGCCTGCGCGCCGCAGGGGAAGCTCGCGTGCTCGAGGACCATCGGCGGGAAGGCCCCGGGTACCGCGGCCGAGGCGGCTGCCGCGGTGCTCAGCCTCAGACCGGTCCCCGCGGTGGGCGCCAGCCCGATCGTGTAGTCACCGAACACATCGCGTTCGAAGGTGAAGCGGGCGCCGGTGGTCAGATTGGCCGCGTTGAGGATCCATCTGACCTGCGGGTCGAGGTCCTCCAGCCGGGTGCGGCCGAAGAACCACTCGTCGAAGCGCCGGGCCAGCAGATCGGTGCGCGTCGACGGGCCCACGGTGCGCCACACGCCCCGCAGCAGTGCCTTCTTCAGCGAACGCGAGCTGATCCGCCCGACGGCCGGGTCGATGAGGCGCTCGTCGACGGCCGTGCCGGTGAAGCCCTGTTGGCGCAGGTCCCGCCAGGCCGTGGCGAGCAGGCCGTTGGCCACCGAGCCTCCGGACACCGAGGACGCGTATCTGAGCTGGGGCAGCATGCCCGCGTCGGCGAGGAGACGGATGACGCCCAGTGCGGAGAGAGTGGCGCGGAAACCGCCGCCGGACAGCGCGACGGCGACCGGGTCGTCGGAAGGGGCCGGCCGGGCGGGCCGCAGCGCGTCGCCGCAGGGCTGCGCCCGCAGACCGGTCCCGAGGGCCGGTGAGTCCACGGCCCACTGTGTCCCGCTGGACGGCCGGGGCCGGTTCATGACGGGTCACCGAGGTCTATGACCAGGGCCGGCTCCGCGGGAGCCCGCTCGCTCACCGTGAAACTCCGCCTCTTGCGGAGATCCTTGAGTGTGTCCCGGGCGAACTCGATCTCGTTCGTCAGGTGGACGGTGTACTCGTCGTCCCGGCCTCTGGAGTCGACGAGCATGCGCAGGGTTTCCTCGCTGGGATGGTGGTGCTTCACCCCGTCGGCCGAGATCACGTAGTGATCGGCGTGGATGCTGTCGAAGAAGTCCTGCTCCACATTGCGGTCGCTGCCGTGGTGGGGGAGCTTCAGCAGGTCGACATGGAGGGGGCCGCCGTCGTCGAGCAGCCCGGTGGCCCGCAGCCCGGCCAGGATGCGGTCGCCTCGGGCGTCCCCGGTGAGCAGCACGGTCCGGCCCCTGTGCGTCACCAGCAGGACGATGCTGGACAGGTTCGGTATGGAGCCGTCCGAGTAGGCCGACGCGATGACCGTCGGGTCCTTGCGCTGCTTGGCCTTGCGCCAGCGTTCCGTCAGCTCCTCCAGCGCCGCGTCGTCCGGGGCGACGACCGTGACGTGCAACTGGTCCACGGTGGCCTCTTCGCCCTCGACGAGAGGGCCGTCGAAGAGGGGATTGCCGTCCAGGCCCAGTCCGGCCGCCGCGTCCCGGATGGCGCGTCCCTGGTGGTAACTGGCCCTGACGGCGTCGCTGTCCGCTCCGGCGCGGTCGACGATCTCCTGGGTCGAGGCGCTCAGGCCGGGCGACTTGCGGTCCACCAGTTCGTCCACGGAGTTGAACCAGATCCTCTTCACCGCGAACGGGTCGGGTTCCTGATCGTCCCTGGCGTGCTGTATCTGCCGGAGCAGTTTGAGCAGTCCGGCCGCGTGATCGTCGTCGACGTGGGACAGGCAGACGACATCGATCCTCGGGCTGCCCTGGGCGTCCGGGGCCAGAAGCGCCAGCCGGTCGCGCAGCGACGTCTCGAAGACCTGGCTCGGGCCGCCGTCGATCAGCATGACCCGTTCCTTCGGTTCCCCCCAGCGGACCAGGAAGGAATCTCCGTGCCGGGCGTTGAGGAAGTCAAAGGTGAACATGTCGGTCCTTTCCGGCTCGACCCCTCAGACGGACTGCATCGCGCGCAGGACGTCGACCAGGCCGTACCCCTGGTAGTGCCGTTCCCGGCCCAGGTCCGTCGCCGTCGTGCACAGGATCTGCTTGACCCGCTCGGGGCGGCCGATCAGTTCCCGGTTGCGCGCGAGCAGCATCGCGGCGGCTCCGCTCACATGGGCCGCCGCCTGGCTGGTGCCGTGCAGTGCGGCGATGCCCTGGTCGGGCACCGGACCGTCGATGTCCTCACCCGGCGCCAGGAGATCGGGCTTCAGACGGCCGTCGCCGGTCGGGCCGCGGCTGGAGAAGTAGCTGACGCCGTGGCGGTGCGGATTGCTGCGATGCGTGGAGCCGACCGTGATGACGGATTCGGCGTTCCCCGGGTCGGAGATGCTGGCGCCGCGGTAGTCCTGGCCCAACGTGTGTACGGCGCCCGCGTATCCGGAGTTCCCGGCCGCCACGACGACCACCACGCCCGAGCGGGACAGGCGGTCGCATTCGATGCACACCGGGGTCCAGCCGGTGGAGTGGCTCGCCACGTCGTGCGGCACCGACAGGCTGAGGTTGACCCCGGCGATGACGAACCGGCCCGCCTGTTCGTTGATGTACCGGATGGCCTGGAGGGCCGTCACGATCGAGAACTCGTCACCCTTCCCCTCGGCTCCGAGGACCCGGAAGTCGTAGAGCTGGATGCGTGGACAGATGCCACGGAAGACCTCATGGGGACGCGGCCACCAGCCACCGATGATTCCGGCGATGTGCGTGCCGTGCGCGTCGACCGGGGTGGTGTACTCCTCGGAGCACACCACCTCGGAAGGCTGCGCCACGGCGGTCACCGTCGACAGGTCGTACTCGACGAACGGCAGTGCGAGCTGCCAGTCGATCCGCCCGTCGTTCTTCGCGTCCTCGGACAGCGTCTTGCGCACGCCGACGAAGTTGAAGGCGCGGGGAATGCGCAGCTTGCGCGGCACCGGCGCCGGTGTGGCCGTGGTGTCCCAGTCGTAGAAGGCGGGGTGCCGGGCGTCGATGCCGCTGTCGACCACGGCCCAGCCGATGGAACTGCAGTTCACGGAGAAGACCTGCTCGGCGGCGTCGGCCTTGATGGTGGCACGGGACCGTACGACGGCGGAGGACGCCTGCCGGTTGGCGGTCACGGAGAGGATCGGATACCGATGCCTGCGGTCGACGACGACCTGCCCCACCGGATCCGTGAGGGCCTCGGTGTCGGTCCGCTCCAGATGGACGCCGCTCAGCATGCCGGCCACCTCGGCGCAGACGGCCGGGTCCGACGGCGGCCGGTCACGCAGCGCCGGATACGACTCCGCGACGATGGCGGTCAGCAGTCGGAGAAGCCATCGCTGATGCCGGGTGCGTTCCTGCCGCCTCGCGGAGTTGTCGTGCACGTCGCTGGCCCGCTCGGGGATGCCACCGGGCCGCGCCGGCGGCGGGGTGTCCTCACGCAGCGCGTCCGCGATACCGGCGCCGCCCTGACGGTTCGCCAGGTCCTGCGCGTCGCGGACGACACGGTTGAGGTTGGTTTTGGGCAGCACGGTCTGGACGAGCTCGCGCAGGGTCAGTTTCGCCACGATGAAACTGCCGGACGCGATCGGCTCGGAGTCGCGCATCATGTCCAGGTACCTGAACCGGGTCAGTATCTGGTGGACGCCGTGTTCCTCGTTGATGGCGAGGATCAGGTCCTCCCTGGACTCCGTCGAGCGCTCCGGCAGACGCGCGAGAGCCAGCAGGGCGTCGAACCGGACCGGACAGTCCGTCGCCCAGGGGACGGGCCGGGGGCCTTTGCCGTAGAAGAGTTCCTCGAGCCTCTGTCGGTCCATCTGTTCCTCACGGTGGATCAGGTGCCGGTCCGGAGGGTGAGCTCCCCGTCGCGCCGGACCCCGGACGGAGCGAGAGGGCTCATGCCCTCAGTGTGGAGGTCGGGGGAGGACGGGCACAGGGCAGAAGGACCCACGTCGGAGCGGGGCAGCGTTACCCCTGCGTACCCCCGCGCTGCCGCTTCCAGGTGGCCGCGGGGATGATGTCGTGGGCGATGGCGAAGCGGGTCAGGTCGGCACGGCGCCGGGAGCCGATCTTGTCGCGGAGCCGGTCCAGGTGCGAGTGCACGGTGTGCTCGCTGATGCCGAGCCGGGCGGCGATGTCGTGGTCGGTCTCGCCGTGGGCGATCAGTTCCAGGATCTGCCGCTCGCGGTCCGTGACATGGCAGGGAGGCTCGGCGGCGGGACGCACGGCGAGATCCGCGGAGATGTACGGGCGGCCGTCGGCGACGAGCCGCACCGCGGCCAGCAGTTCCCCCTCGTCCGCGTCCCGGCTCAGGCAGCCGAGGGCGCCGGCGCGCATGGCGGCCAGGGCGTGGTTGTCCTGGACGGAGGAGAGGACCAGGACCGAGATCCCGTGGGCGGCGAGGCGTCCCACGACCTCCGCCAGACAGGCGGGCGGGAGCTGGAGGTCCACGAGCGCGAGGTCGCCCCGGCCGAGAACGCGCACGGCCTCGTCGGCCGACCGGGTGGCGAGGGCGAGCACCAGGCCGTCGGCGTCCTCGACGACATGGGCCACACCGCTGCGCAGGAGGGGGCAGTCGCCTACGACGGCGACACGTTTCGCGTCCGCACTCATGGGCGCCTCACTCCGACGGGGGCCGACGCCCCCGTGTGTGGGGTGGCCTCACGGGTCCAGTGTTGGTCCTCCGACGCGGTCCGGCATGCCGAGAGGGCGTCGGCGGGCGGAGGTGAAGCGGCTGCGGTACTCCTCGGCGCCGTCCCCGGACGGCGGGCGAAGGCGCGCCGCAGCGTCTCGTCACTGCCGAGTCCGCTGCGCCGCACGGCCGAGGTGACGCGGAGGCGGCGTCCTCACCTCCGGCACAGGGCGACTCGCAGGTGCGTCCACTCTGTGCCACCGTGATGGGGGCATCCGCGGACATGCTTGCGGCCCGCGGTGCCCGGTGTGCGCCCGGCACCGCGGCCCCGCGCGCTGTCGACGCGGCCAGGCCGAAAGGACGCCCATGAACCGGCCGAACCGGCTGATCGACTTCACCGTCCGCCATGGACGGTGAGCTCCGCGGCTGGCGCCCCTGCCTGCTCGCCGGAGCGGTCTTCGCGGTCTGCATGGCCGGTACGACGCTCCCGACCCCCCTCTACGGCCTCTACCAGGAGAAGTTCGACTTCTCCGAGCTCACCGTCACGGTCGTCTACGCCGTGTACGCCTTCGGGGTCATCGGCGTCCTGCTGCTCGCGGGCAACGCCTCGGACGTCGTGGGAAGACGCCCGGTGCTGTGGTGGGGCCTGGGGTTCGCCGCCGCCAGCGCCGTCTGCTTCCTGTGCGCCACCGCCCTGGGCTGGCTGTACGTCGGACGGCTGCTGTCGGGTCTGTCCGCGGGCCTGTTCACCGGGGCCGCCTCGGCGTACGTCATCGAGCTGGCGCCGCCCGGCTCCTCGCGGGCCACGTTCGTGGCGACCGCCGCGAACATGGGCGGCCTGGGCTGTGGCCCCCTGCTCGCGGGGGTGCTCGCGCAGTACGCCGACTGGCCGCTGTACCTGCCGTTCCTCGTCCACCTCGCCCTCGTGGCCCTCTCGGCGGCCGTCCTGCTGTGGCTTCCGGAGACCGTGCGCGAGCGACGGCCGCTGAACGCCGTACGACCGCGGAAGCCCGGCCTGCCGCCGAGGGTGCGGCCGGTCTTCGGCCCCGCGGCCACGGCCTCCTTCGTCGGGTTCGCCCTGTTCGGCGTGTTCACCTCGGTCAGCCCGTCCTTCCTCGCCCACTCCCTGGACGTGCACAACCGCGCGGTGAGCGGACTGGTCGTCGCGCTCGCCTTCTTCGCCTCGACCGCCGGGCAACTGGCCGTCGGCCGCGTCGGCGTGAGCCGCTCCCTGCCCCTCGGCTGTGTCGCGCTGCTCGCCGGACTCGCCCTGCTGGCGGGCGCGCTGCACTGGGATCTGCTGCCGCTGGTCGTGCTCAGCGCGCTCGTCGGCGGGGCCGGGCAGGGGCTGTCGTTCCGCGGCGCGCTGTCGGCGGTGGCACAGGTGTCCGAGGACGACAAGCGCGCGGCCGTGATCTCGGCCCTGTTCGTCGTCGCCTACGCCGGCATCTCGGTCCCGGTGATCGGCGTGGGCCTGCTGGTCGGACCGATCGGCCTGGAGGGCGCCGGCCTCGTCTTCATCGCGTGCATGGCACTGCTGGTGTCGACGGCGGGCGTGTACCTGCTGCGCCGCCCGGTACCGGTGCCGGAGGCGGGCGGCGTGCGCTGAGAAGTCTCGCCGGTGGTGCGGCGACGGGCCGCTGTCCGTACGGCGGGTCTCCCGAGCGCCAGGCCGGACGGCAGAACTCCGCCACGGTGTCAGGACGAGCGCCGCCACACCCAGGCCGGCGCGGCCTCGGCAGGAGGAGGAGCAGGCCGAGGAGCAGGATGCCGAGCGCGGGCAGGTGTACGGGCGGGCTGAAGCTCTGTGCGGCGCGCGGCCATCCGCAGCGGAGCGTGCCTGTCAGGATGCCTCCCGCGATCAAGACCGGCAGGAGGGTGACCAGGAGGAGCCGGGTCCCGATGACACCGGTGCCCCACCGGCGGCCGTCCTCCAGGACCGGCGAGTCCGGGCGGCGGTCACCCGGGGCGAAGAGTCGTACGGGACGCGCAGGACCAGGTCGGTCTCGAAGTACACCGGCTCGTCGGAGGCGTTGTCCCCGCGGACGGGGTCCCCGGCGAGCCGGACGACGGTGACGGAGTACACCCCGTACCGGGCGGCCTCCAGACGCTCGGTCTCCCGCCCGTACTCCGGCGACACCATGAACCCGAGGTTGAAGCAGGCCGGCGTGGCCAGCGGCACCGCCCCCCGCGATCAGCCACACCAGCCCGCGGCCGCCGGCCGGGGGGAGGCCAGCCCGGCCGCGCTGACCGTGGTCTTCGCCGCCGCCTGGATCGCCGCCTCACGCCGGGCCCCGCACCACACCGTACGGACGGTCAGTCCTCGGCGGACGGCCAGGTCTTGCGGACGAGTTCCAGGCGCTCGTAGGCGTCGTCGAACCAGGAGTCGGTCAGCGGTACGGTCACCGTGACGGAGGTCAGCGAACCGGCGCCGTCCTTGACGGTGACGTGGGCCCGCGCCTCCTCGTCGTCCCGCTCGACGAACAGCGCGGGCCCTCGCGAGAACTCGCGCCAGGCGATGTCCTGCCCGGCGTCGAGAGCGTCCAGGGCCTCCTGCCACTCGCTCAGGTCCCGGGGGAAGACCCGGACCGTGAGACTGCCGTTCACGAAAGGCGTGTCGACGACGAAGGCCCCGGCCAGGACCTGACCGGGGAGCGCACCCTGACGGTGATCGGGTCCGGTGATCCGCAGGACGACGCTGTTGCCGTCCCCCGCCAGCCGTATCAGATCGATCGGTCCGTCGCTCACTGCTGTCCCCCCCCGTCGCTTTCCTGGCCGAAGAATAGCCTTCGCCCACGACGGGGAGGATCCCGCGCACCTCCGTGACCTGGTGCCGCGCGCTCAGGCGGTCGGCGGCATCTCGCTCGGCCGGGAGTCCAGGCCCGTGCGGTGGTTGACCCAGGAGCCCCGGGTGAAGTCCGGCACCGCGACCGGACGGCCGCCCGCGGCAAGCGACTTGACGCTCAGGGGGATCGGGGAGCACCAGACCGCGCCGTCGTAGACGTCCATGTCGGGGACCAGACCGGCCCGCATCTGCTGGACGGTGCGCCACTGCAGGACGTAGTCCATGCCGCCGTGGCCGCCGTTGTTGGCCGCGTCGTCGCCGATCTTCAGCCACAGCCAGTGGTCGAACTCCTTGCGGTAGGCGTCGAACGCCCGCCAGGTGTGACCGCTGTGGTCCGGTTCGAGGTAGATGCGCCCGCCGCCCGCCGACGTCACTCCGGCGTAGTCCTCGAAGATGCCCCGGCTGCCGGCGAGTGAGTTGATACGGCTGTACGGACGCGGCGAACTGACCTCGTGCTCGGCGCGGATGACGCGGCCCCGCTCGGTGTCGATCAGGCAGGTGACCAGGTCACCGTTGATGTACGTCTCCTTCCAGCTCGGGTGGGACCTGGGAATGAACCGCTCGCGGTAGTCGGCCAGTCCCCGGGGTTCGGTGGCCGTCGCCCGCAGCGTCGTCATGCGGTCGCCGCGGTTGATGTCCATCGCCGCCGCGATCGGGGCGAGGCCGTGCATCGGGTAGAACGACGCGGTGCTGCGGGTGTGCCACAGCCTCCGCCAGGAGTCGGTGTAGTACGTGTCCGAGAAGAGCAGTTCCCGCAGGTCGTGCAGATAGCCGCCGTGGCCGTTGGTGACCTCGCCGAACAGGCCGTCGTGGGCCATCTTCAGCATCGCCAGCTCGTTGCGGCCGTAGGAGCAGTTCTCGGAGAGGATCAGATGGCGGCGGGTGCGCTCGCTGGTGTCGACCAGGTCCCACAGCTCGTGCAGCTCGGTGGCGATGGGCAGTTCGACCAGGACGTGCTTCCCGGCGAGCAGGGCCGCGCGGCCCTGCTCGTAGTGGAACTCCCAAGGGGTCGCGATGTACACGAGGTCGATGTCGTCGCGGCGCAGCATGCGCGCGTACGCGTCGGCGGAACCGCCGTACTCGGCCGGGCGGGGCCGGCCCTCCGCGACCAGCTTGTCCGCGGTGCGTCTGGCACGGTCGGCGCGGATGTCGCACACGGCGGTGACCGTGCAGCCGGGGACGGCGCCCCAGCCCGAGGACATCCCGTGGCCCCGGTTCCCGAGACCGATCATGCCGACGCGGACTGTGGGGTAGTCGCCGAACGGAACGCCGATCATCGACTTCTGCCCCGGCCGCCGCGACGGCGTGCCGTCGACGGTCGGCGCGCTCGGGGCGGTCGGAGCCGCGGGGACGGCGGAGGCCTGGGTGCCGAGTCCGGCGACGACGGCCCCCGAGGCCAGGGCTCCGCCCATGACGGTACGGCGTGAGACAGCAGGGATTTCAGGCATGACGAGGATCGCTCCCTAATGCGTGGCGGCCGGCTGCTCTTGCTGCGGCATGACTCTGTCCACGCCGACGCCATGTGTCAATAGGTGCTCGAAGAAGAGGAGTTGCGAGCAGAAATGAGCATGGAGCGAGTCATCCGCCCGACCTGCGACGACGGCTGCGCGCTCGTCCGTACGCGGGCATGCGTGTCAGCCGCCCTGGACGAACCAGAGCGGCTGACCGATTCTCACGTCATACGGCGGACAGCACCTCGGTCACCTGCCGCCGCACCAGGTGCCGGGCGTCAGCGGGCAGCGCCCCGATGTCGGTGGACTCCACGGCGTGCAGCACCGCGTCGGTGTCCGTGTCGTAGGCGGCGGTCGCGGGCAGGAACTCGTAGCCGTCGCGGACCGCGACGCGCAGGCGCTTCGTGCCGTCCGGTTCCGCGTGTACGGCGGTGGCGACGACGAAGGGGGGCGGACCGCCCGCTTCGCCCTCCTGCTTCACGTAGCCGCTGGCCAGCGGGGTCCGCCAGGTGATGCTCAGCAGCACCGGGCGCTTCGCGAGGAGTTCGGTGAGGTCGGTCTCGTAGACGCCCGCCGCGTCCAGGACCGTCGCGCGGGCGTCCAGGACGAGGGCGGCGGGGAGCAGGCAGCGCAGGGTGCTGCCCACGATGTTGCCTCCGGCCGTCGCCGCTCGGCGTACGGCGCCGGTGCCGATCGTGGAGGCCGCCTTGCGGAGGACCTCCGGCACCCGGTCGTCGATCCGTTGCAGGACCACCGCCGAGCCCAGGGTCTGGGGCCCGAGGACGTTCGCCTCCGGCAGGTTGCGCAGGGACATCGCCTGGTCCGGGAAACCGTCGCGTTGGAAGGTCGCCCAGACGAGCGTGGCCCCGCCGATCGGCAACGCCCCCTCGGCTATGTGCTGTTGGACCTCGGACACGGACGTGGGCAGATGCAACAACACGGAGCGGCCTGCTTTCCCGATGGGTCTCGTTCAAACGCGTATCGCATTCTCCCCACCGGGCAGGGGGCGCATGCAGGGTTCACGGTGTCATTCCGCGCGCCCCGCGGGGCCCCGTGCGGTGCTCCGACGCACCACCAGCTCCACCGGCACCAGCGACTCCACCCGCGGCGGCCCCCCGTACCCGTCGATACGGTCCAGCAGCAGCCGTAGCGACCGCGTGCCGATCTCCGCGAAGTCCGTCCGGACCGTCGTCAGCGGCGGCAGCAGATGCGCGGCCTCGGGGATGTCGTCGTAGCCGACCACGCTGACCTCGCCCGGGACCGGGCGCCCGGCCTCGTGCAGGGCGTGCAACAGACCCAGCGCCATCTGGTCGTTGGAGGCGAACACCGCCGTCACCTCCGGGCGCCGGGCGAGCACGCGGCCCACCTCGTAGCCGGAGTCCGCGCTCCAGTCGCCGACGAGGGGTTCCGGCACCTCGGCGCCGTGCTCCCGAAGACACGCCTGCCAGCTGTCGCGGCGCCGGTCGGCCGAGCTCCAGCCGGCCGGGCCCGCGATGTGCCACACCGTGGCGTGCCCGAGGCCCAGCAGATGCTCGGTGGCCAGCCGGGCCCCGGTCCGGGAGTCGCCGGTGACCATCAGCGTGTCGGCCTCCGGGCCGGTCTCCAGCACCACCAACGGCGTGTCGAGCCGGGTGTCCGCCAGCGCCCGGCCCACCCAGGCCTGCGGGGCGATGGCGATCACGCCGTCCGCGCCCTCCGCCGACAACCGGTCGACCGCCTCGGTCACCGTGTCGTGCTCGGCCGTGTCGAGGGCGATGGAGCTGACCAGGTAACCGGCCCCCTGCGCCGCGGTGTTGATCGCGGTGAGGATCGATGCGGGGCCGTACCGGGCCGCGTCGAAGGAGATCACGCCGAGCATCCGGGTCCGTCCGCTGGCCAGCGACCGGGCGCTGCGACTGGGCCGGTAGCCGAGCGTGCGCATCGCGGCGACGACCGCCTCCCGCGTCTCCGGCCGCACGGAGGGATGCTCGTTGAGCACCCGGGAGACGGTCTGCTTCGACACCCCCGCCAGCCGGGCCACGTCGTCCATCACCGGACGCGCCCCGGCGAAGTTCCGCTTGGCCCGCCCCTTGGGAACGGAGGAGCCGGCAGGGCTCGGTCTCATCGTCGCTGTGTCCTCGGCATCGGCGCGGCGGTCCGGTCCCGCACAGCATAGGCATGCGCTGTTCAGCTCACGCGTGCCGTCCAGGAACGCGTGATCACCCACTCCGCCCGCGTGATCGCGGCCGTCCCCGCATCCTGCGCCACCAGATACACGGGCGCGTCCGCGTGCAGCGGCAGCACCCGCAGCCGCAGTTCCCCAGGGGGTGGCGCGCCGAGGTCCCAGACCCCTCCCGAGTAGAACTGATCGGCGACGAGCCGGTCGCCGGAGTACGCCCGCCCCACGTCTCCCGACCACGTCAGCCGCAGAACGGCCCCCGCCGGCAGATCGTCCGGCACCTCGACGACGTACTCGGCCGCCACCGCCTCGAAGTGCTTGTCCGCGGGCACGCCGGCCCGGCCGAGGACACCCGTCACCGGCTCGGGCGCCGGCCCGGCGGCACGCACCCGCGTGAGCCGTACGGCTTCGCAGGCGCCGTCGGCGTCCAGCGTGAAGCGGGTCAACACCCCGTCGGGCGTCTTCGTCACCGCCGTACCCTCCACCACCGGATCACGCTCCGGGGCGGGCAGTACGGCGAACGACGGCCGGGCCGCCGCACTGTGCACACGGACCTCGCCCCGGTCGAAGACGACCCCGTCCGCACAGAGCACCAGCCGCTCGGCGCCCCAGGCCTCACCCCGGTACACGCCACGGGCGGCCGCCGCGTCGAGGAACAGCAGGCCGATCCGCCCGCCCTCCGCCGTGGCCACCTCGACCAAAGCGTCCGTGCCGGGGCGGAGCCCGGTCACCAGGACCCGGCCGTCCACGTGGACGACGTCCCCGGACGGTGTGTCGACGGACCTCACCGTGCCCGCGTCCAGGGCGAGTTCGGGCGCGATGCCGTCGGTGGCGGCCAGCACCAGGACCGTACGTCCGGCGTCGTCCTGGACCGTGCACACCGGCTGCGCGGTGGCCCACTCCAGCCGCAGCCCGGCCACGTCGAGACGCAGCGGCCAGCAGAAGCAGGCGCCGGACGGGATGGTCACCGGGGTGCTGGGGAGGGCCAACTCGCCGTCGGGCAGGGTGATGTCGAAGGCTGTGTCCGGCCGGTCCGGCAGCGGTTCGTGCGGCTGGTGGTTGTTGACGAAGAGGAAACCCGAGGCGCCGTCGCTGCGGACCGCCCAGCGCAGGGTGTCCCGGTCGTCCTGCCCCGTCGGCCGCCGCTCGGGCAGCACCGCCTCCATGGGCGCGAGGAGATGCCCGAAGTCCGCCAGCATCAGGTGCTGCAGGCGCAGTTCGTGGTACGAGTCGCGGTACTGCCCGTACTCGCCGAGCGGGGCCTGGAAGTCGTACGTCAGGAGTGGCAGGTCGTTCGGGTAGCCGGTGGCGTGGGACTCCTGGAGGGGCGTGAGTTCGCCGGGCGGGTTGGTGCCGCCGTGGAACATGTAGTAGCCCTGCCAGACCGATCCGCAGCCGATCTTCGTGAGGCCCAGCGCGCCGATGTCGGCCGCCTCCACCCGGGGCCGCCGGTGGTACGCCACCGCCATCCCGCCCCCCAACTCGCAGGTCGCCCAGGGAAATCGATCCGTCGGGGCCGGTTCACCGCCACGGACGGTGGCGGGCCGCAGATCGGCCCCGATGCCCTCGTCGTCACGCTGGTCGGTGAAGAAGAAGTGCTTGCGGCAGGTGTCGGGCCAGCCGCCGTCCCACTCCGTCCAGAAGGCCTCCGGGTAGCCGCCGTACAGCGGAAGCAGTTCGTCCGGCGGGAGTCGGACCCCGCCCCAGGCCGTCGACGTCCACAGGGGCGCGGCCAGTCCGGCGTCCTGGGCCATGCGCTTGAGGGTGAGGAGGTGGCCCGGCCGGTCGTAGAGCTCGTTCTCGATCTGGATCGCGACGATCGGGCCGCCGTGCGCCCGGTCCAGTCCGCGCAGTTGCTCCGCGACGGCCGCGAACCAGGCGCGTACGGCCTCCAGGTAGGCGGGGTCGTCGGTGCGGGGCGTCAGCTCGCGGGCCAGCAGCCAGTCGGGCAGGCCCCCGTTGCGGACCTCGGCGTGACACCAGGGGCCGATGCGCGGGATGAAGTCCAGGCCGTGCCGGGCGCACAGCTCGGCGAAGCGGCGCAGGTCCCGGTCGCCGTCGAAGCGGACCCGGCCCTCGATCTCCTCGTGGTGGATCCAGATGACGTAACTGGCGACGGCGGTCACCCCGCCCGCCTTCATCTTCAGCAACTCCTCCTCCCAACTCGCGGACGCACAACGGGAGTAGTGGAACTCTCCCGAGACCGGGAACCAGGGGCGGCCGCCGCGGGTGAACCAGCGGCTGGTGACCTCGATCGGGTCGGGCACTCCCGGCGCGTCGGCGAACGGCAGGTGCCCGGTCAGCGGGGGAGCGGCGGGCGCGGGAACGCGCAGGCGATGGGTCATGAGTGGTCCTCCGGGCCGAGGTCCGCGGTGTCGGTGAAGTGGGCGCGGGTGACGGTCGTGGCGTGCAGTTCCAGCAGCACGAGGTCGTTGACGCCGGGGCGCAGGACCGGCGCCGGGACGTACAGGGTGCGCTGCGGCCCGCGGTTCCAGTAGCGGCCGAGGTGGAAGCCGTTGACCCAGGCCTGGCCCTTGGTCCAGCCGGGCAGGGCGAGGAAGGCGTCGGCGGGGGTCTCCACCTCGAACGTGCCGTGGTGGAAGGCGGGTTCGGCGGACCGGGTGGCGGTGGCCGGGGTGAACGGCACCTCGCCGAGGTCGGTCAGCGGCAGGGGGTGGCAGTCCCAGCCGCGCAGGACGGTCCCGTCGAGCGTGACCGGGCCCAGCAGGCCCTTGGGGGCGCCGATGCGCGGGCCGTAGTTGACTCCGCCCTGGTTCTCCACGAGGACGTCGAGCGTGGCGCCGGGGCGCGGGACGCGCAGCGCAAGTGCCTCGTCGCGCCGCTCGCGTTCGAGTACGCCGACGGGGGCGCCGTCGACGAAGACCTGGGCGCGGTCGCCGACTCCGCCCGCGAAGTGCAGGAGGCGGTCGCCTGCTGTGGGGAGGGTGGTGCGGTAGAGCGCGTACCCGGTGTGCGGGCCGAGCGCGTCCATGGGAAGCGGGTCGCCGTCGGCGCGCAGCGGCTCGGAGAGGGTCTCGACGAGCGGCAGCAGGGACGCGCGGCGGTTCAACTCGACTGTCGTGGGCGGGAGCTTGGGCGCCGGCCCCGGGACGGGTTCGTCCGGGACCGGGGCGTGGCGGGCGATGACCTCGCGGAAGGCGTGGTACTTCGGGCCCGGGTCGCCGTGCTCGGTGAGCGGGGCGTCGTAGTCGTACGAGGTGACGGTCGGGGCGTAGGTGTGGTGGTGGTTGGCGCCGTTGGTGAACCCGAAGTTGGTGCCGCCGTGGAACATGTAGAGGTTGACCGAGGTCCCGGCGGACAGCAGCCGGTCCAGGTCCGCTGCGGCGTCGGCCGCGTCCCGTACGTGGTGCGGGCCGCCCCAGTGGTCGAACCAGCCGATCCAGAACTCGGCGCACAGCAACGGCCCTTCGGGCTGGTGGGCGCGCAGGGCGGCGAGGTTCCGGTCGACCCGGCCGCCGAAGGTGACCGCCGTCAGGACGCCGGGCAGGCTCCCCGCGGCCAGATGCGCGGGGTCGGCCTGGTCGCAGGTGAACAGCAGCTCCTCGACGCCACGGTCGCGGAACGCCTGCTCCAGATGCTTCAGGTAGGCGGTGTCGTCGCCGTAGGCCCCGTACTCGTTCTCCACCTGTACGGCGATGACGGGACCGCCCGACGCGGCCATGTGCGGCAGCAGCGGCGGGAGCAGGAGGTCGAAGTAGCGGTCGACCGCGTGGGTGAAGCGGGAGTCGGCGGTGCGCAGGCGGATGTCCGGGTCGGCGAGCAGCCAGCCGGGCAGACCGCCGCCGTCCCACTCGGCGCAGATGTACGGCCCGGGGCGGAGCAGGACGTGCAGGCCCTCGGCCTGGGCGAGACTCAGGAAGCGGGGCAGGTCGAGCAGGCCGTCGAGGACGAGGGGGCCGTCGGGCTCGGGCTGATGGAGGTTCCACGGCACATAGGTCTCCACCGTGTTGAGGCCCATCAGACGTGCCTTGCGCAGCCGGTCGGCCCATTGGCCGGGGTGGACGCGGAAGTAGTGCAGGGCGCCGGAGATGATGCGCAGCGGCTCGCCGTGCAGCAGGAAACCGTCGGACGTCGTGGTCAGGGCGGGCATACGGGCTTCCCTTCTGTGGAGGGGGCGGAGGGGCTCCGTGCTTGGTGATCAGTGCGTTGCGCGCTGCGCTCAGCCTCCGTGCTCGGTGATCAGTGCCTTGCGCTCTGCGCGCAGCCCTCGTGCTCGGTGATCAGTGCTCTGGGCTCGGTGCTCAGCGCTCGGTGCGGGCGTGTGGCGCGGACCAGCCAGAGCGTCGCGGTGAGGCAGAGCGCCGAGACGGCGCCGAGGAGCAGGGGTACCGTGCGGACCCCGGACCATTCGATGGCCTTGCCCAGCGCAGGGCCCGCGACCACACCGCCGGCCATCGAGGCGGCGATGACCACGGCTCCCGCCCGGCGGGCGCTCGGCGCCG
Organism: Streptomyces sp. NPDC043726; assembly: GCF_056436565.1. NCBI lineage: Bacteria > Bacillati > Actinomycetota > Actinomycetes > Kitasatosporales > Streptomycetaceae > Streptomyces > Streptomyces sp. NPDC043726. The sequence goes on from NZ_JBWKCI010000013.1 coordinate 48,226, forward strand.
CGCGGTTCAGCCAGGGCAGCCCGGTGGGGAAGATCGGGGCGATGAACAGGCCGACACCTGCGTAGGCGTAGGGGGCCAGCGCCGGAACCGAGGCCAGCAGCAGACACACCGTCATGCCCGCGCAGGACACGGTGATGATGGTCTGGGGTGCGTGGCGCAGGGCCAGCGGGGCGACCAGGAAGCGGCCGACCGTCATCATCAGCCAGTACACCGAGGTGGCGGTGGCGGCGAGCCCGGCGCCGTAGCCCACGGTCTCCAGATGCGTGGGTTCCCAGCCGCCCACGCCCGCTTCGATGCCGACGTGCAGCACGTACAGCGCGATGAAGACGGCGAGCACCGAACCGAGGCTGCGGGCCAGGGGGCCGCGCGACTCCTCCGCCTCCGCCTGGGCCGGCGCGGGCACCTCGTCGCGTACGCCCTTAAGACACAGCAGCAGCGGCAGGTTGGCCAGCGCGAAGGCCAGGAACAGCGCTGGATAGTGCGCGGCGCCGACCAGGCCGATCAGGGCCGGGCCGAGGATGGCGCCGATGCCGAAATGCGCGTTGAGGATGTTGAGCATGGCCGTCGAACGGTGCCCGAAGCCCACGGCGAAGAGCTGGTTGAGGCCGTAGTCGACACCGCCGAACCCCAGCCCCGCCAGCAACGCCATGACCAGCGCGACCGGCCAGTTCGGCGCCAGCGCGAATCCGGCCGCCCCCAGGGCCATCAGCAGGTACGACGTGCCGAGGATCCGCCGGTTGCCGATCCGGCCGAAGGCGCGGTCGAAGAGCAGCACTCCCGCCACCCCGCCGACGAAGTGGGCGCTCAGACCCAGACCGGCGGCGGAGGGGCTCAGCCCGAATTCCTGACGGAAGGCCGGGATGGACGGTCCGTAGAAGGCCTGGAGGGCGCCGAGCAGGACGAATCCCGCGCAGGAGGCGACCACCGCGGTGGGGCTGAAGACCTCTCTGTCCCGCAGCAGCACGGCACACACCTCTCGTTCACGGGAAGCGACGGGGTGTGATGTTACCGGTAACATCACACCCCGCAACATCCCTTCGGGAGCGATTTCCCCGCGGGACAGGGGAGTTGGGTGGGGTGCGGGTGGCATGTGGGGCGGGGAGCGGGTGGGGTGCGGGTGAGGCGGTCGCCGCTCTGTTCTGGACTGTTCGTACAACTCTTGGACGTGTAGTCTAGAGACGGATCTACCGACGGGAGTGCGTCATGACGTCCGAACCGGCCCTGGACTCCGAGCGGGACGCGATCATCGCGGCGCTGGCACCGGTCGTCGACGGGCTCGTGGCGACCTTCGGGCCGCTGTGCGAGGTGGTCCTGCACGACTACCGGCAGCCCGAGAAGTCCGTCGTCGCGGTCGCCGGCGCGGTGACCGGGCGGCACGTCGGCGGGGCGATGAGCGAGATCGGCATGCGGATCGTCTCGCGCGGCACCGAGGCGGACGACGATCTCAACTACGTCACCCGGACCGGGACCGGGAAACTCGTCAAGGCGTCCACCATGGTGCTGAGGGACTCCACGGGCGAGGTCTTCGGCGCCCTCTGCGTCAACCTGGACGTCACCGCCGTGACCGAGGCCCACGCCCTGCTCGGCGCCCTCGCCGGTATCGGCGGCGACCCCGCGGAGGCACCGGTCACCGCCTTCGGCAACGACATCGACGCCGTCGTCGACGCCATCCTCGACGCCCACCAGCTCCGGCAGCACCGGAGCTGGGCCCAACTCGACCGCGCCCAGCGCCTGGAACTGTTCCGCGGACTGGACGGGCGGGGCGTGTTCGCCGTGCGGCGCGCGGTCGAACAGGTCGCCGCCCGGCTCGGCATCTCCCGCGCCTCCGCCTACAGCTACCTCGCCCAGGCACGCGCCACGACCGGCGCCACGCCCAGCTCTGCGGCCGGCCCGACTTCCGACTCCGACGGAGGAGCAGCGTGACCACGACCACCCCGCCCATCACCCTCGACGACGTCCGCGACGCGGCCGTACGCCTCAAGGGCGTCGCCCACCGCACCCCGGTCCTGCGCTCACGCACCCTCGACGGCCTCGTCGGCGCCGAGGTCTTCCTCAAGTGCGAGAACTTCCAGCGCGTCGGCGCCTTCAAGTTCCGCGGCGCCTACAACGCCGTCTCCCGGCTGGCCCCCGAGCAGCTGGCCCGGGGCGTCGCCGCCTACTCCTCCGGCAACCACGCCCAGGCCGTCGCCCTCGCCGCCCGGGAGCTCGGCACGACCGCCGTCATCGTCATGCCCGAGGACGCCCCGCCCGCCAAGCGGAGGGCCACCGAGGGCTACGGCGCCGAGATCGTGACCTACGACCGCTACAGCGGCGACCGCTCCGCCATCGCCGAGGAACTGGCCGCCGAGCGGGGCCTCGCCGTCATCCCGCCCTACGAACACCCCCATGTCATGGCCGGGCAGGGCACTGCCGCGCTCGAACTCATCGAAGAGGTCGGTGAGTTGGAAGCGTTGATCACTCCGGTCGGCGGCGGAGGGCTCATCGCCGGGAGCGGGACCGTGGCCAAGGCGCTCTACCCAGGACTGCGACTCATCGGGGTCGAGCCCGAGGCCGGCGACGACACCAAGCGGTCCTTGGAAGCCGGGCGGCGCATCGAGATCCCGGTGCCCAGGACCATCGCCGACGGCCAGGCCCTGCCCGCGCCCGGTGAACTCACCTTCTCCGTCAACCGACGGCTCGTCGACGCCATCGCCCTGGTCAGCGACGACGAGATCCGGGACGCGATGCGGTTCGTCTTCGAGCGGCTGAAGATCGTCGTCGAGCCCAGCGGCGCCACTCCGCTCGCGGCCCTCCTCTCCGGTCGGGCCGGCGCGCTGCCGCGCCGGGTCGGGGTGATCGTCTCCGGCGGCAACGTGGACGCCCAACGGTTCGCCGAACTCTGCGGAACGGCGTCCTGAGCGACTCCGCGGAACGGCCGGCTGAGCGCTCGTCCCCCGAATGGCGGCCCCTGGTGGCCGGGCGGACGATGGAGTGGTACGGGGTCGGCGGCCGACGGCGGTGCACAGCGCTGCCGGACGACCGGCCCCGGCCGTACCGAGCGCGGCCGGAAGGAGAGCCGTGATGATCGAAGTGAAGACGCTCGACAAGCCGGACGAGCGGCGGGATTTCCCCCGAGGGCACCTGGAAGCCGTCCACATGTCCGGACTCGACTTCGCCGTGGGCACGTTCGAGCCCGGCTGGCGGTGGTCGGAGTCCGTGGCCCCGATCGCGGGCACCGAGAGCTGCATGGTCCACCACAACGGCTATGTCGTGCAGGGCCGGATGCACATCACCATGGACGACGAGGGCGGCGAGGCCGAAGTCGGCCCCGGCGATGTCTTCGTGGTCCCGCCCGGACACGACGCCTGGGTGATCGGCGACGAACAGGTCATCGTCTACGACTTCGCCGGTGGCATGGCCACGGACTACGCCAAGGCGAAGGAGTAGCGACGCTCAGACCGTGACGACGACCTTCGCGCGCGCGTGCTCCACCTCCAGGTACCGAATGGCCTCGGCCGCCTCGCTCAGGGGGTACGTCCGCTCGACGACCGGGGCCATGCGCCCGGACTCCGCCAGCTCCTTCAAGGCCGCGAGGTTCTTCTTGCTCTGACGCGCCGGGAGTTCGAGCAGCCGCTGACGCGCGAAGGGCGCCGTCAGCTTGCGTTGGAGGAACAGCGTCATCGGTCCCAGGAAGCTGCCGCCCTCGTACACCCCGCCGCCGGACAGCACCAGCGTGCCGGTCGGGGTGACCGTGCGCCGGAAGGCCCCCAGGGAGTGGTTGCCGACCAGGTCCAGCACCACGTCGTAGGTCCGGCCCGCCCGGGTGAAGTCCTCGCGGGCGTAGTCGATGACATGGTCCGCGCCCAGTGAGCGGACCATGTCCGCGTTGCGCGCGCTGCACACGCCCGTCACCTCCGCGCCGTACGCCTTTCCGAGCTGCACGGCGAAGGTGCCGACCCCGCCTGAGGCGCCGTTGACCAGCAGCCTCTGCCCCGGCTGCACCGCGCCCACGTCCCGCACGCCGATGAGGGCCGTGTTCCCCGCGAGGGGTATCGCCGCGGCCTGCTCGAAGCCGAGGTTGGACGGCTTCGGGCCCACCGAGCCGTCCGGCGCGCACACGTACTCCGCGAAGGCGCCGTCGGCCTCGCCGAACACCTCGTCACCGGGCTTGAGATCCGCGACCCCCTCGCCCACCGCCTCCACCACGCCCGCGAAGTCCCGGCCCCTGATCCGCGCCTTGGGGCCCCGCCACCCCATCACCGGGCGGGCCACCTTGGGGTCGCCGTGCAGGAAATGCCAGTCATAGGCGTTGACCGACGCCGCGCGCACCCGCACGAGTACTTCGCCGGGGCCGGGCTCCGGCCGCTCGACGTCCTTGAACTCCAGCACGTCCGCCGGTCCGTACCGGTCCTGCACCACTGCCTTCATGATCTCCCCCTTCACCACTTTCGAGAGTAGGGATCCGGCCGGGCTCGGGCATCAGGGGCGAACCCCGAACTTTCCTCGGGGGTGGACCGCCTTGCACCTGGAAACCGATCGGTTTACGGTGGTGCCAGATGAGGAAACCGATCGGTTTCCTAGGCTGCGCCGTGGGCGCCGCGAACGAGTCGGGAGTTGCTCATGACCACCATCGAAGGTTCCGTCGCCATGGTCACCGGCGGCAGCCGCGGGATCGGCCGGGCGCTGGTCGCCGCCTTGTACGAGCGGGGCGCGAAGAAGGTGTACGCCACCGCACGCGACCCGCGGACCGTCACTCACCCGGACGCCGTCCCGCTGGCCCTGGAGGTCGGCGACCCCGAGTCCGTCGGGGCCGCCGCCGAGCGGGCCCAGGACGTCACCCTGCTGATCAACAACGCCGGCGCGAGCGTGAACGCCAACTTCCTCGCGTCCCCGCTCGAGGACGTGCGGCGCGAGTTCGAGACCAATTTCTACGGCCCGCTCCTGGTCACCCGGGCCTTCGTCCCGGTCATCGAGCGCAACGGCGGCGGGCACATCCTCAATGTCCACTCCGTGCTGTCCTGGATCGGACTCGCCGGGTCCTACAGCGCCTCCAAGGCCGCACTGTGGTCGCAGACCAACTCCCTGCGCCTGGACCTCAAGCCGCGCGGCATCGAGGTCACCGGCCTGCACGTCGGTTACGTCGACACCGACCTCGCGGCTCATGTCGACGCCCCGAAGTCCACGCCCGAGAGCGTGGCCGCCCAGGCCCTCGACGGCATCGAGGCCGGCGCCTACGAGGTGCTCGCCGACGACATCTCCCGGCAGGTCAAGGCGGGTCTGGCCGCCGACCTCGGGGTGCTGTACCCGCAGCTCGCCGCCTGATCACAGGGGAGCGGGCAGGTGAGGCGACAACGGCGGTGTCACACGGGCAGCAGGCGGGTCACCAGGTCGCTGAGCTGGCGGGCGTTGCGGCACTCGTGCATCTCGACCAACTCGGCGTAGGCGGGCGCGGCCGAGTCGCCGGTGCCCCAGCTGTCCTTCTGCTCGGGGTTCAGCCAGTAGACGCGGCGGGCCCGTCCGGTGATCTCCCGGACGGCCGCGAGGTTGGGGTCGCTCATGTTGGTGCGCGCGTCGCCGAGCACGAACACCGTGGTGCGCGGGCCCACCGCGGCGCCGTACCGCTCGGCGAACTCGCCCAGGGCCATGCCGTAGTCGCTGCTGCCGTGCCAGGCCGTGAGCGCGCCCTCCGCCTGGATGCGGGCGCCGAGCCCCTCCGGGTCGGCCCTGCCGTGCACGAGGAGGCCGGTCACCTCGTCGACGCGGTTGACGAAGGCGAACACGCGCACCTTGCTGAACTGGTCGTGCAGTGCCTGCACCAGCAGCATCGTGAAGTCCGAGAACCCGGACACCGAGCCCGACACATCGCACAGCAGCACCAGTTCGGGCCGGACCGGCCGCCGCCTGCGCAGCACCGGCTTCATCGGCACCCCGCCCGTCGACAGCGAACCGCGCAGGGTCCGCCGTAGATCGATCGAACCGCGCGCGGCCCGGCGGCGGCGGGCCGCGAGCCGGGTGGCGAGCTTGCGGGCGAGGGGCTGAACGGCCCTGCGGAGCTCGGCGAGTTGGGCCTTTCCGGCGAACAGGAAGTCGACCCGGTCGGCGGTCGGGGCCACCGCCCGCCGGGCGATCTCGTCCCGGCCGCGCCGCTCGGCCACCCGCCGGCGCGCCTCCACGGCCACCAGGGCCCGGAAGGACTCGATGCGCCGCCGGATCTCGTCCTCCAGCAGCCGGTCGGTGAACCCCGGACTCCCGCCGCGCGCACGGACGTCGTCACGGACGCGGGCCAGCAGGGTCTGGGGGCGCAGGCGGTCGAGGGTCTGGTACGACGACCAGCCGTCGGAGGCGGGGGAGGAGCCGTAGCCGCCGAAGCCGTCGACCGCCTCCACCGCCAACCGGCCCATCATCGCCCGGTCGTCGGCGGCCAGCGCCGCCGCCAGCCGGTCGCGCAGGTCGTCCCGGCCCGCCGCCTCCCCCTCCGGCGCGCCGACTCCGCGCGGGAAGTACAGGTCGAAGACCGGGTCGAACACGGGCCGTTGCGCCGTACCGTGCAACAGGGTCGACGCCAGGCCCTCGCGCAGCCGCTCCCGGTCCTCCAGGCCCAGCGCCGCCACGGCCTGCGCCGCGTCCACCGTCTCGCCGGTGCCGATCCGGATGCCGTGCGAGCGCAGCGCCGCGACGAGCGACGTCAGCCGCTCGGCGACCCCGGCGGGCGTGGTCACAGGGCGTCCAGGTCGAGCTTGGCGGTGGCCTTGAGGACGTCGTCCTGGTGCTTGAGGAGTACGCCGAGACTGTCCCGTACGACGGTCTCGTCCAGGGAGTCGGCGCCGAGCGCGAGCAGGGTGCGCGCCCAGTCGATGGTCTCCGCGACCGACGGCAGCTTGCGCAGGTCCATCGCCCGCAGCGCGCCCACCACCCGGACCACGGAGCGGGCCAGCGCCTCGTCGAGCCCCGGCACCTTCAGCCGGACGATCCGGCGCTCCAACTCCTTGTCGGGGAAGCCGATGTGAAGGAAGAGGCAGCGGCGGCGCAGCGCCTCCGAGAGTTCGCGGCTGGCGTTGGAGGTGAGCACGACGAAGGGGCGGCGGGTCGCCGTGACGGTGCCCAGTTCCGGGACCGTCACCTGGAAGTCGCTTAGCACCTCCAGCAGCAGGCCCTCCACCTCCACGTCCGCCTTGTCCGTCTCGTCGATCAGGAGCACCTTCGGGTCGTCGCCGCGGATCGCCGTGAGCAGCGGGCGGGGGAGCAGGAACTCCTCGCTGAAGATGTCGGTGCGTGTCTCGTCCCAGGTCTCGTCGCGGCCGGCGCTGATGCGCAGCAGCTGCTTGGCGTGGTTCCACTCGTACAGTGCGCGGGACTCGTCGACGCCCTCGTAGCACTGGAGGCGGATGAGCCGGGCCTCGGCGACCTGGGCGACGGCCTTGGCCAGCTCCGTCTTGCCGACCCCGGCGGGGCCCTCGACCAGCAGGGGCTTGCCGAGCCGGTCGGCGAGGAAGACGGTCGTGGCGACCGCGGGTGAGGCGAGGTAGCCGGTCTCGGCCAGACGCGCGGCGACGTCGTCGACGGATGTGAACAACGGGGCCTCCCGGGCGGTGGCGGATCTGGGACCTATCTAAGCGCTTGTTCACCGATCCTGTCACGGGGAATACGGCGGGGCCAGGGTTGGATACCGATCGGTTTCCGTCGGTCCGTTCCGCGCGGTAACCTCGCCGTATGTCCCCAGACAAGGCGTCCACCAAGGACCGGCTCCTCGACGCGGCCGCCGATCTCTTCTACCGCGACGGCGTCTCCATCGGCGTCGAGGCGCTGTGCCGGTCCGCCGGGGTCTCCAAGCGCACGATGTACCAGCTCTTCGCGAGCAAGGACGAGGTGCTCGCGGCGAGCCTCGAGCGGCGCGTCCCGGCGTACGAGGCCCGGCTGGCGGGCGGTGTCCAGGACGACGTACGCCCTCGTGAGCGGATCCTGCGCGTGTTCGAGCGGCTGGAGCAGGCCTCCACCGAGCCGGAGTACCACGGCTGTCCCTTCCTGGCCGCGCTGGTCGAGCTGAAGGATCCGGAGCATCCGGCGAGCAAGGTGGCCGGAGCCGCGAAGGGGCGTCTGCAGACGTCCTTCCGTCAGCAGGCCGAAGCGGGCGGAGCGCGGGATCCGGAGCTGCTCTCCCGTCAGCTGATGCTGGTCTTCGACGGGGCGAGCGCCCGCGCGGGGGCCGGGATCGAGACGCTGGACGGGCTGACGACGGCGACGGTGGCGGCGCTGATGGACGCTGCCGGGATGACGTAGGGCCGGGATGACGTAGGGCTGGGATGACGTAGGGCCGGGATGACGTAGGGCCGGGATGACGTGAGAGGGCGGCCGCCCAGGCGACCGCCCCCAGCCACAGCCCGCAGTGGGAGACCCCGGCTCAGCCCCCCGGCGCGTCAGGCCACCGCGACCGCCCCCACCGCCGGAGTCCGCAGCACCCGCCGTGCCGTCATCAGGCTCGTGCCCAGTGTCGCCGTCGCCGCGATCGCGATCATCCCGGTGCCGATGCCGAACACCTCGCCCGGCAGCACCTCGTCGGAGCGGACCATGGTGAAGGGGACGATGCCCGCAAGGGCCGCCACCACGCCGAACGCCACCCCGGTCAGCGTGAGGATCAGGCCCTCGGCGCCCACCACACCCAGCACCTGACCGGGCGTCGCCCCCGCCAGCCGCTGCTGGCCGAACTCCCGGACCCGGTAAGTCGTGGCCGCGAACAGCGAGTTGACCAGCATCACGCAGACGAACACCACGATGATGCCGACCACGGTGAAGTTGAGCGTCTCCAGGTTCTTCGCGTCGACCGACTTCACCGCACCCGAGGCCTCCAAGGCGCCGCTCTCCACTGCCTGCATGGTGAGCGTGGCCGTCGACACGGCCGTGAACAGGATCAGCGACATCATGATCCCGGCCATGTCACCGACCCGCTGCCGCAGGTTCCGCACCGCCAGCCAGCCGCTCGCGTTGTCGAGCGCCAGCCGGTCCAGCACGCCCCCGAGCAGCCGCGGCGCCATCAGCGCGAACCCCACGGACAGCAGGATCGCCCCGTACGCCGGCGGCGCCATCAGCGCCTCGTCCGTAGCCGAGAAGGCGAAGGTCGAGCAGACCGACAGACCGCCGACCGCGAGCGCCCCGTACGTGAGCCACGTCCGCCCTCGCCCGTGCCGCCGCGTCCCGCGCGTCGCCCGCCGTACGGCGAGGAAGGCGGCGCCCGCCGACGCGAGCAGCGTGATGGCGACGCCCGTCATCAGCGCGACCGGGCCGAAGGAGTGGCCGACGGAGTCCGCCACCTGGCCGCTGTCCTGGAAGACGTCCAGCAGCGCCCGCCCGCCGAGCATCGCCGGGCCGATCGCCAGCGCCGCGCCCACCAGGGCCACCGCCACCGCCTCACCCACGACCATCCGCCTGAGCTGCGCCGGGGTCGCCCCCGAGCAGCGCAGGAGCTCCAGCTCGGCCGCCCGCTGCCGGACGTTGACCGTGAGCGTGGAGGCCACGGCGAAGAACACCAGCAGGGTGCCGTAGCCGCCGACGACGCTCGCGGCCGTGGTCAGCGTCTCCGCGCTGGTGGAGTCGACGCCGTCCTGTGCCGCCGTGTCGTGCAGCGAGTTGAACGTCATGATGATCGCCGCGCCCAGGAACGCGGCCAGCGAAGTCGCAAGGAACCGCCCGGGCCGTTGCCGGATCGACCGCATCGCCAGCAGGAACATCGCTCAGACCTCCGTCGCCACGGCGTCGCCCAGGTGCGCGAGGCGCTCGGCCACCGCGTCCGGGGTCGGCGCGTCCATCCGGCCCGCGAGCCGGCCGTCCGCCAGGAAGAGCACGGAGTCGGCGTAGGAGGCGGCGACCGGGTCGTGCGTCACCATCACCACGGTCCGGCCGTGGACCCGCACCGCCTGCTGGAGCAGCCGCAGCACCTCACGGGCGCTGCGCGTGTCCAGCGCCCCGGTCGGCTCGTCCGCGAAGATCACCCGGGGCTCGGTCACCAGCGCCCGGGCGATGGCCACACGCTGGCGCTGACCGCCGGAGAGCTGGTGCGGACGGTGCCCGAGCCGGTCGCCGAGCCCGACCGAGGTCAGCACCTCCCGGGCCCGCCCTCGGTCGACCCGGCGCCCGGCGAGCTTGAGCGGCAGCACCGTGTTCTGCGCGACGGTCAGCGTCTCCAGCAGGTTGTACTGCTGGAACACGAACCCGATCCGGCCGCGCCGGAACTTCGTCAGCGCCGTCTCGTCGCCGTCCGTCAGCTCGGTGCCGTCCACCCGTACGATCCCGCTGTCGGGCCGGTCCAGACCCGCCGCGCAGTGCAGCAGCGTGGTCTTGCCGGAGCCCGAAGGACCCATCACCGCGGTGAAGGTGCCGCTGCCGAGCCCCAGCGTGACCTCGCGCAGAGCCGCCACCGCGCTGTCGCCCGTGCCGTAGGACTTGGTGACCTTGACCAGCCGCAGCGCCTCGGCGGCGGGTCCCGTGTCGTGCGTGCGTGAGCCTGTGCGAAACATCGTCATCACTCCCCGGTGCCATCGGATTTCCGCTGACCACGAAGCTACGGAGACGGCGAGCGCGGCACATTGGGCGCAGAGCCCGTATCGAGAGGTGTACTCAGTGACACCCCGGACGGGTCACCACAACGAGCACGGCCGGGGGCCCACCCGATGCAATGGAGCGGTGACCGCGCCTCCCGACGACTGCCTCGCGCGCAACGAGTGGATCTGCGGCGAGTACCTGAGCACCCGCCGCGACATCCTCTGGGACGCGGTGCTCCAGCATCTGCAGCTGGCCGCGCTCTCCGTGCTCCTCGGCCTCGTCCTCGCCCTGCCGCTGGCCGTGCTGGCGCGCCGCTGGGGCTGGGCCGCGCCACCCGTCCTCGCCGTCACCACGATCCTCTACACGATCCCGTCGCTGGCGATGTTCTCGCTCCTGCTGCCCGTCTACGGCCTCTCCGAGAGCCTGGTCGTCGCGGGGCTGGTGCTGTACTCGCTCACCCTGCTGGTGCGCAACATCCTGGCCGGGCTGCGCGCCGTCCCCGAGGAGACCCGGCAGGCCGCGCGCGGCATGGGCTACGGCCCGATCCGGCTGCTCGTCACCGTCGAACTGCCGCTCGCCCTGCCCGCCGCGATGGCCGGGCTGCGCATCGCCACGGTCTCGGCGGTCTCCCTGGTCGCGGTCGGCGCGATCGTCGGCTTCGGCGGGCTCGGCAACCTCATCTACGCGGGCATGAACACCTATTTCAAGGCACAGGTGCTCACGGCGTCCGTGCTGTGCGTGGTGATCGCGATCGTCGCCGACGTGCTGCTCCTCGGGGTGCAGCGGCTGATCACCCCCTGGACGCGGGCGGTGCGCGCGTGAACACCGTCACGGGCGCCTGGGACTGGCTCACCGACTCCGCGCACTGGTCCGGGACGGACGGTGTGTGGCACCGGCTGCTGGAGCACCTCGTCCTCACCGTGGTCTGTCTGCTGATCAGCTGCCTGATCGCGCTGCCGGTCGCCGTCGTCCTGGGCCACCTGGGCAAGGGCGGCGCGCTCGCCGTCAACATCTCCAACATCGGGCGGGCGGTGCCCACCTTCGCCGTACTGGTGCTCCTGCTGCTGACCCCGGTGGGGCGGTGGGGCGAGGGGCCCACCGTCGTCGCGCTGGTGCTGTTCGCCGTGCCGCCGCTGCTCACCAACGCCTATGTCGGCATGCGCGAGGTCGACCGCAGTGTCGTCCGGGCCGCGCGGGGCATGGGGATGACCGGCCGGCAGGTCATGTTCCGCGTGGAACTGCCCCTCGCACTGCCCCTGCTCCTCACCGGGGTCCGGATCGCGGCGGTCCAGCTCGTCGCGACCGCCACCATCGCGGCCCTGGCCGGTGGGGGAGGGCTCGGGCGGATCATCACGGCGGGGTTCAATCTGGCCAGTACGGCGCAGGTGGTGGCCGGGGCGGTGCTGGTGGCCGCCTTCGCACTGGTCGTCGAGGGCGTGTTCGAGGTCGCCGAGCGACTGTCGCCGCGGTGGGCGAGGGGGGCGTCGTGAGGGGGCTGCGACGGTCGCGGTGGGGCGTCCTGCGACGGAGTCACCTCCTGGCGGCCCTGCTGCTCCTCACCGGCTGTTCCACCGGCCCCTCCCTGGAGACCCAGGACGAGGTCACCGCGCCGCCCGGCGACAGCCGCGGCCTGACCATCGGCTCCGCCGGCTTCACCGAGAGCGATCTGCTCGCCCAGATGTACGCCCTGCTGCTGAACGAGGCCGGCTACCGGACCTCGATGCTCACCGTCGCCAACCGCGAACTCTACGAACCGGCCCTGGAGTCCGGTCAGATCGACGTCGTGCCCGAGTACGCGGCCACCTTCGCCGACTGGCTCAACGCCAAGGCCAACGGCGCCGACGCGGATCCGGTCGGCTCACCCGACCTCGGTGAGACGATGACCGCCCTACGTGGACTGGCCGCCCCCCGCGGCCTCACCGTCCTGGAGCCCGGCCGGGCCGTCGACCAGAACGCCTTCGCGGTGAGCACCGACTACGCCCGCGAGCACGACCTCAAGACGCTCAGCGACCTCGGCGCCTCGGGCCTGGAGGTGCGTCTCGCGGCGGGCGACGAGTGCGTGCAACGGCCTTACTGCGCACCGGGGTTGAGGGAGACCTACGGCATCGACGTCACGGGCGTCGACCCCAAGGGCGTCGGCACCACGCAGGCCAAGCGGGCGGTGCAGAGCGGCCGGAACCAGATGATGCTGACCACCACGACCGACGCCACCCTCGAGGAATTCGGGCTCGTCCTGCTCGCCGACGACAAGAAGCTCCAGAACGCCGACTACGTGGTCCCCGTCGTCAATCGCGCCCGCGCCGGGAGCGACCGGGTGGCGAAGGCCCTCGGCCGCCTCAACGACGTCCTCACGACGGCCGACCTCGCCTCGCTGAACCAACAGGTCGACAGCTGGCGGAGGCTGGCCACCGACGTCGCCCGGAGCTACCTCCAGGACAAGGGCCTGCTGAAGTGACACGCCCGTGACAACGGTCACCGTACTGGTGCGGCGCGCCGTCTTTCCGGCCGTCGCGCGCGAGGGTAGAGGTACCTCATGACGGTCGACGGGGGACGCCTCCACACTTCGTGGTGGCAGGGACTGCGCGAGTCGGTCGAGGGGGCGGACACCGATCTGCGTCCCGAGGGACTGACCCACATCGTGCCGACCGGACTCGGTCCGGTCTACCGCAAGTTCGGGGACGCCTATCCCGAACAGCAGCTACAGCTGCAGCTCTTGTACGGCGCCTCGCAGCGCGCCTTCGAGCGCAGTACCCGAGTCGCGGCGCGCGTCACCGTGCGGCGCGTCCTTCTCAACGCGTTGAGCGATCCCCGGATCGACGACGTGAAACCGAGCGAGCACCTCATGGAGTACCTCGACGAGGAGATAGCCGACCTGCGCGGACGGCTCGCGCAGGACAGCGCGACCGCCGTCAGCAGGGGCCTGAACGCGGGCCTGTTGCTGGGCTCCGCCGCCAGCCTGGTGCTGCTGGTGGTGCCGCTGCTGTGGGGTGCCGGTCTGCTCCAGGCGCTGGGCGTCACGCTCAACTGCACCAACCGCTGGCATCTGCTGGGCGCGTTCGTGTGCGGCGGGGTCGGCGCGTTCGGCGCGGTGCTCAGTGTGCTGGTCCGACTGCGGGGCAACACCGAGCAGTTGACGAAGCGGCAGAACAGCGCGTGGGACGGTCTGATCGTGCCCGGGCAGATGGCCCGCAGCATGCGCCACGAGGGCGTGTACCGAGTGTTCGTCGGGTGGATCCTCGCGCTGGCGGTGTACTTCCTGCTCAGCGGCGGCCTCGTGCCCGTCTTCGAGGTACCGGCCACCGCCGCGGAGATCTGCCCCTCCGCCGCCGGCCCCGGATCGTCCGTCAAGGGCACGGACTTCTGGGGGTTCTGGTGCGCCATCGGGTTCGTCGCCGGCTTCAACGAGCGGTGGGCCTTCGGCATCCTGGGGCGCGAGTCGACGCGTAAGCCCAAGGCCGCGTAACCCGGAGACACCGGCCACCGCGTCGCCCGCTCACGCGTCCGCCACCGCGTCCCCCGCTCACGCGTCCGCCACCGAGTCGAACCGCACCTGCCCCCGGGACACGCCGAGCGCGTCCGCGTCCACCGAGCGGCGCAGCGCCTCGTGCAGCTTCGCCGGGGTCAGGACGCCCAGGAAACGCGCGCCCTCCAGCACGGCGACCCATCCGGCGTCGTGCTGGAGCATCACGCCGAACGCCTGCTTCAGCGGGGCGCCCACCGGCACCCAGGCGTTCATCCGGTGGGCGTGGTCACCGACGAGCCCGCCCGAGGCGAGGTCGTCCAGCCCGGCCCAGCCGTGGAGTTCGCCCTCGTCGTCGAGGACCACGACCCACCGGCCGCCCTCCGCGCGCAGCCGTTCGGCCACGGCGGGCGCGAGTTCGTCCGGACGGGCGACCGGCGGCTGTTCCAGGTCGTCGGCCTCGATCTCGGTCACCGACAACCGCTTCAACCCCCGGTCCGCCCCCACGAACTCCGCGACGTACGGCGTCGCCGGCGTCCCGAGCACCGCCCCGGGCGTGTCGTACTGCTCGATGCGCCCCTGTCCGTACACCGCGATCCGGTCACCGAGGCGTACGGCCTCCTCGATGTCGTGCGTGACCATCAGCACCGTCTTGCGCACGGCGGCCTGCATCCGCAGGAACTCGTCCTGCAGTTGCTCGCGCACCACCGGGTCCACCGCCCCGAACGGCTCGTCCATCAGCAGCACCGGCGGATCCGCGGCCAGGGCCCGCGCCACCCCGACCCGTTGCCGCTGTCCGCCGGAGAGCTGGTCGGGGTAGCGCGGTCCGTACGTCTTCGGATCCAGCCCCACGAGATCGAGCAGTTCCTCCGCGCGGGCCCGGGCCTTGGCGCGCTTCCAGCCCACCAGCGTCGGCACGGTCGCGGTGTTGTCGAGGATCGTGCGGTGCGGGAAGAGCCCGACCTGCTGGATGACGTACCCGATCCGCCGCCGCAGCCGTACCGGGTCGACCGTCATGACGTCCTCGCCGTCCACGAAGATCTGTCCGGAGGTCGGCTCGATCAGCCGGTTGACCATCATCATGGTCGTGGTCTTGCCGCAGCCGGACGGCCCCACGAGGGTCACGAGCTCCCCCTCGCGGACCTCGAAACTGAGCCCGTCCACGGCCGTCGTCCCGTCCGGATACCGCTTGCTGACCTGCTCGAACCGGATCATGCCCACACGCTAACGGCGCCGCCCGCAGGGGACCCGCCAGCGCTGCCGAATGGTGGACTCCGTTTTTGAACGGTTTCAATCATACCTCGTCACTCGATCGGTTCTGTGGGAATCTGCGGGATTCTCGCACTGCTCAAGCTGTGGACATGGTGCACCACTGCTACTAGCTTCAACCGCCGAACGAGCTGAATCGATACAACTCGGAGCGAGCCGAAGGGACAACGGCATGACCGACGGAGTCGACAGCACGAGCGGCGGCAACGGCAGCACGGTGCGCCGCAGAACAGTTCTCACCACCGCCCTGGGCGCCGTGCCCGTCGCCCTGGCGGGCGGAATCGGGACGGCGGCGCCCGCTGTGGCCGGTCCCGCGCCCGCGGCACCCACCGCACGGCGTACCGGCGTCACCGGCCTGACGGTCGAGCACCGGACCGACCCGCTGGGCGTGGACGCGCCGCACCCCAGATTCGGCTGGCGCACGGAATCCCCGGTGCGCGGCCGGCGGCAGACGGCGTACCGGATCCTGGTCGCCTCCACCCCCGCGCGGCTGGCGAGCGGCCGCGCCGACGTCTGGGACAGCGGACACGTCACCTCTGCCGACTCGGTCGCCGTCCGCTACGACGGCCGGCCGCTGCGACCCTCCACCCGCTACCACTGGACGGTCCGCGTCCGGGACGAGAACGGCCGTACGATCACCGGCCCCACCGCCCACTTCGAGACCGGCCTGCTCAGCACCGACGGAGTCGCCGGCTGGGACGGTGCCCGCTGGATCGCCATGGCGGGCAAGGAGCCGAACACCCCCGGCGCACCCCTGCTGCGGCGGCAGACGGCGCTCAAGGGCCGGAACGTCAGCGAGGCCCGCCTCTACATCTCCGCCCTCGGCGTGTACGACGCTTTCGTCAACGGCCGGCGCGTGACCGTGCCGCACGGCGACGGCAGCACGCCCGAACTGCTCACCCCGGGCTGGACCAACTACGACCGCACCGTCAGCTACCTCACCTACGACGTGACGCGGCTGGTCGCCGGGGAGCGGCACGTCACCCTCGCGGCGGTGCTGGGCAACGGCTGGTACAACGGCCGGATCTCCGACAACAGCGCCTACTACGCCGAGGACGGCAACCGCCTCGCCCTCAAGGCCAAACTCCTCGTCCGCTACGCCGACGGCTCCACCCAGACCGTCGTCACCACCCCCGGCGACGACTGGCGGGCCACGGACACCGGCCCCTACCGCGCCGACGACATCTACGACGGGCAGACCTACGACGCCCGCAAGGACCTCCCGGGCTGGACGGCGAACGGCTTCGACGTCTCCGCCTGGGCGGCCGTCGAGGAGCACGACTTCGCCACCCGCTTCCCCGGCTCCCGGCTGGTCGCCTACCCCGGCGAGAGCGCCCGCCTGACCCCGGAGTGGGACCGCCGCCCCCGCTCGGTCGCCGTCCACACGGGAGTCACCGGCGAGGCGACCAGCGCGCACGGCAAGGGCCGCGTCGTCGTGGACTCCGGGCGCACCACCGTCGACGACGTCACCCTGCGCCCCGGCGAGACCGCGGTGTTCGACCTCGGCCAGAACATGGTCGGCGTACCCCGCTACACCCTGCGCGGACCCGAGGGCGCCGAAGTCACCTTCCGCTTCGGCGAGATGCTCAACGACGACAGCGAGGGCGCCGACGGCCCCGCGGGCTCCGTCTACCGCGCCAACCTGCGCAGCGCCAAGGCCACCAGCACGTACGTCCTCAAGGGCGACCCCGACGGTGAGACCCACCAGGACTCGCTGACCTTCTACGGCTTCCGCTACGCCTCCGTCACCACGACGGCCACCGTCACCCTCACCGAACTCACCGGCCGGGTGGCCACCTCCGCGCTCACGGACATCGGCGCCGTCGACACCGACGACGCGGACGTCAACCAGCTGATCAGCAACGTCCGTTGGGGCCAGCGCGGCAACTACCTCTGGATACCGACCGACTGCCCCCAGCGCGACGAACGCTGCGGCTGGACCGGCGACACCCAGCTCTTCTCCAACACCGGCCTCTACAACGCCGACGCGGTCAACTTCCTCAGCCACTTCCAGGACATGCTGATCGACTCGCAGCGCGGCTACGGCGCCGACAAGGCGCAGTTCACCTGGATCGCCCCCGGCGCCCGCTACAACGCTCCGATCCCCGCCAGCGGTTGGGCGGACTGCGGGGTGGTCGTGCCGTGGACGGTGTGGCAGATGTCGGGCGACACCACGGTCGTGGACCGCAATTGGGACGCGATGACGGCCTACATGGACTGGATCCGGGCCCGCACCGGCGACACCTACGCCGGTCAGGGCGCGATCTTCGGCGACTGGCTGGCCTTCCAGGACACCAGTACCCAGCTCATGAGCGACGTCTATTACGGCTACAGCGCCCGCCTCATGGCCGACATGGCCCGTGCCACCGGCCGCACCGCCGAGGGCCGCTCCTACGACGACCTTTTCTCCCGTATCAAGCGGGCGTTCCTCGCCAAGTACGTCGTCACCGACCCGGACACCGGCCGCCTCACCGTCCGCTCCAGCCTCGGCGACCCGCCGCCCACACCCGGTGACAGCCCCCGCAAGACGGAGGACGACAGCCAGACCGCCCTGCTGTGGGTCCTCAAACTCGGCTTCTACGACACCGAGGCCCAGCGCCGCCAGCTGGTCACCATGCTCGCCGAGAACATCGGCAACGATGCCGCCTACAAGGCCGCCCACCCCGACAGCACCCGCGTGCACTACGCCGAGAACACCCTCGCCGTCGGCTTCCTCGGCGTGAACGTCATCGCCCCGGTCCTCACCGACGAGGGCCGCGCGGACCTGGCGTACGAGCTGCTCCACCAGGACGCGATGCCCTCCTGGCTGTACTCCGTGCGCAACGGCGCCACCACCATCTGGGAGCGCTGGAACTCCTACTCCAAGGAGGACGGCTTCGGTCCGGTCGACATGAACTCGTTCAACCACTACTCCTACGGCGCGATCATGGAGTGGATGTACGAGAGCATGGCCGGCATCGCCAAGGACCCGGCCCACCCCGGCTTCCGGCACTTCTTCCTGCGGCCGCACCTCGACCCGACCGGCAAGGTCACGCGGGTGGCCGGCTCGCACCGTTCGCCGTACGGCGAGATCGTCAGCGAGTGGCGGGCGGACGGCCGCAAGTTGACCTACCGCGCCGCGGTCCCCGCGAACACGACCGCGACCCTCCGCATCCCCACCACCGATCCGTCGACCGTCCGCGAAGGCCGCACCCCGCTCGCCAGGGTCGAGGGCGTCGAGTACCTCGGCTTCGAGGACGGCACCGCGTCCTACCGACTGCCCTCCGGGCGCTACGAGTTGACGTCCGCGCTCGCCTGACCGCTCACCAGCACCACCTCCAGGGTGCGCGGACCGTGCACCCCCTCGACCCGGTCCAGCTCGATGTCGCTGGTCGCCGAAGGGCCGGAGATCCAGGTCAACGGCCGGACCGGGTCGAGGCGTTCGAGCGCTTGCGGTACGGAGGAGACGACCTGGTCGGGGACGCGTACGACGCAGATGTGGTGGTCGGGCACAAGGGTGATCCGGCGCCTGCCCTGGTCGGGGGAGCCGTCCAGGACGATGGTGCCGGTCTCGGCGATGGCGACGGCACAGGCGGTGATCACGCTGTCCACGCGGTCGAGTTCATGCGGGGTGCTGTCCGCGCGGTCGGGCACACGGGTCGCGTCCACGGCCCCGAGCCACTCGGAGGGCAGCTCCGCAGGCACGACCACGCTCTCGGAACCCCGCTCCGCCAGCAGTCGCGTCAGCAGCTCGGGAAGCTCCTCCTGCGCGCACCGGTGCACCACCGCCCGGTAGTCCGCGAGGTTCTCCGCCAGCAGATCCACGGTCTGCTCGACACTCCGCTCGCCGTGCTCCCGCAGATACGCGCGCTCGATCGGCGCTTCCTCACCGGGTACGTCGGCCAGCGCGCGCCGCACCCGGCCCAGGATCCGTTCCCTGCTGCTCACTTGGCGCCGTCCTTTCCACCGTGCGTGCGCTTCCACCAGTCCCGGAACGGCTCGGGCGGCACCGCCGGGAGTTCCCGGGTCCCGCTCCACGCCTTGCCGGGGCCGGGCAGACTGCGCGGATGCAGCCGGCGCGTCCGGGAGGCCAGCCGCTGCCCGGTGCGCAGGGCGGCCGGACGGCCGAACGCCCAGCCTGCCGCTCGCATGGCCGCACGCTCGGCCGCGTGGCCCTTCGCGGGCTTGAGCACGACCTTGTTCCCGCCCTGGACGACCGGCCCGCCCTGGACGACCCGCTCCCGCAGGTGCACCAGCACCTCGGGGATGTCGATGGCGACGGGACAGACCTCGTAACAGGCGCCGCACAGGGAGGAGGCGTACGGCAGTGAGGCGTCGATGTCGCTTCCGGTGCCGCGCAGTTGGGGGCTGAGGATCGCGCCGATCGGGCCCGGGTAGACCGAGCCGTAGGCGTGGCCGCCCGCCCGTTCGTACACCGGGCAGACGTTGAGGCAGGCCGAGCAGCGGATGCAGCGCAGGGCCTGGCGGCCGACCTCGTCGGCGAGCGTGTCGGTGCGGCCGTTGTCGAGGAGGACCAGATGGAAGTTCTGGGGCCCGTCCTCGTCCGTCGTACCGGTCCACGTGCTGGTGTACGGGTTCATGCGCTCGGCGGTGGAGGAGCGGGGCAGGGTCTGCAGGAAGACTTCCAGGTCCTGCCAGGTCGGCACCACCTTCTCGATGCCGACGACCGAGATCAGCGTCTCGGGCAGGGTCAGGCACATCCGGCCGTTGCCCTCGGACTCCACGACGACCAGGGTGCCGGTCTCGGCGACCATGAAGTTGGCGCCGGAGACACCGACCTTGGCGCGCAGGAACTTCTCCCGCAGGTGGAGCCGGGCCGCCTCGGCCAGTTCGGCGGGCGTGTCCGTCAGACCGTCCGGGGCCGGACGGCCCCACTCGCTCATCTCGCGGGCGAAGATGTCCCGGATCTCGCCCCGGTTGCGGTGGATGGCGGGGACGAGGATGTGCGAGGGCCGGTCCTTGCCCAACTGCACGATGAGCTCGGCGAGATCCGTCTCGTAGGCCCGGATTCCCTCGGCCTCCAGTGCCTCGTTCAGCCCGATCTCCTGCGTGGCCATGGACTTGACCTTGACGACCTCCGACTCCCCGGTCGCCTTGACCAGGTCGGCGACGATCCGGTTGGCCTCGTCGGCGTCGACCGCCCAGTGGACGGTGCCGCCCGCCGCGGTCACCGACTCCTCCAACTGGACCAGGTAGCGGTCGAGGTGGAGGAGCGTCCGGTCCTTGATACGGGCCCCCGCGTCCCGCAGTGCGTCCCAGTCCGACATCTCCGCGACGGCCTTGGCCCGCTTGCCGCGGATGGTGTGCGTCGCGTGGCGCAGATTGCCGCGCAGGGTCTGGTCGTGCACGGCCTCGTGCGCGGCCTTGGGGAAGGCCGGCATCCCTACGAACGTCCCGCTCATGCGGCCGGTTCCTCCTCCGTGCTCGCCAGGATCTCCGCGATGTGCACCGGCCGCATCCCGGTCCTGAGCCGGGCCATCGTCCCACCGATGTGCATCAGACAGGAGTTGTCGGCCGAGCACAGCACCTCCGCGCCCGTCGACTCGGCGTTGCGCACCTTGTCGGCGCCCATCGCAGCCGAGACATCGGAGTTCTTCACCGCGAAGGTGCCACCGAAGCCGCAGCACTCGTCCGCACCGGGCAGCTCGACCAGCTCGATCCCCTTCACCGCGTGGAGCAGCCGCTGCGGCCGGTCGGCGAGCCCCAGCCCGCGCAGGCCGTGACAGGCCGGGTGGTAGGTCACCCTGTGCGGGTAGTACGCCCCGACGTCCGTCACACCCAGCACGTCCACCAGGAACTCGGTCAGCTCGTACGTCTTCGGCACCACGGGCGCCAGGGTGGCCGCGAGGGAGTCCCCGCGGCCCTCCGCCCGCGCCCGCTCGCCCATCCGCGGATACAGCTCCCGCACCATCGCCCCGCACGACCCCGAGGGGGTGACGATCGCCTCGTACTCCCCGAAGACATCGGAGAAATGCCGGGCCAGTGGCTCCGCCCCATGCCGGTATCCGGTGTTGTAGTGCGCCTGCCCGCAGCAGGTCTGCGCCATCGGGAAGTCGACCTCGACACCCAGCCTGGTCAGCAGCTTCACCACGGCGCGCCCGGTGTCCGGATAGAGCGTGTCGTTGACACAGGTCAGGAACAGAGCGACACGCATCGCGGCTCCTTGTCGTCGATCATCGGATGAGTGCAGGGTAGTGCCGGGTCACGGGCCGGGGGAGACCCTCTCAGGCCCGGCGAGCCGGTCCTCGGCCGCCTGCCAGCGGGCGGCCTCGCCGCGCGGCTCGTAGCGGGTGAGCGGCTGGGTTCGGGTGAGCAGTCGACGCCCGTCGGCGAGGTCTCGGACCAGTCCGTGCGAGCGCGCCTGGACCAGGACGTTGCCGAGCGCGGCGGCCTCCGTCGGGCCCGCCACCACCGGCAGCCCGCAGGCGTCGGCGGTGAGCTGGCACAGCAGCGCGTTACGGGTGCCGCCGCCGACGATGTACACCACCTCGACGGGCCGGTCGGCCAGCCGCTGGGCCTGCGCGACGGCCTTGCGGTGGGCCAGGGCGAGCGAGTCGAGGATGCACCGCGTGATCTCGGCGGGCGACTTGGGCACCGGCTGCCCCGAGGCCCGGCAGGCCTCGGCGATCCGCTCCGGCATCCGGCCGGGCGCGAGGAAGGCGGCGTCCCCCGCGTCCACGACCGACCGCAGCGCCGGCGCCTTGGCCGCCTGGAGCAGCAGCCCGCCCAGATCCGGCTCGCCCCAGGCGCGCAGGCACTCCTGGAGCAGCCACAAGCCCATGATGTTGCGCAGATAGCGGACCGTGCCGTCGAGACCCAGCTCATTGGTGAAGTTGGCGGCCCGGCTCTCCTCGGTCAGCACCGGCGCGTCCAGTTCGAGCCCCACCAGCGACCAGGTGCCGGTACAGATGTACGCGAACCGCTCACGGGCCCCGGCCGGAACCGCGGCGACGGCGGAGGCGGTGTCGTGCGAACCGACGGCGGTCACCGGCACGGGCCCGGTCAGTCCCGTCTCCTCCAGCACCTCGCTCCGGAGGAGCCCCGCGGGATCCCCTGGGTGCCGCAGGGACGCGAACAACTCCAGGTCGACACCGACCCGTTGGGCGATGTCGTACGACCATGTCCGCGTCCGCGGGTCGATCAGCTGGGTGGTCGAGGCGTTGGTCAGCTCGGTGCCCTGCTCGCCGGTGAGCCAGTACGTCAGCAGGTCGGGGACCAGCAACAGCCGTCGTGCACCTGTGAGTTGCTCGGCCTTGAGCTGGTACAGCGTGTTGAAGGGGGCGTACTGCAAGCCGGTCGCGGCGTACAGCTCCTCGGCGGGCACGGTCGCCCACACCTTCTCCGCGACTCCGTCCGTACGGGAGTCCCGGTAGTGCACGGGATTGCCGAGCAGCCTCCCGTCGGCGTCCAGCAGGCCGTAGTCCACGGCCCAGCTGTCGATGCCGACGGAGTCGACCTGTCCCGCCGCCCGCAGCCCGTCCAGCACCCCCGCGTACAGCCCGAGGATGTCCCACCGCAGCCCCTCCGGCAGGCGCACCGGCCGGTTCACGAACCGGTGCGCCTCGGCCAGTTCCAGACTGTCCGGGCCGACGCGGCCGACCATGACGCGCCCGCTGGACGCGCCGAGGTCGACCGCCGCGTACGACTTCACGGAGCCGCTCACCGCAGGAAGGCGGCGGCGACGCCGGCGTCGACCGGGACGTGCAGGCCCGTCGTGTGCGTCAGCTCCCCGCCGGTCAGCGCGAAGACGGCGTTCGCGACATGCTCGGGCAGCACCTCCCGCTTGAGGATGGTCCGCTGCGCGTAGAACTCGCCCAGCTTCTCCTCCTCGACCCCGTACACCGCGGCCCGCTGGGCACCCCATCCAGCGGCGAAGATCCCGGAGCCGCGCACGACGCCGTCGGGGTTGACGCCGTTGACGCGGATGCCGTGCTCGCCCAACTCGGCTGCCAGCAGCCGCACTTGATGTGCCTGGTCGGCCTTGGTGGCGGAGTACGCGATGTTGTTGGGGCCCGCGAAGACGGCGTTCTTGGAGGCGATGTACACGATGTCACCGCCGAGTCCCTGCGCGATCATCACCCGGGCGGCCTCCCTCGACACGAGGAAGGAACCGCGGGCCATGATGTCGTGCTGGAGGTCCCAGTCCCGGGCCGAAGTCTCCAGCAGCGGCTTGGAGATGGAGATCCCGGCGTTGTTCACGACCAGGTCGACCCCGCCGAAGGCGAGCGCGCCGGCCTGGAACGCGGCGGCGATCTGCTCCTCGTCCGTCACGTCGACCGTGACGGCGACGGCCTTGTCCGGCCCGCCCAGCTCTTCGGCCACGGCGGAGGCGTTGTCGCCGTTGAGATCGGCGACGACGACACACGCCCCCTCGGCCACGAGCCGACGCGCGATCGCCTTGCCGATCCCGCTGCCGGCCCCGGTCACCAGAGCGACCCGCGTGGCCAGCGGCTTCGGCTTGGGCATCCGCTGGAGCTTGGCCTCCTCAAGAGCCCAGTACTCGATGCGGAACTTCTCGGACTCCTCGATCGGCGCGTACGTGGACACGGCCTCCGCGCCCCGCATGACATTGATGGCGTTGACGTAGAACTCGCCCGCGACCCGGGCGGTCTGCTTGTCCTTGCCGAAGGAGAACATGCCCACGCCGGGGATCAGCACGATCGCCGGGTCCGCTCCGCGCATCGCGGGGGAGTCGGGCAGGGCGTGCCGCTCGTAGTAGGCGGCGTACTCCGCGCGGTACTCGGCGTGCAGCTCCTTCAACCGCGCCACGACTTCGTCCAGCGGAGCGGTCGGCGGCAGATCGAGGACGAGCGGCCGCACCTTGGTGCGCAGGAAGTGGTCCGGGCAGGAGGTGCCGAGCGCGGCGAGCCGGGGGTGCTCGGCGCGGGCGAGGAAGTCGAGGACGACGTCGGAATCGGTGAAGTGTCCGACCTGAGCCCTGTCCTGGGAGGCGACGGCACGGACGTACGGCGCCAGAGCCGCCGCCCGCTCCCCGCGCTCACCCTCACCGAGAGCCTCGTACCCCTCGATGACGGGACCGAAGGGCTCGGCCTTGCCCTTCTCCTCCAGGAAGGCCTCGGCGGTCCGGATGATGTGCAGCGAGTTCCGCTCGCACTCCTCGGAGGTGTCCCCCCAGGCGGTGATCCCGTGCCCGCCGAGCACACACCCGATGGCCTGCGGGTTCGCGGCCTTCACGGCGGCGATGTCGAGCCCGAGCTGGAACCCCGGCCGCCGCCAGGGCACCCACACGACGCTGTCCCCGAAGCACTCGGCGGTCAGCTTCTCGCCGTCGGCGGCACAGGCGAGCGCGATACCGGAGTCCGGATGCAGGTGATCGACATGAGCGGCCTCGACCAGACCGTGCATGGCGGTGTCGATGGAGGGAGCGGCACCCCCCTTGCCGTGCAGGCAGTAGTCGAAGGCGGCGACCATCTCGTCCTCGCGCTCGACACCGGGATAGACCTCGACGAGCGCGCGCATACGGTCCAGCCGCAACACGGCGAGCCCACCCTCGGTGAGCGTCCCGAGGTCCCCACCGGACCCCTTGACCCACATCAGCTCCACATCACCCCCCGTCACGGGATCGGTGTCGATGCCCTTGGCGGAGGCATTGCCCCCGGCGTAGTTGGTGTTACGGGGATCGGAGCCCAGCCGGTGGGAACGAGCGAGGAGGGCAGCGGCTTCGGGATGGGTAGCCATGACTTTCGGGTCCTATCTGAAAGAGGGTCGGAGGGTTTCCTAGGGGCGCGGGGAACTGCGCGACCGGCCACATACGGCCCGCAGTCCGAAGATCACAGATCCCGGCAGACGCTTACGCGCCCCATCCGGCCTGCTCCCCTCCGACCCGCTCGGCCACGATCCTCGAAGCCCACCCGGACCGCGCATACGCCCCCATGGGATCCGCGTCCAACCCCATCTCCCCCCGAACCTCCGCGAGCAGCGGCCGCACGTCCGTGTTGTACGCATCCATCAGCACCGCGTTCGCCGCGAGCACATCCCCACCGGCCTGCGCCGAAGCCAGCGCCTCCCGGTCGACGAGGAGCGCCTTCGCCGTCGCTTCCTGCACGTTCATCACGGACCGGATGATCGCCGGGATCTTGGCCTCGATGTTGTGGCACTGGTCGAGCATGAAGGCGACGTCGGCGGAGAACCCCCCGCCCCGGACCACCTCGAACATGATCCGGAACAACTGGAACGGATCGGCCGCCCCCACCATGAGGTCGTCATCCGCGTAGAACCGGGAGTTGAAGTCGAACCCGCCGAGCTTCCGCTCACGCAGCAGCGTGGCGACGATGAACTCGATATTGGTCCCCGGCGCGTGATGCCCGGTGTCGACGACGACCTGCGCCTTCGGCCCCAGCTTCAGACAGTGGGCGTACGCCGTACCCCAGTCCGGCACATCCGTCGTGTAGAACGCCGGCTCGAAGAACTTGTACTCCAGCAGCATCCGCTGCCCGTCCCCAAGCCGCTCGTACACCTCGGCGAGCCCTTCGGCCAGCCGGTCCTGCCGCCCGCGGATGTCGTCCTGGCCGGGATAGTTCGTTCCGTCGGCGAACCACAGCTTCAGATCCCGGGACCCGGTCGCGTCCATGATGTCGACGCACTCGAGCAGATGATCAACGGCCTTCCGTCGCACGGCGGCGTCCGGATGACAGATGCTCCCCAGCTTGTAGTCGTCGTCCTGGAACGTGTTCGAGTTGATCGCGCCCAACCGCACGCCCCGAGCCTCGGCGAACTTCGCCAGCTCTGCGTAACCATCGGAGCCCTCGACCTTGTCCCACGGGATGTGCAGCGCCACCGTCGGCGCCACTCCCGTGAACGCGTGGACCTGCGCCGCGTCCTCCAGCTTCTCCTGCGGCGTCCGCGGCACCCCCGCTTGGGCGAACACCTTGAACCGGGTCCCCGAGTTCCCGTACGCCCACGACGGCGTCTCGACGGCCTGGGTCTTGAGCGCGGCCTTCACCGCGGCGAGGTCGGTCACTTCGGGCTCCTGTGACATCGGGTCGGAAAGTCTTCAGAAAACGCGGCACGGTGAAACGTCAGAAGTGCAGCGCGGTGAAACGATTCAAGACGGGAAGCTATGAGCCTCCCGAAGGGGTGTCAAGCCCCAGGCCCGAGCCGGTTGCTCGTGACTCCGCCGTGACCTTCATTCATCGAAAGTTTTTCGATACGAACCCATTGACGTGACATGCACGGCGTGCCTAACGTCCCGGCAACCAAGTTGAAACCTTTCACGACGTCGCGAGAGCCGTCCCGCCGACGTCGTCGAGGAGCCCCCATGACCCACCCGTCCACCACGGGTCCGGCCCCGGTCCTGGCGCTGAGGGACGTTTCGAAGTCCTTCGGCGCGGTCCGCGCCCTGCGGGACGTCTCCCTGGAGCTGCTGCCCGGGGAGGTGCACGCCCTCGCCGGAGAGAACGGCGCGGGCAAGTCGACCCTCATCAAGACGCTCGCCGGAGTGCACCGGCCCGACGCCGGCCAGGTACTGCTCGACGGCACGCCCGTCGCCTTCCACGGCCCCGGCGACGCCCGGGACGCGGGCATCGCCGTGATCTACCAGGAGCCGACGCTCTTCCCCGACCTGTCGATCGCCGAGAACATCTTCATGGGCCGCCAGCCGCGCCGCGCCCTCGGCCGCATCGACCACAAGGCCACCCACGCGGCCACCCTGGCCCTGATGCAGCGCCTCGGCGTCGAACTCGACCCCGAGCGCCCCGCGCGCGGCCTGTCCATCGCCGACCAGCAGATCGTGGAGATCGCCAAGGCCCTCTCCTTCGACGCCCGGGTCCTGATCATGGACGAGCCGACCGCCGCCCTCACCGGCAGCGAGGTCGCCCGCCTCTTCGGCGTCGTCCGCACCCTGCGCGAACAGGGCGCGGCCGTGCTGTTCATCTCGCACCGCCTCGAGGAGATCTTCGAGATCTGCCAGCGCGTGACGACCCTGCGCGACGGCGCCTGGATCGCCAGCGAGCCGGTGGCGGGCATGACCGAGGACGATCTCGTACGGCGGATGGTCGGCCGCGACCTGGACGAGCTGTACCCCAAGCAGGACGTCGAGCCCGGCGAGGTCGCGCTCAGCGTGCGCCGGCTGACCCGCGAGGGCGTCTTCACCGACGTCTCCTTCGAGGTCCGGCGCGGCGAGATCGTGGGCCTGGCCGGACTGGTCGGCGCGGGCCGCACCGAGGTCGCCCGGGCCGTCTTCGGCATCGACCGCTGGGACGCCGGCGAGGTCAGCGTCGGGGGTAAGAACCTCGTCAACGGCGCCCCCTCCACCGCCATGGCCTCCGGCCTCGCCCTCGTCCCCGAGGACCGGCGCGCCCAGGGCCTGGTGATGGACATGTCCATCGAGCGCAACATCGGCCTCACCGGACTGCGTACGACCGTGAAGGCCGGCCTGATGGACCGAGGCGCCGAACGCAGCCGCTCGCTGGACTGGGCCGTCAAGCTCCAGGTGAGGTACGCCCGGATCGCCGACGCCGTCTCCACCCTGTCCGGCGGCAACCAGCAGAAGGTCGTCCTCGCCAAGTGGCTGGCCACCGGCCCCAAGGTGCTCATCGTCGACGAACCGACCCGGGGCATCGACGTCGGCACCAAGGCCGAGGTCCACCGGCTGCTCTCCGAACTGGCCGCCGACGGGGTCGCCGTCCTGATGATCTCCTCCGACCTGCCCGAGATCCTCGGCATGGCCGACCGCGTGCTGGTGATGCACGAGGGCCGCCTCACCGCCGAGATCCCCCGCTCCGAAGCCTCCGAGGAAACCGTGATGGCCGCAGCCACGGGGAGGGCCGCCGCATGACGGTGACCACTCCTGAGCAAGCCCCCGTCGCCGAGGTGCCCAAGGCGGGCGCGACCCGGCTGGTCGACCGTGTCTTCAAGATGCGCGAACTGGCCATCCTGGTCGTCTTCCTGGTGATGATCGCCGTCACCCAGGCCGGCAACAGCGAGTTCCTGACCGAGCAGGGCATCAAGGACCTGCTGCTCAACGCGACGATCCTGGTGCTGGTCGCCGTCGGCCAGTCGCTGGTCGTCATCACCCGCAACGTCGACCTCTCCGTCGGCTCCACGCTCGGCATCAGCGCCTTCGCCGCCGGTACGTATCTCCAGGGCGGCGGGAACCCGGTCGTCGCCGTGCTGCTCGCGGTGCTCATGGGCATCGGCTTCGGTCTGCTCAACGGCCTGCTGGTCAGCCTCGGCCAGGTGCCCGCTCTCGTCGTCACCCTCGGCACCCTGTACATCATCCGCGGCATCGACTCGATCTGGGTCGGCTCCCGGCAGATCACGGCGGCCGACCTCCCGGACAGCTTCGTCGACTTCGGCTCCGGCGGCCTCTCCGCCGTGCCGTATCTCGCGCTCATCGCGCTCGCCGTCCTGATCGCCACCGCCTACTACCTCAAGCACTTCGGCAGCGGGCGCGAGCTGTACGCCCTCGGCTCCAACCCGGAGGCCGCGCGCCTCGCCGGAATCCCGGTGCGCAAGCGGATCCTGGCCGCGTACACCTTCTGCGGCGCGCTGGCCGGCCTCGCGGGCGCGATGTACCTCGCCCGGTTCGGCAACGTCGACTCCGGCACCGGCAACGGCTACGAACTCACCGTCGTCAGCGCCGTCGTGGTCGGCGGCGTCGTCTTCACCGGCGGCTCCGGCAGCGTGTACGGCGCCGCCCTCGGCGCGCTGCTGCTGACCTCCATCAACAGCGTGCTGCCCGCGCTCGGTGTCAGCTCCGTCTGGGTGCTCGCCATCAACGGCATCCTGCTCATCCTCGCCATCGCGGTCGACCGGGTCGTCGCGCTGCGCGTGGCCTCGGCCCTGAAGAAGAGGAACGCCCGCCATGCCTGACTCCCTCACGCGCGCGATCCGCTGGGACACGGTGGTCGGCGCACTCCTGATCGTCGTGCTCCTGCTGTCCTTCGGGTTCGTCGACGGGTTCAGCAATTCGCTCAATCTGTCCTTCTTGATCGGGAACACGCTTCCGATCGCTCTGATCGCGCTGCCGATGACCCTGTTGGTCGTCTCCGGTGAGATCGATCTCTCGGTCGCTTCGACGGCGGGGCTGTCGGGGGCGGTCATGGGCGCCCTGTGGAACCAGGGCATGACGATCGAGACGATCATTCCGATCTGCCTGCTGATCGGTGGGGTGTGCGGATTGATCAACGGCCTGCTGGTGACCAGGCTGGGGCTGCCGTCGCTCGCGGTGACCATCGGAACGCTCGCCGCCTACCGGGGTATCGCGCAGATCGTGCTCGGCTCCGACGCGGTCACCGACTTCCCCACGCCGTACCTGGACTTCGCTTCCGGCCGGATCGGCGACACGTTCATCCCGTACGCTCTGCTGCCCTTCCTGGTGTTGCTCGCGATCGCTGTGATCGTCCTGCACGCCATGCCCTTCGGGCGGTCGCTGTTCGCGATCGGGGCGAGCGAGGAGGCGGCCCGGTTCGCCGGGGTCCGGGTCAAGCGGCAGAAGCTCATCCTGTTCACGGTGACCGGGTTCATGGCCTCGCTCACCGGGATCTTCTGGGCGCTGCATTACGCGTCCGCTCGGTATGACAATGCCACCGGGCTCGAGCTGTCCGTGGTTGCTGCCGTGTTGCTCGGCGGGATCGACTTCGACGGGGGCAAGGGCACGTTGGGTGGGGCGATCGCCGGGGTGTTCCTGCTCGGTGCGCTGCAGAACGTGATGAGCCTTCAGGACGTTTCCGCTCAGACGCAGATCCTGGTCACCGGTGTGCTGCTTGTTCTTTCCGTGCTCGGGCCCCGGGTGGCTCGGCAGATCGCCGTCGTGCGTGCGCAATCGTCCGGCTGACACGTCGTTCGTGGCTGGTCGCGCAGTTCCCCGCGCCCCTGACGGGGCGCTCTCGCTCACCTCTTCTCGCAAAGGAACCCTCCATGCGTAAGTCATCCCTCCGGCGTGTCTCCGTCGCCCTCGCCTTCGTGACCAGCCTCTCCCTCGCCGCCACCGCCTGTGGCGGTACGACCAAGGAGGACGTCGCCAACGAGGACGCCTCCGCCGCGACCGCCGGCAAGGCCGATCCGAACGCCGAGCTGAAGAAGGGGCTGACCGTCGGGTTCCTGCCCAAGCAGGTCAACAACCCCTACTTCACCTCCGCGGACAAGGGCGGCGAGGCGGCGCTCAAGGAGCTGGGGAACAGCTACAAGGAGGTCGGACCGTCCAGCGCCACCGACACCGCGGGACAGGTGAGCTACGTCAACACGCTCACCCAGCAGCAGGTCGACGCGATGGCCGTCTCCGCGCAGGACCCCGGCGCCCTGTGCACCGCGCTCAAGCAGGCCATGAAGAACGACATCAAGGTCGTCACCTACGACTCCGACACCAAGGCCGACTGCCGCAACGCCTTCGTCTCGCAGGCCTCCGCGGAGGACCTCGGCCGTACCGAGGTGCAGCTGCTCGCCGAACAGATCGACTACAAGGGCGAGATCGCGATCCTGTCCGCCGCGCAGACCGCGACCAACCAGAACACCTGGATCGAGTTCATGAAGGACGAGCTCAAGGATCCCAAGTACAAGGACATGAAGCTGGTCAAGGTCGCGTACGGCAACGACGACGCGCAGGCGTCCTTCCAGCAGACCCAGGGCCTGCTCCAGGAGTACCCGAACCTGAAGGGGATCATCTCCCCGACCACCGTCGGCATCAAGGCCGCCGCCCAGTACCTGTCGGGCTCGAAGTACAAGGGCAAGGTCAAGCTGACCGGCCTCGGCACCCCGAACGACATGCGCAAGTACGTCAAGAACGGCACCGTCGAGGCGTTCGAGCTGTGGGACCCGGCCAAGCTGGGCGAGCTGGCCGCCCGTACCGCCGTCGCGCTGGTGTCCGGGCAGATCACCGGCAAGGAGGGCGAGACCTTCACCGCCGGTGACATGGGCGAGTACACGATCGGCAAGGACGGCGTGATCAGCCTGGGCAAGCCGACCGTGTTCGACGCCAAGAACATCGACCAGTTCAACTTCTGAGTTCCAAGGGGCTGTTGATGCAACGCGTGTGCTTTCTGCTGAAGGTCCGGGCGGACCGCCTCGACGAGTACCGCGAGCGGCACGCCGCCGTATGGCCGGAGATGCTGGACGCGCTCTCGGCCACCGGCTGGCACAACTACTCGCTCTTCCTGCGCGAAGACGGCCTGCTGGTCGGCTACTTGGAGACCGAGGACTTCGCCGCCGCCCGGGCCGGCATGGAGGCCACCGAGGTCAACGCCCGCTGGCAGGCGGAGATGGCGCCGTTCTTCGAGTCGCTGGACGGCGCCCGACCCGACGAATCGATGAAACCCCTCACCGAAGTCTTCCATCTAGCCTGAGCCGGAGCTGAGTTCATGAGAAGACGTACTGTGCTGGCGACCGCGCTGCTGGCCGCCGTGGCCGCCCCGGGCACGGCGCGGGCCGCCGACCCCGGGCCCTCCGTCACCCTCACCGGCACCACCACGCTCGACTCCCAGGCCATCTTCTTCGTCTCCTACGACGGCCTGGTCAACAACAACGCCTTCCAGAAGAACGGCCTGCTGACCTACAAGGGCCACCAGTACGCGGCCTGGTACACCGCAGACCGCAACGCCGTCGTCGGCCGCCGTGCCCTCGGCGCCACCGCCTGGTCCACGGTCAGGGTCGGGCACACGCTCCGCTACAACGACTCCCACAACGTCATCTCCATGGGCGTCTCGCGGACCGACGGCCGACTGCACCTCAACATGGACTCGCACAGCGACGGCTTCACCTACGTCAAGTCGGTCGCCGGACTGCTGGACAACCCGGCCGGGCTGTCGTGGACCGCGAGCCGCTTCGGCGCGCCCCAGTCCACCCTTGACGGCCTGACCCTGACGAGCCAGTTCACCTACCCCCAGTTCATCGCCACCCCCGAGGGCCGCCTCCAGCTCAGCTACCGGACCGGCGTCTCCGGCAACGGCCGCAACGCCCTCGCGGAGTACGACGGTTCGACGTGGACCGCGCTGGGGGAGTGGACGTCGTCCACCGGGACGTACAGCAGCGAGCACGGCTCCTCGACCGTCCGGAACATGTATCTGCACGGCATCGACTACGACCGCGGCGGCAGGCTGCACTCCTTCTTCACCTGGCGCGAGCAGAACGGCGCCGTGATGTGCAACGGCGGCGGCATCACCAACCACGACACCGGCTACGTCTACTCCGACGACCGCGGCCGGACCTGGCGCAACAACGCGGGCACGGTCGTCGGTACCACCGGCGGCTCCGACAAGGTGGCGGTCACCGACAGCGGCCTGGTGATCGACTCGCTCAATCCGGACCACTCGCTCATGAACCAGGAGAGCCAGTTCACGGACTCGACCGGGCTGCCACACGCGATCATCAGTTACGTACCCGGTCGATTCGGTCAGTGCACGACCGACTACGTCGCCGACCGCACCGCCAACGGCCGCGCGTTCCACGTCCGCAAGAACGCCTCGGGCAACTGGCAGAAGACCGAGATCCCGGTCCCGCTGAACTCCAGCCAGCGCACCAAGCTGGTTCTGGACAAGTACGACAACGCCTACGCGATCTTCCCGTTCGGCCGGATCGCCGGCGCCTCCAAGGCGTCCGGGTACACGGACTGGAGGCTGCTGTACGACGGTGTCGCCGCCGGGCTGAACGCCTTCGGCGAGGTCGTGATCGACGAGACCCGGATCGCGCAGGACCACACCCTGTCGGTGATGTACCAGGTGAAGTCCACCGGTACGACCCCCTCGGCGCTCCGCGTCGCCGATTTCCGGCTGCCCGCCTGATCGCCGCCGTGGCCGTTCGACGGATGCCGTCAAAGGGCGGTCCGACGGTAATGTGAAGACCGTCCCGCCCGCCGCCCCTCGTTCCTCTGGAGGTCCCTGCCCGATGGCCCAGTCGGTGGGTATCAAGGACGTCGCACGCGCCGCCGGAGTCTCCGTCGGCACGGTCTCGAACGTCATCAACCGTCCGGACACGGTCGCCACCGAGACCCGGGCACGGGTGCTGTCGGCGATCGACCGGCTGGGCTATGTCCGCAGCGAGTCCGCGCGCCAACTGCGCGCGGGCCGCAGCCGGATCATGGGGCTGCTCGTCCTCGACATGGGCAACCCCTTCTTCGTCGACGTGGCGCGCGGCGCCGAGCGGGCCGCGCGCGAGGCGGGACTCGGCGTGATGGTCTGCAACAGCGCGCAGAACGCCGCGGAGGAGGCCGACTATCTGTCGCTCTTCGCCGAGCAGCGGGTGCGCGGGGTGCTGCTGACCCCGGCGGACGCCACCGGGCGCAACATCGAGACGTTCCGTCGGCACAACATCCCCTTCGTCCTCGTCGACCGGGTCGCCGAGGGCACCACCGAGTGCTCGGTCTCCGTCGACGACGTCGCCGGCGGCGCGCTCGCCGTGCGCCACCTCGTGGACGCCGGGCACCGCTCCATCGCGTACGTCAGCGGCCCGCCCAGCCTGAACCAGGTCCGCGACCGCCGTACCGGCGCGCTGTCGGCGCTCGCCGAGGCCGGGCTCGGCCCCGAGGTGCTGCGCGAGCTGCCCACCGAGCGGCTCGACGTCGCCGCGGGCCGGGACGCGGGTGCCCGTCTGCTCGGCCTCGCCGACCGTCCCACCGCCGTGTTCTGCGCCAACGACCTGCTCGCCCTCGGTGTCCTCCAGGCGATGTACGCGGCCGGTGTCAGCGTCCCCGACGACCTCGCCATCGTCGGCTACGACGACATCGAGTTCGCCGCCGCCGCGGCCGTCCCCCTGACCTCGGTGCGGCAGCCCGCCGTCACCATGGGCGCCCTCGCCGCCGAGCTGCTCCTGGAGGAGACCGAGGGCGAGGGCGGCGCCCGCGGCCACGAGCACCGGCGGGTCGTGCTCCAGCCGGAACTGGTCGTACGCCGCTCCAGCCTCTCGGCGCGCTGAGCGGCCGTTCAGTAGCTGTTCATGATCCCCGGGCTCGGTCGGCGACGGAACATGTGTTGAACTGGGACGCGCTGCCAGCCGTCCGTCCGAACCGGGAGCCTCGTTGACCGTCAGCTACCGCCAGCCCGGCGTCGTCCTCACCGACCGCCACTTCACCGTGCCCCTCGACCACGACGACCCGGCGGGGGAGAGCATCGAGCTCTACGCCCGTGAGGTCGTCGCCGGTGACCGGGTGCACCAGAACCTGCCGTGGCTGGTCTACCTCCAGGGCGGGCCCGGATTCGGGGCGAACCGGTTCGTCGGCAAGCAGGCCTGGCTCGGCCGCGCCCTGAAGGAGTACCGGGTCCTCCTCCTCGACCAGCGCGGCACCGGCCACTCCACGCCGGCCAACCGCCAGACGCTCCCGCTGCGCGGCGGCCCGGCCGCACAGGCCGACTACCTCACGCACTTCCGCGCCGACGCGATCGTCCGGGACTGCGAGGCGATCCGCCCGGCCGTCACCGGCGGCGCCCCGTGGACCGTCCTCGGCCAGAGCTTCGGCGGCTTCTGCACGGTCAACTACCTCTCCACCGCCCCCGAGGGCCTGTCCGCCGCGATCGTCACCGGCGGCCTGCCCTCGCTCGACGCGCACGCGGACGACGTCTACCGCGCGGCCTACCCGCGCATCGAGCGCAAGGTCACCGCGCACTACGCCCGCTATCCGCAGGACGTCGAGCGGGCCCGCCGTATCGCCGACCACCTGCTCGGCCACGACGTCGTGCTCCCCAACGGCTACCGCCTCACGGCGGAGGCCTTCCAGTCCCTCGGCATCCTCCTCGGCGGCGGCGAGGGCAGCCACCGCCTGCACTACCTCCTGGAGCACGCCTTCGTCCGCACCGCCCAGGGCGCGACCCTCTCCGACGCCTTCCAGGAAGAGGTCCAGGGCCTGCTGTCATACGCGGGTCACCCGCTCTACGCCCTCGTCCACGAGGCGATCTACGGCCAGGACGCCCGCCCCACGGCCTGGTCGGCCGAGCGGGTCCGCGCCGAGTTCCCGCAGTTCGACGCGGCCAAGGCCCTGGCGGGCGACGGCCCGCTGCTGTTCACCGGCGAGACCATCCACCCCTGGATGTTCGACTGCGACCCGGCCCTGCGCCCCCTGCGCGAGACGGCCGAACTCCTCGCCACCCGCACCGACTGGACACCGCTGTACGACCCCACGCGCCTCGCCGCCAACGAGGTCCCGGCCGCCGCCGCGATCTACCACGACGACATGTACGTCGACACGACCCACTCCCTCGCCACGGCCCGCACGATCCGCGGCCTGCGCACCTGGGTCACCGACGAGTTCGAACACGACGGCGTACGCGCGGGCGGGCCGCGGGTGCTGGACCGGCTGCTGGCCCTGACGCGCGACGAATTGTGAGGTCTGCGCGGTGTGCCGCGGGCTAGTCTGCGGGCATGACCGAGCCGATGATCACTCAGCTCCGGCCCATGCCCGAGGACTGGCAGCGGGCCCTCGCCGTCGTGGCGCACCCGGACGACCTGGAGTACGGCTGCTCGGCGGCCGTCGCCGCGTGGACCGATCAGGGCCGGGAGGTCGCCTATGTGCTGGCCACCCGGGGCGAGGCCGGGATCGACACGATGGAGCCCGCGGTGTGCGGTCCGCTGCGGGAGCGTGAGCAGCGGGCCAGCGCGGCGGTGGTCGGGGTGTCGGCGGTGGAGTTCCTCGACCACCAGGACGGTGTGATCGAGTACGGCACCGGCCTGCGCCGGGACATCGCCGCCGAGATCCGCCGCCACCGTCCCGAGCTGGTGATCACCCTCAACCACCGGGACACCTGGGGCGGAGTCGCCTGGAACACCCCGGACCATGTGGCCGTGGGCCGGGCCACCCTCGACGCGGCCGGTGACGCCGGCAACCGGTGGATCTTCCCCGAACTCGTCGAGCAGGGGCTCGAACCCTGGAACGGCGTGCGCTGGGTCGCCGTCGCCGGGTCCAGCACGCCCACGCACGCCGTGGACGCCACACCCGGTCTGGAGCGGGCGGTGCGGTCGCTGCTCGAACACCGCGCCTACATCGAGGCGTTGACGGACGAGGATCCCGAGACGTACGTCCGGGGCTTCCTCACCCAGCACGCCACGGCGACGGGCGAGCGGTTCGGCGGCAAGCCCGCGGTGGCCTTCGAGGTGTTCGCCCGGTGACGGCCGGAACGGGGGCCGAGGCGCAGGCCGAGCGGTTCGAGGAACACCGGGACCATCTCAACGCCGTCGCCTACCGGATGCTGGGATCGCTCACCGAGGCCGAGGACGCGGTTCAGGAGGCGTGGCTCAGGCTCAGCCGCAGCGACGGCGAGGACATCCGCAATCTCGGCGGCTGGCTGACCACCGTGGTCGGCCGGATCTGCCTGGACATGCTGCGCTCGCGCACCACGCGCCGCGAGGACCCGCTCGACGACACCTTCGTCCCCGACCCCGTGATCCGGCCGCTGTCCCAGGCCGACCCGGAACAGGAAGTGGTCCGGGCCGACACGGTCGGCCTCGCCCTGCTGGTCGTGCTGGAGACGCTGGAGCCCGCCGAGCGGCTGGCGTTCGTACTGCACGACATGTTCGCCGTGCCCTTCGACGACATCGCGCGGATCGTGGAACGCACCCCGGCCGCCACCCGGCAGCTCGCCAGCCGGGCCCGGCGCCGGGTCCAGGGAGCCACCCCGTCCGCCGAGCCCGACCTCGCCCAACAGCGCAAGGTCCTCGACGCGTTCATGGCTGCCTGCCGCGCCGGGGACTTCGACGCGCTGCTCGAAGTCCTCGACCCCGAGATCGTGCTGCGCGCCGACTCCGGGGCCCTGGTCGGCGGGGTGGCGGCCTCGAAGCTCGTGCGCGGGGCGCGTCCGGTGGCCGAACAGGCCATGCTGTTCAGCGAGTTCGCGCAGCACGCCCGGTTCGTGCTGGTCAACGGCGAACTCGGCATGCTGAACGCGCCCGACGGCAAGCTGATGTCGGTCACCGGCCTCACCGTCGCCGACGGCCGGATCACGGGCATGTACATCCTGGCCGATCCCGCGCGGCTGGACCGGCTGGAGCTGCCTGACCTGCCTGACCTGGGGGAGTGAGCGGCTGACGGGCGCCCGTAGGCTGGTCGGTATGCGAGACCTCTCCCTCGAACCGGCCGGCCTGCGCGGCGACTGCGCGAACTGCTTCGGGCTGTGCTGCGTCGCCCTGCCGTTCGCCGCCTCGGCCGACTTCGCGGTCGACAAGAAGGCCGGGACGCCCTGCCGCAACCTCCAGGACGACCACCGCTGCGGCATCCACGCGCGGCTGCGGCAGCAGGGCTTCACCGGCTGCACGGTCTACGACTGCTTCGGCGCCGGACAGCGGGTCTCGCAGGTCACCTTCGGCGGGCGGGACTGGCGCACCGAGCCCGCCGAGGACGCGCGGCGCATGTTCGACGCGTTCCCGGTCGTGCGCCAGCTGCACGAGCTGCTCTGGTACCTCACCGAGGCGCTGACCCTGCCCGCCGCCCGCCCGGTCCACGCCGATCTGCGCCGGCTGCTGGAGAAGACCGAGGAACTGGCCGGGGGCACCCCCGACGAACTGGCCCGGCTGGACGTGGGCGCGCACCGGCAGGAGGTGGGCGGGCTCCTGACCCGGGCCAGCGAGCTGACGCGGGCGGGTTCGCGCGGCCGGAGGAAGGACCGCCGGGGCGCCGACCTGATGGGTGCCCGCCTGAAGGGCGCCGACCTGCGCGGCATCAGCCTCCGCGGCGCCTACCTCATCGCCGCCGACCTCACCGGCGCCGACCTGCGCGGAGCGGACCTCCTGGGCGCCGACCTACGAGACACCGACCTCACGGACGCCGACCTGACCGACGCCTTCTTCCTGACCCAGCCGCAACTCAACGCGGCACGGGGGAGTACGGAAACGAAGCTGCCGACCTCCCTGACGCGCCCGGCGCATTGGACGGCGGGGGGCTGAGCGTGGCGGGGTGCGGCGGGGGTCAGGCTCACGAGGTCTGGCGCTGGCGCTTCCTGTTGCCCGCCCGCCGCCCGGCTCACCGCCGACGCCCGCCCCGCTCACTGCTCACGCGCCCGCTCCCGGCTCACTCGCCCGGCGTGCCCGCCCCCGCCTCCCTGCCCGCGCGCCCGCCCCGGCTCACTGCGCCTCGCCCGCCCGGCAGTGCTCCTCCGTGTCCGCCCCTGCCGGCACCCGACGCTCCACCCCCATGCGGAGCCCCTCCGGCATGAGGGTCAGGCGTTCTGTGACGCGGAGTCGGTAGGTCGGGTCCGGGTGGAAGTCGTAGCGGCGCAGTAGGAGGCCGAGGATCAGGGTGGCCTCGTGGAGGGCGAACTGGCGGCCGATGCAGGCGCGGGCGCCGGTGCCCCAGGGCTTGAAGGTGTGCGGGGGCCGGGAGCGTACCGCCTTGGGGTCGAAGCGGTCCGGGTCGAAGCGTTCGGCGTCGGCGCCCCACACCTCCGGGTCGCGGTGCAGCATCGGCGTGAGGACCAGGGCCCAGGCGCCCCGGCGCATGGGGTGCTCCCCGGCCAGGACCGTGTCCTCGCGGGCCTCCCGCGCGAAGGCGGGGGCGGTCGGCCACAGCCGTAGCGACTCGTCCAGGACCCGGCGCAGGTACCGCAGCTTGGCCACCTGGTCGTAGCCGGGCAGGTCCGTTTCGCCCCAGACCTGGTCCACCTCCGCGCGGGCGCGGGCGGCGACGTCCGGGAGCCGGGCGAGGTAGTGGAGGGCGAAGGACAGCGCTCCCGAGGTGGTCTCGTGGCCGGCCACCAGGAAGGTGATGACCTGGCGGCGGACGTTCTCGGGCGAGAGCCGCTCGCCGGTCTCGGGGTGGGCCGTCTCCAGCATCCGGTCGAGCAGATCGCCGTCCCCGCTCGTCATGCGGCGGGCCCGGACCAGGTCGTCGACCGTGCGGTTGAGATAGGCGATGTCGGCGTCGTTGCGGCGCGCGGACCGCCGTAGGAGGAAGGCCGCGGGGACGGTGTTCAGACGCTGGGCGTGGGCGAGGGTGCCGATCATCGCCGTCACGAAGGGGTGCGGGCGGGAGCGTTCGAAGGATCCGAAGTCGTGGCCGAATCCGGTGCGCGCGATGGTCTCCAGGGTCAGTTTGGTCATGTCGCCGGGCACGTCCACCGTGCGGCCGGCCAGGGCGGCGCGGTCCCAGTGGCCGGTGAGCCGCCCGGCCACGTCCAGCATCATCGCGTGGTAGCCCTCCATGGCCTCCCGGCTGAAGCCGGGTGCCAGGACGTCGTGCGCGAGCTGCCAGTTGGGTTCGTGGTTGTACGCCGTGAACAGCGCGTCCCCGACGACGGGCCGGAGGTTGGCGATGCCGAGCCCCACATGCTTGGCGAACCGTGTCTCGTCCGCGAGGTCGGCGGCGAGACCGGCGCCCCACACGAACACGAACTCCTTGCCGAACGCCTTGCGCCGGAAGATCGGCCCCAGCCGGCGGGCGTGGCGCATCGAGTCCTGCAACGGCCTGGTCCGGCTCGCGCCGAGGACGTCCCCGAGGAGCGGGACCCGGCCGGGCGGGTGCGGAATGCGGTGCAACTCGGGCCAGCCCTGCTCCGCGCTGCGGAACCCCTTGGGCAGCGCGGACCTGGTCGTCGTCTCCGCCATGACGCGATCTCCCTTGATCCTGCGGCAGGTTGAGCGTGTTGTACGTCGGTTCAATAACGCCGTTTCAGTGTGGTCCGGTTGTTGAACCGGCGTCAAGTAAGGTGCGGGCATGAGCGCGAACCAGGGCGAGCGCACCCGGCGCCGGCTCAGCACCGAGGAGCGCAGGGAGCAACTGCTCGCCGTCGGGGCGCGGTTGTTCTCGGAGAGCCCGTACGACGAGGTGTGGATCGAGCAGGTGGCCGAGATCGCCGGTGTCTCGCGCGGGCTGCTGTACCACTACTTCCCGACCAAGCGGGACTTCTTCGCGGCCGTCGTGGACCGCGAGAGCGCGCGCATGCTGCGCATGACGGCCGCCGACCCCGGCGTCCCGGTGCGCGAGCAGCTGACCGACACCCTCGACACCTACCTGGCGTACGTCGAGGAGCACGCGCACGGCTTCCGGGCCTTCCACCGTGCCGAGGCCTCCGGTGACCGGGCCGTCCGCAAGGTCTACCGGCGGGCCCTGGCCGCCCAGGAGAAGCAGATCCTGGCGGCGATGGCCGCCGACCCCGAGTTCGGTCCGGTCCTCGAACGACGGCCCCACGCCAGGTACGCCGTGCGCGGCTGGCTGGCGTTCACCACGGCCGTCTGCCTGGAGTGGCTGCGGGGCTCGGAGGAGCTGACCCGCGACGAGGTGCGCGACCTGTGCGCCCGCGCCCTGTTGGGCGTCATCGCACCCTGAGGGCGCCTCGAACCGTCCAGTGACTCCGCGCACGATCGCGCGCCATGGTTGGCGTGCGCCTCGATCTTCGATAGGTTAGGCAAGGCTTACCTAAGGAGGTACGGGAATGGGTGACAGCCAGAGCTGGACGGCCACGCCTGCCGCGGCGGAACGCGCCCGGTCGGTGCTGGCCACCGCGTGGTCCTGCGCGGTGACCGCGGAGGGCAGCCGGGAGGAGTTCGTCGGCGCGCACACCGTGGCCGAGGACGGCCGGGTGCTCCTGCACGTGCCCGAGGACAGCGCGCTGGTGACGGCCGCGATCTGCGCGCCGCGCGGAGAGCCGTCCGCCGTGCTGGAGTTCGCGGACGTCTCGCCCGTCCCCGTGCGCAACCGTATCCGGGCTCGGCTGTGGCTCGCGGGCTGGTTCGCGGCGGAGGAGGGTCATCTCGCCTTCCAGCCCACGCGCGTGGTGCTGCGTGAGCCCAGCGGCGCCGTCGTCGTCGACCTCGAGGAGTTCGCCACCGCCGCCCCCGATCCGCTGGCCACCGCCGAGGCCCGGCTGCTGACCCACCTCGCCGACTGCCACTCCGACGCGGTCGAACGGCTCACCCGCCTCGTCGAGCCCGACAGCCTGCACGGCGCGGTCCGTGTGCAGCCCCTCGCCGTAGACCGGCACGGGCTGACCCTGCGCATCGAGCGCACCCGCGCCCACGGCGACGTACGCCTGCCCTTCCACCGGCCCGCCGACGACGTCGCCCAGCTCACCGAGCGCATGCACGTGCTGCTCGGACAGGCGAGCGCGGCCTCCTGCCCGCGGCCCCTACAGCGGCAGCGCACAAACGGCGACGGGTGAGGCGAACGGCTCGCCCGCGAGCCGCAGTTCACCGCTGTCGTCGTCGACGCGGAAGACGCTCACGGTGCTCGACCGCTGGTTCGCCGCGAACAGCAGCCCGCCGTCCGGCGAGAGGGCGATCTGGCGCGGGAAGTCCCCGGCCACCGGCACCGTGCCGAGCAGTCTGAGCCGGGCCCCGTCCGCCTCCACCGCGTACCGGGTGAGGCTGTTGTGGCCCCGGTTGGCGAGGAAGGCGTACCGCCCGTTCGACGTCACCAGGATCTGCGCCGGGTAGCTGGTGCCCGAGCCGGTTCCTGTGGGCTGCGAGTCGCCGATGGTGATACGGCCGCTCGTGGCGTCGTAGGCGCAGACCGCGACGGTGTTGTCGACCTCGTTGGCGAGATAGGCGTACCGCCCGCCCGGATGGAAGGTGAGATGGCGCGGCCCCGCACCGGGCCGGGCCCGGGCGCGGGAGACCTCGGTGAGCGTGCCCTTCCGCTCGTCGAGGCGGTAGGTGTACACCGTGTCCGTGCCCAGGTCGACGGCGAGGACATGGCCGCCGTCGGGGCTGGTCACGATCTGGTGGGCGTGCGGACCGTCCTGGCCGGGGCCCGGCGCCGGGCTGGAGTGCGTGACCAGATCGGTGCGCTCGCCGAGCGCGCCCGAGCCGTCGACGGGGTGCACGGCCACACTGCCGGTGCCGTAGTTCGCGCTCAGCAGCCAGCGCCCGCCCGGATGCACCGACAGATGACACGGCGCGGCACCGCCGGTGCTCCGGCTGCCCAGGACCTTGCGGTCGGCGAGCCGGACGGCGGTCACGGCACCGTCCTCGCGCTCGTTCACGGCGTACAGCGTGCGGCCGTCCGGGTGGAGCGCGAGATACGACGGGTCGGCGACGTCCTTGACCGTGCCCGCGCCGATGACGCGGCCCGTGGCGGCGTGGTACGAGGCGATGCCGATGCCCCGCCCGCCGCCTTCGGCCGAGGTGTACGTGCCGAGGTACAGCGGCCGGGGTCCCGTGGGCCGCGCGGCCTCGCGGGAGGGGCTCGGCTCAGGGGACGCCGTGCCAGTCCCGGTCCCCGTGTCCGTAGCCGGTGCCGACGCCTCGTCGCAGGCCGGGAGGGCCGCCGCGGCGGCGGTTCCCGCGAGGGCGCCGACGAACCGGCGCCTGCTCACGCCACCACTGCCCATGTGCCCACCTTCGGGTCGTCCGTCGTCGGGACAGCCACCCTCGCGCGGAGCACGCGGACGGTGCAAGCTCGCGAGTCACCGCGGAGCCCGCAGCCGGTCAAGCAGCCAGCTCACCACTCCCCGTCTTGCACCGGCTCTCCCTTCAGCTGCTTCACCTGGCCCGGCGACGGCTGCGCCCACGGCTCGTGGTCGTCGCCGAGCCAGTCGCCCACCGGCTTCACCGCCCCCAGGGTGTCCGTGGGGGCGAGGTCCTGCGCCTGGTCGTCGTAGTAGTCGAACCAGGGCAGGCCCGCCCGGGTGTACGCGGCGCGGTCCACGGGCGACGGCGGCGGCTCCTCACCGGTGATGGCGCGCCACTGCGGGGGCGTGACCAGGTGGACGAAGACCCGGCCGGCCGGTTCCTCGGACCAGTCCGCGGCCGGGCGGTCGTCCCGGTAGACCTCCTGGCGCATCGAACCGCCGACGCCCAGGCCCATCGCCGGGGCGGACCGGGGAGCGCCCGCCGGAGCGGCCCCGGGTGCGGCGCCCGGGGCGGGCGGCGCCGCCATCGCCATCGGCATCGCGGCGCCGTAACCCCCGGTCGCGGTGAACGCCCGCGCCTGCTCGGCCCGGCGCCGCTCCTCCTCGCGCCAGCGCGTCAGCGCCGCCTCCCCGAGCGGGAACGACTGGAACTGGACCCCGCCCCAGACCTCCTCGCCGGTCACCTGTCCCTCCACGGTGGCCCCGAGCCCCAGCGGTACGGCGACGAACTGGCGGACCGTGCCCTTGCCGGAGTTGATCCCGTCCAGCCACGGCTGCCGGGGGAGCACGACGTAGTTCTGCGGATCCCGGGTCAGTCGGTCGCTCCACGGTTTGCCGGAGACCGCGCACACCTTGCCGACCCCGACCTGGAGGGCGGCGGGCTCGGTGGTGCCGGCGAAGCTCAGCCACATCGCCTCGCGCAGGTACATCGGCAGCATCACTCCGCCGCGCGCCCGCCACGCCTCCGGCACGGTGTCGGGGTAGTCCGCCACCCGCCGCAACGGGAACTCGCCGAGGCCCGGCGGCAGCGGGTGCGTGCCGGTCTCGGGCAGCCGCAGCGTGCGGACGAACCGCACCGCCACCCCGCCCGGCAGCCTCAGTGTGTTCCCGTCGATCCGTACGCCGCTCATCCGCTCGCCCCTCGCCCCTTCAGGTGACTTCGTCACCTAGAACGACGTACGACCGCCAGTCGGTTCCGGCCGGTCCGCACGGTCTCCCGCAGCCGGGTCAGCCGGGGCATGCGCTCACGCTGCTCGCTCGAGACCCGGTCCAGTTCCTCCAGCAGCCGGCGGGTGCGGTGCTCGGTGTCCATCTCGTCGAGGATGCGGTTGACCTCGGTCAGCACGGCGCCGTGCAGCTGCCACTGGCGGGCGTCGCGCTGGACCTCCTCCAGCAGCAGCTGGGCGAGCTTGTCGCGGGTGGCGGCGGCGTGCCGCAGTTCGTTGGCGAGGCGTTCCTCCGCCGACTCGGCGTTCTCGCTGACATGGGCGGTGACCAGCACCGCGAAACTCACCACGGCGTCCGCGATCTCCGACAGCAACTGCTCCACCGCGGCACCGATCTGTGGTGCGAACAGGGGTTCGGGGTCGCGTTCCTTGGCCAGGTCGGTGAGGGTGCGGGCGAGCACGCGCAGGACGACCGTACAGATCTCCAGGGTGTCCAGGCCGGTACGCAGCACCACCCGGTGCAGCAGGCCCTCGCGCACGCGCGGATTGAGCCGCAGGCTGTCCTCGGCCTGCCTCAGGGCCGCGTCCACCTCGACGATGTCGTGGTCCAGGCGGCGCGCCTCGTGCAGCCGGGCGGCGGCGCGCTCGAAGGGCGTACGGCCCGCCGCCTCCTCGCCCATGCTCAGCATCAACTGCCGGACCCGGCGGGACAGCCCCTCGATGGACTCGCCCGCCTCGCCCACCCACACCGGCGGCGCGAGCAGCACGTTGCAGGCGAGGCCGACCACCGCGCCGATCAGCGTCTCCAGGATCCGCGCCCACGCGGTGTCCCCGACGGTCGTCACACCGAGCACGAGCATCGCGCTGATCGCGACCTCGGGAACGTACTCGTCGACCCGGACCAGATGACCGACGGCCAGCGACGCCAGGATCAGCAGGGCCAGACTCCACCAGGTCAGACCCACCAGAAGGCTGAAGGCGATGGCGACGAGGACGCCGGCCACCACGGAGTTCACCCGGCGCACGCCGTTGGTGAGCGTCGCGTACAAGGTGACCTGGACGACCAGCAGCGCCGTGAGCGGCGCCGTCAGCGGCGCCTTCTCGGGACTCAGGTGCAGCGCGATGACGTACGCGACCGTCGCCGCGGCGGTCGAGCGCAGCATCTGGACGACCACGGGGTCCCGGCGCAGCTTCATCAGCCGCTCCCGCGACACCCGCCACTGCCGTACGTCTAGCATCCCTGCGCTGGTCCCTCTCCTGGAGCAACAACGAACGTGATCACGGTTCCCCATGAAGCGGACTGCAACACTCCGGTAGGAGGCCGAGTTGATCGACTCGGGGTCACCTGACAAGAGGCGCGCGGGA
This sequence comes from Streptomyces sp. NPDC043726, assembly GCF_056436565.1. Classification (NCBI taxonomy): domain Bacteria; kingdom Bacillati; phylum Actinomycetota; class Actinomycetes; order Kitasatosporales; family Streptomycetaceae; genus Streptomyces; species Streptomyces sp. NPDC043726. Next base: position 93,216 of record NZ_JBWKCI010000013.1, read on the forward strand.
GGATCCGGGCGGGAGGACCGGGGGCATCCCCCGACCTGTGATCATGAAACGGCGGTGGACCGCGTGGGTCCTGACCCTGTTCATCATCCCCGGCGGCGCGGCGTCCGTCCTCTCGGCCGCCGCCGGATCAGGCGTACAGCTTGTCCAGGAAGGCCGCCAGGTTGCCCTCGGTCCGCGCGATCTGCTGCTCCAGGGTGAGGCTCTCCTCGATGCGCATGCCCGAGTCCGGGGTCTTCCGGCCGCGCAGGTAGAGCGAGCAGGCGAGGTCGGTGCACATGTAGAGGCCGACGGAGTTGCCCTCGCGGCCGGCCTGGCCCGCCTTGCGCGCGGTCATCAGGGAGACGCCGCCGCCCCGGTGCGTCGTCAGGCACAGGGAGCACATGCTGCGGTGCAGGAATCCGCGCTGCTGGGCAGGAAAGCGCAGAGTGACCCCGACGAGCCGGCCGTCCCGCTCGGTGACGAGATAACTCCGGTCGGGCGCGCCCGGATCTCGCCAGCCCAGGAAGTCCAGATCGCCCCAGGGGAGTTGGTCCAGTTCCCGGGGCACACTCAGCCGTTTGGCCTCGCCCTTCGAGCAGTTCACAAATGAGTTGCGGATCTCCGGCTCGGTGAGTGGTCTCATGGGGGGCTCCTGGGGGGCTCTTGGGGTTGCTGCCTGCTGCTTGCCTAAGACATGTGCACAGTGCCTAGGGTTTCTAGTTTTCTGCCTAAGGTTAAGCGGCTCGCTCCGGGAGGGTCCAGTGAATATCAACTTCCACCCCGATCGGCACGCCCTGCTGAGTGCGCTGCTCAGCGACGGCGCCTACCACGCGCAGTTCGTCACCGGCACCGGCGACGGCGGCCTCACGCCGCCGACCGCGGCGAGGAGTACGCCGGCCGGTACGCCCTCCAGGACCTGAGGATGGTCCGGCACACCCTCGCCCGCTTCGGCGCGGACGTTTCGTACGCTGTACCGCGAGCACACGCCGGGCGGTCGGAGGACGCCGGCCGGCCGAGGGGGAAGGGGCGGGGGGCGTGGTGGCGGAATCCTGGGAGCGGGCCCGGCGGATCCTGGAGTCGGCGGGGCTTGATCCCGACGCGCTCACCCGCGTCCGCCCGTTGACCGGCGGGACCTACAACACCGTGGAGGAACTGCTGCTCGGCGACGGCAGTCGGTACGTGCTGAAGGTGCCGCCCGTGGCGGACGTGCCGGGGATGCGGCATGAGCGGGAACTCCTCGTCGCCGAGGCGGAGTTCTATCGGGCCGCTGCCACCGTCGGCGTCGCCGCTCCGCGCGTCGTTGCCGCCACCGCGCGGGAGTTGTTGATGACGGCCTGTCCCGGGGAGCCGTGGGGCGAATCACTGGGTGAGGCCGAACAGCAGGCGCTGCGGCGTGAGTTGGGGCGTCAGATGGCCCGGCTGCACCGCGTCAGCGGGCCGGGGTTCGGTTATCCGTCCGGTGCCCTCGGGCCGCTCGCCGCCGACTGGCGGACCGCCTTCACCGGCATGCTCGACGCCGTCCTCGACGACGCCCGCCGCTACCGCCCCTGGCTGCCCCGGTCCGTCGAGGAGACCGCCGGGACGCTGCGGAGCGCCTGCTCCTGCCTCGACGACGTGACCGTCCCGTCCCTGGTCCACTTCGACCTCTGGCCGGGCAACATCCTGGTGGACCGTTCCACCGGCACGCCCCGGATCGGCGGGCTCATCGACGGGGAGCGCATGTTCTGGGGCGACCCCGTCGCCGACTTCGTCTCGCCGGCCCTGCTCGGGGACATCGAGAAGGACACGGCGTTCCTCGGCGGCTACCGGGAGGCGGGCGGGCTGATCGAGTTCGACGGGCCCACCCGGCTCCGGCTCGCCCTCTACCGCGCCTACCTCTACCTGATCATGCTCACCGAGACGGTCCCCCGCGCGGTCGACGAGGGGCAGCTGCGCTGGACACGAGAGATGGTGGGACCGGAGCTGGTGGCCGCGCTGGACGAGATCGCGGGCTTCGGCCGCTGACCCGGTATCTTCCAGGACGTCCAGGTCGGACGGCGTGTTGACAGGGGGAGCCAGATGGTGGGGCGGAACAGGCGCACGGTACGCGATCTCCGGCGGGCCAACCGCTCGGCCGTTCTGCAGCGCCTCTACTTCGACGGCCCCCTCAGCCGCTTCGAGCTCGGCCCGGCCACGGGGCTCAGCTCCGGCTCGGTCAGCAACGTCGTCGCCGACCTGCTCGCCGACGGCGTGCTGGAGGAGGCGGGCAACGTCGACTCCGACGGCGGCCGCCCCCGCACCCTCCTCCGGGTGGCACCCGCCAGCGGCCACATGATCGGCGTGGACGTGGGGGAGACCCGGGTGCGCGTGGAGCTGTTCGACCTCGCGCTGACCGAACTCGCCCGCGCGGAGCGGTTGCTGGGCGTCAACGGCTACGAGGTCGACGTCGTCGTCGGGCACATCCGTGACGCCGTCGCCGAGGTGCTCGGCGCCGCCGAACTCGCTCCGGACCGGCTGCTCGGGGTCGGCATCGGCGTCCCCGGGATCGTCGAGCACACCGACGACCGTGGCGCCGTGGTGCACGGACAGACCATCGGCTGGGACGCCGTGGCGCTGGAGTCACTGCTCCGGGAGCGCTGCGAACTGCCCGCGAGCGTGCCCTGCTTCATCGACAACGGAGCCCGGACCCTCGGCCAGGCGGAGATGTGGTTCGGGGCGGGACGCGGCGCGCACAGCGCGATCGTCGTGCTGTTCGGGTCGGGCGTCGGCGCGTGCGTCGTGACTCCGGAGGCGGAGGACGGGCGGGCGGTCGAAGGGGGGCATCTGACCGTACGGGTCGGGGGGCGCCGGTGCCGGTGCGGTGCCCTCGGCTGCCTGGAGGCGTACGCCGGAGCGGAGGCCCTGCTGGAGCGGTGGCGCGAGGCGGGCGGGCGTCCGCCGGAGGGTGCCGATCAGGAGAGCGCCCTGACCGCGCTGGTCGCCGCGGCGTACCCGGCCGACGGTGCCGAGGCCGAGCCCGCGGCGCGGGCTCTCCTCGACGAGACCGCCGAGTACATCGGGGCCGGGCTGTCCGACCTGGTCAATCTCTTCCAGCCCGAGCGCATCCTGATCGGCGGGTGGGCGGGGCTGCGGCTCGGGCCCGCGCTGCTGGCGGACGTACGGCGGCACGCGGGCGCTTACGCGCTGCGGCATCCGGCGGAGCGGGTCGCGATCGACCTCGGTGGGCTCGGGCCCGACGCGGTGACCGTCGGGGCGGCGATCCTTCCGCTGGCCGACTTCTTCGCCCACGGGGGGCGTCGTGCCGAGCCGGCGCCCGAGGAGCCGCAGCCGGCCTGGCGGGCGGCGCTGGAGGAACGGGCGCCGCGGTGACGTTTCGCGTGGGGGGCGGGAGGTACTCGCGTGAGGTTTCCGGTGACGCGAGGGAAGGAGGATGCCATGACCGATCAGAACAGTGATCCCATCCCCAGGGACCTGCCGGATCAGCAGGCCGGTGAGGGTGAGGACCCATGGGATGTGGATGTGGATCCTGAGCCCTCGGAAGAGGAGCGGGGTGACATCGTGCCGGACGCCGATGAGGCGGGTTCGGCCCGGAAGGGGTCCCCTGAGGGGGCGAATGTGCATCCGGAGCATCCGACGCCGGAGGAGCCTTCGGCTTGACGCCGGCCTTGACGCTCGCGGGGGCCGGAGTGTGTGCAGGCCGGGAGGGCCGGTCAGCTCGCCTTCCGGCCCCGCAGAGGTTGCGTCTCAGCTCCCGCGCCCTCCTGGAGGCCCCGCACGAACTCCTCCAGGATCTCGGGGGCCGTGTGGCGGGGGTGCCAGTTCAGTTCCGTGTGGGCCCGGGAGCAGTCCATCAGCGGAAGGCCCAGGACCGCGTCGAACAGGTGCGGGGAGGCCGGGAGCAGGTGCAGGCCCCAGGCAGCGGCGATCGCCGAGCGGGCCGCCGTACGGGGAAGGCGCACCGGGCGGGCGTCGTACATCTGGGCGAGCAGCGCCGCGTCCACCGGAGGGTCGGCCGCCAGGTTGAACGCGCCCTTCACGTCCGCGGTGATCGCGAGCCGGTACGCCTCGGCCGCGTCGTCGGTGTGCAGCGCCTGGACCCTCAGTCCGGGGATGTCGGGCAGGAACGGCAGCAGTTCCGGGCGGGCCAGCGGCCCCGGCAGGAAGCGGCCGCCGAAGATCCTGCGCTGCTCGCTCGCCGACTCCCGCTTGAACAGGAACGCCGGCCGCATCCGCACCACGCGGACCTTCCGGTGCTGTCGCTCGTAGGTGTCCAGGGTCCGCTCCAGGTAGGCCTTCTCCCGGCAGTACGCGGCGTCCGGCCAGCCGTGGGTGGGCCAGGACTCGTCCACCGTCTCGTCCTTCGGCCCCGGTGAGTAGGCGCCGACCGACGAGGCGTGCACCAGCGTGTGCACCTTGGCCGCGGCCACCGCGTCGAAGACCCGGATCGAGCCCAGGACGTTCGTGCGCCAGGTCGTCGCCGGATCGTGCGTCGGCTGGAACGCCCAGGCCAGATGGACGACGGCGGTGGCGCCCGCGAATTCCTCGGCCAGGTCCGTGTCCTCGGAGGCCAGGTCGACCGCCGACCACTCGGTCTTCGGCGGCCACCACTCGGGGAGCCTGCGGGCCAGGCCCAGCACCGACTCGACCCCGGGATCCTCGGAGAGGAGACGCACCAAGCTCGTGCCGACGTTCCCGGTGGCCCCGGTGACGACGATCCTGCTGCCCTGTGTACTGCTCACCGCCGGCTCCTCTCCACGGAGGTGGGGAGTGCCCGAGTACCCAGGGCCGGCAAAGAAGAAGCCCCGACCGCGACGGGGGAATCACGGCCGGGGCGGCCCGAAGGGTGGGCACGGATGGCGGTCGCCTCTCGGCGAAAGGCTCCACAGGGCTTCAGCCGAACGATCGTCCCTGTGGGCAAAAGGTGAGGCCCGGGGACACTGTCCCATCCGTACCCACGCCTTGTTCAACGGGCAACCACCCCGGGCTGTTCCACGGCTACGGGTGATGCGTGTCACCCGTCGGTCGACCCCTGCGCTCCGCTCACCCTTCCGCTGCCAGCGGGCTCTTCGCGAGCTCGGACAGCAGGTGCGCCGGATCGTCGTAGACCGTCTCCGCGCCCGCCTCCTCCAGGTCGGCCCGCGGAATGCCCCCGCACAGCAGGGCGACACACCGCACCCCCGCCCGGGTGCCCGCGCGCATGTCCCACACCGTGTCCCCGACGAACACCGAGCGCTCGGCGGGCTCCCCGGCCAGCTCCAGCGCGTGCTCCACGGGCTCGGGCGCCGGTTTGCCCTGCTCGACGTCGTCGGCGCTCGCCGTCGCCGTGATGGCGTCGTCCGCGTCGATCGCCCGCCGCAGCGCCCCCAGTTCCGCGCCGCCCGCGGAGGTGGCCAGGACCACCGTCCAGCCGTCGTGGTGCAGCCGCCGCAGCAGCCGTCCGGCGTCCGCCAGCGCGGGCAGCCGGTCGAAGTACTGCCCGTACAGCGTCTTGTGCGCGGCGCTCAGCTCCTCGTCGCCGTCCTTGTCCCGGTCGTCCCCGAGCAGATGGGCGATCAGGTCGTCCGAGCCGAGGCCGACCGCGCGGTGGATGGCGTGCATCGGGACCTGGTGGCCCGCCTGCCGGAACGCCTCCCACCAGGTGACCGCGTGCAGATGGTTGGTGTCGACGAGCGTGCCGTCGACGTCGAACACGGCCGCGCGTCCCATACGCCCGTCCTTTCGCCGTCCTGGTGTCCTTCACGTCATCCGCCCGAGTACCACGTCAGGATCGCCGTACAACGTCAGAATTCCCGGACCACCTCAGGAATCCCGGACCACCTCAGGATTCCCGGACCACCTCACGATCCCCGCGCCACCTCAGGATCCCCCGACCCGCGCGGGCAGGCGCCGCTCCCTCGTCCAGGCCAGCAGCTCCTCCCGGGTCCATGTGGTGACCACGCGGTCCGCCGGCACCCCGCACTCCTCGGCGCGGGCGCAGCCGAGCACCTGCCAGTCCAGCTGGCCTGGTGCGTGGGCGTCGGTGTCGACAGAGAACAGCACGCCCGCCGCCACGGCCCGGCGCAGCAGCCGCCGCGGTGGGTCGAGGCGCTCGGGCCGGCTGTTGATCTCCACGGCCGTGCCGGTCTCGGCGCAGGCGGCGAAGACCTCGTCCGCGTCGAACTGGGACTCCGGCCGGCCCCGGCCGGTGATCAGCCGCCCGGTGCAGTGGCCGAGCACGTCGGAGTGCGGATCGCGGACGGCGGCCACCATGCGCCGGGTCATCGATCGGGCGTCCATGCGCAGCTTGGAGTGCACGGAGACCACCACCACGTCGAGCCGGTCCAGCAGCTCGGGCTCCTGGTCGAGCGAGCCGTCGTCGAGGATGTCGCACTCGATGCCGGTGAGCAGCCGGAACGGCGCCCAGGTCTCGTTGAGCGCCGCCACCACGTCAAGCTGTTCGCGCAGGCGCTCCGGAGAGAGGCCGCGGGCCACCGTGAGCCGGGGGGAGTGGTCGGTGAGCACCGCCCATTCATGCCCGAGCGCCGCCGCCGCCCGCCCCATCTCCTCGATCGGGCTGCCTCCGTCGGACCAGTCGGAATGCAGATGGCAGTCGCCGCGCAGGCGCGCCCGCAGCTCAGCCCCGGCCCCCGTGTGCGGCTTCCCGGCCTCGCCCTCCAGCTTCTCCAGGTAGCCGGGCACCTGTCCGGCCAGCGCCTCACGGGCCACCTGCGCCGTCTTCGGGCCGACCCCGCCGAGCGCCTCCAGCGTCCCGGCCTCGGCCCGCTCCCGCAGCTCCGCCTCCGACAGCGCGCCGAGCGCCCGGGCGGCGTTGCGAAAGGCCCGTACCCGGTAGGTCGGTGCCAGGGACCGCTCCAGCAGGAAGGCGATCCGCTCCAGTGCCTCTACGGGGTCCATGGCCACCTCCCCCTCCAGAGTTCCCCAGCGCCCCGGGGGCCGCACGGCGGCGACCGCCGTTTGTCCGCCGTCCGTCCGGGTACTGCGATGGCCATCCCCGTGAGCGACCAGGAGGAGGCCGGTCATGTCCGTCCCCGCCGATTCCCGTACCAAGGTGGCCGTGATCACCGGCGCCGACTCCGGCATCGGCCGGGCCACGGCGGTCCGCCTCGCCGAGGCGGGGCTGGACATCGGCATCACCTGGCACAGCGACCTGAAGGGCGCCGAGGAGACCGCCGAGGAGGTGCGCGCCCACGGGCGGCGGGCCGCCGTGGCCCGGATGGACCTGACCCGGCTGCCCGGCGCCGCCGACACGGTCGACGAGCTGTGCGAGCGGCTCGGCCGTCTCGACGTCCTGGTCAACAACGCCGGTACGGGCACCATGACGCCCTTCCTCGACCTGGACCTGGACACCGTCCGCGAGGTGATCGACGTCGATCTGATCGGCCCGTTCCTGTGCGGCCAGCGGGCCGCCCGGCACATGATCAGGCAGGGCGGGGGCGGCCGGATCGTCAACGTCACCTCCGTCCACGAGCACCAGCCGAGGGTCGGCGCGGCGCCCTACTGCGCGGCCAAGGGCGGGCTGGGTCTGCTGACCCAGGTGATGGCGCTGGAGCTCGCCGAGCACGGCATCACCGTGAACGCCGTCGCACCCGGTGAGATCGCCACCCCGATGACCGGACAGGAGGACACCGACGTGCGCGCCGAGCCGCGGCCCGGCGTGCCGCTCGGCCGGCCCGGTGACGCGCGCGAGGTGGCCGCCGTCATCGCCTTTCTGGCCGGATCCGATGCCTCCTACGTCACCGGCGCCTCCTGGAGCGTGGACGGCGGCATGCTGCGCATGGGGCCTCAGGCCGGCTCCCACCTGGAGGGCGACGCGTGGCGCCGCCCCTGAGCAGGTCGCCGTCAAACCGGGACAAAGCTCCTGGTTCGCAAACGCCGGATGCGATTTACGCTCTATTGCATGACCGAAATCGCAGCACCGTACATCTCCCATCCACGGATCATGGTGCTCGGGGTCCAGCCCGGCACACCGCCGTTCCGCATCGTGGAGATCGACGGCATTGTGGTCGGTGAGGCGAAAGCCGTCACCGACGTCCTGTCGGCCGCCGCCGCCTTCGGCATCACCGTCCATGACCTGGACGACCCGGACGTGGTGCGCTGGGTCGGCGGCGACAAGTTCACCTGGACCCGTCACTAGAGCGACGGCTCAGCCGACCGTCCACTTCTGGTTGGCGCCGCCCGTGCAGGACCAGATCTGCAGCCGGGTGCCGTTGGCCGAGTTGTTGCCGGTCACGTCCAGGCACTTGTCGGCCTGGGGGGTGACGATGTCGCGCGCCGCGGTGACGGTCCAGCGCTGGGCCGCGGTGCCGTTGCACTCCCACAACTGCACGGGCGTGCCGTCGGCGGTGCCGTTCCCGGTCACGTCCAGACACTTGCCGAGCGCCCGGATCGTGCCGTCCGCGCCGGCCGTCCACCGCTGGGCGGCGGTGCCGTTGCAGTCGTAGAGCTGTACGGGGGTGCCGTTGGCGGGATTCGCCCCGGCGACGTCGACGCACTTGCCGGCCAGGCCCCTGATCGCGCCGCCCGCGGGCGTGTCGCCGGTGGTCACGGTGACGTGGTCCACCACCAGTTGCTGCGGGAAGACCGTGGAGCCGTCGGGGTCGCCGGGCCAGTAGCCGCCGACCGCCAGGTTGAGGATGAGGAAGAACGGCTTGTTGAACACCCAGGTCCGGCCGCCGAGGTCGGCAGGGGTGCGCCGCTGGTAGACGTTGCCGTCCACGGACCAGGTGATGGAGTCGGGCGCCCAGTCGATCGCGAAGGTGTGGAAGGCGTCCGCGAAGGCCTGCCCGCCCGGGAGGGTGTACCCGGCGCCGATGCCGCCCGAGCCGGAGTAGCCGGGGCCGTGCAGGGTGCCGTGGACCGTGGAGGGCTCGAAGCCGACGTTCTCCATGATGTCGATCTCGCCGGAGTCCGGCCAGTTGACCGGGGTGCCGAGCATCCAGAACGCGGGCCACATGCCCTGACCGCGCGGGATCTTCATCCGCGCCTCGATGTGCCCGTACTGCGCGGTGAACTTGCCCGCGGTGTTGAGCCGGGCGGAGGTGTACTGGCAGGTCCCGTACCAGCACTGGTAGTTGGCCGGGTTCTCGCGCCGGGCGGTGATGACCAGATGGCCCTGGCCGTCGAGCGCGGCGTTGCGGTTGCCGGCCGTGTAGTACTGCCGCTCGTGGTTGTTGACGTTGTCGCCGGTCTCGATCTGCCACTTCGAGGAGTCGACGGCCGCTCCGGCGGGTCCGTCGAAGGTGTCCGAGAACGTCACCGCGGTGACGCCGGTGTCCGTCTCCTCCTCGGCCCGGGCGGGGCCGGTCGCGGCGGTCGCGACCAGGGCGGCCGAGAGCGCGGCCAGCAGCCAGGCGCGGAGTCTGCGGGAAGAGGGCACGACTCTCCCTTCCGTCGGTGCCGCGTGGGGTGCGGGCGCCGACCGAGGTGGGGGGTGAAGGTGTCGCCTCTTGATTTAAGGCGTGAGGTAAGGCGGCGTCAATACCTTGGTACGGACCAGGAGTTGCTCGTCCGGTGATCCGGCCTCCGGAAGACAAGTCGCGGCGCGTCCGCGGCGGTTGAGGCGGATGATGTGACGACCTTCACCCTCATGTAGCCGAAAGTGATGAATTCCTTACGCAACAGGCGCGTAAGGGACGGTACGTAGACAACGCGCGACCCTTGGAGGTTTTTCGAGTGCGACCGTTCACCCTCAACTACGCCCACCCCAGCGGGCATACGACCATGGTGACGCCGTACCGCTTCGACGCCGCGCGTCAGCTGAACGTGCTGGCCGACGGCCGCCCGGCGGTCATGGACCGGGAGCTTCTGCTCGCGGCCGGTACGACGACGTCCACCGCCGGTTCCCAGACGCACTTCGACGACTGAGGACCCGCCACCGCATGACCGTACTGATCCTCACGTCCGAGGAGGACGTCACCGCCGACATGGTGGTGGCCAGGCTGCACGGGACCGGAACTCCCGTGCTGCGCCTGAACCCCGCGGACCTGCCGGGCAAGGCAGTGCTGTCCGCCGACTTCGCGCACGGCGACTTCGCCGGCCATCTCTCGGTCAACGGACACGTGCTCAGCATGAGTGGCCTGCGCTCCGTCTGGATGCGCAGGCCCGGCGAACCGGCGGCCCACGCGGCCCACTCCTCGCCGTGGCTGACCGCCGAGACCCGGCAGGCGCTGTACGGCATGCTCTACTCCGCTCCCGCGCGCTGGATGAACCATCCGAGTGACGCGGAACGGGCCCGGCTGAAGCCCTGGCAGCTGCGGGTCGCCCACCTCAGCGGCTTCGCCGTACCGCCGACCGTGTTCACCACCTCGCCGCGGCTGGCGCGGGAGTTCGCCGAGGAGCACCGGGAGGTGGTCGTGAAGTCCGCCTCCGGGCCGCCGCCCGGTGAACCCGGCATGGCCCTGCCCACCACGCTGATCGGCCCCGACGCGGACTTCACCGCCGTCGCGGCCGGTCCCGCGCTGCTCCAGCGGTATGTGCCCAAGCGGGCCGACATCCGGCTGACCTGCGTCGGCGCCCAGTTGTTCGCCGCGCGCAAGCGAGCCGAACCCGGCCAGGTCGACGGACGCTTCGGCGAGACCGGGCACGCCTGGGAGCCGGTCGCCGTGCCCGGACGCATCGCGGGCTCGGTGCGCGAATACGTCGGGCTCTCCTCGCTGGCGTACGCGGCCTTCGACTTCGCCGAGGACGAGGACGGCGTCTGGTGGTTCCTGGAGTGCAACCAGGGCGGCCAGTTCGGGTTCGTCGAACTGGAGACCGGACAGCCGATCTCCGCGGCGGTCGCCCACTGGCTGGCCCACTCCACGACGGACCACCGAGCCGCCGGCGGGCGGCACTAGGCGTCGGGCGGGCCCAGGCAGCTTTGACCATTCCCGCCTGCCCGGCGACGCCTGGCACGCACTCCCCCAGAGGGGGACCTGGACCCCCAGCCCCGCTGCCTGAGCGCCTTGCGATCGCACGCACCAGACGCCGCCGGGCCTGCTCTTCGGGCGGACGACGGGGATGGTCAGACAGACCCTAGGCGCGACGCTCCTTCACGTGCACCGCCCGGCTGATGCGCCGCCCCAGCAGCAGGTACCCGATGAGGGCCCCCGTGGTGTTGAGGATGACGTCGTCGATGTCGAAGGCGCGGCCGGTCACCAGGGCGCCTTGGGCGAACTCCACCAGCAGCATCACCGTCGCCGTCAACAGCAGCACCCGCAGCACCCCGCGCGCCCGTGGGGCGAGGACCGGGGCGAGCACGCCGAAGGGGATGCCCAGCACGATGTTCCCGCCGATCTGCTTGACGGCGTCGCGCAGTTCGGGCTGGTCCAGATAGGCGCGCAGCGACCTTCCCGGGTGCATGTTGGTGTGCGTCAGGGACTCCGAGGCGGGGGAGGGCTGCAGGGTCAGCTTGGCGAGCACCACCGCGAACGCCACCATCAGCGTGAACGCGCAGATCATCGCCATCAGCCGGCCCAGGAACCGCAGGGGGTGGGCGGACCGGCGCTCCTTCTCGGGCTCGGGCGGGGGAGCGGACCTGCGGAAGGGCCGGCGGGCGGACCGGGGTGCCTTCTCGGCCTCGGGCGGCGGCGCGGACCTGCGGGCGCGCGGGCGGAGCACACCGACGCGGGAACGCAATGCTGCACGGGCCATTCGGTCCTCCAGACTTCAACTTCCCCTAGTGAGAGTGCGGTTACCCGCGGAACGCCCGACGATGCGGCCGTCCTCCCGCCCGGGGTCGTTTCCTCGCGCGCTGCCGGGGCACTCCGGCGGGGACCCGCGCGCCGTCACGCCCCGCGCCGGGCACGGTGTTTGGATGGCGCGGAAAGCGGCGTAAACGGACATCTCGCCGCGCCGGTGAGGGAGGTGGCGTATGACGCGCAGGGCGGCTCTGCTCGCCGGGGCCGAGCTGCTGGCCTGGTGGGCCGCGCTCCTCGTGCTGTGGCTGGTCCTCGTCACCGCCGTGGACGCTCTGGAACTCGCGGTCGGAACCGGCGTCGCCGCCCTCGGCGCGCTCGCCGCGACCGCCGCGCGCAGGGCGGTGCGGGCGTCGTGAACGGCTGGCTGGTCACGGCGGGCGTGGTCCTCGGCGGCGGGGGCGCGGCCACGATGTACGGGGTGGCCACCGGACCGCTGCGGCGCCGCGTCGTCGCCCAGAACCTGTTCACCGCCGTCGCCTGCCCCGGCCTGCTGCTCCTCTCCCAGGCCTACGACCGCCCCGCCTACGTCGATCTCGCGCTCGTCCTCGCCCTGCTCGGCCCCGTCGGCACCCTCGTCTTCGCCCGGCTGCTCGCCGACGAACTCGCCGCCGACCCCTCGGGCGCCCGCGGCCTCACCCTCGCGGGGGCCGCCCTGACCGCGGTCGTGGTGCCGGTGCTGTGCGCGGCCGTCGGCCCCGGCCGGGAGATGCTGAAACTGCTGGTCGTCGGAGTGCTGCTGATCGTCGGCAACGTCGTCGCCTCCCGCGCCCTGTCCGGCGGCTTCCCCCAGGAGGCGCGATGATCGCCGTGGCGCTGCTCCTGGTCGCGGCCTGCGCGACCACCGCGGTCCTGGTCCGCGACCCCGTCCGCCAGGCCCTGGTGCTCGCCGTCCTCGGCACCGCGCTCGCCGTGCTGTTCACCGTGGTCCAGGCACCCGACGTCGCGCTGTCCCAGCTCGCCGTCGGCTCCGCCCTGACCCCGCTGCTCATGCTGCTGACCGTCCGCAAGGTCAAACGCCCCCGCCACAAGGGGCGTGAGCGATGAACCGGCGCACCCGGCTCCTGCTCGTCGCCTTCGGCGTCGCGGGACTCGCCGCGCTGCTGGTAGCGGCCTGTCTGGACCTCCCCGAGTTCGGCGGCGACCGCCACCCCTACGGCGACCGCGCCGTGCGGGAGTCCCTCGCCCGGAACACCGCCAACACCATCGCCTCCGTCAACTTCGACCAGCGCGCCTTCGACACCCTCGGCGAGATCAGCATCCTGTTCGCCGCGGTCCTCGGCTGTGTCGTCCTGCTCCGCCAGACCCGCGACGAGCACCGCGCCCGCCCCGCCTCCGCCGTCGTCGCCCGTCCGGTGCGCCGCTACGCCCTCGCGGCCCTGCCCGTGGCCCTGCTCACCGGTTTCTACGTCATCGCCCACGGCCAGCTCAGCCCCGGCGGCGGCTTCCAGGGCGGGATCGTCGCCGCGACCGCCCTGCACCTGCTCTACCTGGGCGCCGACTACCGCGCCCTGGAACGCGTCCGCCCGGTCGGCCTGTTCGAGGTCGGCGACGCCCTCGCCGTCTCCGCCTACCTCGTCACCGGCCTCGCCTGTCTGATCGGCGCCGGCTCCTTCCTCGCCAACACCCTCCTGTCGTACGGCACGTTCAACACGCTGTCCTCCGGCGGCACCGTGCCCCTGCTGAACGCGGCCGTCGGCATGGAGGTCGCCTGCGCCGTCGTCGTACTGCTCGCCCGGTTCCTGGACCAGGCCGTCGAGATCGAGGAGGAGAACGGCACGTGATGGACGTGTTCCCCTACCTGGTCGCCGCGTGGATCTTCCTGATCGGCTGTCACGGCCTCGCCACCAGCCGCAACCTGATCCACGCGGTCGGCTGTCTGAGCGTGTGCCAGTCCGCCACCTACGTCCTGCTGCTGGCCGTCGGCTACCGCGACGACGCCACCGCGCCCGTCTTCTCCGACATCGAGCCCGGCAGCCGGCCGGTCGTCGACCCGGTCGTCCAGGCGCTCACCCTCACCGACGTCGTCGTCGGCGCCACCGTCACCGCCCTGCTGCTCGCCCTCGTCGTGCAGATCGCCAAGCGGCACGGCACGATCGACCCCGACGAGCTCTCCGAGCTGCGCGGCTGATGGGCGACCTGCTGCCGCTGCTGGTCGCCCTCCCGCTGCTGGGCGCCGCCCTGCTGGTCGCGGGCGGGCGCCTGCTGCCCCGGGTGGCCGCCGAGACCGTGGGCTGCCTCGTCTCGGCCGGTACGGCGGGACTCGCGCTGGTGCTGCTGCTGAACTCCTCACCGCCGTACGTCGAATGGGTCGGCGGCTGGACGCCCGTCGACGGCCGCAGCGTCGGCATCGTGCTGGTCGGCGACGGGGCGGGGCTCGGCATGGCCGCGCTCGCCTCGCTGCTGACGCTGGCGGCCCTGACGTACTCCTGGCGCTATTTCGAGGAACCGCCGCGCCGGCACGCCGGGTCCTTCCCCGCGCTGATGCTGCTGCTCCAGGCGGGCATGTGCGGCTTCGCCGTCGCGGGCGACCTGTTCAACGCCTTCGTCTGGTTCGAGCTGATGAGCGTCGTCGCCTACGCCCTGACCGGCCACCGGGTCGAGGAGGCCAAGGCCGTCCAGGGCGCCCTGACCTTCGCCGTCGTCACCTCGCTCGGCGCGTACGCCATGCTCATGGGCATCGCCCTGCTGTACGCCCGGACCGGCGAACTCGCCCTGAGCCAGATCGGACGCGGACTCGACGCCCACGGTCCGCCGGACGCGCTGGTCCTCGCCGCGTTCGTCCTCGTCCTGACCGGACTCCTGGTCAAGTCGGCCGCCGTCCCCTTCCACTTCTGGCTCCCCGACGCCCACGCCGTCGCCCCCACCCCCGTGTGCATGCTGCTCTCGGGCGTCATGGTCGAACTCGGCGTGTACGGCGTCTGGCGGATGTACGGCACCGTCTTCGCCGGACCCGGCGGCGTCCCGCCCGCCGACTTCGAACGGGTGCTGGTCACGCTCGGCGCGCTCACCGCGGCGATCGGCGCCGTCATGTGCTGGTACCAGCGGCACATCAAACGCCTCCTCGCCTACTCCACCGTCGCCCACACCGGGCTCTTCCTGATCGGCATCGGCGTGCTGACCCCCGAGGCCGACGACGGCGTCGCGCTGTACGTCATCGGCCACGCCGGAGTGAAGGCCGCCCTGTTCGCCTGCGCGGGCATCCTGCTGGACCGGTACGGCGACGTCGACGAGCACGCCCTGCACGGCAAGGCCCGTGAACTGCGCGGAGTCGCCGTCCTGTTCACCGTCGGCGCGCTCGCCCTCGCCGGGCTGCCGCCCTTCGGCACCGGCCTCGGCAAGGCCCTCACCGAGGAAGCCGTCGGCAAACCGCTCACCGTCCTGTACGTCGCGGCGACCGCGCTGACCGCCGGGGCGGTACTGCGGGTCGCCGCGCGCGTGTTCTACGGACTCGGCCCCGAACCGGAGGACACGAGCGCGTACGAGACGACCGGCTCCGGCGAGGAGCCCGAGACCCGGCGGCGGCTCAGCCGGGTCCCGGACTCCATGACGGCGGTCCCCGCGCTGCTGCTCGCCGCCGCGCTCGCGGTCGGCGTCGCCCC
Source organism: Streptomyces sp. NPDC043726 (assembly GCF_056436565.1). Lineage (NCBI taxonomy): Bacteria > Bacillati > Actinomycetota > Actinomycetes > Kitasatosporales > Streptomycetaceae > Streptomyces > Streptomyces sp. NPDC043726. Next base: position 108,451 of record NZ_JBWKCI010000013.1, read on the forward strand.
CGGCTTCGCCGACGTCGTCGCGCACGCGGTGAACGAGGCAGGTTCGGCCGGCGCCGTCGTCCCGTCCCTGCACTGGACCCCGGCCGGCGTGCTGCTGGACCTGTTGTCGACCCTGCTGGCCGCGGGGCTCGCGGCCCTCGCCGTGGCCCGTCCGGCCTGGCTCGCCGCACCGGCCTGGGCGGACCCGCTCCGGCGCCTGCAGTCAGGCCACGTCGGGGACTATGTGGCCTGGCTGCTGGTCGGCGCCGTGGTGCTGGGCGCGCTCGCCCTGCCCGGGGTCCTGACCGCCTGAATCAGGCGGCCGGGTAGACGACCTTCACCTCCTTGAAGCCGAGCGAGTGCAGCAGTCCCTTGAGCATCGCGGTGGTGTTGCTCTCGGCGCGCTTGGTCAGCGCGCTCTCCTTCGCGGCCGCGCCGATGTGCTTCGCGGCGAGCTGCTGCACGGCCTGCTCACTGTTGGGGTTGTCCGAGAAGAGATCGCCGATCCGGTCGAACAGCCCGCGCTGCTTGGAGACGGCGTAGGAGCGGTCGGGGTCGAGCGCGGGCTTCCCGAGCGCCGCGTGCGGCAGCTTCAGCGTGGCGGACGTACGGTCCTCGTTGACCGTCACGTCGTCCTCACCCACCTTGCCGAGATCGACGTAGGCATCCACGGTGCCCGCGCCGACGTACAGCGTGCGGGTGCCGCGGATGGCGTCGGGCAGGTACTTGGCGTCTTTCTCCAGGTCCACGACAACCTGGAAGTTGCCGGAGGCGGCGTCGTAGCGGCTGATGTCCTGGATGGACTGGAGCAGCGCGGGACCCGACCGGTCGTGGGTCTCCGTGCCGAACAGGTCCTTCAGGCCCGGGATCACACTCAGCCCGATCCCGGCGAACAGTACGGCGAGCACCAGCACGACGGCGCTCACGGCCTTCGCCCAGCCGGGCATGCGCCTGGGTAGGCGTCTGATGGGAGTCGTCATGGCGACGGCCCTCCTTCCTACTGTGCGGATGCCCCCCAATCGCCGTGCGAGACGGGTCGATTGGCCGGTTGGTGCCCCTGACGGAGGCGGGTGGGGCACATTGGCGTGAGAGGACGCCCTCACCGAAGCGCTCGCGGCCCCTCGGCCAGGAGACCCGGATGAACCAGGACAGCACCCTTCCTGCTCACCTGAGCCGATCCGCACGGCGAGGTGCTCCGTGCGCTCAGTAGCATGAGGCCGGCAGCCGGAATGATCATGCGAGGAGCGGATTTCGTGCGAGACATCGCCGTGTTCAGCGGTAGCGCCCACCCCGACCTGGCGGCGGAGGTCTGCGCGCATCTGGGGGTGCCGCTGAGCCCGACCCGGGTCAGCCGGTTCGCCAACGACTGCCTGGAGGTGCAGCTTCAGGCCAACTGCCGGGAGCGGGACGTCTTCCTCGTCCAGCCGCTGGTCGCCCCGGTCCAGGAGAACCTCGTCGAGCTGCTGCTGATGTGCGACGCGGCACGCGGGGCCTCCGCCGGGCGGATCACCGTCGTCATGCCGCACTACTCCTACGCCCGCTCCGACAAGAAGGACCAGCCCCGCATCTCGCTCGGCGGACGCCTGGTCGCCGACCTGATGGTGGCGGCGGGCGCGAGCCGGGTCCTCGCCATGACCCTGCACTCGCCCCAGGTGCACGGCTTCTTCTCGGTCCCGGTCGACCACCTGCACGCGCTGCGCGAACTGGCCACCCACTTCCGCCAGTACGACCTGACCCGCACCACCGTCGTCTCGCCCGACCTCGGCAACGCCAAGGAGGCCGCCGCCTTCGCCCGGATGCTCGGCGCCCAGGTGGCCGCGGGCGCCAAGCAGCGGTTCGCGGACGACCGGGTCAGCATCAACTCCGTCATCGGCGAGGTCGCCGACCGCGATGTCATCGTGCTGGACGACGAGATCGCCAAGGGCAGCACCGTCCTCGAACTCCTCGACCGGCTACGGGAGCTGGGGCCGCGCTCGATCCGGGTGGCCTGCACCCACGGTCTGTTCACCTCCGGCGCCCTCAAGCGGATCGGCGAGCAGCCGGACGTCCTGGAGATCGTGTGCACCAACACCGTGCCGGTGCCCGAGGAGGAGCGCACCGACAAGCTGCGGGTGCTCACCGTCGCCCCCCAGCTCGCCGAAGCCGTACGCCGCATTCACAACGGTGAGTCCGTCAGCGCCCTGTTCGACGCGCCGCGCAGCGAATAGACAGGAGGTAGCCGGGCAAGGCCCGGCCTCACTCCCGTGGCGAGGAGGGCCCGCAGTGGCGAAGGCGAAGTTCCGACGGACCAAGCCGCACGTGAACATCGGCACCATCGGTCACATCGACCACGGCAAGACCACGCTCACGGCGGCCATCACCAAGGTGCTGCACGACCGCTTCCCCGACCTGAACCCGTACACGCCGTTCGACCAGATCGACAAGGCGCCCGAGGAGCGGCAGCGCGGCATCACCATCTCGATCGCCCACGTCGAGTACCAGACGGAACACCGGCACTACGCGCACGTCGACTGCCCCGGCCACGCCGACTACATCAAGAACATGATCACCGGCGCGGCCCAGATGGACGGCGCGATCCTCGTCGTCGCGGCGACCGACGGGCCGATGCCGCAGACCAAGGAACATGTGCTGCTCGCCCGCCAGGTGGGCGTGCCGTACATCGTCGTGGCGCTGAACAAGACCGACATGGTCGACGACGAGGAGATCCTGGAACTGGTCGAGCTGGAGGTGCGCGAGCTGCTCACCGAGTACGAGTTCCCCGGCGACGAGGTACCGGTCGTCAAGGTGTCCGCGCTGCGGGCGCTGGAGGGGGACGAGCGGTGGACCCGGTCGGTGCTCGACCTCCTGGACGCCGTCGACGCGGCGGTGCCGGAACCGCGGCGGGACGTGGACAAGCCGTTCCTGATGCCGATCGAGGACGTGTTCACCATCACCGGCCGGGGCACCGTGGTCACCGGCCGGATCGAGCGCGGCACGCTGCACGTCCACAGCGAGGTCGAGATCATCGGCATCCACGAGCAGAAGACGAAGACGACCGTCACCGGTGTCGAGATGTTCCGCAAGCTGCTCGACGAGGGCCGGGCCGGGGAGAACGTCGGCCTGCTGCTGCGCGGGGTGAAGCGGGAGGACGTCGAGCGCGGGCAGGTCGTCGTCAAGCCCGGTTCGGTCACTCCGCACAAGGAGTTCGAGGCGCGGGCGTACATCCTGTCCAAGGACGAGGGCGGCCGGCACACGCCGTTCTTCGACAACTACCGCCCCCAGTTCTACTTCCGCACGACCGACGTCACGGGTGTGGTGACGCTGCCCCAGGGCACCGAGATGGTCATGCCGGGCGACAACACGACGATGTACGTCCAGCTGATCCAGCCGGTCGCGATGGAGGAGGGGCTGAAGTTCGCGATCCGGGAGGGCGGGCGGACCGTCGGCGCGGGCCAGGTCACCAGGATCGTGAAGTAGGGACGTCGCTCACACCGAGCCGGACGTGGCCTCGGGCTGGCCCAGGGCCGCGTCCAGCGTCGGATGCGGGGGCAGCAGCCGGGCCAGGCCGGTCAGCCGCAGCACCCGCAGGGTGAGCGGATGGACGCAGACCAGCTGGAGCTGTCCGCCGTGGTCCAGGACCCGGGTGCGGGCCCGGTACAGCAGCCGCAGTCCGGAGCAGTCGAAGAACTCCACCGGCCGCAGGTCGATGACGATCCGGGCGTGCGGGCGGGCCGTCATCCGGTCCAGTAAGGGGAGGAGTTCGACCGCCGCGGCGAGGTCGATCTCGCCGTGGAACTCCAGCACCGTATGGCCCCGGTCCTGGCGTACGCGCAAGTGACGGCTGAGCGGCGCAGGCTCCTGCGGCACGACGACATCGCCTCCAACCTGCTCCTGTGGCGGCGGGGTTGCAGGTCACCGGGGGCCGGGGTGACATCGTGCAGCGAGCGTACGAGCGCAGGGCCGTCACCGGGGCGCCGAGTGAGAGCAAAACCGTTCCCCGCACTGCAAGTTACCCTCGATGGAGTGAATCTGCGCATGTTCGATTGACATATGTCTGTGAATATCGAATGAGAGCTTTCGATGGGCCGTCGAAGCCTCTACGACAGCGCGCCCGCGCGCCTGTGGCTGCAGGCGCGCGGGCGAGGCGGCCGGACCGTGCCGGTCTTCCCGCCACTGTCCGGTCAGGTCAGTCGACCACCAGGACCAGCTTCCCGGTCGTCCGGCCGGTGTCGCCGAGCCGGTGTGCCTCGGCGGCCTCGGCCAGCGGGAAGGTCCCGGCGATCGTCGCGCGCAGGGCGCCCCGCTCGACGAGGTCGGCTACGGCCTTCATCCCGGAGTGCGAGGCGTCCACCAGCATCCGCAGGGCCCGCACGCCGAGGCGCTCGGCCTCCGTGTACAGCTCGTCCGAGCCGACCGGCAGGATCGACACCACCAGCCCGCCGGGACGCAGCACCCGCAGCGAGCGCAGGCTGTAGTCGTCGCCGATGGTGTCCAGGACGACGTCGACGTCCCGCACGGCCTCGGCGAAGTCGGTCGAGCGGTAGTCGATCAGCTCGTCCGCGCCCAGCTTCCGCAGGAAGTCGTGCTTGCCCTCGCTCGCGGTGCCGATGACGTAGGCGCCGCGGTCCTTGGCGATCTGCACGGCCGCGTGCCCGACCCCGCCCGCCGCCGCGTGGATCAGCACCCGCTGCCCCGGCCGCAGGTCGGCCGTCTCGATCAGCGCCTGCCAGGCGGTGAGGGAGACCAGCGGCAGCGCGCCGCCCTGGACGTGGTCGATCACGGCGGGCTTCAGGGCGAAGGCGCGGGCCGGGCCGGTGACGTACTCGGCGTGCGAGCCGTGGCCGAACGGGTACGGCAGCATGCCGAAGACCTCGTCGCCGGGCTGGAAGCGGGCGACCCCGATGCCGACCGCCTCGACCACGCCGGAGACGTCCCAGCCGAGGACGAAGGGCGGCTGACCGAGGAAGCCGCCGTTCTCGCGGTGCTTCCAGTCGGTGGGGTTCAGTCCGGCCGCCCGTACGCGGACCAGGATCTCGTTCGGGCGGGGCGTGGGCCGCTCCAGCTCGGCTTCCTTCAGGACCTCGGGACCGCCGAGGACGTCCTGGGTGATGGCTCGCATCGTGTTCACAGTGCTCATGGTCAACCAGCGTGCCGGGCGCCGCCCGCTGGGAAAATGGCAAGATGGCCATCATTCGATAGGATCGTGCCATGCGAACGGAACGTGTGGTCGTCCTGGCGCTCGACGGCGTCTACCCCTTCGAGCTGGGCATCCCGGCCCGGATCTTCGGCGCGGCCATGGGCCGCTACGAGGTGCTGACCTGCTCCGTCGACGGCCGGCCGGTGCGCAGCAACGCCGACTTCACCATCGGCGTCGAGCAGGGCCCCGACATCCTGGCCACCGCCGACACCGTGGTGATCACGGCGATCGACCCCTACCGGATCCCGAAGGACCTGCCCGACGAGGTCGGCGCCGCCCTCGCGCTGATCCCCCCGACGGCACGCATCGTCTCGATCTGCACCGGCGCCTTCGTCCTCGCCGCGGCCGGACTGCTCGACGGACGCAAGGCCACCACCCACTGGCACGTGGTCGAGCACTTCCGGCGCCGCTTTCCGCACATCGACCTCGACCCGGACGTCCTCTTCGTCGACGACGGCCGGGTCCTCACCTCGGCCGGCGCGGCCTCCGGTGTCGATGTCTGCCTGCACATCGTGCGCAAGGACCACGGCAGCGAACTGGCCAATCTGGTCGCCCGTTCCTGCGTCGTCCCGCCGTTCCGCGACGGCGGCCAGGCCCAGTACATCCCGCAGCCCGTGCCGGAGCCGGGCGCCGCCAGTACGGCCGCCACCCGTGTCTGGGCCCTGGAACGCCTCGGCGAACCGCTGACGCTGGCCGATCTCGCCGCCCACGCCCGGATGAGCGCCCGCACCTTCGCCCGCCGCTTCAACGACGAGGTCGGCCTCAGCCCCGGTCGCTGGCTCATCCAGCAGCGCGTCGCCCGCGCCCGCCACCTGCTGGAGGCCAGCGACCTGCCGGTGGACCACATCGCCGGCGAGGTCGGCTTCGCCACCGGCGCCTCACTGCGCCAGCATCTGCACGCCGCGATCGGCGTCTCGCCGCAGGCCTATCGCCGTACCTTCCAGGAGTCCTCCCGCCAGGGCTGAACGTTCCCGGCCGCCGCCGAACGTTCCTGGCCGCAGCCGCGTCGGAGGAGCGAGGAACCGAACGGCGGACAAGGGGTGGGGATGCGCGCGAGGCTGATGGCGGTGGCGATCACGGTGGCCGTGACCGCGGTGGGCTGCGGTGACGACGGGGAGGGCCTGGTCGTCGAAGGGGCGGCACCGGCCACGCCGTACGACGGGCCGCTGCACGTGCCGGTGCGGAACCTCGACGAGGACAGCCCGGCGGCGGCGCGGGCCGGGTCGGGCGCCGCGGGCCGCGCCCTGGAGTGCGACGGGGAGATCTACTCCGGCGGCGGCGCCGACCGGTGGAGCGAGGGCGACGGGGGCTCGACGCCGGCGGAGGGGCTTCAGGTGTACTTCGACATCGAGCAGCCCGACGTGCCGCGCACCGGCTACCGCGAGGAGCGCAAGGAGGGCGACCGGGTGCTGTACTCCCTCGACGTCGAGGGCCGCACCAAGGTCGCGGTCGTCGTCGCCAAGGACGGGAGGAACCGGCCCGGTTGGGGACCGGAGACCAGCGCCTCCTGCGACCCGGCCGAACTCCCCGCGAGCTTCACCGACTCCCAGTGGTACGAGATCTGGACCGACCGGGACGGCGGGCGGGTGCCGGTCACGACCGTGCACAGCAACGCGGGCCCGGACCACTGCGACTGGCAGCGGGCCCACTTCCTGGCGATGGGCCGGGGCGTGGACGCCAAGACGTACGCCCGCGATCCGGCCGGTGTGCTGCCCCCGGGTGCGCTCACGTCCCCCTACGACGGGGACGTCCGGATGCCCGCCGACGCCCGCGACACCGGACACCGTTACGAGGAACGGGAGTTGTGGCTGGTCAAGGACGACCCGGCGAAGGTGTACGTCCGCACTCCCGACGGCGTGGAGGCCTGGCCGCGGCTGGCGGACGGCTTCGGCTGCAAGTGACCGTCAGCGGCTCGCGTGCAGGGCGACCAGCAACTGCCAGACCTGGTGGGCCACTTCCTCGGAGGTGGCCTCGATCAGGCCGTGCAGCCAGTCGGCCAGCACTCCGGCGAAGGTGGCGGCGACGGCGGACGCGACGAGGGGGGCGTCCGCCGCGCCCGCCAGTTCCCGCTCGCGCAGGCTGTACGCCCTGAGGTCGCGGTGCAGGACCCGGCCGAGTGGGCCGCCGCCGCCCGGGGCGAGCAACTCCCGGTAAAGCGCGGAGTGCGGGGCGAGGGAGGCGAAGAACTCCACGAGCGCGGGCGGCGCGTGCACCGGGTCGGGGCGGCCCCGCCAGGCGTGCAGGGCCTCCACGGCCTCGCGCACGACGTCCGCGCAGGCGTCGACGGCCAGTGCCTCCAGGCCGTCGTAGTGCAGATAGAAGGTGGCCCGGCCGACTTCGGCGCGGCGTACCACCGCGGCCACCGAGACCCGGGCCAGCGGCCATTCGGCGCACTCGTCGAGCAGGGCCCGGCGCAGCCGTTCCCGGGTGCGGGCGGTCCTCGGGTCCGCGGGCGGGGGCGCGCTCATCCGGCCACCAGGACGGCGGCCAGGGCGAGTGCGCCGGGCAGGGCCTGCGCCACCAGGATGCGGCGGTACGCGGTGGCCGCGCCGAACACCCCCGCGATCACCACGCAGACCAGGAAGAAGACCTGGACGCGGTAGCCCGTCGGGTCGTCCGCGACGAGCCCCCAGACCAGGCCGGCGGCCAGGAAGCCGTTGTACAGACCCTGGTTGGCGGCGAGCGGAGCGGTCGTGCGGGCCAGTTCCGGACCGAAGCCGTGCAGGGACCGTCCGGGCTTCTTCTGCCACAGGAACATCTCCATCACCAGGATGTAGAGGTGCAGCGCGGCCACCAGGCCCACCAGCACGTTCGCGACCGCGTCCATGATCGTTCCACTCCTTCACCGATAGACAGGTGTCCATAATAACCAGACACCTGTCCAGGTTCATGAATGACCGATTCCTGGCGGAGAGTGACGGAACCCTCACCTCCGTGGACCGGGAGTGGTTGATCCTTTTGCCCTCCAACCCGATAAGCTCCCCTACGGCGCCGCGAGTTGACCCGGTAGTGCGGCCCTCTTGCACACCCCCCCTGTTCGATCGCGTTGGTTCGAAGGATGCAGATGGAACTCGCCACTCCGCCCCCGGCGGCGCGGGCCCCTGTCGCCTGGTACAGCTGGTGGCTGATGCCGCTGGCCTTAGGAGGCGGGACGGTCGCCGCGACCTTCATGAGCTCCGAGGGAATAACCGCCGCCGTCGCGGGTGCCGCGGCCACCGCGGCGAGCAGTGTGTGCGTACGGCTGCTGATCCGCACCCGGACGCAGGCACGCCGCGCCGAGAGCGAGTTCCGCACCGCGCAGGCCGAGCACTCGCAGCAGTGGCAGCAGCACGTGGCGGGCCTGGAACGGAAGTTCGCCGCCGAGCGGGTCGCCCAGGACGCCGAACGCGCCGCCGTGGAAGGCCGGTTCGCCGAGCAGGCCGCCGGTTACGAAGCACAACTCGCCGAGCAGGCGCGGGCGTTCGAGGAGAGGCTCGCCGAGCAGGTGCGGGCGTTCGAGGAGCGGCTCGCCGGACAGGCCCAGTCCTACGAAGCCCAGCTCGCCGACCAGGCCGACGTCTTCAAGGACCAGCTGAGCCACCAGTACGACGCGGTGGCCCGGCTCGCCGGGGAGCAGTTGCCCGACGCGCTGGAGCGGCTGCGCGCCGGCGAGGCGGTCGACGACCTGCTGCCGGTGACGAACCAGTGCGCCAAGGTCAGCACCGAGCTCCAGGCCGAGCTGCGCAAGGTGCTCAGGACCGCGCTGATCGGCGTCGAGGCCGAGTTCAACCGCTCGACCTCCGCCGAGCAGGCCGTGATCAGCATCGGCAACCGCATCCACGTCCTGACCAGCAAACTGCGTGGCCGGCTGCACGAGATGCAGGGCGAGCACGGGCGGCTGCCGTCCGTGGCACGCGGCCTGATGGAGCTGGACCAGGCCATCGGCCCCGCCGACTGTCTCGCCGCCAGCGTCGGCGTGCTCGGCGGCTCCGACCGCCCGGGCCGGCAGTGGCAGGAGCCGCAGCGTCTGCTCAGTGTGGTCCGCGGCGGCATCGGCCGGATCAAGGACTTCCACCGGGTCGAGGTACGCCATCTGCCCGAACTCGGCGTCGACGGCGGCCTGGTGGACCACCTCACGCTGATCTTCGCCCACCTGCTGGACAACGCGGCCCGCTACTCGCCGCCCACCGAGCCGGTGGTCGTCTCCGGCAAGGAGGTGCCCAACGGCGTCGGCATCGAGATCCAGGACTCCGGCAAGGGCCTGAGCGAGGAGAAGAAGCGCGAGGCCGAGCACGCCCTGGCCGGCACCGCGGCGGGCGCGGGCCTCGGCGGCATCTCCGAGGACGCCAGCATCGGCCTGCGGGTCGTCGGCAGCCTGGCCCGCCGCTACGGCATCCGCGTCACCTACGCGGACTCGCCGTGGCTCGGCACCTCGGTGGTCGTCGTGGTCCCGCACAAGTACTTCAGCCCCCTGGCCGCCTCCGCCGCACCCACCGCGTCGGCCGCTCCGACCGTCCCGGCGCCCCGGACCGCGGCGACCGCCACCGGACTCGCGGCCCGCGCCACCGTCGCCTCCGCGCCGGCCGGGGCGGACGCGGGTGACGGCGTGGAGACCACGCCCGGTGGCTTGCCCCGGCGCCGCAGCAGGCGGAGCGAGGCGGCCCGCCACGAGCCGGCCGAACGCACCGAACGCAGCGAGGGGGCCGCGGTCGCGGCCGTCCCGCCGGACGCGTCCTTCGCCGGCCTGGCCGCCTTCGCCACCGCGGGCCGCGAGCCCGGCGCGGGCGGGCCCGGCGACGGCCCCGACGCCACCGCGGGCCGCGAGTCCACCGAGCCCCAGACCGAAGAGAGCGACAAGTCCGTATGACGCAGCAGGGAACCGACGTGAGCTGGGCGCTCCGCGATCTGGTGGAGTCCATCCCGGAGATCCGCTTCGCGCTGGTGGCCTCCAGCGACGGCAAGGCCATCACCTCCTACGGCGCCGAAGACCCCGACGACGTGGACCGCTTCGCCGCCGTGGTGGCGGGACTGCAGGCGCTGGCCCAGCCGGTCGCCGAGCAGTTCCCCGCCTACGCGGGGCAGCTCAGGCTGGCCATGATCGAGGTCGACGGCGGCCACCTGTTCGTCGTACGGGCCGGGGTCGAGACGTATCTCGGCGTGCTCGCCCGCGAGGGCCTCGACCAGGGGCTGCTCGGACATCAGATGAGGGACCTGGCGCGCAGGATGGGCGAGTTGCTCGGCACCACTCCGCGCCTGGAGGAGCACTCTGGATGAGTGCTCCCCGCCGGCCCACGGATCCGTCCGGTCTCGAGCGCTACTACGTCCTCACCAAGGGGCGCAGCGGACCGGGCGGTTCGGCGTCCAGCCTCGACGTGGCGACCCTCATCGTGACCCTCACGGCCCCCCTCCCGGGGATGCAGCACGAGCACGAGGAGATCCTCCGGCGCTGCCGCGATCCGCTGTCGGTGGCCGAACTCGGCGCCCATCTCGGATTGCCCTTCAACATTCTCGCGGTGCTGCTGGCGGATCTGCTCGAGGCAGGCCGCGTCGAAGCCCGTGACCCCATCCCGGCGCACGGCGCCGGCCGCGGGCCCGACCTCGCGCTCCTTGAGGAGGTACTCAGTGGACTTGAAAGGCTTTGACCACCCCGGCGGGCCGGCCTCCGGTGCCACCCGCTCGGTGAAGGTGATGATCGCCGGCGGGTTCGGCACCGGGAAGACCACCATGGTCCGCTCGGTGAGCGACATCAAGCCGCTCACCACCGAGGAGACCCTCACCCAGGCGAGCGCCGACGTCGACCACCTCATCGGGGTCGCCGACAAGACCGAGACCACCGTCAGTCTCGACTTCGGCAAGATCAGCATCAACGAGAGCCTGATGCTGTACCTGTTCGGCACCCCGGGCCAGGAGCGGTTCTGGTTCCTGTGGAACGGCCTGTTCAAGGGCGCGCTCGGCGCGGTCGTCCTGGTCGACACCCGCAGGCTCGCCTCCAGCTTCCGGGCGATCGAGGAGATGGAGCGCCAGGAGGTGCCCTTCGTGATCGCCCTGAACGTCTTCCCCGACTCCAAGGAACACCCCATCGAGGAGATCCGGGACGCCCTGGACATCTCCCCCCACACCCCGATCGTGGTCTGCGACGCCCGCGACCGGGCCTCCAGCCGTGACGTGCTGATCACCCTGATGCGTCACTTGAAGGAACGCTCCGTCGTCGCCCTGGAGCCCCGATGAACGACCAGAACCCCGACACTCCCGAGACTCCCCGCGGCTGCCCGGTCGCGCACGGTTCGGCCGAACTGGTCCGGCTCTACGGGCCCGAGGCCGCGACCGACCCGCGCGCCATCTACGAGCGGCTGCGCAAGGAACACGGCTCCGTCGCCCCGGTGCTGCTGGAGGGCGACATCCCCGCCTGGCTGGTCCTGGGCTACCGGGACAGTCGGCGCGTGCTCGACAACCCCAGCCAGTTCGCCCGGGACGGACGGATCTGGCGGGACTGGCGGGAGGGCCGGATCGCGGAGAACTCCCCGCTGATCCCGATGCTCGCCTGGCGCCCCGACTGCGTGTCCCAGGACGGCGAGGCCCACCGCCGACTGCGCGGCGCCGTCAAGGACGGGCTGCAGTCCGCCGCCGACCGCGGTATCCGGCGCCACGCCACGCACTTCGCCAACAAGCAGATCGACACGTTCGCGGGCACCGGCCGCGCCGATCTGGTCGCGGACTACGCCGACTTACTGCCGATGCTCGTGATCGCCCGCGTGCTGGGGCTCGCCGAGGCGGAGGGGCGGCGCCTGGTCGAGTCCTGCGCCCAGGTGATGAAGGGCGGCGAGGACGCCGTCAGGCACGACGGTGTGATCCGGGAGATCTTCGGTGAACTCGCCGAGCGCAGGCGGTCCGAACCCGGCTCCGACCTCGCCACCGGCCTGCTGGAGCACCACGCGGCGCTCGACCACGACGAGGTCGTGCTGCACCTGCGCGCGGTGCTGATCGCCGCGCACGTCACGACCAGCCTGCTGGCCCGGGTGCTGGAGCTGGTGCTGACCGACGCCTCCCGGCTCTCCGGGCTGATCAGCGGTCAGCTGAACATCTCGGCGGTGGTGGAGGAGGCCATGTGGAACTCCCCGCCGCTGGCCGTCCTGCCGGGGCGGTTCGCCGCCAGCGACGTCGAGTTGGGCGGGCACCGCATCGAGGAGGGCGACCTGCTCGTCCTCGGTCTCGCGCCGGGCAACCTCGACCCGGAGATCCGGCCCGACCCGAGCGTCTCGGTGCACGGCAATCAGGCGCACCTGGCGTTCGGCGCGGGCCCGCACGAGTGCCCCGGGCAGAACATCGGGATGTCCGTCATCGAGGTCGCGGTGGACGTCCTGCTGCACCGGCTGCCGGGCCTGCGGCTGGCCGTGCCGCCGGAGGAGCTCACCTCGACCGCGTCCACCTGGATGTCCCCGCTGGACAGCCTGCCGGTCGAGTTCGCCGTATAGGACCTGGGAGGACGCCGCCCGGCTGAACAAACGGCCGGGCGGCGTCCTCCTGTTTCCGGGACGAGATCCCGGCGTCAGCCGTCGAGCCAGTCGCCCGCCACGTCCCCGGGACGGTGTCCCGTGGCGTTCCAGAGGAAGTGCGGGTGGGCACAGCCGAACATGTAGGCGAGCAGTGCGGTGTCCTCCCGCCCGGTCCGCGGGTCGTGCAGGGTGTGGTAGTACTCCGCTCCGACCGCGCCGGAGTCCTCCTGGATTTGGCGAGCGCGGGCCGTGTCCGGTGCGGCGCCGGCCGCCTCCACGGCGGCGAGGTAGGTGCGGCGCAGGATGTCCCAGGTGGTGTCGACGTTGCCGTGCCAGGGGCCGTGCAGCGCTTCGAAGGCGTGCAGCTCGGCGTCGAACAGCTCCCACGTTCCGGGGTGTTGGACCCGGCAGCGCGCGGACAGCTCCGCGGTCCCGGGGCTCAGGGCCGGTGCGGTGGGCCGGGGGGCGATGGTGAGGGTCGTTCCGTGGGTGAGGATGCCGGTGCACGCGTTGGGCTGCAGGTCGCACAGCGGGCAGTCCTCGGCCGGGGGCAGGTTCTCGGTGATGCCGTCGAACCACAGGGCGTGGCGCCCCGTCAGCCCCATCCAGACGATGGTGCTGGGCATCAGCCAGGAGTTCCACATCGTCTCGTGCGCCTCGGGCAGGCAGCCGTACTTGATCAGGGCGATGGCACCGGCGGCGTAGAGGGTCTTGGTGTGGGTGGGCATGTCGGCGAGCCAGAAGTTGCTGATCTCGCCGGTGAGCGCGTCGGCCCGGACGTCGGACATGTCGTCGACGACGCGGCACAGCAGCAGGGAGGCGAGGTGTTCCTCCTGCCAGAGCTCGGTGTCGGGTGAGACGTGCCAGAACAGGCAGTCCATCATCTGCAGGAGCGAGTAGGTGCTCTGGCCGAGCGGGTTGGTCTGGGGGAGGACGACGTTACCCGCGTCGTGCTGCTGCAGCCAGTACTCGTCGACGGACCTCTTGTGGGCGGCGAAGAGCCCGCAGACCAGGGCCCGTGCGGTGTTGGTGCTGAAGTTCTCGGCCAGGCGGCCTTCGATGAGCCGGGTCAGGTGCGTGGTGTCGATGGTGTCGATCACGCGCTTGTACTCGTGGAAGAGCAGGATGTCGTCCTCGAAGCGGTGGCGGTAGCCGAGGTCGCCTTCGAGGTCGTTCATCAGCCGGGCCAGAACCCAGCCACCGGTGAGGACGCTGTCGAGTTCCCGGTGGTACGGCCAGGTCTTGACGGCGAGGGGACGGCCGGCGCTCTGCCGCCAGCCGTAGTCGGCCAGTGTGCGCTCGGGGGGCGTCGGCAGCCGACGGCACAACACGCATTCGCATACGTTGGTCCGCTCCTCCTCGCGCGGCGGGGCGAATGCCCGGCTCCGCCACGCCCCCTCCAGCATCGCGCAGGTCAGCCGGCAGACCTCGGCATCGGTGCTGACCTCGGGGAAGGCCGTCTCGATCAGGCGCAGGCCGGCGTCGAGCCGGCGCAGCCTGGCGCGGCCCTCCTCGTCGGGCGGGAGGAACGCGCGGGGCGCGGGCCGGAGGGCCCCCTCCACGTGCAGCGTGGTGCCGGATCGAGGGGAGCCGAGTGCTTCGAGCCGCCGTTGGGCGGCGTCCTGGCGTTCTCGGAACTCCTCCGTGCGTGTTCTGGCGAGTTGTGCGAAGAGGCGGGCCAGGGCGCTGCCCGCCTCCTCCGGCTGGAACAGGACGCCTGGCCGCGCCGGGACGGGGCTGCCGGTGGATATCTCCGGATCACTGCCTACGACTCGAGATCTCACACCGGGTTCCCTTCAAGCGGTGGTCCTGGCAAGGGAATCGACCGGCCGTGTGGTGGTCGGCCGGTCGATTCCGAGGGCGTGCCGAAGGGCAGGTCGAACCTGACGTCCTGGGGCATGGGGGTGGGGTCCTTTCGAACTCGCTTGCCCGATACGCAAGTTGAATCGAGAAGCGGAACGAGACTTCCCAGTCCGAAAACGATCTACACCGTGACCATGCCGTGATCTCCGTTACTGCTCAACCCTGTTGAGCTGCGTATACTCGCGCGCCCCCGACAAAGGTCTGCACCACTCGCGTGTCGGCGATCTCCTCCGGCGGCCCGGCGAACGGGTCGCGGTCCAGGACCACGAGATCCGCCAGCGCCCCCGGGCGCACCTGACCGGTGTCGTCGAGATGGTTCACATACGCCGATCCGGCCGTGTACGCGGTCAGCGCCTCGGCGAGCCCCAGCCGTTCGTCCGGCAGGAACACCGGCCCCGAGCCCCCGGGCTCTACCCGGTTCACCGCCACATGGACGCCCTGGAGCGGATCGGGGCTGCTGACCGGCCAGTCGCTGCCCGCGGCGAGCCGGGCCCCGGAGCGCAGCAGCGCGCCGAACGGGTACTGCCACCCGGCCCGTTCGGGCCCGAGGAACGGGATCGTCAGCTCGTCCATCTGCGGCTCGTGCGCCGCCCACAGCGGCTGGATGTTCGCCGTGGCGCCGAGCGCCGCGAACCGCGGCACGTCGGTGGGGTGCACGACCTGGAGATGTGCCAGGTGGGGCCGCGTGTCGCTCGGCCCGTTGGCGGACCGCGCCGCCTCGATCGCGTCCAGCGCGTCGCGTACGGCCCGGTCGCCCAGCGCGTGGAAGTGGCACTGGAAGCCGAGCGCGTCCAACTCGGTCACGTACTTGGGCAGTTGGCCCGGGTCGACGAAGCTCGTGCCACGGTTGGCCGTGGCGCAGCCGCACTTGTCCAGATACGGCTCCAGCAGCGCGGCCGTGCCGTTCTCCGCGACCCCGTCCAGCATCAGCTTCACGGTCCCGGCGCGGAACCGGCCGTGGCTCAACGCCTGCCGACGCTCGACGAGTTCGGGGATCTGCTCGGCGCCCCGGCCGCGGTCCCACCACAGGGCGCCGACGACCCGCGCGGTCAGCGAGCCGTCGCGGGCCGCCGCCAGATACGCCTCGGCCGGGTCGTCCATCCCGAGGAAGTCCCCGACGAGCGCGTCCTGCCAGGCCGTGATGCCGAGCGCGTGCAGATGGCGCTGGGCGTGCAGCAGTGCGGCGAGCCGGTCCTCGGCCGTGGCCGGGGGAGTGAGCCGCCCCACGAGCTGCATCGCGCCCTCCTGGAGCGTGCCGCTCGGCGCGCCGGACGCGTCCCGTTCGATCCGCCCGTCCGCCGGGTCGGGCGTGTCGCGGGTGACCCCGGCGAGTTCCAGGGCCCGGCTGTTGACCCAGGCGCCGTGATGGTCGCGGTTCGGCAGGTACACCGGCCGGTCGGGCACCACCGCGTCGAGGAGTTCCCTGGTCGGCGTACCGCCCTCGAACGCCTCCATCGACCAGCCGCCCCCGGTGATCCACTCCCGCTCCGGGTGCGCCTCGGCGTAGGCCCGTACGGCGGCGACCGACTCGGCGGCCGTTCTCGCCCCGGTCAGATCGCACTGCGTGAGCTCGAGACCCGCGGGAACGGGATGGACGTGCGCGTCCTGGAACCCGGGCAGCAGCAGCCGCCCGGCGAGGTCGACGATTTCGGTGCGCGGCCCGGCGAGTTCCCGTACCTCGTCCCGTCCTACGGCCGTGATGCGATCGCCGGTGACGGCCACCGCGGTGGCGGTCCGGCCCTCGGGGGTGAGGACGGGGCCGCCCGTGAAGATGAGATCTGCGTGCATGTTTCGCTTTCCTCGGAAGGTCGGAGGCAAGTCAACTACGGTTCGGTGGCGCCCCTTCGAGGGCGCGGGGCTGTATCGAACTGCGGCTCCGCCGCGCGGGTGCGACCAGCCACGATGGCGCCGCATCCGACCGACGGCCTATCGCGGCACGCCCAGCGCAGCGGGCAGCGCTTCGGCGTCGGTGCCCCGGCCCGTGCGGAAGTACGGCGACTTGCGCACGAAGCGGGCCCAGGCGGCGGCCAGGAAGCCGGAGGCGATCATCGCCAGGGGAGTGGCCAGCAGGAACCAGCCGTTGTTCGCGCTGACTTGGAAGTGGTCGGCGGAGGTGGCGAAGGACCAGCCCAGGTAGCCGCCGAGCCCGAGCAGGGTCAGTGCGCTCAGCGTGGGCAGCACCACCGCGCGGATCCCCTGCCGCCAGTCCTCGCGCAGAAGGGAGCGGAAGCGGACGGCGGCGGCGAGCGCGGTGAGCGCGTAGGACAGGGCGACCACGATGCCCACGGCGCTCACCGTCGCCATGATCATGTCCGCGAGCCGCGGGATGACCAGGGCGAGCGTCGCGACCGCCGCCGCGAGCGCGCCGATCAGCAGCGTCCCGGCGGCCGGAGTCCCGTACCGGGGGCTGACCTTGGACCACACCGGTCCGAGCGTACGGTCCCGGCTCATGGCGAACATGCCCCGGGCCGCCGGGATCACCCCCGCCTGGAGCGAGGCGACCGCCGAGAACATCAGCGCCACCAAGGGCAGCGCCGCCAGCGGCTGGTCGGCGAGCCGCTCCCCGAAGAAGGCCAGGCCCTCGGCGCCGTGACCGGCCAACTCCTCCTCGGACAGGACGCGCTGGAAGGCGACAGAGCCGAGCAGGAACAGCGCCAGCATGGTGAACAGGGTGGTGAAGCCGGCCTTCGAGGCCTCCCGGGGGTCGCGCACCTCCTCGTTGACGGTGAACGCCGCCTCGAAGCCCCAGTAGCAGAACACCGACAGCAGCAGTCCCTGGGCGAGCGCCGTCGGTGACGGTATGGCGAACGGGTCGAACCAGCTCAGGCTGAAGTCGTGCGGCCCGGTGACGATGCCGTAGCCGCAGAAGCCGAGCAGGACGGCGTACTCGAAGACCAGCAGCCAGCCCTGGAGGCGGGCCGCCTTGCGGACGCCGGTGACGGCCGTGACGGTGACCGCCGCCAGGACGCCGATGCCCACCGCGGTGGTCTGCGCGGTCGACCCCGGATCCAGGTCCAGGCCGCCGAGCCGGTGCACGCCCGCGTCCTCGGCGAGCTGGATGATCGCCGAGCCGGTGACCGCCGTGGTGTAGGCGAGGAAGGCCACTGTCGCCACGAGGGTCACCCAGCCGACCATGAAGCCGAGCCACGGATTCAGCGAACGGCCCACCCACACATAGCCGTTGCCCGCGTTCGGCTCCACCCGGTTGAGCCGCGCGTAGGCGCCCGCGATGCCCAGCACGGGCAGGAAGGCCAGCAGCATGATCGCCGGCAGGTGCAGGCCGACGACTCCGGCGGTGACCCCGAGGCCGATGCCGATGCTGGTGGTGGCCGCCGTGCTGGAGGCGGCGATGGCGACGCCGTCGAGGACGCCGAGGGATTTGCGCAGCGCGGGTGGGTCCAGGGCTGGGGGTGTGTCGGTCATGGCGGGCTCCGCTCGCACCAGGGGGCCGCGTTCGGCCCCGGTGACCGCACATGAAACTGGCCGCGCACTTCACAGGTCAACGGTGTTGTCATAAGGTGCGGCCACCCGGACCGAGGGAGGCAGCATGACCGACCGTGTCGTCCCCGCCGCCGACCGGCGGCGCAGGCGCCCCACCAAACAGGGCGTCGTGCTGTCCGAGGAGCTGATCGTGGCCACCGCGCTGCGGCTGATCGAGGAGCACGGCGCCGAGGCCCTGTCCGTACGCCGCCTCGGCCGCGCCCTCGGCGCCGACCCCAGCTCCCTGTACCGCTACTTCCGGCACACCGACGACCTGATGCTCGCCATCGCCGACGAACTGATCGGACGGACGCTGCGGACCTGGCGGCGCACCGGCGACTGGCGGGCCGACCTGCGCGAGCTGGGCCTGCGCATGCACGCGGGAGCGCTCGCCCATCCCCGGGCCGCCGTGCTCAGCGCCTACCGGGTGACCGGACGGGCGCACGAGATCGAGGCCGTGGAGACCGGCCTCGGCGTGCTGCGGCAGGCCGGCTTCCCCGACGCCGACGCGGTGCGCGTCTACCACGCCTTCGTCGACCAGGCCCTCGCCTTCGGCGCCCTGGACTCCGCCAGCAGGGCCCTGCCCCGGGCGGCCCAGGACGCCGAGTACGCCGTATGGCAGGCGACGTACGCGCGGCTGCCCGCGGACACCCACCCGCACATCGCCGCGACCGCTCCTCATCTCGTCGCCGACATGCGGCGCAGTTCCTACCCGGCGGCGCTGGAGCTGCTGCTGAGCGCGGCGGCGGCGGAACTGGCGGAAATCCGGGGACGTATGTGATCATCCGCTGCGAGACTGGGCCGCACCGAACACCCGCTCGTCCTGGAGGCAGCCCGCGATGACCCCGCCGCCCGCACGTCCCGCGAAGCAGCGCAAGCTCGACACCCTGCACCGCCTGGAGCACGACGAGGACGTGTGGGTCGCCACCGCCGCACCCGACGGGGGAGCGCCCTATCTGGTGCCGCTGTCCTTCCTGTGGGACGGCGAGACGCTGCTCCTCGCCACCCCGGCCGCGAGCCCCACGGGCCGGAACCTGAAGGCGACCGGAGTGGTGCGGCTGGGGCTCGGGCCGACCCGGGACGTGGTGATGATCGAGGGCGGTGTCGAGGCGCTCACGCCGGACGGGCTGCGTGAGGGCGAGGGGGACCGGTTCGCCGCCACGACCGGTTTCGACCCGCGCGAACTCACCACCGCCTACCTGTACTTCCGGGTGCGTCCGCAGCGCGTCCAGGCGTGGCGCGAGGCGAACGAGCTCGCCGGGCGCGAGCTGATGCGCGACGGGGCGTGGCTGGTCGCGGACTGACGGGTCGCGGACTGATTTCGGCGGGCCGGGATATCCGGACGGTAAAGGGCGCGGGGCAGTTCGGCCCCGCGCCCGTGGACCGTACGGAGGAGACATGGCACTGGTGAAAGCGGGGGTCTTGGTGCTCGACTGTGCCGAGCCCGAGAAGCTCGCCGTTTTCTACACGGAACTGCTGGAGGGTGAGCAGACGGAGGCGAACGCCAACCGGGTGGAGATCCGGGGCGCGGACGGCACCCGGCTGGCCTTCCGCCGCGATGTGAACGCCACCCCGCCGAGCTGGCCGCGCCCGGAGAACTCACTCCAGGCCCACCTCGACTTCGTGGTGGAGGACCTGGACGAGGCCGAGCGCAGGGTGGTCGGCCTGGGCGGGCGCCCGCTGGACACCAAGGACGCCTCGGGTCCCTTCGAGGAACGCGGCTACGCCGACCCGGCCGGCCACTCCTTCACCCTGCGCAAGGTGACACCCACGTCGCCGAAACAGGGCTAGGCCCTGTCGTCAGACGCGCGCGGCCCGCCCTCCGGGCGGACGACGGGAAGGTGACGACAGGGCCCAGGGCTCAGGCGTTCACCTCGGCCTTGGCCTTGGCCTTCTTGATCTCGTCGCCGGAGGGCCACACGCCCGTGGACCGTTCGACGGCCTTGGCGCCGGTGCGGTTCAGGGCGCTGCGGACCACCGCGAAGATGGCGCCCTGGATCGCGGCCGCCAGGAGGACCTCGCCCCAGCCGCGCTCCCGGTCCAGGGCATCGGGGGCGTCGTCCTCGTGGCGGATCGCCTTCCAGGTCGTCTTGAAGACGAGTCCCGCCAGGGCGCCGCCCGCCCAGCCCATCGCGAACCCCATGGGCTTGTAGGCCAGGGGGAGTTTGAGCTTCTGCTGCTTCTGCTTGGCCACGTCTGCCTCCTTGATTCAGGGTCGTCCTCGGTCCGCTACCCGCTCGGCCGCGGGTACAGGCCCGGGCGGTGTTCCCGTGCCGAAGGGCCGACCGCCCAGCCTCTCGCGCCCGTGCGGGCTCCGCCAGCCGGACAGGTCCGGTCCGAGGGGCACGACACCGGTCGGGTTGATACCGGTGTGCACCTGGTAGTAGTGCCGTTTGATGTGATCGAAGTCGACGGTGTCCCCGAAGCCGGGCGTCTGGTACAGGTCCCGGGCGTACGCCCACAGCACCGGGTCCTCCGCCAGCTTCCACCGGTTGCACTTGAAGTGACCGTGGTAGACGGCGTCGAACCGCACCAGCGTCGTGAACAGCCGGATGTCCGCCTCCGTGATGGCGTCCCCGACCAGATAGCGCCGCTTCTCGAGGCGCCGCGAGAGCAGCTCAAGCCGCCGGAACACGCCCGCGCAGGCCGCCTCGTACTCCTCCTGGTCCACCGCGAACCCGGCCCGGTACACGCCGTTGTTGACGTCCTCGTACACCTCCGCCATCACCTGGTCGATCTCCTCCCGCGACCCTGCGGGATACAGATCGGGAGCCCCCTCCCGGTGCAGGGCCGCCCACTCGGTGGCGAGGTCCAGGGTGATGCGCTGGTAGTCGTTGGTGACCAGCTTTCCGCTCGGCACGTCCACGATCGCGGGCACGCTCACCCCGCCGGGCGCGTCCGGCTCGCGCGCGTCGTAGGCCTCGGCGAGGAAGCGGATGCCGAGCACCGGGTCGCGGCCCTCCGGGTCGAGCGTGAAGCGCCAGCTGCGGTCGTCCTGGATCGGGTCGGCGACGGCCAGCGACAGCGCGTCCTCCAGGCCGAGCAGCCGCCGGGAGATCACCGCCCGGCTCGCCCAGGGACAGGCACGGCTGGCGACCAGCCGGTAGCGGCCCGCCTCCACCGGCCAGCCGTCCCGGCCGTCGGCGGTGATCCGGTCCGCGAAATGGCTCTTGGACCGGGTGAACGACTTGTGGCCGTATGCCGCGTTGCCGTCGTCGGGCATGTCGTGCTCCTCCCTCTCGGACACTCCCCGGGTCCCCCGTTTTCGGCGGTCGGCACGGTGTGATCGGCTCCTTGTGGGGCATTCGGCGGGGATGAGCGACAAGGAGAGGACCGCGGACCGCGGGACGCGGGTCACCGTGCTGGTGGCGCTTGCGGCGAACCTGGTCATCGCGGTGGCCAAGGCGGTCGGCGGACTGCTCGCCCAGTCCCCGGCCCTGCTGTCGGAGGCGGCCCACTCGGTGGCCGACAGCGTGAACGAGGTCTTCCTGCTCGCCGCGCTGCGCCGCAGCCGCCGTCCCCCCGACCGGCGGCACCCCTTCGGCTACGGCAAGGAACGCTTCTTCTGGTCGCTGCTGGCCGCCGTGGGGATCTTCGTCATGGGTGGCTGCTTCTCCTTCCTCCAGGGCGTCGAGGCCTTACGGAACGGCGGCGAGGAGAAGCTGGAGGGCTATGTCGCCGGAATGATCGTGCTCGCCGTCGCCCTCCTCGCCGAGGGGGCCTCGCTGGCGCGGGCCCTGTACCAGGCGAACCGGCAGGGCGGCCTCGCCGCGGGCGGCCTGCGCGACCCGGCGCTGCGCACGGTCGTCGCCGAGGACGGCACCGCGGTACTGGGCGTGACCCTCGCCCTGACGGGCATGGCCCTGCACATGGTCACCGGGCAGGTCGTCTACGAGGCCGCCGCCTCCCTCGCGATCGGGGGGCTGCTCGTGTACGTCGCCTACCGGCTCGGCCGCGACGCCCGGGCCCAGTTGATCGGCGAGGCCGCCGACCCCGAGGCCACGGACCGGATCCGGGCCCTGCTCCGGGAACAACCGGAGATCGACAGCGTGGAGGCGCTGTTCACCATGAAGACGGGCCTGGAGACGGCCCTGGTGGCCGCCCGGGTCGATCTGATGCCGGGCCTGGACAGCGAAGAGGTCGAGGAGGTCGCCGTACGGATCAAGCGGGCCGTCGCCGACGCCGTACCGGAGGCGGAGCAGATCTTCCTGGACATCACCGACCGTGCCGCCCAGGAGGCACGGGAAAGCCCCGCCGCGACGGGGGAACGCGGCGGGGCCTGACACGCGGGTGCCCGGCGGACGCGGGTTCATGCGTCCCCGGCGCAAGATTTCTCCCGGCGGGTCAGTCGCCGTCGACCGGCTCCAGGACGAAGACGGGGATCTCGCGGTCGGTCTTCTTCTGGTAGTCGGCGTACGGCGGATAGGCCGCGACCGCACGCTCCCACCACTCGGCCTTCTCCGCGCCGGTGATCTCACGGGCCGTCATGTCCCGCTTGTCCGGGCCGTCCTGGAGCTCCACCAGGGGGTCGGCCTTGACGTTGTGGTACCAGACCGGGTGCTTGGGCGCCCCGCCCAGCGAGGCGACCGCCGCGTACCGGCCCTCGTGCTCGACCCGCATCAGCGGCGTCTTGCGGATCTTGCCGCTCCTGGCGCCCCGGGTGGTCAGCAGGATCACCGGCATCCCGGTGTCCCGCAGGGTCGTCCCCTTGGTGCCGCCGGAGCTCTCGTACAGCTCCACCTGCTCGCGCACCCACTGGGTCGGGCTGGGTTCGTACTCGCCCTCGAGAGGCATGGCATCGGTCCCATCGTCGTGTTCGTGCGACTGGCAACCCCATTCAACACAGATGCGTGCGCGTTTCATCCGTCCTGGTGGTCCGAGTCGGCCCCTCGGGGTCGAGAACGGCCACCTCGATGTCGCGCAGCCGCTCCGGGGCGGCGATCACCTCGTACCCGGCGATCCGCTCCCCCTCGACCCGCACCTTCAGGGCGAGCAGCAGCCGGCCGCGCGGGGCGACGACGATGCCGACCCGCCCGTCGACGAGGGCCGTTGCCGCCCACCGGGCGCGGTCCCGCAGCAGCGCGGTCCCCTCCGCCACGGCTCGGGCGCCGCGCAGTTCGGGCGCCATCCCGGGCGGCAGCGCGGCGGGGTCCGCGTGACGCACCACGCCGGGGGCGAGGACGTCGAGCAGGGCGCCGATGTCCCCGCCCCGGGCGGCGGCCAGGAACGCCTCGACGACCCGTCGGTGCCGGTCGAGTTCGGCGCCCCGCACCACGGGTGTGCCCCGCACCTTGTGGCGGGCGCGGCTGGCCAGCTTCTTCGCCGCCGGCCGGGAGCGGCCCACGACCGGGGCGATCCGGTCGAAGGGCACCCCGAAGAGGTCGTGCAGCACGAACGCGACCCGCTCGGCCGGGCCCAGCCGGTCCAGGACGACCAGCAGGGCGAGGCCCACCGAGTCGCCGAGGACCGCCGCGTCCTCCGGGCCACCCGTGTCGCCCTCCCGCTCCGGCGGCCGCTCCCCGAACGGCTCCTCGCGCCGCGCGGCGGGCGCGCGGAGCATGTCGAGGCAGATCCGGGAGACGACCGTGGTCAGCCAGGCCGACAGACTGTCGATGCCGTCGTCGCCGGTACGCACCAGCCGCAGCCAGGCCTCCTGCACGGCGTCGTCCGCCTCGTCGGGCGAGCCCAGCAGCCGGCCGGCGATGGCCCGCAGACGCCCGCGCTCCGCCTCGAACCGCCGTGCCAGCCTCTCGTTCCCGGCCATGGGTCACCTTTCCTCGCCGAATGCCGTCACCTCTGTGACGCATCCCGCCGCACAGAGGTGACCGTGATGAACCTGCTGCACATCGACTCCAGCGCCGACACCGCCGCCGACTCCGTGAGCCGACGGCTCACCGCGCTGTTCGCCACCACCTGGCGTGCCGCGCACGGCACCGGCCGGCACCGGCACCGCGACCTCTGCGCGGACCCCGTGCCTCCGCTGACCGCGGCCCAGGCCACCCTCGGCCGACGCGTCCAGCGGGCCGGCCTGCTCGCGCCGGAGAAGGTGCCCGCACTCATCGAGAGCCCCGCGGAGGAGAGGGAGTGGGCCCTGACCCTGCCCCTGATCGAGGAACTGCGCGCTGCCGACACCCTGCTGCTCGGGGTGCCGATGTACAACTTCGCGGTGCCCGCGGCGCTGAAGGCATGGATCGACCGGGTCACCTTCCCCGGCGCGTTCACCGCCCCGGACACCGGGGAGAGCCTGCTGAGGGACCTGCGAGTGGTGGCGGTCCTGGCGCGCGGCGGCGGCTACGGGCCGGGCACGCCGCACGAGCACGACGACTTCCAGACGCCGTATCTGAGGGCCTACTTCGGCAATCTCGGCGTCGCCGCGGAGAACCTCCACCTGGTCGCGGCCGAGCTGACCATGGCCTCGCGGATGCCGCACCTGGCCCATCTCGCTCCCCTGGCCGAGGACTCCCTGTCCCGCGCCCGCGCGACGGTGACCTCCCTCGCGGCGGCCTGACCTCAGCGGGACTCCACCAGCCGCCGGGCCGCCTCCCGGGCCTCGGCGGCCGGACGCCTGCTCCCCGTGATGCCCGCGGTCACCATGGCGCCCTCGGCGAGCAGGAAGAGCGGCCCGGTCAGGTCCTCCGGCAGTCCCGCGTCGGCGACGAGACCGGCGAGGTAGTCCCGGAACGCCCGCTTGTGCGCCCGGACCTGCTCCGCCACCCGGTCGGAGGTCGTACCCAGCTCGCCGTAGGAGTTGATCCACGCGCACCCGCGGAAGCCGTCCTCGCCGAACCACCTCTCCAGCCAGTCGAAGACGGCGAGCAGCCGCTCCACGGGGTCCTCGGTGCGCGCCACATGGGCGGCGAGCCGTTCGCGCCAGCGTTCGTCGCGACGCTCCAGATACGCCTCCACCAACTGCTCCTTGGCGGGGAACAGTTGGTACAGCCGCTTGAGCGAGACCCCCGAGGCGCCACGGACGGCGTCCATGCCGACGGACTGGATGCCCCGGCCGTAGAACAGCTCCTCGGCGGCGTCCAGTGCCCGCTCCCGGGCGGTTGCGCTGTCCATGTCCGGCCACTCCCCGCACGACGGCTGCTTGACGCGAGAACGTGCGTTCTCCTACCGTGCCGATCGTAGCGGAGAACGCACGTTCTCCCGAATCCGCCCAGGAGGCCCCCATGACCGATCGCCCGCCCCTGCCGCCCTTCACCCACGAGAGCGCCGCGCGGAAGGTGCGCGCGGCCGAGGACGCCTGGAACACCCGCGACCCGCGCAAGGTGGCGCTCGCCTACTCCGAGGACTCCGTCTGGCGCAACCGCGACACCTTCCTCACCGGCCGCGCCGAGATCGTCGAGTTCCTCACCGCGAAGTGGGCGCGCGAGCGGGAGTACGCGCTGCGCAAGGACCTGTGGGCCTTCGACGGCGACCGCATCGCGGTCCGCTTCCAGTACGAGTGCCTCGACGCCGACGGCCAGTGGTGGCGGTCGTACGGCAACGAGCTGTGGGAATTCGACGAGCACGGACTGATGACCCGGCGCGAGGCCAGCATCAACGACGTCCGCATCGAGGAGCACGAGCGGCGCATCGCCGGGGCGCGAAGGGAGGAGCCGCTGCCGGTTCAGTAGGGTGCACGGATGAGCGAACAGACCGGGAAACCCTTCCTCTACGTCGTCGTCTGTGCCGCCGGAATCGCCGCCGGCGTGGGCAAGCTCGTCACCGCCGCGCAGGAGCGGGGCTGGGAGGTAGGGGTCATCGCGACGCCCGTCGCGATGAACGGCTTCTTCGACACGGCCGCCGTCGAGGCGCTGACCGGCCGCCCGATCCGCTCCGCCTGGCGCACCCCCGCCGACCCGCGCCCGTTCCCGCCGCCCGACGCGGTCGTCGTCGCGCCCGCCACCTTCAACACCGTCAACAAGTGGGCGGCGGGCCTCGCCGACACCCTCGCCGTGGCCACCCTGTGCGAGGCGTACGGCCTGGGCGTCCCGGTCGCCGCCCTGCCCTGCGTGGCCGACTCGCTCGCCGTCCACCCCGCCTATCGGGACAGCCTGGTACGGCTGCGCGACATGGGCGTCCGCTTCGGCGAGCCCTACACAGGAGAGCCCCAACAGGACGGCAGGCGGCCGGACTTCCGCTGGGAAAGGGCGCTCGACCTGCTCGCTCCGGCCGCGTGAACATCCCGGCCACGGGTACCGAGGCGGGCCGGAACCCTCACCGGACCACGGCGCGTCGGAGTCCTCGGCGCCGACCAGGCTGAGGCCGAGTGGGCAACGGGCAGACCCGCGCCGAATCCCTTGCCCCGCACTCCTTCCTGCCCCGCACCCGCGCCAAGCCGCTCGGCGTCCGGCTCCCCGGCACCGTGGGCGACCGCGGCCTGCGGCTCCGCCGTGCACGAGGCCGACGCCACCTGCTGAAACCAACTTGCCGAAATTTCCTGCAAGTTATTGCAGTCCCTGTGCCGGGCTGTTTGACTCACCTCTCCGAGCCGAGAGGAACGACGCGACCCATGAGCACCGAGACCGACGTCCTCGTCCTGGGCGGCGCGGGCGTGGACACCATCGTCCACGTCCCCGACTTGCCCCTCCCGTACGCCGACAGCTACATGATCCGACCCGGCATCAAGACCCGCGCCGGACAGAGCGGGGACTTCGTCGCGGTCGGTCTGACCGCCCTGGGCCTGCGCACCCACCACCTCGACATGATCGGCGACGACCCGGAGGGCGACCTGGTCCGCGCCCTCCACCAGGAGCACGGCATCGCCCTGACCGCCGTACCGCAGCCCGCGGGCACCAAGCGCGCGGTCAACCTGGTCGGCCCCGACGGGCGGCGGCTGTCCCTGTACGACGACACGCGCTCCCGTCCGGACGACCGGTTCCCCGAGGAGACCCTCCGCGCCCTGGCCGCCGACGCCCGCCACGCGCACGTCGTCATCACCCACCCGTGCTCCCAGGCCCTGCCCGTGCTGCGGGAGGCCGGACTCACCGTCTCGACGGACCTGCACAACTGGGACGGCGTCAACCCCTACCACGAGCCCTTCGCCCTCGCGGCGGACCTCGTCTTCGTGTCCACCACCGCCCTCGCCGACCACGAGGCGACCATGCGGGACATCGCCGCGCGCGGCCGGGCCCGTGTCGTCGTCGCCACGGCCGGCGCCGAGGGCGCCCACATGCTGGTCGACGGCACGCTCACGCACGTGCCCGCCGCGGCGCCGCCCGCCCCGGTCGTCGACTCCAACGGCGCCGGCGACGCCTTCGCCGCCGCCTTCCTGTTCGGCTGGCTGGCCGGCGAGGACCCCGACCGGTGCGCCCGCTACGGCGCCGTCGCCGGTGCCTACGCCTGCACGGTCCCGTCCACCCGCGCCGACGCCATCGGCCGCGAGGAACTCCTCGCCCGGGCAGCGGAGTTGGACGGTGACCTCGTATGACCGGTCACGGCTACGGCGTCGTCGTCAGCGGCGGGGCAGCGATACGGGCTGCGTCCTGGCCTCCCCGCTGAGCGAGGACCCGGACCACACGGGGCGTGCCTGCCGGACTACGGCCCCGATCACCCCTGGCGGCACAGCCTGCGGGACGCCCACGCCCTGCCGAGGGACGACGTCCGCGAGCACCGTACCGAGGCGCACCGCATCCGGGCCCGCGTGCCGGGCGGCCCCGCCTGGTCGGTCGCGGCCATGGCGCCGTACCGGCAGCGGGCCGTCGGGCCGATCCGCGCACCCTGCGCCGTCGGGGAGCGCCCCTGCGGGCCTGAGCGCGGGGTGAGTCGCAGGGCCTAGAGGCAATCCACCGTCGGCCCGGCCAGCATGCCGCCGGTGTAGAGCGCCTGTCCCTCCGGCATCCAGTAGCCCAGCTTCGACACGACGGTGGAGCAGGTGTCGCGCAGCGCGACGCGGACCACCACGGTGGCGGGGCGGCCGGGTTGGAGGTCGTTGAGGGCGCAGTCGAGGGCGTACAGGTTCCGGGTCGTCGCGGGGCGGCTGCCGACCAGCGGATTGACGCACCGGGCGTCGTCCGTGGCCAGCTCCACCCCCGACGCCTCCTCGCCGATCAGCCCGAACCGCGCGCTGCCGTCACCGCGTTCGCTGTCGCGGTGCACCGTGTACGTCAGGGTCGTCGCCGTACCGCGCCGCAGGGTGCTCCGGTCGACCTCGACGCGGTGCGTCGGCGCGGACTTGGGGGCGCTCAGCGTGAGCGTGGCCCGCACCGTGCCCCGCAGGTCCACGCCCGCGGGGTCGGAGCGGACCCGGACGTCCGCCTTGACGTCGTACGTGCCCGGTCCCGGGTACTCCCGCGAGCCGGGCAGCGTGCCGGAGGCGACCTCCTGACCGGCGCGCCGGGCCGTCCACGTACCCGACGTCAGACACACCGGACGGGCGGGCAGCGCGGCCCGGCGGCAGGTCGCGGGCGCCGAGACCGCCATCATCGGCGTACCGCCGCCCAGGCACAGCGACACCGAGGCCCGCTGCCCGCCCGGCCCGTGCAGGGTTCCGGCGGGCGCGCAGAGCGTCGCGGGGCCCTCGGCGGCGGGCGCGGGCGACGGGTTCGGCGCGCCCCACGCGGGCGCCACGACACCGAGCGGCAGCAGCGCGGCCGCCCCGAGCAGAGTCCTCAGCCTGATCAGACGCATCCGCACCGCGATCCTTCCGCACGCTCGCGACCGGCCGGCGCCGGTCGTCCGCACCGAGGATGCGCCGAGGGCACGGCCGAACTGCCGCTCCCACGCCGCACGGTCACCCTGCGGGCAGCAATGCGCTCCACCCCGGACGCCGTACGCTCGCCTCGTACCGACCCCGAAGGCAGGAGCAGCAACGATGCAGTACGTGAAGCTCGGTTCGACGGGCCTGGACGTGTCGCGGATCTGTCTGGGCTGCATGACCTACGGGCTGCCCGACCGAGGCGTGCACGAGTGGACGCTCGACGAGGAGGCCTCCCGTCCGTTGATCCGTCAGGCGCTCGAAGCGGGCGTCAACTTCTTCGACACCGCCAACGTCTACTCCGACGGCACCAGCGAGGAGATCGTGGGCCGGGCGCTCGCCGACTTCGCCCGGCGCGACGACTACGTGCTGGCCACCAAGGTGCACGGCCGGATGCGGCCCGGCGCCAACGGCGGCGGCCTCTCCCGCAAGGTGATCATGACCGAGATCGACCACAGTCTCAGCCGCCTCGGCACCGACTACGTCGACCTCTACCAGATCCACCGCTTCGACCCGCACACCCCGGTCGAGGAGACCATGGAGGCGCTGCACGACCTGGTGAAGGCCGGCAAGGTGCGCTACCTCGGCGCGAGTTCGATGTACGCCTGGCAGTTCTCCAAGATGCAGTACACGGCGGAGCGGCACGGCTGGACCAAGTTCGTCTCCATGCAGAACCACTACAACCTCCTCTACCGCGAGGAGGAGCGCGAGATGATGCCCCTGTGCGTGGACCAGGGTGTCGGCGTCCTGCCCTGGAGCCCGCTGGCCCGGGGCCGCCTCACCCGCGACTGGGGCACCGTCACCGAACGCAGCGCGAGCGACGACTTCGGCAGCCGCCTCTACCGGGAGAGCGACCGCACGATCGTCGAGGCCGTCACCCGCGTCGCGAACGACCGGGGCGTCAACCGCGCCCAGGTGGCCCTGGCCTGGCTGCTGCACCGTGACCCGGTGGTGGCCCCCATCGTCGGCGCCGCCAGGTCGCAGCACATCGAGGACGCCGTGGCGGCGGTGGAGCTGACCCTCAGCGAGAAGGAGATCGAGGAGCTGGAGCGGTCGTACACGGCCCGGGACATCGTGGGCCACTGACCTAGTGCGGTCCGTGCGGCTCGAACTCCGTGCCGCACGGACCGGCACCCGCGCTCTCCGGCAGCTCGATCCGCTCGCCCCGCATCGACAGGGTCCGGTAGTACGCCCCGATCCGCTCGGTCGACCGCCCGACGTAGTGGCCGATGAACGACCGCCGGAACCGGTCGGCGCTGCGGTTCGGGCGCGAGCCGTGCACCAGACTGCCGTTGAAGAACAGCACGTCCCCCGGCGCCATGTCGACCGGCACGGCTTCGAGGCCCGGCGGCGGCGGAACGTACTCCCGCGCGAACGACACCCCCTCGTCGGCCTCTTCGGGACAGAACAGCTCCATCCGGTGCGTTCCCGGTACGACTTCGAGGCCGCCGTTCTCCCGGTCGATCTCGTCGCAGGCGATCCACGCCGCCACACAGGTCCCCGGTTCGACCCGCAGATAGAAGTTGTCCTGGTGCAGGGCCTGCCCCCGGGCTCCCGGCGGTTTGAAATAGAACATGCTCTGGGCCGCCAGCACCTCCTCGCCCAGCAGCTCTTCGAGCACCGCGCGCAGCCGGGTGTCGAGCAGCACCTCCATCGACAACGCGTCGATCTCGTGCGGGTGCATCACCCGCGGATACTCCCGGAGCGGATCACCGTCCGCCGGACGCGGCTCGAAATGCCCCGGCACCGGGCCCGCCGCGTGCAACGCCGTGAACCGCGCGCACAACCGGTCGATCTCGTCGTACCGGAACAGTCCGCGCGCGACCATGAACCCGTCCGCGCGGAACCGCCGGAGTCCGGCGGTGATGTCCGTGGCTGTCATGCGTCCACTCCTTCGGTCAGGGGCATCCGTACGTCACGCTAGGCGGACGCCGGTTCGAGGAGGATGCCCATGCGTGCTGACGGATTGCCCAGGACCGCTGCCGGGGCCGGCGATCCGGCCCCGCCGCCCGGCCTGGTGGTCGTCGGCCGCTTCGACCAGCCGACGGGGTACGGCGTCCACCGGCCGGGCGGCGCCGACAGCTGGCTGTTCACCTGGACCACCGCGGGCCGGGGCCACCTGCGCCAGGGCGCGACCGAGACCCTCGCGTCCCCCGGCGACCTCGTCGTGCTCGCCCCCGGCGTCGCCCACCGCTACGGCGTCGCACCGGGTGCCGGCCACTGGGAGTTCTGGTGGGCGCACTGCACGGTCCGCCCGACGTGGCACGCCTGGCTGCGACCGTACGCCGCCGGGGACGGGCTGTACGTGATCACGCCGCGGCCAGGGCCACCGGAGGGCCGGGTCGAGGCTCCGCAGTCCGGCCGGGGTGCGGCGCAGCCCGCGGGGGCCGAGGCGGCGCCCATGGGGGTTGTAGCGGCCGACGACCGGTGCGAGACCGCGCCCGCGGGGGTCGAGGCGGCCTACGGCCGGTGGGAGTCCGCGCCCGCGGGGGTCGAGGCGGCTTACGGCCGGTGGGAGTCCGCGCCCGCGGGGGTCGAGGCGGCTTACGGCCGGTGGGAGTCCGCGCCCGCGGGGGTCGAGGCGGCTTACGGCCGGTGGGAGTCCGCGCCCGCCGGGGTCGAGGCGGCTTACGGCCGGTGGGAGTCCGCGCCCGCGGGGGGCGGGGCGGCCCATGACCGGTTCGAGGCTGTGCGCGCCCGGCTCCCGGTGCCGTACGCCCGTGTCGAGGCCGCGTTCCGGCGGATGCGCGCCGATGCCCGGTGGACCGGAAGCGGTGCGCCGCCCGGCCCGGGGGCCGAGGAGGACCGGGTCGCCGTGGCGCACGGGTCGGCGGCCCGTGAGCTCGCCCTGTGCGCTCTGGAGGAGGTCGTCCTGCTCACCGCCGCGTCCGCGCGCGAGCAGCCGGCCCCGCCCGGTGTCGACGCCCGGATCCGGCGTGCCGAGGAGCTGATCGCCGCCGATCCGGGTGCCCCGCACACCGTCCGCTCGCTGGCCGGGCAGGTGGCGCTGTCGCCCTCCCGGTTCGCCCATCTGTTCACCCGGCAGCTCGGCCAGTCGCCCATGCGTGCCCTGCGCGAGGCGCGGCTGCGCCATGCCGCGCGGCTGCTGGAAGGCACCGATCTGTCGGTGGAACGCGTCGCGGCGGCCTCCGGATTCGCCAGTCCTTTTCACTTCAACCGGGTGTTCCGTGAACGCTATGGGACACCGCCCGGCGCCTACCGGATGAACGGTCCAATGGCCGTCGGCACGGACGAGGGGACTGACGCGCGATGATTTCCGGATGCCTTGCTGACAGAAGTTCAATTTGCCGCGCGTCGCACCCGACTCACAAAACCCCGGCAACTCTTGTTCCCTGTTGCTGACCTGTGCAAAGGTGTGCCTCGCTCCCTTGTGTCGCATGCTCCGAAAGAGCCGCGCCCGGAGCATACCCCTTGGTATGGACCTTTAAATGCCGCATGTTCCTCCGGAGGAATGCCGCCGTGCACGACGCAGGCCTGTCGAATTCCCCAGGAAACGCTCGCCCCCTCGAATTGACCGACGCTCAACTGAGCGCCGAACTCAAGAAGTGGACGGGAGCGTCCCCCGCGCTCCACCCGGTGGGCGAGCTCCTGGACCGGCACTGGGCGGCGGGCTTCGCCTACGCGCGGCTGTGCACCAGCACGCCCCGCGCCGCGGGCATGCTCACCACGGCGGCGTTCACCCGGCTTTTCGGACAGACCCTGCGCCAGACCGGCCCGACCTCCGCCTGGCGTCCCCAACTCCTCGTCACCGTACGGCGGGTGGCGGGGGAGTGGGACACCGACCAGCGTCGCGAACTGCTCCACCCGGAGTTGCTCGCCGACTCCGCCGACGGCGAGCGCGCCGTGGCCCGGCTGCTGCCGCCGGCCGACCGCCGACTGCTGTCCGGAGCCTTCCAGCGGCTGCCCCAGTCGGCCCGCTGTCTGCTCTGGCACACCGAGGTCGAGGCCGAGCCGCTGGGGACACCCGCCGGACTCCTGGGCCTGGACGAGGAGGGCGCCCGCGTCGAACTCGGCCGGGCCCGCGACCGGTTGCGCGAGGAGTGCCTCCAGGTCCACCGCGAGCTGGCGCCCGACCAGGAGTGCCGGCAGTATCTGCGGCTGCTGGACGTCACGTACCGGCGCGGCGGCGCCGACGTGGA
Organism: Streptomyces sp. NPDC043726; assembly: GCF_056436565.1. NCBI lineage: Bacteria > Bacillati > Actinomycetota > Actinomycetes > Kitasatosporales > Streptomycetaceae > Streptomyces > Streptomyces sp. NPDC043726. The sequence goes on from NZ_JBWKCI010000013.1 coordinate 141,262, forward strand.
CCCCGATCTGCGCGCGCACCTGGACGGCTGCCGGCACTGCCGCGACACCGCAGGCCAACTGGACTGCTTCAACCACGGACTCGGCCTCGCCCTCGCGGAGGCGGTGCTCGGCTGGGGCGCGCGGGAGTACGTGGAGTCCCGCGCGTACCGCGCGGAGGACGAGAGCGCGCCGGTCGAGGCGGCGGCCGTGCTCGGGGAGGACTTCGGCGCGGGACAGCCGGCCGACGCGCCGCGGCCGTCGTGCAGCCGCAAGGCCCGCAAGGCGGCCCGGCGTGCGGTGCGGCGGCGCAACCTCACCGTCGCCGTCGTGACCGTCGGCGCGCTGGTCGTCATACCGCTGCTGCTGTGGTCCGCCCTGGGCTCGGAGGACGGCGGCACCCCGGACGGCGCGGGCCGCTCCGCGGAGGCGGCAGGCCGTACTCCGACCACCGGCCCCTCCTGGGCCGGGGCGAAGGAGGCGGCGAAGGGCACGCTGACCGGACGCCTGCACAACATCGCCTCCGGGCTGTGCGTCGGCGTCGTGGGCGGCAAGATCGTCGAGGGCGCCGAGACGGAACTCGCGGAATGCTCGGCGCAGGCCGGCCAGCAGTGGGTGTACGAGACCGACGGCCGCCTGCGCAGCGCCGCCGAGCCGGAACTGTGCCTGGACTCCCACCTCGGCTACTCGGTGCGGCTCGCGCCCTGCACGCGGACCAGGAAGGTCCGCTACGACTTCACACTCCAGGGCACCCTGGTCCCGCGCTGGGACCAGGAGCTGGCCCTCACACCCGCCGCCACCGACGGCTCGGGCGCGCTGGTCCTCAAGACCCGCAAGGACGACGCCGCCCAGCGCTGGGTGATCGACACCTCAAAGCCGGAGCTCCAGCTGGAGGCGGTCAACTGGGACGCCCCCGCGACCACTCAGGCCCCCCGGCCGACCCCGACCCCCACCCCCACGCCGTCGAAGACCCCGAAGGCCACCCCGACCCCGACGCCCACGCCGACCCCCTCGGCCTCCGACGACTGCCACACGAACCCGTACGCCTGCGACTGGGGCGACGGCAACGGCTGGGGCGGCGGTGGCGGCTACGGCGACGGACGCCGCTGACGTCAGGGCCCCGAGCCCGGCGCGAACACCGTCAGGGTCACCGTGGAGGCGTTGCCGGACACGGGCACCGCACCGGCCGTCCAGGGCACCTCGATCGGCTTCCGCTCGTCCGGCGGGGTCACCAGCAGCGCCGCCGGGCGGGCCGTGCGCGCCCCGCTGATCTCCGGACTCGAGTACGACAGACCCGCCCAGGCGCTGTCACCCGGCGCCAGCGTCACGCGGGCCGGCGTGCCGGGGGCCCGCTCGGGGTCCGGGCCGAGCTGCTCGCCGGACGCGTCCACGAAGGCGGCGCCCGGATAGCCGTACACGGTGCAGGTGCGCGCGGAGGCGTTGGTCAGGACGACCGGGAAGTTCCGCTGACCGGCCCCGGGATCCACGCGGCCGACCTCGGCACGCAGCTGGCCGGTGTGGCAGCGGCGCGGCTTCTGCGCGGCCCCGGGGGCGGAGGGCGAGGACGCCGGTGCGCTGCCCAGGGCGGCGGAAGGGGACGGCGCCGGTTCCGTGGTGGTGGTTCGTTGGCTCGGGGAACCGCTCGTGGGCCCGCGCTGCGGAGCGGTGCTCGTGCCGTCGGCGCCGCCGCACGCGCCGAGCAGCGCGACCGCGCTCGCCAGCAGGGCGGCCCGGCGCACGGACGAGGACGTGTCCATGGTCTCCACGCTCCTGAGGGTTCGTCACGTCTCCGGGTGTCCGCCGGGCCGCGGGGAGAAACCACTTCGAGCGTACGCCCGCTCAGTCCTCGTCCAGGATCCCCAGTTCCGCCCAGATCGTCTTGCCGTTCTCGTGGTGCCGGCTGCCCCAGCGCTGGGTGAGCTGGGCGACCAGCAGCAGCCCTCGGCCGCCCTCGTCCCAGGTCTTGGCCCGGCGCAGGTGCGGGGCGGTGTGGCTGGAGTCGGACACCTCGCAGATCAGCGTGGCCGCGTCATGGATCAGCCGCAGCCGGATCGGCTGGGCGCCGTACCGGATGGCGTTGGTGACCAGCTCGCTCACGACCAGCTCGGCCGTGAACGACGCGCCGCTGAGCTCCCAGGCGGCGAGCTGCTCCACGACCTGCTTGCGGATCGGCCCGACCAGGGACGGGTCGGCCGGGATGTCCCACGTGGCGACCCGGTCGGCGGGCAGTCCCCGGGTACGGGCCAGCAGCAGCGCCACGTCGTCGGCGACGCCGCCGGACGGGAGCAACGCGTGCAGGATCCGGTCGCAGGTCTCGTCCAGCGAGTCGGAGGGGATCGCGAGGGCGTCCAGCAGCAGCGCGTGGCTGGTGTCGACGTCGCGGTCGCGGTTCTCGATCAGTCCGTCCGTGAAGAACGCCAGCAGACTGCCCTCGGGCACAGCGACCTCGGCCGACTCGAACGGCAGCCCGCCGAGCCCCAGCGGTGGCCCCGCGGGCAGCTCGATCCGCCGGGGAGGGCCGGTCGGCGGCATCATCACGGGTGGCGGATGCCCGGCCCGGGCCAGCGTGCAGCGCCGGGACACCGGGTCGTACACGGCGTACAGGCAGGTGGCGCCGACCTCGCCGGTGCCGTCCTCCCCGCCGGTCTCCCCGGAGAGCCGTACCACCAGGTCGTCGAGGTGGGTGAGCAGCTCGTCGGGGGCCAGGTCGATGTCGGCGAGGGTGCGTACGGCGGTGCGCAGCCGGCCCATGGTCGCCGAGGCCTGGATGCCGTGCCCGACGACGTCCCCGACGCACAGCGCGACCCGCATCCCGGACAGCGGGATGACGTCGAACCAGTCCCCGCCCACGCCGGAGCGGGCCGCCGGCAGATAGCGGGAGGCCGCCTCGACGGCGGGTGTGCGGGGCAGGCCGCGCGGCAGCAGGCTGCGCTGGAGGGCGAGGGCCGTCTCGCGCTCGCGGGAGTAGCGGCGGGCGTTGTCCACGCAGATCGCGGCCCGGGCCGTGATCTCCTCGGCCAGCAGGACGTCGTCGGCGGTGAACGGGTCGGGGCGCCGGAACCGGGTGAGCACCGCGACGCCGAGGGTCTGCCCCCGGGCCCGGATCGGCACGGACATCGTGGAGTGGATGCCGTACTCCCTGACCCGCTCGCCGCGGGCCCGGTCCTGGCTCAGCCAGGTGTCCAGGTCGCCGGAGGGCACCGAGGCGACGACCGTGCGGCCCGCCGTCAGGGAGGCGGCCTGCGGGGACTCCGCCGGGTACAGCTGCCGGTGCCCGGGCTTGACCACCGCCTCCGGGCTCCCCGGGTTCACCGAGCGGTGCGCGGCCCGGCGCAGCCCCATGGGCGCGGTGACGGGCGTCGGCGGGCCCGTGCCGTCCTCGTCCGGGTCGAGCAGGTCGACGCTGACGAAGTCGGCGAGCGCGGGGACGCACACATCGGCCAGTTCCTGTGCCGTCCGGGTGACGTCGAGGGTGGTGCCGACGCGCACGCTGGCCTCGTTGACCAGCTGCAGGCGCTCCCGGGAGAGGTAGTTCTCGGTGAAGTCGTGGGCGGCCAGGCACACGCCCCGCACCCGGCCCTCGGCGTCCGTGACGGGCGCCATCCGGGCCAGCCAGGCGTGCGCCCGCTCCTCGCCGCCGGTGCGCATAAACGTCTGCACGTCCCGGGCCCGGCCGGTGGCCAGCACCCCGGCCATCTGCTCCTCGAGCTCCTCGCTCTGCGCCTTGCCGCCGATCTCGGAGATCCTCAGCCCCTGGATGCGCTCCTTGGGCAGCCCGATCACGTCCGCCATGGCGTCGTTGAGCCGGCGCAGCCGCAGCCGCTCGTCGTAGACGGCCGTCGCGCACGGGGACTGGATGAGTGCGGCGGTGTCCAGGGGATCGTCGGGGGCGTACGGGCCACCGGCCTCCAGCGGTGTCACCACGAGCCAGTGAGCCGGACGGTCCGCGTGCGGGGGCCGGTAATGGGCCAGCAGCCACACCCGCACCCGGTGGCCGTCCTGGTGGCACAGGGGGACCGTGCCGTCCCAGCGGGGGCCGGACGGGACCGGCAGCGAGCCGTCGGCGAGCAGCTCGGCGGCGGGCCGTCCCACGACGTCGGCGGCCGGCCAGCCCAGCAGCCGCCGCGCACCGGCGTTCCACTCCACCAGCGTGCCGCGTTCGTCGATGACAGCCCGGGCCGTCGCGGCGTCGTCGATCGGGTCGTGCGGGCTCATCGTCGCCACTCCAACGCGGACACTCACAGTGATCGGTGGTCACGTGAGTTCCCAGCCTAGTGCGTCCGGCCCGTCGGCGGACCGGGAACGCCTGTGCGGGTGGTCGAACGGTCAAGGTCGAATTCCGGCCGTTCTGCCCTGCTGGACGCAAGCGCTTTCTCCCGACCCTTGATGATGTTGTGCGCCCGCCCGTCAAAATCTGCGTGGTCACGATCAGTTGTGAGTACTTCTGTGCCCGGATGAGGGAGAGCCGTATGACGGTCACTCGCAGATCGGTTCTGATCGCCTCCACGGCCGCCCCGGCGGCGGGGGCGCTGCTGGGTGCGGAGGCGCGGGCCGCCGAGACGGCCGGCCACCGCTCCGGCCGCCGCACGGTGCCACTGCGCGACGGCTGGCGGTTCGCCCTGGTTGACCCGGGCGGGATCACCGACCCGAGCGGCGCCTACGCCGAGGCCGCGAGCCCCGCGCACGATGACTCGGCGTGGCGGGAGGTGGCCGTGCCGCACGACTGGAGCATCGAGCTCGCCCCGACCACCGAGCACGGCACCACCAGCGGCACCGGCTTCTTCCCCGGCGGCCTCGGCTGGTACCGCCTGGCCTTCACCCTGCCACCCGCCCTGGCCGGCCGGCGGATCTCGGTGGAGTTCGACGGCGTCCACATGGACTGCGTCGTGCACTGCAACGGCACCGAGCTCGGCCGCCACCCCTACGGCTACACCGGTTTCGCCTGGGCTGCGGACCGGAACGCTCATCGTACGGACCACCCGGGCCGACTCGGCCGCGCTCACCCCCGCGGCCGAGTTCGAGCCCGACCTTCCCCCGCCGCTGAACCACCCGCAAGCGGACGCCAGTTACTCCGGCCGTCCTGACACCCTCCCGGCCGCGATGCTCGACGGCGACCCGGCCACCGGCTGGTCCAACGGCTTCCACAAGGCGCCGACCGCCCTGCTGCCGGCCTTCGACGGCGCCCGCGCCGAGGACTGGGTCAGCGTCGACTTCGGACGCGCCCGGACCTTCGACCGGGCCGAGGTGTCGTTCACCGTCGACGCCACGCACAGCCTGCCCAGCGCCGTCGAGGTCGACATCTGGGACGGCCGCCGATGGATTCCGGCCACCGGCGTCTCCGTCGACTGGGCCACCGCCTCCGACGCTCCGAGCGCCGTCACCTTCGACCCGGCGCGCGGCTCCCGGCTGCGCCTCACACTGACCAGCGCGCACCCGGGTCAGCCGCGGGGTGCTGTCCGCATCAGCAAGTTGACGGCGCCGGGCGTCTGAGCGGGGCATCCGCGCCGTTCGCGCGGTCCGCGTCGGTCCGGACGGGGAAGCAGTCCCGTCCGGACCGTTGACGGCGCGTCACACCTGCCACAAGCATGTCCTGCGTCCGCCTCTGGGAGCGCTCCCATCGAGCGTCACCCGCACCTCCTCCGAGGAGCCCAGACGTGAAACGACGCAGAACCGCCCTCCTGTCCCTGACGGCCCTGCTGGCCACGGGACTCACCGCACTCCCCGCCGCGCAGGCCGGCGCCGAAGAGGTCGAACAGCTGAAGAACGGCACCTTCGACACCACCACCGAGCCCTGGTGGACGACCAGCAACCTCACCGCGGAACTGTCCGAAGGGCAGCTCTGCGCCGACGTGCCCGGCGGCACCGCCAACCGCTGGGACGCCACCGTGGGCCAGAACGACATCACCCTGGTCAAGGGCGAGTCCTACCGGTTCTCCTTCACCGCGAACGGCTCGCCCGAGGGGCACGTGGTGCGCGCGATCGTCGGCCTGTCGGCGGCGCCGTACGACACCTGGTTCGAGGTGTCACCGGAGCTGAGCGTCTCCGGGAACGCCTACTCGTACACCTTCACCTCGCCCGTCGACACCCCCCAGGGCCAGGTCGCCTTCCAGGTCGGCGGCAGCGCGGACCCCTGGCGCTTCTGCGTGGACGACGCCTCGCTGCTGGGCGGTGTGGCACCGGAGCCGTACGAGCCGGACACCGGGCCGCGCGTGCGCGTGAACCAGGTCGCCTATCTGCCCGCGGGGCCCAAGAACGCCACCCTCGTCACCGACGCGACCGAGCGGCTGCCCTGGCGGCTTCAGCGGGCCGACGGATCCGTGGCCGCGCGCGGCTGGACCGTGCCGCGCGGCACCGACGCGTCCTCCGGACAGAACGTCCACTCCATCGACTTCGGCGCCCACCGCAGCCGCGGCACCGGCCTGACCCTGGTCGCCGACGGCGAGACCAGCCGCCCCTTCGACATCGACGCGAGCGCCTACGAGCGGCTGCGCCTGGACGCGGCGAAGTACTACTACACCCAGCGCAGCGGCCTCGCCATCCGCGACGACCTGCGCCCCGGCTACGCCCGTCCCGCCGGCCACGTCGACGTCGCGCCCAACCAGGGCGACGGGAACGTGCCCTGCCAGCCGGGCGTGTGCGACTACACCCTCGACGTCACCGGCGGCTGGTACGACGCCGGTGACCACGGCAAGTACGTCGTCAACGGCGGCATCTCGGTGTGGGAGCTGCTCAGCACCTACGAGCGCGCCCTGCACGCCCGCACCGGTGACGCCGGCAAGCTCGGCGACGGCACCCTCGCCATCCCCGAGAGCGGCAACAAGGTGCCCGACCTCCTCGACGAGGTCCGCTGGGAGCTGGAGTTCCTGCTGAAGATGCAGGTGCCGGACGGCCGGCCGCTGGCGGGCATGGCGCACCACAAGATCCACGACGAACAGTGGACCGGCCTGCCGCTGATGCCGCACGCCGACCCGCAGAAGCGCGAACTGCACCCGCCGTCCACCGCGGCCACCCTCAACCTCGCGGCGACGGCAGCCCAGGCGGCACGCCTGTACAAGCCGTACGACAAGGCATTCGCCGCGAAGGCCCTGGCGGCCGCCCGCAAGGCCTGGGCGGCGGCGCTCGCCCACCCCGACCGGTACGCCTCCGAGAGCGACGGCATCGGCGGCGGCACCTACGCCGACAACAACGTCACGGACGAGTTCTACTGGGCGGCGGCGGAGCTGTACCTCTCCACGGGAGAACGGGAGTTCGCAGACCGCGTCCTGAACTCGCCCGTCCACACCGCCGACATCTTCGGCCCGCTCGGCTACGACTGGGCCAGGACGGCGGCAGCGGCCCGCCTCGACCTCGCGACCGTGCCGAACAGGCTCCCCGGCCGGGACAGGATCCGCCAGTCGGTCCTCAAGGGCGCCGACCGCTACCTGACCACGCTCAGGTCACAGCCGTACGGCATGCCCTACGCCCCCGCCGGCAACCTCTACGACTGGGGCTCCAACCATCAGATCCTCCACAACGCCGTGGTCATCGCCACCGCGTACGACATCTCCGGAGCCTCGAAGTACCGGGACGGCGCGCTGCAGAGCATGGACTACCTCTTCGGCCGCAACGCGCTCAACATCTCGTACGTGACCGGCTACGGTGAGGTCAACTCCAAGAATCAGCACGCCCGTTGGTACGCCCACCAGCTCGATCCCAGCCAGCCCAACCCGCCGGCCGGCACTCTCGCGGGCGGACCGAACTCGAGCATCCAGGACCCGTACGCCCAGTCCAAACTCCAGGGCTGTGTGGGTCAGTTCTGCTACATCGACGACATCCAGTCGTGGTCGACCAACGAGCACACCATCAACTGGAACTCGGCGCTCACCCGGATGGCTTCCTTCGTGGCCGACCAAGGATGACCCGTTGAGCCCGTTCGGGCGGCACACTGGGGCGCATGAACTCGCCGGTCCCGCAAGCCGATCCCCGTCGTACGACCGTCGTGGCCGTCGGAGTCGACGCCTACGAGGCGGGGAAGGACTGGGCCCTCGACGGCCCGGTCTCCGACGCGCTGCGGTTCGCGGACTGGTTCGTCGAACGGGGTGTGCCGCCCGAGCGGATCACGGCGCTGCTGTCCGCGCCGCCCGGGCGGGCCGTCGCCGAGACGCCGTACAAGGTGCTCGGCGCGGACCGTTCCACCGTGCACAACACGCTCCTGCGCACGGTCGCGGCGGACGAGAGCGAGCTGCTCTGGGTGGTGTGGGGCGGCCACGGCGTGGTGGACGCCGAGGGCCGCCGCCGGCTCTTCTACGCCGACGCCACCGCGCACGACCCGCTCAACCTCGACTTCGACGCGCTCCTGACGTACTACCGCGCGGCACCCCGCCACCCCCGCCAGATCTGGCTCGTCGACGCCTGCCAGCTCCTGCACAACCCCTGGCGGTCCCGGCGCGGGCTCCCCCGGGAGGACTACGGCACACCGATGCCGAGGACGGCCCGCGATCAGGCGGTCCTCTTCGCGGCCCGCCCGGGCGAGGCGGCGAAGAATCTCCCCGGCACCGGGACGGGCCTGTTCAGCCGGGAGGCGCTGGCGGTGCTGCGGGAGGACGAGGCCGGCTGGCCGCCGGACCCCGGCGTGATGATGGACCGCCTGCGCGAGAGATTCACCCGACTGCGGGCGGACGGACTGGCGGCGCAGACCCCGACCTACGTGTGGTCCCGCACCTGGGACGGCGACGAGGGCCAGCTGCTCTCCCGCGGCGGCCCCGAGCCGGCGGCCCTCTCACACACCGACCTCACCCCCGACCGCCTCCGCACCCTGACGGACGCCCTGCTGGCGGTGGCGGAGTTCGTGGAACCCCAGGGCCGCGAGGAGATCCTCGGCCTCCTGAGGATCGGCGTCCGCTCCGCGATCCCCCGGCACGCGCGCGCCCGCATGGACACCATCAGCATCCTCCGCACCTGCGCCGGCCGGCCGGGCGCCCTGCGCGAGTTGGCGGAGACGGTGCTGTTGTGCGCCGGGGGGAGCGCGGAGGGGGAGACGGCGCATCGGTTGCTGGTCGAGGCGTCTGCGTGAGCGCGCGGGGTGGCTTACCATCGCCCCATGTACGAGTCCTGTGATGCGGCGGAGCCCGCGAGCGTCGAATCCTGGCTGCCCCGCCTGTCCCACCTGTCGCTGGACGAACTTCCCCAGGTCGGCGGAGCCGCGCTGCGGCCCGCGATGGAGATGTTGATGACGAGCGTGGAGCGGCCGTTCAGTACGCGGGGTGGCAGCGAGGGCAGTTGACCGACTTCCGACTTCATCGCCGAATCGGCAGGTAGTGTGCGCGGCACGTCGGAGCCGACCGATACGACGTCATGGACACCGTGGGTGAGGAAGCGTTCGTGCGCACGTCATGTGAAGCCGCTGAGGAATCCGAGAGATTGCGACCTCACCGTCTCGACGAGCATTCCCTCGCACAGCTCTGCTCGACCGGGGAGCATCTCCAGGCCACGCGTGCGCTGCTCGACGCCGAGTACAGCCGACGACTGCTGCTCCTGCGTGTGCTGGTGGACGAGGTGGCCGCCCGCCCGGCGGTGACCGGGGATCTCGCGCCGGTGCGGGAGGCGTGGGACCTGCTCGTACGGGCCCAGCGCCGCCGCCCCGAAGCGGTGCACCGGCTGCTGATGGACCCCCAGACCGGGCTGTGGGCGGCCCATGTGCTGCGTCGGCTGCGCGGGTCGCGCGGCGGGGCGCCGCTGTGGACGGACGTGGGCCACTTGCACGCCCTCGCCGCCGCTGGTGCGGTGCTCGCCGAGGTGGACTGCCGGATCCGGGTACCGGTCCTGGACGGCGCTGTCCTGCTGCCGTGCCTCGGCCGGGCGGAGGCGGGGGGCGACGCGCCCTGGGGCGTGGCCGAGGTGCGTGTGCTGGGCGGGACGGCCTGGATCCGGACGCGGGACGACCGGCCCGTCGTACAGGTACCGGCGGACCCCACCCGGGACGCGGCCGGTTGGTCGGGACTGCGCCGACTGAACGTCACCCACCGCGGAGTGACCCTTGCTCTCACCGTCGACGACCTGGCCCGCTACCCCGTCATCGCCGGTGCCGCCGGTCCCGAGCGGCTGGACGAGGCGGCGCTACGGCACTGGCGGAGCGGACTCGAGCGGGCGTGGGCCCTGCTGGTCGAGGACCACTGCGAGAGCGCCGAGGCCCTCGCGGCCGGACTCTTCTCGCTCGTTCCCCTGCCGCCCGCGGAGCGCTTCCGGCCGCGCAGCGCCTCGGCGTCCGAGGCCTTCGGCTGCGTCGTGCTCTCCGCCCCGGACACCGAAGGGACCGACGACGAGGCGACCGTGGAACTCGCGGTCACCCTGGTTCACGAGTTTCGCCACACCTTGCTCAATGGCCTCATGCACCTCACCCCGCTGGCCGACGACTGCCCCGACCTCTTCCACGCGCCCTGGCGGGACGACCCTCGGCCCATGACGGGTGTACTGCACGGGGCGTTCGCCTTCTCCGGCGTCGCCCGCTTCTGGCGGGTCCGTGCTGCCCGCGACAGCGGCGCCGCAGGTGAACGGGCCCGCTTCGAGTTCGCGCTTTGGCGGCGCCAGTCCCGCGCTGCCCTCGAAGCCCTGCACGACCAGCCCGCGTTGGCGGCCACCGGCCGCAGACTGGTGCGCGGCCTGCTCGCCGACCTGAGCTCATGGGACGACGATCCGGTACCCGAGTCGTCCCTCCTGCTCGCCGAGCGGGCCGCCGACCATCAGCGGGCCGCCTGGCGTGCCCATCACGTGGTGCCCGACGACACGACGGTGCGCTCGGTCGCCGACGCCTGGCTGCGAGGCGACCGGCCGCCGGTCCTGGCCGCCGAGGACACCGGCGGTAGCGTCGTCACGGATCCCGACGGCTGCCGCCTCGACGTCTACGCCCACCTGGTCCGCCTGCGGATCGCCGACCCGCGCGCCTTCGCCGCGGCACGGGACGGTGAACCCCGGCCCAAGGGCGTCACCCCGGCCGATCTCGCGTACGTCTCCGGCGACTTGGCCGCGGCCGGGAAGCTGTACGCCGAGGACACGACACGGCCCGCCGCCTGGGGTGGACTCGGGCTGGTGCTCGGTCACCAAACGGTGGCCGAGCGGCCCGAGTTGCTGCGTGCCGTCTCCCGGGCGATCGCACGGAGTTCGGGCCGGACTCCGTCACCTGTGGACCTGACCGACTGGCTGACCGACGCCTGGCAGGGCGCTCACAGCGGCAGCGGATCTATGTCGCAGTCCGCGCGGGTCTCCCAGTCCACGGCTTGACGCACGGCGGGGTGGTGCGCCCCGAGCACCCGGTTCAGCCGCTCCGTTGTCGCACTGTGCAGGCGCTCGGCCTCCTCGAGCTCGCCCAGGGCGCGTAGATCCAGCGGGAGGTTGGCTGCGCAGGCCAGGGTCGAGGGATGGTCCTCGCCGAGGACCTCGGTGGAGATCGCCAGTGTTCGCTTGTCGAGATCCCGGGCCGCCGTGAATTCGCCCAGCGCGTGCAGATCGCTGGCCAGGTTCGTCGCGCACACCAGGGTCGACGGGTGGCGCTCCCCGAGGACGCGGCGCAGCTCCGCGAGCGCCCGTTCGTCGACGGCCCGCGCGGCATCGGTGTCGCCGAGCAGCCGGTACGTCACAGCGAGGTCGACCTCGGCCGACAGGGTGTGCGGATGCGTGGGTCCGTAGGTGTCGGCGTACTGCTGGTGGATCCGTACGCCGAGGTTCCGTGCGGTGATCAGCTCGCCCGCCTGCCGCAGGTCGATCGACAGCTCCAGCGTGGACGCGATGGTTCGCGGGTTGTCCTCGCCGTACCGTCGGATCAGGTCGGCCTGAGCGCGTTCGGCCGTGGCCCGCGCCTCCGCGTGCTGGCCCGCCTTGCGCAGCGCCACCGCCAGGTGCCGGAGGTTGGAGAGGGTGAAGGGCCGGTCCGGGCCGAGCAGTCTGAGCGCCCGCTCGGTCAGCTCCCGCTGATAGGTGAGGGCGGTGTGGTAGTCGCCCAGCTCACGTATGTCGAGGATGAGACTGAGCCAGGTCACCAGGGCCGCCACGTGGTCCTCGCCGTACATCTGCTGCTTGGCCTCCCAGGTCCGGGTGTCCAGCTCTCGGGCCCGGGCGAAGTCCCCGACGAGCCGGAGGCTGACGCCGAGGTTGTGGGCCGCGCGCAGCGTCTCGGGATCCTCCTCGCCGAGCAGCCGCACGTAGCGCTCGTGCACCGACTCGGACAGCTCGAGGGCGGCGGCGAAGTCGCCCTTCACGCGCCGGTCGATGGCCACGTTGCCAAGTGCGTCCAGGGTGTCCTCGTGGTCCTCGCCGACCGAGCGCCGATAGGCCGCCAGCACCTCGTCGTTGACGGCCGCCGTATCGCCGTAGCGGCCCAAGTGGAACAGCACCACCCCGAGCCACCGGCCCGCCTCCAGGGTCTGGGAGTCCTCCTCCCCGATCTCCCGCCGCCAGGTCGTGTAGGCGGACTCGGCGAGTTGCAGGGCGGCGTCGTAGTTCCCCCAACGCGTCAGGTAGCGCACCTCGTTGACGACCAGCGCGCGCACCCACGCGTCGCTGGAGCCGACGGCGTCGGAGACGATCAGATGCGGGTACAGCTCGCCGTAGCGCTGCCAGTTCCTCGGATCGTTCGCGTCGCCGGGGTCGTTGGCCGCGAGCAGCAGATGGGCGCCGTGGCGCATGCGCTGCTGCTCGGCCTCCGTCATCCGGGATATCAGCGCGGTCTGGACGAGGCGGTGCATCTGGAGCGAGTTGTGCCGCGGATCGAACCGGGCCAGCGAGTACCGGCCGATCTCCCGGACGGCCTGGCCCAGCCGTATCGGGTCCCGCAGAACGGTGTCGAGTTCGGGAGTGATGGCGACGCCCCGGTGCCCCCCGAACAGATTCCGCGAGATCGACTCCGGCGCGCAGAACGCGCACAGCTGCAACAGCTGCATCGCCGCCGGGTTCTTCGCCTCCAGTTGGTCCAGGGAGACGTTCCACGCCGCGATGACCGGCAGCTGGTAGTCGAGGGGCGCCGCCAGGCCCAGCAGGTCGACCTGCTTCTCGTCCAGCAGCCGCAGGTACTCGTCCGCGGGCATCCCGGTCTCGGCCCGCCAGGCCGCGGCCTGTTCGATGGCCAGGGGGAGGTCGCCGAGCGCCTCCGCCAGGCGGTCGGCCTCGGCGTCGGTGATGTCCGGGCCGCGCCGGCGCAGCAGATCCACGCTCTCCTCGCGCCGGAAGACGTTCACCTCCAGCGGTTTGGCCACGCTCGCCCACTGCGGATTGCGGGAGGTGACGAGGATGTTGCCGGGACCGCCGGAGGGGAAGTAGGGCCGTACGGCCTCGGGGCTGTCCGCGTTGTCGAAGACCAGCAGCCAGTTGTCGTACGGCTCACCCCGGCGCAGCGCTTCCAGGACCGCCGTCACCGACCAGGTCGCCTCGCTGCCCGCCTCGAGACCGAGCCTGGGGGCCAGCTCCACGAGAGACAGCGCGATTTGCGCGGTGCGCTCGGCGGAGATCCACCAGACCAGGTCATAGTCCCCGAGGTGCCGGTAGAGGTACTCCACGGCGAGCAGCGTCTTGCCGACCCCGCCCATTCCGTGCAGCGCGTTCGGCAGCACCGCGGTCGCCTTCTCCTTGCGGAGCCTGCGGTGCAGGGCGTCCAGCAGCTCCTCGCGGCCGGTGAAGTTGGGGTTGCGCTGCGGCACGTTGCCCCACACCGCCGGGGTGTTCCGGCGGTCGGCCAGTCCTGGGGGCGCGCCGGGCGGGACGTCGGTATGCGGCTGCGGTGCGTTGCTCTGCTGGTTCACCTGGTCCTCCTGCTTCCGCAGGTGCGAAGGGGGCGGGACGCTCGTGGGCCTGCGGTGCGGGGTCATGGCCTGGGCGTCGTGGGTGCGTGGCGCGTCGTGGGACGCGGAGGCCAGGAGCTCCAGCTCCCGAGCCTGGGCGGCGTGCGGACCGGACAGGGCGTGCAGTACGGCGATCTGCGGCTCGGCCCAGGCGGCGGCCTCGGCGCTCAGTACGAGCAGGCGCTCGAGCTCCCCGGCCAGCAGCTCGGGCACCTGCCACAGGAAGCGGGCCGCCGGACCGAGGGCGGCGCCCACCAGGTCGACGACCTGGTGCAGGTCCTCGGTGCGCCCGGCGGCCAGGAGTTCACCGCGGACGTCGGGGGCGAACTCGTAGGCGAGGCGCGGTCCGCGGGTCGCGGGTGGCGGGGCGTGGAGCGGGTGGACGAGCCCTTGGGTGAGCAGTTGGGTGAAGTCGGCGATCCGGGCCCCGGGGCACAGCCGGGTCAGCACCTGTCCGATCAGGGGCACCGCGAGGGGCGCCGCGGCGAGCAGCGTGGCGAGGTGCAGGACCTCGGGCGGGACCGAGCGGCGGAAGGAGGCGACGCGTTCGGCGGCCGTGGCTTCGGGGCTGTTCCCGTCGGGCGCGGGGCCTTCCCCGTGCGGGGCCACGAACGTCAGCGGGAGCCGGGTCCAGGTGCCCCGGGCCGCGGTGATCAGCCGTACCCAGGACGCCAGGGCGCGCGGCGCCAACTCCAGTACGGGAACCGGCAGGTAGGGGCGGCTGTCCGGCCGCGCGCCGAGGCCGACCTGGCGCGGCCGAGTGCCGTGCCCGCGGTTCGGCGTGCCGGGGCCCCCGGAGCGCAGCGACAGCGGCCAGGTCGGCACGCCGGACTCCGGCCAGGCCTGGTGCGGCAGCAGATGGACCACGGCCAGGGCGCCCGCGCCCGCCCACCGGTGCAGGACGTGCGCGCGGGCGCCGGAGCGCCAGCCGGGCGCGTTGCCGTCGGTGACCACCAGGGACAGCCGCGTGGAGGACGGTGGGCCGGGAGGCAGAGCGCGCAGACTCCGGCGGTCCACCCGGCGGAACGCCCGCGAGCGCCGCAACAGCTCGGTGAACTCCACGGCCGTGTCGTGCCAGACCGCCATGCCGGGGTCCGGGTCCACCGCGACGACCAGGTCCCATGCCGGTGAACCGCGCTGTGCGCGCAGCCCGCGTAACACCCGCAGGATGCCCTGCGGATCGGTGATGTCCGTCCAGCGCGTGGACGTCATGGCCCCTCCATGGCGGCCCGCTGCCAGAGAAGGTGGAGGGCCGCGATTCCTTCCTCATCCCCTTCCCGGATGACGCCGAGGGCATCCGTGGCCGCGAGGTACAGGGCGTCGAGGAGCCGCGCTGCCGGGACCCGATGCTCTACGGCCAGGTCGACCAAGCGGTTGAACGGGCGTTCGGGGACATCCGGGAACCGGGACGCGGCGAGCGCCGCCAGCGTCTGCGATGCCATCGGCCGCAACTCCAGCCGGACGCAGTGCCGTAGGAACCCGGGAGGCAGGTCGCGCTCACCGCCGGTCGTGGCGACGACGAAGGGCGGCTCGTGGCACCGTACGAACCCGTCGCGGACCGTCGCCTTACCGCCCGGCTCCCAGGTGTGCACCAAGGTGCTTGCCGTGCCGAGGAGTTCGGGGACGGCGAACTCGCCGTCGTGCAGGACTGCCAGCACTTCGTCGGGGAGGTCGAAGCAGCCCCGGTCGAGGTCGTCGATGAGGACGACACGCGGTAATCGGCGAGGAAGCAGGGCGGTGCCCAGCGGACCCAGCCGTACCGTGCCGGGTCCCGCGGGGCCGTGCAGGCCCTCGCCGAGCGTGCTGGCGCCGGTGATCGGCCAGCGCAGCACCGGACCCAGGCCCAGTTCTCGGGCGATGCGGTGGGCGAGCGCCGACTTGCCGGTGCCCGGCTCGCCCTCGACCAACAGCGGGCGGCGCAGCAGGAGCGCGCTGTTGACCTGCCTCACCTCGTGAGGGTCGGGGGTGCGCGGGGTCCGCGCGCTGCCGAGGACTCGGTCGGCCGCCTCGTCCCCTGGTGGCGGCGGTGGTTCGTCCGGGCCACCGGAGTAGACCCGCCAGGGCGGTGGCGCGGGCCAGCGGCGGTCCCGCTCGGCCGGGTCGAGCGGGACGCCCGTGCCCCGGTAGAGCGACCAAGAGTCCATGGCGGGTTCCTCCTTGCGCGGCGCGGTCACAGTGGTTTGCGGTCGGGGTCGTCCCACAGCACCGCGAGGTGCCGCCCGATGTGGTGCTCCGGGGCACCGGAGCCGAGCGCGGCGGCCTGCCGGCGGAAGCGGGTGATGCGGGGCAGGAGGTCGGCGACGCCACCGGCGAACAGCTCGCCGAGCACCTGCCGGAACTCCGTCGTCGACTCGTCGGCGCGATGCCAGACGACCACCGGATATCCCGTGCGCAGCGCGGTCTTGAACTCGTGGCAGCCGTGCGCGCGGCCCTCCTCGGGGGGCTCGCTCAGCACGACCGCGACATGCTCGTCGTCCGAGAGACCGGCCGTCACCCGGTCCGGATGGTGCGGGCTGTCGTCGGGGACGCTCATGTAGACGGAGCCGGCCCTCGGCTCCTGCTCCAGCCGCTGCCAGCGCAGCCGCCATCGGCGGTGCCAGCGCTGGTCCAGCAGCCGGTCCAGACTGCGGATCACCACCGCGGGATAGCTCACGCCGAGCTGCAGCCGCGGGTCCTCGGCGGCGTCCAGAGGCCAGGACTCGACCGGCAGGTTGATCAGTTCCAGGGGGAGCACGAACTCCAGCCGCAGCTGTCCCGGGCGGTCACCCTCGGCCCGTTCCACCTCGGAGATCACCCCGCTGACCGTGTGCTGGAGATCGGCGAAGGGGATCGTCGTGGTGTCCCGGCGGCCCTCGAAGTCCGGTCCCCGGGCATCGGAGTGGAACCAGTACGACACCGTGTAGTGGCCCTCGTCGAAGGGCGCGGGCATGATCCGGATGGCGAGGTGCTCGTCGTGCGGGGCCGGTTGCCGCTCCGCGGTTCTGCCGTACCGTCTGCGGTCGAGGGTGTCGCCGAACTCCCAGCGCACAGCGCGCCGCCGGTTGATCGCGCGGATCTCGTGGCACAGCGCGGTGTCCATCCAGGTCGCCGCCTCGTCCAGGTACGCCATCCAGGGCGGCACCTCCTGCGGAGCCGTGTTCTGGCCCACCAGGTAGAGGAAGTCCGACCACGGGGTGGTGGAGTAGGGCGGCGGGGTCCGTAATCGGGATTCCGTCGCGCGTGCCACCATGCGCGGGCGCTCCTCCTCGGGGAGCGCCAGCGTCTCCAGGGACTCCGCCAACAGCGGCCAGGACGCGACGAATTCGTCCGGCAGGTGGTGCGCGGCCCGCCACTCGTCGCGGAGCCGGAACATCGCCAGCGACTCCGCCGAGTCGGGTTCCAGCAGGTCCAGGACCTTGGCGAGGCAGGCCAGGCCCTGACTGCCGTGCGTGCTGTTCATACAGAACGTCAGCAGGGCGACGTACTGTTTGCGCGGGATGGGGTAGCGGGCGAGCTGCCCGTTGTGGCCGAGCCCGTCGAGCACCAGATCCAGGAACTGATCCCGGTCCCCCGACGAGCGCAGACCGTCACAGCCCACCAGGACGTCCACGGCGGTGCGCCGTATCCGGTCCTCGATCTCCTCGCGCAAGGAGGCCCCCCTCCGACGCCCCGCCCGGGGCGCGCTCCCTCGCCTGTCCGACGGCTCGCTCGTACCGTCAGTGACACAAGATTAGGGGCCACGGTCGCTGACGGAAGAGGATCGGCGGAGCTGCGGGTGAGGTCAGGGAAGCTCCGCCCTGGACTCGTGCTCGACGAACTCGCGGGGGCGTTCGTGGGCCGTGAGGGTGTGCAGGCGGGACTGGTCCAGGGGTTCGTGGAGTTCGACGTACTCGCCGTGCGGGAGGCGTTTGACGATGCCCGTCTCCCGGCCGTGGGCGATCAGTTCCCTGTCGCGGAGCTGGAGGCCCAGGCAGATGCGGCGGGTGAGGACGAAGACCGCGGCCGGGAGGACGAAGACGGCGACGCGGATGGTCCAGGTCACCGTGTTGATGGACAGGTGCAGCTTGGTCGCCACGATGTCGTTGCCGCCGCCCGCCAGGAGGATCAGATAGAGGCTGATCCAGGACGCGCCGAGGCCGGTGCGGACCGGGTGGTTGCGGGGGCGGTCGAGGAGGTGGTGCTCGCGCTTGTCGCCCGTGATCCAGGACTCCAGGAAGGGATAGACGCCGATCAGGATCAGGAGCAGGGGGAAGACCACGATGGGGATCAGGACGCCCAGGACGAGGGTGTGGCCCCACAGGTTGATCTCCCAGCCCGGCATCACCCGCACCAGGCCCTCCGCGAAGCCCAGGTACCAGTCGGGCTGGGCGCCCGTGGAGACCTGGTCGGCGCGGAACGGGCCGTACGCCCAGACCGGGTTGACCGTGGCCACCGCGGCGAGGACGGTCAGGGTGCCGAAGACCAGGAAGAAGAAGCCGCCCGCCTTCGCCAGGTACACCGGCATGAACGGCGCGCCCACGACGTTGCGCTCGCTCCGGCCGGGGCCCGCGAACTGGGTGTGCTTGTGGTACACGACCAGTAGGACATGGGCGACGACCAGCGCCGCCATGATGCCCGGCAGCACCAGGATGTGCAGCGAGTAGAAGCGCGCCACGATGTCGTCGCCCGGGAACTCGCCGCCGAACAGGAACATCGACAGGTACGTCCCCACGATCGGCACCGACAGCAGCGCGCCGTTGACGAACCTGAGGCCCGTGCCGGACAGCAGGTCGTCCGGGAGCGAGTAGCCGAACAGGCCCTCGAACAGGCCGAGGAACAGCAGCAGCCAGCCGAACAGCCAGTTCACCTCACGGGGTTTGCGGTACGACCCCGTGAAGAAGTGCCGCATCATGTGCACGAGCATCCCGGCGACGAAGACCAGCGCCGCCCAGTGGTGCAGCTGGCGGATGAGCAGTCCGCCGCGCACGTCGAAGCTGATGTCGAGGGTGGAGGCGTACGCCTCGGACATCCGCACACCGTTGAGCGGGAGGTAACTGCCCTGGTACGTCACCTCGTTCATCGACGGGTGGAAGAAGAACGTGAGATAGACGCCGGTCAGGATCAGCACCACGAAGCTGTACAGGCAGATCTCCCCGAGCAGGAAGGACCAGTGGTCGGGGAAGACCTTGCGCAGGTATTTGCGGCCCAGCGCGTGGACGCCGAGGCGGCCGTCGAACCAGTCGGCGACGCGCTCGCCCTTCGAGGCCTCCGGCTTCATGCCTCCTCCTCTTCGCCGCGCTCGACGTGGGTGAGCTTCTCGGGGTTGCTGACGATGTAGACGCCCGAGATCCGGTCGCCCTCCGGGGTGAGGTCCATGACCATCACGGCGAACGGCGCGTCCCCCTCGAACAGCACCGCGGCGTCGTCGCCGTTGACGCGGCGGTAGCGCACCTCCAGTTCCCCGATGCCCTGTTGGGCCGCGTGGCCGGTGAGCAGCCGGACCACCTTCTCCCGCCCCCGCACCGGGCGCAGCCCGGCCGGCTTGCGGTTGCCGCCGCCGTCCGACCACACGGTGACGTCCGGCGCGAGGATCTCCATCAGCGCGGCGATGTCCCCGCCGAGCGCGGCTCGTACGAACCTCTCGGTCGCCTCCCGCCGCACCCGCGGATGTGCCTCGTACCGCGGCCGCCGCGCGTCCACGTGGGCCCGGGCGCGCCGGGCCAGCTGCCGTACGGCCGCCGGGGTGCGGTCGAGGATGCCGGCGATCTCGGCGTGCGGGTAGCCGAACACCTCGTGCAGCACGAACACCGCGCGTTCCAGCGGGGTGAGCGACTCCAGGACCACCAGCATCGCCAGCGACACCGACTCGCTGCGCAGGGCCGGGTCGTCCGCGCCCTCGTCGGACGCGACCAGCGGCTCGGGCAGCCAGGGGCCGACGTAGGTCTCCTGGCGGCGGCTGATCGCGGCGCGGCGGCGCAGCGCGTGGTTGACGGCCGCGCGGACGAGGTACGCCCGCGGATTGTCGACCCCGTCGAGCGGCTCGCCACCGCCCCGGGCCGTCCAGGACAGCCAGGTCTCCTGCAGCACGTCCTCGGTGTCGGCGACGCTGCCCAGCACGTTGTAGACGACGCCGAACAGCAGCTCGCGATGGTCGACGAACACGCCGGTGGCCCGGTCCAGACGGTCGTGGGTCTCGGGACGGTGGTCGGTCTCGGGACGGTGGTCGGTCTCCGGCCCGTGCTCGGTCTCGGGACCGGCGTGGGTCTTCGGACGGTGGTGGGTCTGCGGGCGGTCATGGGTCTTCGGACGGTGGTCGGTCCCGGGACCGTCGTGGGCCTCGGGGCGGGCTCGGGTCTCCGGCCGGTCTTCGGTGCTGGTCCGGGCGGCTGTCTCCGGGGAGTCGCCGGTTCCGGTTCGGGCGGCTGGCTCCGGGTGGTCGCCGGTTTCGGGCCGGGAGGGCGTCTCGGCCCGGGCGGCGGTGTCGGGAAGAGGTGTCTCGGACATACGGGGGCCTCCGCAGCGGTGCGCTCACCACTGAGAGGCGCCGAGGATCCGGTTCTGTGACATCGGATGGCCGGTTTGTGACCCAGGTCTCACTTGGCGTCGTGGAACACGATGCCCAACGCGTGCCGCCGGCCCGAGCGGACCGTACTCACCCCGTGCCGCATCGCCCCCGCCGACCAGCCGCGCTTTCCGCGCACCGGGCGTTCGCGCGTGGTGAAGACCAGCCCGTGGCCCTGCCGGAGCGCGGTCGCGGTACCCCGGGACTGGGCGCGCGGACGCTGCTCCACCATCAGGAACTCCCCGCCGGTGTAGTCGGTGCCGTACTCGTCGAGGCCCACCACGACCTGGAGCGGGAAGACGAGGTCTCCGAAGACGTCCCGGTGCAGGGCGTTCCAGTCGCCCTCCGTGTAGCGCAGCAGGATCTGTGCCGAGCGGCCCTGGCCCGCCGCACGGCAGTGCTCCAGCCACTCGGACACGGAGTCGGGCCAGGGCGCCGGGCGGCCGAGACGGGCCGCCCAGTCGCGGGCGATCGGCAGCAGGCGGGGGTAGAGCGCGGTGCGCAGCGCGGCCACCGGGGCGGGGAGATCGTGCGTGAAGTAGCGGTACTCGCCCGAGCCGAAGCGGTGGCGGGCCAGGTCGACGGTGGTCCGGAACAGCTCCGGCTTCTCGTACAGCGCGGCCAGGTCGCGGCACTCCGCGGGTGTCAGCAGCGGTGCCGTCGGCGCGCTGCCGTGCACGTCCAGCTCGGCGGCGAGCGCGGCCCAGTCGGTGGCGGCGACCCTGCGGCGCGCGGTGGGAGCGGCGAACGACATGGTTTCCTCCTTCTCGCGTCCGGGCCCGCGGTTCTCGGCTCCGGGCCCGCGGTTCTCGGCTCCGAGTCTGCGGCGCGGCCCGCCCGGCGACCGGCGGGATTCGGACACTGCCCTCAGGTACCGCTGTGCACCGCATCTGACCTGGGTGTATTTACGGGTAAGTACCCGCGCGGTACCGTGAGGTCATGCCAGCTCTCAACGTGGAGTTCAGCGACCGCGAACTTGAGGACCTGCGGCAGATCGCCAAGGAACGCGGTACGTCGATGAAGGCGCTCGTACGGGAGGCGGCGGCGGCCGACATCGCCCGGCACCGCGCTCTCCAGGAGGGCGCGGAGGCCTTCCGCCGGTTCTTCGCCTCGCACGCCGACGAGTTCGCGGCGGCGTTCCCGGACGACGAACCACCCACCAAGGGCGAGGGGCGGGCCGCCTGACCGATGGGACCCGTCCTCCACATCGACGTGCCCTGGCTGCTCCAGCGGCACGAAGAGGTCCTGCCGGACCAGCCCACGATCAACGACTTCTCGGCGCTGGTCGCGGCCGTCGCCCGGCACCGGGTCGACCCGCCGCGCCTCGGTGTGAACTCCGACGCGGCCTGGCGGGCCGCCGCGCTGCTGCACACCCTCGCCCTGCTCAAGCCACTGCCCTCGGCCAACGCCCGGTTCGCCTGCGCCACCGCCGTCGCCTACATGTTCGTCAGCGGCGTCGGTATCGATCCGCCCTACGGCGCCCTGGTCGACCTGACCCGGGATCTGATCGACGGCAAGACCGACGTCTTCGGCGCGGCCGACCGGCTGCGCTCCTGGCAGATCTGAGGCCGCCGACCGGGCCCGCCCCCCTCGGGGCCGCCGGCCGAGGGCGGAGGAACGGGGCCGGCGGCCCTTGCGCACAGGAGAGCCGCCGTCCTGTGCGGGGCCTTCCGAGGGGCCGGTTCCAGTTCACTACGCGCGCGCGAGCACCGGGAGCGTGCGTGCTGCTCCGGCGCGGGTGTGTGTTTCACACGGGGCGCAGGGCAAAGGCAAAAGTCCGTGCCGCTGACGGGAGTTGCCCTCGTTTCTGACTTTCTTTCAAAGGTGCGGATGTTGCCCGAGTGCCTTGTTGGGTGTGAGTGTTTTGTGCGAGGGTTAAGTGCCCGTGCGGGGGGTAAAAGCCGGGTCGCATTCGAACCGATGGGGGATCGGGCCGGATGGGGGTCGGTGAATTCACGCTCCCCGCGCTGTTCTCTTGCGCGTGGGAAGGAATCCGCTCTGTGCCCACCCCCCACCCCCCTCGCCCCCCTTACCCCCCGCCCACCGGCGTCCCCGAGGAATCCGACGACGGCCTCGCCGGCGGTCTCAGAGGCAGACCGGACGGTGAGACGGCCCCCTCCGTCGCCCTGCTGATGGCGCGACACTGGCGGTCCGCCCAGGAATACGCGGTGATCTGCCTCGCCTCCCGGTCGGATCTCGCCGCCATGGTCACCGCCGCCGCGTTCCATCAGGTCCTCGACCGGCTGGCGCTCGGCGAACCGGCGACGGCGCTGCGTCCCCGGCTGCTGGTCGCGGTGCGGGACACGGTCCGGATCTGGGCGGCCGAGGAGCGAATATCGGCCGTTCTGCCGGATCTCGGGAAACCCGCCGGAGGCCGCGGTATGCGGGCCGCGAAGTCCCTGACCCCGGAAAATCGCAAGTTGGCCGGACGTTCATTCAACGCCCTTCCGGGACTGGCCCGTTGTCTGCTGTGGCACACCGAGGTGGAGTCGGAACCCATAACCGTGCCCGCCGGACTGCTGGGCATGGATACCGACACCGCGTCGGTCGCCCTCGAACAAGCGCGTGAAAAATTCCGCGAAGGTTGTGTGCACGCCCACCGGGAACTCGCGCCGACGAAGGATTGCCGCTTCTACAACCGCCTCCTCGACGTCCCCATTCGCCGCGGCGGAGCCCTGTTGCCGGATGTCGAGCAGCACCTCTCACAGTGCCGCTACTGCCGTTCCGCCGCCGAACAACTGAGCCATTTCGAGGGCGCTTTGGGCACCCTGCTCACCGAGGCCGTCCTCGGCTGGGGCGCCCGCCGCTATCTGGAGTCCCGCCCGGGACGAACCCAGCCGAGCAACCGCCCCCGAGGTTCGGCCCGGCACGGCCGCGGACGGCGGCGCCTGATGCCCCGTGTCCCCGCCCCGGTGCGCCGGGTGGTGGAGGGGCCGCGTCCGTCCCGGGTGCTGCTCACCGGTGTCGGCGTCGCCTCCGCAGGGCTGCTCGCCTCGGTCCTCGTGGCCAGTGGCTGGTCCGACGACGACGGCACCGCCCCGGCCGCCTCCGCCACCAGCGGCGGCACCGGAGCCAAGGCCCCGCCCACGGTGTCCTCCGCGCCTCCGGGCACCGCCCAACTCCCCGTTCCGCCGCAGCGGACCAGGCTGCGCAACGCCGGCGCCGATCTGTGCCTGGACATCCGCGACGACCCGGAGAAGGGAGCCGGTACCGAACTCGCGGTCTGCTCCGCGGCGCGGACCCAGCAGTGGTCGTACGAGAGGGACGGGCTGTTGCGCAGCGCCGCCGCGCCCGAACTGTGCCTCGACTCGCATGTGGACGCCGGTGTCGTGGTCCTCGGCCGGTGTGCCGACGCGGACGACGAGCGCGCCGACGATGTGCGCTACGACCTGACCGTGCAGGGCGAGTTGCTGCCCCGCTGGGACGAGCAGCTCGCGCTCACCTCGACCAACGGCACGGCGGGCGCTGACATCGTGGTCAAGGTGCGCGACGGCTCCGACGACCAGCGCTGGCTGGCCGATCCGGGGGCGTCGGCGGACCCGGGCTCGCTCTCGGTCGCCGCGCCCCCGTCGGAGCGGCCTAACTGACCACGTCCCGAGGTTCCCGGCCCGACAGATGGCCGGTCACGTTCTCCACCGCGGCCAGCGCGATGCGCACCAGCGTTTCGCGGGTGACCCCGCCGGCGTGCGGGGACAGCACCACGTTCGGGGCGCGCAACAACCGCAGGGCCGGGGTGGGCGGTTCGGGGTCGAAGACGTCGATGCCCGCCCCGGCCAGGGCGCCCTTCTCCAGGGCGTCCGCGAGGGCGTCCTGGTCGATCAGGGCGCCCCGGGCGGTGTTCACCACGAACGCCGTCGGCTTCAGCAGGGCCAGCCGATCGGCGCTGAGCAGGTGCCGGGTGGCGTCGGTGAGCGGTGCGTGCAGGGAGACGTAGTCCGCGGTGCGCAGCAGGTCGTCGAGGGGGAGGTGGCGGGCGCCGCCCAGGCTCGCCTCCGTCTCCTCGGCGACCCGGTCGCGTCCGGCGTAGACGACGTTCATGTCGAAGGCCACCGCGCGGCGGGCGACCTGTCGGCCGATCTGGCCGAGGCCGACTATGCCGAGGGTCTTGCCGGACAGTTCGGTGAGCGAGCGCTGCAGACGGGGCAATGCCCAGTCGGCCTCGACGAGCGCGGTGTGGGCGGGGATCAACTGCTTGGCGAGGGCGAGCATCAGGGCGAAGGTCTGCTCGGCGACGTTCTGCGCCTCGGCGCCGCTGGAGCCGATGTTGCACACCTTCACACCGCGCTCGCGGGCGGCGGCCAGATCGACGTAGTCGAAGCCGTGGCTCGCGCACTGCACGAGTTCCAGCTCCGGTGCCGCGGCGAGGTGTTCCGCGGTCACGGGGGCGAGCCCGGTGATGATCACCCGCGCGGAGCGCAGCGCCGCCGGGTCCTCGTCCGCCGTCTCGACGACGGTCACGTGGGCGTCGGCGGGGAAGAGCGTGGCGAGTCCTGCTCCGGTGCCACGGCCGCCCACGTGCGGGGCGATGACGGCGAGCACGTTCATACGGACTCCTCGACGAGGTCGGCGGGGCTCAGGCCGGCCGGGCCCGCGTGCCCCGACAGGGCGAGGGTGAGGTCGAGTTCGGCGAGCAGACAGCGGATGACGTGCTCCACGCCCGCCTGTCCGTCGAGGCCGAGGCCGTAGACGTAGGGCCGTCCGACGAACACCGCCCGCGCGCCGAGCGCTAGGGCCTTGAAGATGTCGTCGCCGGTGCGGACACCGCTGTCGAAGAGCACGGTCAGCCGGTCGCCGACCGCCGCCACGACTTTGGGCAGCGCGTCGGCTGCCGCGACCGAACCGGCCACCTGCCGGCCGCCGTGGTTGGAGACGACGACGCCGTCCATCCCCGCGTCGGCCGCCGCCCGCGCGTCGTCCGGATGCAGGATGCCCTTCAGGACGATCGGGCCGTCCCAGTTCTCGCGCAGGAACGCCAGATCCGGCCAGGTCTTGGCGGGGTCGGCGAACATGCCCACGAAGTGCATGACCGCGGCGTTCGGGTCCTCGTGCACCGGCTTGGCCAGGCCTGCCTGGAACGCCGGGTCGGTGAAGTAGTTGGCGGTGCCCACCCCGTGCAGGAACGGCAGGTAGGCCTGGTCCAGATCGCGTGGCCGCCAGGCCAGCAGCGGAGTGTCCAGGGTGACCACGAGGGCGGTGTACCCGGCCGCCTTCGCCCGGTCGAGGAAGCTACGGGCCACCTCGGGGTCCTTGGGCCAGTACAGCTGGAACCAGCGCTCGGCGTCCCCCATGGCTTCGGCGACCTGCTCCATGGGGGTGCTGGACGCGGAGGACAGGACGAAGGGCACGCCCTGCGCCGCGGCGGCACGGGCGGCGGCCGACTCGGCGTCCGGGTGCATGATCGACAGCACGCCGACCGGTGCCAGCGCCAGCGGAGCGGGCAGGTTGCGGCCCAGGACCTCGACGGACAGGTCCCGCTCGTGGACGTCGCGCAGCATGCGCGGCACGATCCGGCGCCGCTGCAGGGCGGCCCGGTTGGCGCGGGCGGTGCCGCCGTCCCCGGCGCTCCCGGCGACGTAGCCGACCGGGCCCGGGCCGAGGCGCTGCTCGGTCAGCTCCTCGAGCCGGGTCAGATCGGTGGGCAGCCGGGGTACGGCCCCCGTCATCCCGTTGAGATAGATCTCGTACTGGAAGTCCGCCCAGTGCTTGGCCATGTCGTACGTCCCGCCTCTCGTCGCTGAGAACGCGCAAGTACGCAGACCATACCGACCGGTAGGCAGGAGGGGAGGGGTCAGGTCCGGGTCGCCGACTCGTGCAGGACGCGGGCCAGTTCGCGCGGCTGCGAGAACATCGGCCAGTGCCCGGTGTCCATCCGCACCAGCTCCCACCGGTCGCTCTTGAGCGCCTCGGCCACCGCGTCCGGCAACTCCTCCCCGTCGAGGAGGCACTTGACGTAGGTCGCGGGCAGTTCCCCGGCCGGGCGCGCGAGTACGGCCGGTTCGGTGGCCGTCGCGCCGGGGTGCGGGGTGGCGCCGCCGAGGAAGCGGGCGATCTGCTCGTCCGTCAGCCCCTGCCCCGCGCAGTCCTCGGGGGCGAGGGGCATCCAGAAGCCGTCGTGCTCGGCGATGGACCGGCGTACCTCGTCGCTGGGCCAGCCGGACAGGGCGGACTCCCCGTCGACCGGGACCATCGCGTCGACGAACACCACCCGGGCCAGCCGGTCACCGATCCGCTCGGCGGCCTGCCCGACCGGCACACCCGCGTAGCTGTGCCCGACCAGGACCACGTCCCGCAGGTCGAGGCGCTCGACCTCGTCGACGATGTCCTGGACGTGCGTCCGCTGCCCGGCGGGCACGCCCCGCTTCTCGGCGAGCCCGGTCAGGGTCAGGGGATGGACCTGGTGCCCGGCGGCACGCAGTTCCGCCGCCACCTCGTCCCACGCCCACGCCCCGAGCCATGCCCCCGCCACCAATACGAATCGCGTCATGCCCGCAACGTAGCCGAGGGGTCCGACAATGCCTCCGCGGCGCCCGGCCCGGTGATCGGCGGCACCGGGGTGTCGGCGGTCCGGGCGAGCCGCGCGCCCTCGGGCCCGTAGACGGCCCGGGGTTCGGGGAACAGCCGCAGCAGGGTCAGGAACAGCACGGCGGCCACGGCCATGGACAGCGGCAGGCTGATGTCGACGCCGTTGGCCAGGTCGCCGAACGGGCCGACGAACTGGCCGGGGATG
Organism: Streptomyces sp. NPDC043726; assembly: GCF_056436565.1. Lineage (NCBI taxonomy): Bacteria > Bacillati > Actinomycetota > Actinomycetes > Kitasatosporales > Streptomycetaceae > Streptomyces > Streptomyces sp. NPDC043726. The sequence continues at coordinate 168,291 of NZ_JBWKCI010000013.1, forward strand.
TTGGTGAACAGCACGCCGAGCAGCGCGGAGACCCACCACGCGGTCATGCCGCGCCAGTTCCAGCCGTGCGCGAACCAGTAACGGCCGCCGCGCTGGCGGCGGTTGAAGACCTGGAGGGCCTCCGGGTCGTACCAGCCGCGCCGGGTCCAGAAGCCCAGCATCATCACGACCATCCACGGCGTGGTGCAGGTGATGATCATCGTGGCGAAGGTGGAGATCGACTGCACCAGGTCCAGGCCGAACCGCCCGATGAAGATGAACGCGATGGCGAGCACGCCGACCAGCACGGTCGCCTGCACCCGGGACAGCCGCGGGAACACCGAGGAGAAGTCGAGCCCGGTGCCGTACAGCGCCGTCGTGCCGGTCGACATGCCGCCGATCAGCGCGATCAGGCACACCGGCAGGAAGAACCAGCCCGGCGAGATCGCGAGGAGTCCGCCGACGAAGTCCGGGGCGGCCGGATCGACGTACTCGGGCGCCTTGTTCGCGATGATGCTGGCGGTCGTCAGGCCGAAGACGAACGGCAGCAGGGTCGCGATCTGGGAGAGGAACGCGGCGCCGATCACCTTGCGGCGCGGGGTGCTCGCGGGGATGTAGCGCGACCAGTCGCCGAGGAACGCGCCGAACGACACCGGGTTGGACAGCACGATCAGTGCGGCGCCGATGAAGGACGGCCAGAACAGCGACTGCGTCTCCGCGTCGGCGGAGTCGGTGAACACGCCCGCGTACGACGGATCGAAGTCACCGGCGAAGGCGACGGCGCCGAGCACGAACAGCAGGCTCGCCGAGACCACCGCGACCTTGTTGACGAAGAGCATGAACCGGAAGCCGTACACGCAGACCGCGAGGACGAGCCCGGCGAACAGCGCGTAGGCGACGACGTACGACAGGTCGCCGCGGCTCAGCCCGAACAGCCGGTGCGCGCCGCCGACCAGGGCGTCGCCGGAGCTCCACACGGAGATCGAGAAGAAGGCGACCGCGGTCAGCAGGGAGAGGAACGAGCCGACCACGCGGCCGTGCACGCCGAGGTGCGCGGAGGAGGAGACGGCGTTGTTGGTGCCGTTCACCGGGCCGAACACGGCCATCGGGCACAGGATCAGCGCGCCCGCGACCACACCGAGGAGGGTGGCGGCCAGGCCCTGCCAGAAGGAGAGCCCGAACAGGATCGGGAAGGCGCCGAGGACGCAGGTGGAGAAGGTGTTCGCGCCGCCGAACGCCAGCCGGAAGAGGTCCAGCGGGGTGGCGGTGCGGTCGGCGTCGGGGATGCGGTCCACGCCGTGGGCCTCGACCTCCGTCAGTGACGGGGGAGTGGACGACGACGGCGACGGGGGTGTCGGGGACAAGGAGGGCTCCAGCGGGAACGCGGCGGTGGAGCGCGGGGTGGCGCGGCGGCGGGGAAGGGGACGGCCGGTCGCCGGCGCGGGGGTGTGCGCGGCGGGCGGAGGCCGTCCCTCAGGGATCTGCCGACCGTACGGCCGTGGTCAAGGCCGGTGCCAGGTGATGTTTCATCCATCTTTCGGCTCGCCGGTGGACGAATCCTCCACCGGCGGCCCGGCTTCGGTGTCGGGCCCCTGCGCCCGTACCCGCTGGACGTGCTCCAGGGAGTCGCGCAGTTCGGTGAGCCAGTCGTCGGTGTGGCGCTGGACCAGGCGGACGCACCAGGCCAGGGCCTCGCTGCGGCTGCGGGCCACCCCGCCGGCGATCAGGGTGTCGAGCACCTGACGCTCGGGCTGCCGCAGCCGGGTCATCACAGGCGCGGCGACATGGGTGAACAGCGCGCGCTCGGTGCCGCACTCCACACCCCAGGACACCTTGCGTCCGAACCGGTGCTCGGCCTCGCGGGCCACCGCCATCCGGGCCTCCCGGGTGCGTTCCCGGAACTCCTGGACCCTGCCCTGCACGGCGGCGTCCCGCTCGGCGTCCGAGGCGTCCTCGGCGAGCCGGGGTTCGGGGATGCGGCCGATCACCGTGATCTCCTCGCGGTCGACCGAGACCTCGGTCAGCCGCTCGAAGAGATCGTCGGGGAGGCGGCCGGCGAACCAGCCGCGCAGCTTCTCTCGTTGCTCTGTCGTAATCATGTAATGACGATTACTCCGCCCGAACATGAACACAAGGGGTCGCGGAGAGATCGGCCGAGAGCGGAATCGGAATGTTTCAGGCCTATTGCGGAGCGCAGGGAATCAGGCCACTTGGCTGCTTCGGGCGATCAAGAACCGCCCCGCCAAGGGGTTGGAACGTTCGAATTCCGTTACTTCACGCCACTGATTCAACACGCAAGGTTACTGAAACGCATGGGGTCGATGTGTGTTCCGGCGGCGGACTCGGCAGAGTGGCGGTCGCCGGTTCCGGCCCGATCGGGCGGGCTCCGGCACACCCCCGATTCGAGCGGAAGGATGCACACAATGCGGAACACCGCGCGCTGGGCAGCGACCCTCGGCCTGACGGCAGCGGCCGTCTGCGGCCCTCTCGCCGGAGCCGCCCCCGCGGCTCCCGGCAACGCGCCCGCCTCGCTTTACGCCCCCTCGGCGCTCGTGCTCACCGTGGCCCACGGTGAGAGCGCGGCCCTCGCCGCCCCGGAGCGCGCCGTCACCCTCGTCTGCGCCCCCTCGGCCTCCGGCACGCACCCGGCGGCCGGCCAGGCCTGCGCCGAACTGCGCGCGGCCCAAGGGGACTTCGACGCGCTCGCGAGCGACGACGACATGCTGTGCACCAGGGAGTACAACCCCGTCGTCGTCACGGTCTCCGGCGTCTGGCGGGGCGAGCGGGTCTCCTATGAGCGGACCTTCTCCAACGAGTGCGTGAAGAGCTCCCTCGGCGCGAGCGTCTTCGCGTTCTGAGGGACCGGGATCGCACGGTCTCGTGTGCACCAGTGCAGCGGCCCGCAGATGGGGAGTGCGAGTCCTGTCGCGGGGCCGGTGATCTCGTCACGAGGGCCGGCCGGGCGGAGTGGGGCCGCCCGGCCGGCACCTCGGGTTCCGCTGCTCGACCGGCCGGTCCCGTCAGGGGCCGGCCGCTGCTACTTCGGCTCCGGCCTGAGCACCACGAAGTCCGCGCCCGACGGGTCCACGCAGACGGCCAGGCGGCCGACGCCCTCCGAGTCCTCGGGGCCCATCTGCACGCTGCCGCCGTTCTCGGTGACCCGGGCGACCGCGGCGTCGCAGTCCTCGACGTCGAAGACCGGGTGCCAGTACGGCTTGCCGCTCGCCAGCGTCAGATACTCCTTGGGCATGCCCATGATGCCGCCCTGCATCCGCTCCTCCGGCTGGTCCGCCGGGGTGATCAGGGTGTACTTGCCGGAGTCGCCCGGCAGGTCCATGTCGCTGTACCACCAGCCGAAGACATCGCCGTAGAACTTCTTCGCGGCCTCGGCGTCGGTCGTGTATAGCTCGGTCCACGACAGCGAGCCCGGCTTGTCCACCAGCTCCACGCCGCCGTTCGTGCCGGGCTGCCAGACGGCGAACTGGCCGCCCAGGGGGTCGCTGAACTGGGCCATGCGGCCCCAGTCCTCGAGGTCCATCGGGGCGACCCGCACGGTGCCGCCCGCCTTCTCGACCGCCTGGGCGGTGGCGTCCGCGTCGGCGACGTTGTAGTAGATCATCCAGGCCGAGCGCGCCCCCTCCTCGGTGAGCTTGCCGAGCCCGGCGACGATCTTGCCGTCCCTGCGGAACATCCCGCCTTCCATGTCCTCGCCGCCGCCCTCCATGGCCTCGTACTCCCAGCCGAGCACGGCGCTGTAGAAAGCCGCGGCAGCCGGTACGTCGGGGGCGCCGAGGTCGAGCCAGCAGGGGACACCGGGGACCGGGTCGGTGGTGATCATGAGCTTTCCCTTCGGAGATCCGTGTCAGGTCAGCCTGGCACCGGCCCGTCCGTCACGCAGGACGAGCGGGGGGCCGTACGGCCGACTCCTGCCCTCTTGGACTCCGCCCGGCCGCGGAACTCATCGCGGGCGTCAGGCCCTCTTCCGGTGACTGGTGTCGCACCACGGGTAGCACCGGCTGCGGCGGCAGGTGCACAGGGCGACCTGGAAGCGGTCGGAGCGCACCACGGTGCCGTCCTCCAGCTCGACCTCGACGGGCCCCTCCACCAGCAACGGGCCCCGGCGCTGGACCTTGATCCGGCGGGGCGGTTCAGACCGGGCGTTCGGCACGGACCACCACCAGCTCTTCCCGTTCCTCGGCCGCGGACAGCATTCCCTTTTGTCGCAGCCACTGTTCGCGCGTGCGCAGCACCGGTCCGAGGGGGATCCGGCGCCGCCGGGACACGGCCGCCTTCAGCCCGGCCGCGCGCAGCCGGTCCACGGTCTCGCCGGGACCGCTGAGCGCCGAGTGCACCAGCAGCAGCACCCCGCCGGGCCGCAGCAGCGCGGGCGCCTCCCGGCAGATGCGGTCCACGACAAGTCGTCCGTCGAGGCCCGCGTCCCAGGCCCGGGCGGCTCCGCGCGGCCGGGCATCGGCGGCGGGAGTCGGCACGTAGGGCGGATTGGCGAGGATGAGGTCGTACGACTGTCCCCGCACGGGTGCGAAGAGGTTGCCGTGCCTCACCCGCACCGGGAGACCGGTGAGCCAGGCGTTCAGCCGCACCGTCAGCACCGCCCGCCACGACACGTCCACCGCGGTCACACGTGTGTCGCGGCACGCGGCCCGGAGCGCCAGGGCGCCGGAACCGGCGCCCACGTCCAGCACCTCCGCGCCGGCGGGCAACGGCTCGTCGGCGAGCGCGTCGGCCAGCAGTTCGGTGTCCTCTTGAGGGGCGTAGACGCCCGGTAGCACCAGAAAGTTCACGGCGCCCGGGTACCCGGAGAATCAGGAGATAAGGGGTGTTTTAGAAATCTCGTGTGATCCGAGTGGCATGCGCAGTGCCGAGCGGCCCGCGCGCCAGTCGCCGAGCAGCCGCTCCGCGAGCCGGTCGTCCAGGTGGCCGGTGGCGGCGATGCCGAAGGCCACGTCCCGCGCCAGCTGCGGCTCCTCCTCGAGCAGACCGCCGATCACGTCGTGCCGCACGACCTGCTCGTGCACCGCGTCCGCCTCGACGTGCTCGGCGTAGAAGTGCTCGGCGGCGGGTCCCGCCCCGGTGCGGCGCATCGCCTGCGCCAGCCGCCGCGAACCGGGGGAGGAGGTGATCTCCACAGACGCGAAATGGCCGACGAGAGCGCCCCGGAGCCGTCGGTGCAGCCCGAACAGCGACATGAGGTTGACGGTGGCCAGCGTCTCCGGGCCGGCCGCGTCCAGATAGTGGCCGTACGCCGTGTCCAGGCCGAGGTCCGTCATCAGGTCGGCGAAGAGGCGGGCGTGGACCCGCTCGGGGCGGCCGCCGCCGTACTCGTCGAACTCCACCGCAGCCATCCCCGCCTTCGCCCGGCCCCACAGCCGGGGCAGCACCCAGGCGTGCGGGTCGGCCTCCTTCAGGTGGTACAGGGAGCGCAGCGCCGCGTACTCGCGCAGCTGCCACAACTCGCCCTCGGCGCTCAGGAAATGGCTCAATCCCGTTCCCTCGACCGGCTCGACGAGAAGGTCCGCGAGCGCGTCCTCCACGCTGTCGTGCGCGGGGGCGTCCGCGCGCAGGGCGGACAGGAACCGGTGCTCCAGCGCCGCGCGGGTGCGCAGCAGGTCCGGGTCCCACTCCCGGTCGGCGGACACCCCGGCGAAGCCCCGGTAGTGCAGCTCGTAGCAGACATACAGGGCGAGCTGGAGATCGTCGCCGTAGGGGGCGGCGCCCGCCAGGTCGCCGTTGCCCGGCAACGGGCCCGCGTCACGCAGGTGCCGGACGACGGCCTCGGAGACCGGGCCTCGGGTGGTCGGCAGGCAGGGGGCCTGCTGATCGTGGTTCATGCGCGCCGGGTACCCGAGGTGCGCGAGGCCATCCGTGCGCGTGGAGTCGGCCCGGACGGGTACTCCGGGGCGGCATGAAGGCACTTGTGATCAACTGCACCCTGAAGCGGTCCCCGGAGCCGTCGAACACCGAGGCGCTGGCCCAGGTCGTGGTCGAGGGGCTGACGAAGGAAGGCGTGGACGTCGACGTCGTACGGGCCGTCGACCTCGCCATCGAGCCCGGCGTCACCACCGAGGCGGTGCGCGAGGGCGACGACTGGCCCGGGGTCCACGCCCGGCTGATGGACGCCGAGATCCTCGTCGTCGCCTCGCCCACCTGGCTGGGGCGTCCGTCCTCGGTGGCCCAGCGGGTGCTGGAACGGATGGACGGCCTGCTCTCCGAGACCGACGACGAGGGCAGGCCCGTCGCCTACAACCGGGTCGCCGGAGTCGTCGTCACCGGCAACGAGGACGGCGCGCACCACGTGATCAGCGAGATCTCCGGGGCGCTCGCCGACCTCGGCTACACGATCCCGGGCCAGGCCTGGACCTACTGGCACCTGGGACCGGGCGCCGGCCCCGACTACCTCGACGAGGAACGGGGCCGTGAGTGGTCGCACCGCACCGGACGGGCCATGGCGGCGAACCTGTACGGCGTGGCGCGCGCCCTCGCGGAGCGGCCGGTGGGGCCGCCGCCGTCGTAGCGCGTCCGCGTAGCCAGTCGCCCTCGGACTCCTCCTGGAGCCGTGGACCCTCCGTCCCCGGCTTCCGCCCGGCCCTCAGCTCGTCACGCCCGCGACGTCCGAGCCTCCCGCGACGCGCAGCGGTACCGGGCCGGGCGGCGGCTCGCCCTCGACGCGGGCGACGCTGGTCCACCAGGAGGCGCCGTCCTCGATGTGCCGCAGCAGGATCCCCTCGCGGATCGCCCAGGGGCAGACGGTGACCGTGCGCAGGCCGGTCAGCTTCATCACCGTGTGTCCGACCACCGCGCCGGCCAGGCTCTGCGCGGCGCGGGGCGCGGAGATGCCGGGCAGCCGGGCGCGTTCGGCGGCGGGCAGCGTGGCCAGCCGCTCGATCGCGACGCGCAGGTCGCGGCGGTGCATCAGGCGTTCCATGAACGGGCCGTCCCGTCCGGGCGCCGCCCCGCACAGCCGGCCGAGCTGCTGGAAGGTCCGCGAGGTCGCCACCGCCGTGCGCGGGCCCTCCCAGCGGATCCGGGCCGCCACGTCCCGCAGTTGATGGCGCACCTTGCGGCGCAGCGCCCGTACCTGCTCGGCCGACGGCGGATCGTCGCCGTCGAAGAACTCATGGGTCAGCCGTGCCGCGCCGAGCGGCAGCGAGGCCGCGAAGTCCGGCAGCCGGCCCCGGCCGAAGGCCACCTCCAGCGAGCCGCCGCCGATGTCCACCAGCGCCAGCGGCCCCGACCGCCAGCCCATCCACCGGCGCGCCCCGAGAAACGTCAACTCGGCCTCCAGCTCGCCCGGCAGGGTGCACAGGTCCACGCCCGTGCGCGCCCGGACCGTGCTCAGGACCTCGCACCGGTTCGGGGCGGCCCGCACCACGGCCGTGGCGAAGGAGAGGGGTTCGGCCGCGCGCCAGCGGAGCGCGGTACGGCTCGCCTCGGCGACCGCCCCCACCAGCTGTTCGACGGCCTCTTCCGGAATCGCGTCCCCCGGTCTGACGTACTCGGACAGTCTCAGCCGCCATTTGGCGGTGTGCACCGGCAGCGGTACGCCGTCCTTGGCGTCCGCCACCACCAGCCTCACTGTGTTCGAGCCCACATCCACCACGCTGATTCGCATGGCGCCGTGAGTACCCGGATTTTCGACAGATCGAACGAAGGGCCGCCGTCTCCCTGCGGACGGCGGCCCTTCTGCGGCTCCGGGCGACCGGATCCGGTCACATGTGCACGACGGGTGCGGCGGAGGAGTCCTGCTCCGGCACACCGCGGCGGAAGAGCAGGAAGGAGATCACCGCTCCGGCCGCGAACAGGCCCGCCGACCACCAGAAGGCGGTGGTGTAGCTCTCGATCGTCGCCTGGGCCTGGACCACCTTGCTGGTGGCGTCGTGGCCGGCCAGGTAGTCCGTCGCCGCGCTCGCGGCGAGCGTGCTCAGCAGGGCCGTACCGATCGAACCGCCCACCTGCTGCATGGCGTTGACCGTCGCGGAGGCCACTCCGGCGTCCTCGGCCGCGACTCCGCCGGTGGCCAGCTGCATCGTCGTCGGCATCACCAGGCCGAGGCCGAACCCGATCACGATCAGCTGCGGCAGCACATGGCTCAGGTACGACGAGCCGACGCCGATGTCGGTCAGCCAGGCCATGCCGGCCGTGGCGATGCCGAAGCCCAGCGGAATGAGGGCCTTCGGGCCGATCCGCGGCAGCAGCGCCGTGGTCCCGAGCTGGGCCGCCACCATGAGGGCGGCGACCATCGGCAGGAACGCCACGCCGGTCCTGGTCGGGCTGAAGCCGAGGTTGAGCTGGAGGTAGTAGGTGAGGAAGAGGAACACACCGAACATGCCCGCGCCGGAGATCAGTACGGCGAGGAACGAGGCGCCCCTGCTGCGGTCGAGCAGGATCCGCAGCGGCAGCAGCGGGTGGGCGGCCCGGGTCTGCCACCAGGCGAACGCGGCCAGCAGTGCTCCGCCCGCGAGCAGGAAGCCCCAGGTCAGCGGGGAGCCCCAGTCATGGGTCTCGGCGTTGGAGAAGCCGTAGACCAGGGAGAACAGACCTGCGGCGACCAGGATCGTGCCCGGCACGTCGAGCTTGGAGTTCGCTGCGTCGCGGTGGTTGGACAGCAGCATCCAGCCGCCGACGAGGGCGATCACGGCGATCGGCACGTTGACGTACAGAGTCCAGCGCCAGTCCAGGGCGTCGGTCAGCACCCCGCCGAGGAGCAGGCCCACCGCGCCGCCGGCGCCGGCGATGGCGCCGTACACGCTGAAGGCCCTGGCTCGTTCCCGGGCGTCGGTGAACGTGGTGTTGAGCAGGGAGAGGGCGGCCGGTGCGAGGAGCGCGCCGAAGACGCCCTGCAGCGCGCGGGCGATGACCAGCATCTCGAAGCTGGTGGCGGCGCCGCCGAGCGCGGAGGCCCCGGCGAAGCCGATGACGCCGATCAGGAAGGCGGGCTTGCGGCCGAAGAGGTCCGCTATCCGGCCGCCGAGCAGCAGCAGGGAGGCGAAGGCCAGCGCGTAGGCGGTGACGATCCACTGCCGGTTGCCGTCGGAGAAGCCGAGGTCGGCCTGGGCCGAGGGCAGGGCGATGTTCACGATGGTGGCGTCCAGCACCACCATGAGCTGCGCGACGGCGACGATCGCGAGGATCCACCAGCGCTTGGCGGAGGCAGCGGGCGGCGCCTCCGCGGCGCGCACGGGCGCGCTGTCGGTCAGAGTCTTGTCGGGCATGAGGAAACCACTCCAGGGAACGTCGTTCGGACGGGCCACGTCTGAACGAAACGGTTTCGTACACATCGAGGCTAGAACAGTTTCAGCGAAACGGCAACGTTTCGTTGGCGAGGGGGGCGGGCTACGCCGGGCCGGAATGTCGGGCGGGTGGAGGAGGCGTGCCCGCGTGGGGCGGTGGCCTGGGGTGCGGAACTCCTGTGGACGTGCTGGGGGTTGTGCCAATGTGTGGGCATGCGTGCTGAACGGGGGACGGGGGATGAGGCCATGAAGATCGCCATCACCAGCACCGCGGGCGAAGCGGACCTGCGGTCGCTGTATCTGTGGCTGCGGGACGACTCGTACGTGCGACGCCACGCGCGTGTGGGGATACGGGCCGAGCAGCCCGCCCCCGGTCGCATGGGCTCCGCCCTCGACGTTGTCCAACTCGTCCTGGACAGCGGCTTCCAGCTCGGCAACCTCGCCCTGGCCTGGGCCGCGTGGCGCGCGACGCGCCCGGCGCCGGCGGAGATCACGTTCGAGCGCGACGGCATCAAGGTCACACTGTCAGGTCAGGATCCCGAGACCGCCGCCCGGCTGCTGGCGGAACTGGACCGGTAGCGGGCGTATGGACACCGCCGCCCCCGACAGATCCGCCGCCGTCCTGATCGGCGTGAGCCGGTACGACCATCTGCCACCCCTGCCGGGCGTCCGGGGCAACGTCATGGACCTCGCGGCCCAGTTGCGGGATCCGGCGGTATGGGGTCTGGCGGACGAGCGGTGCCGGGTGGTGCTGGAGCCGGGGGATGCCACGACCGCCTTCGCTCCGCTGCGGGAAACAGCCGACCGCAGCCTCGACACCCTGCTCGTCTACTACGCGGGCCACGGCCTGATCGACCCGAACCGGGGCGATCTGTGGCTCGGCCTGCCCCGGTCCGCCGTCGGGCGCCCGGACACCTCGATCCCGTACTACTGGCTGAGCCAGGAACTGCTGGGGCTACGGGTCGAACGCCGGATCGTCATCCTCGACTGCTGCTACAGCGGACGGGCCCTCGGCATGATGGGCGACGCCCAGGCCGCGGTGGCCAACGGGGCGGTGATCGAGGGGACCTATCTCATCGCTTCGGCCGAGGAGTCGGCGCAGGCGGTGGCTCCGCCGGGGGCGCGGCACACGGCCTTCACCGGGGAGTTGATCAGTCTGCTGGCCCATGGCGTGTCGGACGGGCCCGAACTGCTGCCCCTGGACGCCGTGTTCCAGCACCTCGCCGACGCCTGCCGCTCGCGGTCCTTCCCGCTGCCACAGAAACGGGTGCGCAACTCCGCCGGGGAACTGCCCCTCTTCCGGAACAGGGCGTACGCGCCGACGTCCGCCGGTCGACGGCTCGCCGACCGGTACGAGCTGGGCCCGTTGACCGAGACCGACTCCGTCACCGAGACGTACCGGGCCCGCGACATCGCGCTCGACCGGCCCGTGATGATCAAGATGATGCGTTCCGAGGCGGCGGCCGACGCGGGTCTCACGGCCGGTTTCCGGGAGCGCGCCAAGGCCCGCGTGGGGTTGCGGCATCCCTTCGTGGCCGTCCTGCACGACATCGGCACGGTGAGCCGGAACGGCATCGCCTGTCCCTACCTCGTCACCGAGGCGGTCGCCGGTGAGACGCTGGGAAGCTTCGTACGGCGGCACCGGAACCATCCCGAATGGGTCGTCGCCGTCGTCGCCGAGCTGCTCGGAGTCCTCGAACACGCCCATGGCCGGGGGGTCTTCGGGTGGCGCCTCGATCCGGACCGCATCCTGTTCACCCCGGAGAACCACATCAAGGTCGTCGACCTCGGCGACGCGCCGGAGGGCCACGACGACCTCCTGGAAGCGGGCCGTCTGCTGGCCACGCTGCTCACGCGTCCCGCGTCGAGCCCTTCGCAGGAGCTGATCGATGTCGTTCGGCAAGCGCAGTCCGTCCATCCCGCACACCGGTTCCACAGCGCCGGCGAACTGCGTCAAGTGCTCGACTCACTGAGGGGAAGAGCGACGGGCGACCGGTCGGTCCGTGCTGAGCCCGTGCCGGAGACCTGGTGATCCGCTTCGCGGACGGTTCGCACAAGTTTGCATTCCAGTGAACAGTGAGGATTCCGGCTGTGCCGGACCCCACCTGCCGGCGCTGCCGGACTGAGCGACGTCGGACCGAGAACCAGGCCGACTCCTAAGCCAACTGACGCCGCACCAACTCGTGCAACCGCCCACCCGTGTCCGCCAGCAACTGGCCCGGCGTCCCCTCCTGGGTCACCTTGCCGTCCTCCATCACGATCACTCGGTCGGCGTCCAGGACCGTTGACAGGCGGTGGGCGATGACGACGCGGGTGGCGTTGAGGGACTTGGTGCTTTCGATGACCGTCCGCTGGGTCTCGTTGTCCAGCGCGCTCGTCGCCTCGTCGAAGAAGAGGATTCGCGGGCGGCGGATCAGGGCCTGGGCGATCATCAGGCGCTGGCGCTGGCCGCCGGAGATCGCGCCACTGCCCGAGACGATGGTGTGCAGGCCCATCGGCATGCGCTTGATGTCCTCGGCAAGCCCCGCCATCTCCGCCGCGGCCATCGCCTCCTCCGGCGTGTACGGCTCGGTGCCGCAGATGACGTCGAGGATGGAGCCGGTGAACGGCTGCGCGTGCTGGAGGACGACACCGCACTGGCGGCGCACCGCCGACTGGTCCAGCGCCGCCAGGTCCTGGCCGTCGTAGAGGACACTCCCCGAGACCGGCTTGTCGAAGCCGATCAGCAGGCGCAGGAGGGTGGACTTGCCGCAGCCGCTCGGGCCCACGATCGCCACGAACTCGCCCTGACGGACGGAGAAGGACACGTCGTCCAGGACCAGGGGACCGTCGTCGGAGTAGCGGAAGGACAGGCGGCGGGCCTCGATCGCGCCGGTCAGCGGGCCCGGGCGGGTGCTCGCCGTGCGGACCTCCGGGGTCGCGTCCAGCACCGGCTTGATCTCCTCGAACAGCGGCAGCGCGGCCACCGCCGAGACGGCGGCGCCGGTGAGCTGGGTGACGGAGGTCAGCAGCATCGTCACCGAGGTGTTGAAGGTGAGGAACTCCGCCGCCGACATCGACCCGCGCGCCGGACCCGCCAGCAGCATGAACATCAGCAGCGTGCACAGCGGCAGGTACACCGCGCCCAGCACCGTGGTGAGGTTCTTGATCCGGCCGACCCGCTGCTGGAGTTCCCGGCTGCGGGCGAACTGCGCGGCCCACGCGGCGTACGCGTAGTTCTCGGCCGCCGCCACCCGCAGCTTGGGCAGCCCGCGCAAGGTCTGGAAGGCCTGGTTGTTCAGCTTGTTGCCGAGCACCACGAGCCGCCGCTGCCAGCGCACCTGCCAGAGGCCGAGCCCCAGGAACACCCCCGCGATCACCACCAGCATGCCGATCGCCGCCAGTGCCATCGGCACGCTGAACCACAGCAGCAGGCCCAGGTTCATCGCGCCGACCGTGACCGACTGGGCCACCGTCGGGCCGACTCCCGCCAGCAGCCGGCGGATCGCGCTGACGCCCATGGCCGCGCTCGCCAGTTCACCCGTGGAGCGCTCGGTGAAGAACTTCGTCGGCAGGCGCAACAGCCGGTCCCAGACCGCCGGTTGGAGGGTGGCCTCGATCCGGCCCTCCAGCCGCAGGATGGTCAGGTTCTGCAGCAGCATGAAGGCAGCCGCCACCACGCCGCTGACCATCACCGCCAGACACACCTGCACGATCGGACCGGTCTGCGCCTTCGGCACGAACTCACCGAGCACCTTGCCCGTCGCGATCGGCACCAGCGCGCCGATCGCCACCGTCACCAGCCCGCTGATCAGCAGGTTCGTCAAGTCCCCGCCGGTGCCGCGCATGCTGAAGCGCAGCAGCCTCAGCGGGCTGAGCGCACGGTCGGGCAGCGGGCGGTAGAACATCACCGCACGCGGCTCGAACTCCTCCGCGTTGGCCTTCTCGACCGGGGTCTCCCGGCCCGTCGCCGGATGGACGGCGACATAGCCGCCGCGCCGCCACAGCAGCGCGACCGGCGCCCCGGACAGGGCGCGGTGGCCGACCAGCGGGCCGACGTTGTCCCGCCACCAGCTGCCGTCGAGACGCACCGCCCGGGTGCGGACGCGGGAGGCGAGCGCCACCCGCTCGACCGGGTCGAGCCGTTCGCTTTCGGTGCCGCTCTGCGCGGGCTCGGCCAGCGCGATCCCGGCCGCCTCGGCGACCAGCTTGCAGGCCGCGTAGCCGGCGTCCGCGTCGGCGGCCGTCGTGCGCTGCCCCGACCGCTTGCCGATCGACGCCAGCAGTGTCCGGTCGGCCTGGGCGCGGACCGCCTCGCCGGCCCTGATGCCCGCCGCGGTGCGCGTCTCGTGAGTGCGCTCCAGCTGCTCGATCCAGCGGTCCAGGGTGGTCAGCAGGCGGTACTGCTGGTCGACCATGCTCTGCCAGACCGCCGGGTCCATCAGCAGGTCGGCGGCGGCCTCGTGGCCGTACAGGGAGCCGTACTGGACGCTGCCGGGCGGCACCTGCATCCAGAACACGTCGTCGTCGGTGATCGCGGCGGCCCGCTCGCCGGCCATCGGCGCCTGGAAGAGGATGGACAGACTGCGGCCGACGCCGAGGGCGAGGGCGTACTCCAGCGGGCTCGTCGTCGGCGGGACGTACTGCGGTTGGCCGTACTCGTCGTAGGACCAGGTCTGGGTGTGCGCGGGCTGGTGCAGCTCGCGCAGCCCGATGCGATGCACCACGCAGTCCCTGAGCGGGCGCGCGACCAGGGTGTGCTGCGGGCCCGCGACCGGACCCAGCAGCAGCGAGCCCGCCTCGAGCCGGCCCAGGTGGTGCCAGTGGCCCTGCTGTCCGGCGTCCACCGCGAACAGGTCCACCGCGCCGGACGCCACCAGCCACAGCACCTGCGGGCCTTCGAGGTCGAGGCGGTTGAACCCGGCGCAGTCGAGGCGCGTGCCCAGCTGCCCGAGCGCGTCGAGAACGAGGTCACCCTCGTGTACGGAGGTCATCTCACCGCTCCCTGACCAGCGCCGCGTACGCGCCGCCGCGCGCCACGAGCTCCTCGTGCCGGCCACGCTCCACGATCGTGCCGTGCTCCAGTACGACGATCTCGTCGCTGTCGCGCACGGTGCTCAGCCGGTGCGCGATCACCACACAGGCGCAGCCGCGCCTGCGCAGGTTGTCCATCACCACGAGTTCCGTCTCCGCGTCCAGCGCGCTCGTCACCTCGTCCAGGACGAGGATGCTCGGCCGGCGCACCAACGCCCGTGCGATCTCCAGGCGTTGGCGCTGCCCGCCGGAGAAGTTGCGGCCGTCCTGCTCGACGCGGCTGTGGATGCCGCCGGGGCGGCGCGTCACCACGTCGTACAGGGCCGCGTCCCGCAGCGCCTCGATCACCGCGTCGTCGGGGACGGAGGGGTCCCACAGGGCCACGTTGTCGCGGACGGTGCCCTCGAAGAGGAAGACCTCCTGGTCCACGAAGGAGACGGAGGCGGCGAGGGCGCCGCGCGGGATGTCCTCCAGGCGCTGTCCGTCGATGCGGATCACGCCCTCCCAGGGCGTGTACAGGCCCGAGATCATCCGGGACACGGTGGACTTGCCGCTGCCCGAACCGCCGACCAGGGCGACCTGCCGGCCGGGGCCGACGGTCAGGTCGAAGCCGGTCAGCAGGGGCTTGTCCAGCGGGTTGTAGCCGAAGCTGATGTTCTGCAGCTCCACATGCCCCTGGAGCCGGCGCGTGGAGTCGGCGCCGCCGGGGCGGTCGTAGAGCGGGTCCGCCTGGAAGTTCTCCACGTCCTTCAGCCGGGCCACGTCGGCCGCGAAGTCCTGGATGCGGCCCGCGACGCCGTTGAGGCGGGTCAGCGGGGCGGTGAAGCGGGTGACCAGGGCCTGGAAGGCGACGAGCAGGCCGACCGATATGTGGCCCTCGACCGCGCGCATACCGCCGATCCACAGGATCAGCGCGCTGTTCAGCGTCGCGAGCGTCGGCGCGACCACGCCCAGCCAGGCGCTCGGCACCCCGAGACGCTGCTGTTCCTCCAAGGTGGTGGCGTGCTGGCCCGCCCACTTGCGGAAGTAGCCGTCCTCCCCGCCGGTCGCCTTCATCGTCTCGATCAGCTGAAGGCCGGTGTAGGCGGTGTTGGTCAGCCGGGCGCTGTCCGCGCGCAGTTTCGCCGTACGGGTGGCGCGCAGCCGGATCACCACGCGCATCGCCACGATGTTCAGCAGGGCCACGCCGATGCCGACGAAGGTGAGCTGCGGGTCGTAGGTGTAGAGCAGGAGCGCGTAGAGGACGACGACCACCGCGTCCACGCCCGCCGCCGCGAGGTCGCGGGACAGGGTCTCGGCGACCGCGTCGTTGGACTGCAGGCGCTGGACCAGGTCGGCGGGGCTGCGCTGGGAGAAGAAGGTCACCGGCAGCCGCAGCAGATGGCGCAGGAAGCGGGCGCTGGAGAGGGTGGAGGAGATGATCCGGCCGCGCAGCAGGTTCGCCTGCTGCAGCCAGGTCAGGACGACCGTGAGGAGCACGGACGCGCCCATCGACGCGAACAGCACGCCGAGCAGGGAGGTCTGGCCGCCGATCAGGAACATGTCGATGTAGGTGCGGCTGAGCGCGGGCACGGCGGCGCCGACCACCACCAGCAGCAGGCTCGCCAGGACCGCGGCGGGCAGGGTGCCCGCGGTGCCGCGCAGCCGGGCCGGCATGGCGCCGAGGATCCCCGGCTTGCGGCCGCCCCTGCTGAAGCCCTCGCCGGGCTCCAGCACCAGCACGACACCGGTGAAGCTGCCGTCGAAGTCCTCCATCGGCACGAGACGGCGGCCCTTGCCGGGGTCGTTGATGTAGACGCCGCGGCGGCCGAAGCGGCGCCCCATGCCGTCGTAGACGACGTAGTGGTTGAACTCCCAGAAGAGCACGGCCGGGGTACTCACCTCGGCGAGGGCGGCCGTGTCCATCTGCATGCCCTTGGCCGTCAGGCCGTAACTGCGGGCGGCCTTGAGCAGGTTGCTGGCGCGCGAGCCGTCGCGGGAGACGCCGCAGGCGATGCGCAGTTCCTCCAGCGGGACGTGCTTGCCGTAGTGCCCGAGGACCATGGCCAGGGAGGCGGCGCCGCACTCGACGGCCTCCATCTGGAGCACGGTGGGCGTGCGGACGGTCTTCGCCCTGCCCTTGGGCACGGGTCGCTTGGGCGGGGCGGCGCGGCGCCGGCCCCGGGTGTCCTGGGCGGTGCTCACGGCAGCAGCCAATCGACGGGACGCTGGTCGGCGAGCCGCACCGAGGCTTCGGCCAGGGTCATGGAGGTCAGGGAGAAGGGCGGGCCGTCGGCGGAGGACCACTGGTAGCCGCTCTTGGTGGCCTCCTTGTCGAGCCTCACCAGTACGGCCACCGGCCTGCCGTCCTTCGTGAACTGCTCGCCGAGCTGGCTGTCGCCGAGGAAGGAGGTGATGGACTGCGCGGACTGGGCGGAGCGGTCCACCGACTTCACATGGCCGCGCAGCACGCCGTACTCCTGGGTGGGCACCGACTGGACGGTGAGGTCGACGGCGGCGTCGTCGGGGATGGCGGCCGCGTTCTCGGCGGGCACGTACACCGTCGCGTACAGCGGGTCCTCGGCATGTGCCACCTTCTCCACGGCGGCCACGTTCGCGCCGGTCGAGATGATCTGCCCGATGGTGGCGGCGAGCGCGGTGACCCGGCCGGCGGCGACCGTGCGCACGACGGTCTCGCCCTCGGCCGTACGGACCTTCAGGACGGGGGAGTCGGCGGGCAGCCGTTCGCCCTGCTCGGCGAGGACCGCGGTGACCTGGCCCGCGACCGGGCTCTGCAGGATGTAACTGCCCTGCCCGTGGGTGAGGATCGCCGGCGCGCCGACCGTGGAGGTCACCGAGCCGGTCACCGCCCACACGGAGGCCGCCGCCATGACGACGACCGTCACGGACAGCGTGAGCCAGCCCTGGGGGCGGGCGAAACGCACCGGAAGGTCGAGCTCCTCCGGCGACTGGAGCTTGGCGAGGGCCTGTTGGCGGAACTGCAAGGGACTTCCTTATGGCACGCGAAGAGCCCGGAGCCGGGGGGCGGCTCCGGGACTCGACGTCACAAAAGGTGCGATCAGAGACCGGCGACCAGGTTCGTGACCGGGGCGGTGTTCAGGCCGGTGGCACCCTCGACCGTGCCGACGACCGTGTCGACCAGGCCGGAAACCGGGGCGATGCCGTCCACCAGGCCGGTGACGGTGCCGAGGGCGTTCACGGAAAGGCCGCCGGAGACGTTGTCGAGGTCGGCGTCCGAGATCTCGACGGTCTCGACCTGGGGGGTGGAGTTCATGATGGAACTTCCCTTCGTATGGGTATTTCACAAGGGGGGAGCGGCCCCCTCTGGGGGACAGATGACGGCCGCGACCGCGGGCGCCCGGCACCCGTTTCCGGGTGCCGTTCGCGGCTCCCGCGGTGCGATGGATCAAAGCACGCGGCGGGTGCGGGCTTCCAATCAAACTCTGGCCTCACCAGGGCACTTGAGTCTCAGAGGTGGTCATCCGTGAGGGTGCGCGCACGGCTTGTCGGCGAGTTCTTCACATGCGCCACGGCATCGCCCCGGGCGCGCTCTTGTGGGGCGGGAGTCGAATCCGACACTCCCGCCCCAATGGTGTAACCGGGGGTAGCGGGTTGTGGGGGAGTGTGGTCCCCGGTGACTTGGTTGGGCATTCGATGTGCAGATTCGCTGAAGCCGGGATTCCGCTCCGTGTTCGTGACGGAAGGCGACGAGATGAACGCTTTCCGTGTCGGTGTGCGGGCTGGTGTCCCGCTCAGCCCAGCAGCGCGTAGACCGTGCTGGCGCGGGCCGCGATCTCGCCCGTGCCGCCGTCGGTCATCGTGATGTCGGCGAACGCCATCCGGCGGCCCAGTTTGGTGACCGCCGCCTCGATCAGGACATCCGCACCGGACACCGCGCGCTGGAACGAGGTGGACTGCTGGACGGTCGTCATCGGCCCGTACGCCCCGCGCGCCGCCGACACGGCGATGACCGTCGCGGTGTCGGCCGCCGCCATCAGGGCCTGGCCCGACAGCGCCCCGCCCTCCCGGGCCAGCCGGTCCGACCAGGGCAGACGCAGGATCGCGCGGTGCTCGTCCAACCCCTCCACGGCGAGGCCGAGTTCCAGCACCCAAGGGGCGAAGTTGTCGGCGAGGATCTTGTCGGCTTCGGCGGTGGTCATCGTCATATGGGGGATTGTTCCCGGCGATCGTGACCGGGACGCGGGCCTTGGCCGAATCGGTGGTCCGACTGGGGCGCGGGGAAACGGAATTGAACGCCCCGCGTGACCCGTGCGTACCAGTGGCCATCCAGGCGCCCCGAACAGCCGCCCGACGAAACGGCGGCACGGTCCCCGTCCCCAGGAGGTCGAGAAGGTTGAGTCACAAGCGAATGCCGAAGCGCAAGGCCGCGATAGCGGTGGGCGGTGTGGCCGCGCTCGGAGCGGCCGCGATCCTGCTGCCCAACGCGAACGCGTCCCAGGACGGCGCCTCGGACGACGCCGCGGCGCCGAGGACCCTGAAGGCGGCGGACGCCTCGGACCTCGCCTCCCAGCTCGCCGGACTGCTCGGCGACGCCTTCGCCGGTTCGTACTACGACGCCGACAGCCAGCAGCTCGTCGTCAATGTCATCCCCGGTGACAACAACAACGTCATCGTGCAGGCGAAGAAGGCGGGCGCGAAGGTCCGCGAGGTCGAGAACAGCCTCGGCGAACTCGACGCCGGCGCGCAGACCCTGAAGTCCGAGGCGACCATCCCGGGCACCGCCTGGGCCGTCGACCCGCGCACGAACAAGATCCTGGTCACCGCGGACTCCACGGTCACCGGGGCCAAGTGGGACCAGCTGGAGTCGACCGTGCAGAGCCTCGGCTCCGGCATGGCGACCATCAAGAAGTCCCAGGGCACCTTCAAGACCTTCCTCTCCGGCGGCGACGCCATCTTCGCGGGCGGCGCGCGCTGCTCCGCGGGGTTCAACGTCACCGCGGGCGACGGCAGCCCGGCCTTCCTGACGGCCGGTCACTGCGGGGTCGCGGCGGCCGAGTGGTCGGACGCGGAGGGCGGCGCGCCGATCGCCACGGTCGACGCGGAGACCGCGACCTTCCCCGGTGCGGGTGACTTCGCGCTCGTCAAGTACGACGACCCGGCGACCCAGGCGCCGAGCGAGGTCAACGTCGGTGGCGGACAGACCGTGCAGATCAGCCAGGCCGCCGAGGCCGAGGTCGGTCTCCAGGTCTTCCGGATGGGCAGCACGACCGGGCTGAGCGACGGTCAGGTCCTCGGTCTCGACGCCACCGTCAACTACCCGGAGGGCACGGTCACCGGGCTCATCCAGACCGACGTCTGCGCCGAGCCCGGTGACAGCGGCGGCTCGCTGTTCACCCAGGACGGCCTCGCGATCGGCCTGACGTCCGGCGGCAGCGGCGACTGCACGGTGGGCGGCGAGACCTTCTTCCAGCCGGTCACCACGGCCCTAGAGGCAGTCGGCGCGACCCTCGGCGCGGGCGACGCGGCGGGCGGCGCCGGCGAGGAAGCGGGCGCGGGCGAGGAAGCGGGCGCCGGTGAAGAAGCGGGCGCGGGCGAAGAGGCCGGCGCGGGCGAGGACGCCGGGGCCGGTCAGGAGGCCGGCGCGGGCGAAGAGGCAGGCGCCGGTGAAGAGGCTGGCGCGGGCCAGGAGGTCGGCGGCGAGGACGCCGGGGCCGGTGAGGAGGCCGGCGCGGGTGCCGAGTCCGACCTGAACGAGTCGCACTGACCCACACCCACCCCCAGTCCCGAGTGGCCGGCCCTTCGGCGGGAGGGCCGGCCACTCGCGTGCCGACACCGGTAGGCCGGACTCGGCCCACTCCGCCGACTCCCCTCAGTGTTCCGCTCGTAGCAGCAGTACCGCCACGTCGTCGAGGCGGCCTCTTGGCATCGCGCACGCTTCGACCAGGTGGTCGGCCAGGTCGGCCAGGGGGAGGTCGCCGGTCTCGGCGAGGACGACGCTGAGGTCGGCCAGCGCGTCCTCGATGTCGGTGCCGGGGGATTCGATCAGGCCGTCGGTGTAGAGGAGCAGGACGGAGCCGGGGGCGAAGTCCACCTCCGTCGTCTGGTAGACGGCCGAGTCGTCGATGCCCAGCAGCGGGCCTCCGGCCAGATCCAGTACCCGCACCCGCCCGTCCGGCCGTCTCAGCAGCGGCGGCGGATGACCCGCCCGGGCCATCACGGCCCGCCCGTGCTCCGGTTCGAGCCGCAGATACAGACAGCTCGCGAACAGATCGGCGCCCAGGTCGATCAGCAGCCGGTTGGTGCTGCGCATGACCTCCTCGGGCGGCTGCCCGACCGCGGTGTACGCGCGTACGGCCGTACGGATCTGCCCCATCAGCCCGGCCGCCGTCACATTGTGGCCCTGCACGTCCCCGATCACCGCCGCCGCCTGCCCCTGCATCGGCACCAGGTCGTAGAAGTCTCCGCCGATGTCCATGCCCTGAGTGGCCGGCAGATAGCGGGCGGCCGCCGAGATGCCGGGCAGCGGCGGCAGCGAGTGCGGCAGCAGCGCCGCCTGCAGGCCGTGCGCCAACTGGTGCTTGGCGTCGTAGAGCAGCGCCCGCTCCAGCGCCTGCGCGATCAGCCCGCCCAGACTCGTCAGCACCGCCCGCTCGTCCGCGGGGAAGGGATGCGGCTCGGCGTAGGCGAGCACGGCCGTGCCGACCGGCCGGCCGGAGGCGATCAGCGGCAGATAGGCCCAGGCCGCGAAGCCGTCGGGAGTGGCGTGCCGGAGCGGATACAGCCGGTCCAGCTCCTGCCGGTCCTCGAAGAACGCCGGCACCCCCGTGGTCAGGGCATGCGTGCCCGGGGTCCGCTCGGTGAGCGGCAGCCCGTCGAACCGCTCAACGACATGCGGGTCCGGATAGCCGTGGTGGCCCAGCACGTGCAGCCGGCCCGCCCGGGACCCGAGCATGACCAGCGCCTGGCTGCCCACGGCCGGCGCGACCTCGTCCGCGACCAGCTGCACCACGTCCTGCACGCCCACCGCCTCGGTGAGCGCCCCCGCCAGGCTCAGTACCTGGGAGATCGTGACCAGCCGGGAGGGCGCGTCGGCGGTCGGCCGGTGCCCCCGGCTCATCTCCGCCACCGCCCGCGCCCGGGTGACCCGGACGCTCAGCCCCGTCGTGCTCGGGTACAGCCGGAACGAGAGCCAGTCGCCCGGCGGCCGCAGCGCCACGAACGACGTGGTCTGCTGGCTGAACAGCGCGGCCCGGTAGCGGTCCTCGTAGACGGGGTCGTTGAGCCACGGCACCGACGCCCACAGCTGGGTGCCGAGCAGCTTGCTCACCGGTACGCCGATCAGCTCGGCCGCCGCCGAGTTGGCGAAGCAGATCCGGCCGTGCAGATCGAGCGAGCACAGCCCGTACGGCAGCCGGGCCACCATCCGCGCCGACTCCACCGTGCCGAGCGAACCGGCAGCGCCCGCGAAGGCCGACGACGAACCGAGGAGATCCGGCTCCGGCAGCAGCGGGACGCTGTCCTCCAGTGCGCGCGCCAGCCGGGCGGCGAGCCGGTCACAGGCGGCGGTCAGGTGGGTGCGCTCCCATTCGGAGAGCTCGGGCGGATGCGAGCCCGGCCAGGTCACGAAGACCGCGCCGTACGCGGTGGAGTCGGTCGCCACCGGCAGCGCCGCCAGCGCGAACGGATAGGGCAGGACGACGGAGATCCGCGGATACATGCGGGCCATCTCCTCCTCGCCGCCGACCCACACCAGCCGCCGTTCGCGCACCGCGTCGGCCACCGGGATCGGCGCGCTGACCCCCACCCGCTCCCACGGTGCCGCGAAGGCCCGGGGCAGCCCCGCCATCACCGCCATCTCCAGCACCCGTTCGTCGGCGCCCAGCAGATAGACCGCCCCTGAGTGCGCGTGGACCTCGTCCATCATCGAGGCCAGGGCGAGCGACAGCAGCGGGCGCCCGACCCGCGTCCTGGCGGAGGCCGGTGCCTGGGAAGACGGTTGTCCGTCGGACACGCCGACCACCTCCTCGCACGGCCGGGCGACGAGTCCCAGGCATCAAATCTCCTCCTTGTCGGCTCGCGGCGCACGGCGAGCGGTCCCTGCGCACGGTGAGGCGGCCCCTGGGCACGGTGAGGCGGCCCCTGCGGCCGGTGAGGCCGTCCCCTGCACGGTGAAGCGACCTTTGCGCACGGTGAGGCCGTCCCCGTGCACGGTGAGGCCGTCCCCACGCCTGGTGAGGCCGTCCCCACGCCCGGTGAAGCGGCCCATGCGCACGGCGCGGCGATTCCCCGCGCACGGTGAAGCGGTCGCTCGCGCACGGTGAAGCGGCATCGCGCGTACGGCGAGCGGTGCCCGGCGACCGGCGTACCCGCCCCTGGGCCACGGCGAGGGGCACCCGCCTACCCCCTTGTCCCCGGCCCATGCCCCCACATTCGATGCGCGCCGGGGAGTACGGGCGCCGGGTGTGCGCCCCCGCGCACCCGCGTGGCCGGATCTCCGCGCGCCCGGAGGGAGTGAGGGGCGCTAACAATGGGACCCGCGCTCAACCACCGAGAAACCGGCGTCAACGGACTGAAGGGGCGGCAGTGATCCGGGTGCTGTTGGTGCACGACTCGTGCTTAGTGAGGTCGGTCCTGGCGGAGTGGCTGTGCCGGGAACCCGACCTCACCGTTTTCGACAGCCCGTGGAGCACCGCGCCCTCGCGCGTGCGGTCCATGCGGCCGGACGTCTGCGCGGCCGACCTGGAGTGCTCGGACGCCTACGGCATCCCGCCGCTCGGCGAGCTGTGCGCGCGCGGCCCCGACCCCGAACCGCCCCGGCTGCTGGTGCTGGCCGCGGCCAACCGGCCAGGCCTGCTCAAGCGGGCGGCCGAGGTCGGGGCGCTCGGTTATGTGGACAAGGAAGGCACACCGGAGAACCTGGTGCGCGGCATTCGGCGCGTCGCCCAGGGAGAACGTTTCGTCAATGACTCGCTGGGCTTCGGCTTCCTCAAGGCGGCGCAGATGCCGCTGACCAGGCGGGAGTTGAGCGTGCTGTCACTCGCCGCCGAGGGCGCCTCGGTCGCGGAGATCGCCGGGAGCCTGCACCTGTCCCACGGGACCGTGCGCAACTACATGGCGGCCATCACCCGCAAGACCGGGGCCCGCAACCGCATCGAGGCGATCCGCATCTCGCAGGGCGAGGGCTGGGTCTGACCGCTTCGCGGCCGTCCAGCCGCCGACCAGCTCCCGGTACGGCGCCGAGCGGCGCACCAGCTCGTCGTGAGTGCCGTAGGCCGCGCGCCGGCCGTCCAGCACGAGCACCCGGCCGGCCCGGCGGGCCGAGCTGATGCGGTGCGCGACGACCACCAGGGTGCCGCCGGGGCGGGCCGCGAAGGCGCGCTCGGCCCGTTCCTCCGCCACCGCGTCGAGGTGGCACGTCGCCTCGTCCAGCAGCGCCAGGGGCGCGGGCGCGAGATACGCCCGGGTCAGCGCGACGAGCTGTCGTTCCCCGGCCGACAGGGCCGCGGGATCCACGTGCCCCTCGGGCCCGCCGAGCGCCTCCAGCAGCGGGGTGAGCCCGACCGCGTCGGCGGCGGCGAGCAGCTCCGCCTCGGGTACGGGGTCGGTGCGCAGCAGGCCCAGGTTCTCGGCGAGGGTGCCGGTGACGACGTAGGCCTCCTGCGGGATGAGCACCCGCAGCGCGGTGCGCTCCGGCCCGGTCGCGGGCCGGCCGGCGACCCTGACCGTCCCGTGCCGGGTTTCCAGCAGTCCGGCCACCAGCGCGGTGAGCGTGGACTTCCCGATACCGCTCGGGCCTACGACGGCCAGGTGGGCGCCGGCCGGGAGGTCGAGGTCGAGACCGTCGATGACGGGGGCGCTGTGGGGGCCGTAGGCGAAGGTGACGGCGGAGAGGGAGAGGGCGGGGGCGGGGGAGCGCCCGTGCCGCTCGCCGGGGCCGGTGGAGGGGCCCGAGCCGGGCTCGCTCGGCCGGCCTGGGCGGAGCGCCGCGGGCGAGGGCTCCTCGCGCGCCCCCGTCTCCGTGCCCGTAGCCGCCCCCGTCCTCGTCTCCGTCTCCGTGCCCGTATGCGTCTCCGTCTCCGCACCCGCACCCGTCCCCGTTCCCGCGGAGTCCTCCCGCACCAGTCGCCGCAGTACCACCGCCAGCCGTGAGCCGCTGGTGCCCAGGCCGTGGACGAGGTTCTGGAGGGCGGGGAGCAGTGACTGGGTGACGTAGGCGAGCGCGCCGACCAGGGCACCGGCGGTGACGCCGTGGGTGAGGAGCCAGGGCGCGGCGACGAGCAGCAGCACGATCGGCAGCTGACCGCCGACCGCGAGGGAGGCCACCCGCAGGACGCCCCAGCGGGCGAGGGAGCGCGCCGCCCGCAGCTCGGCCTCGATCCGGCCGTCCGTTCCGGCTGCGACCTGGTGCTCCGCCCCGGCGGCGGTGATGTCCCGCAGCCCCGGACCGACGGCACCGAGGTCGGCGGCCAGGGCCTCGTCCGTTGCGAGGAAGGTCTCCTGCCGGCGTGCCAGGGGCCGCAGGCTCGCCGCGAACAGGCCGATCCCGAGGACCAGCGGCGGGCCGACGACCAGCAGGAGCAGCGGATCGAGCGAGAGGAGTCCGACGAGCGCGCCGACGGAGGTGAACAGGAACGAACGCGACACCATCACCAGTCCGGCGAACGTGTCCCGGGCGATCTCCACCTGCTGGGTGAGCCCGGACAGCGACCCGCTGTCACCCTGCCGCACCCCGCGCGCCACGACCCGCGCGACGAGCCGGTCCCGCAGCGGTTCCACCAGTGCCGCCACCGCCGCGTACACCCGGGCGGTGCCGTACGCCCCGACGACCACCCCGAGGGCGGCCACCCCGAGCCAGGCGAGCCCGGTCTGCGTCCGCCCGGCCAGGAACCCGTCGTCCAGGGCACGGGCCGGCGCGTACCCGGTGAGGAAGGTCTGCCCGGTCTCCAGCACGGACCAGCCGGTCAGCCGCAGCAGCACCCGCCACCGTTCGCGCAGAAACCGGATCCCGAGCCGCGAGACCGCCACGTCGCCCCGCAGCCCGTGTCCCGGCTCTCCCTCGCTCATGTCGCCGCCTCCTCGCCCCCGAACACCGCCCGGTACTCCGGGTCCCGCCACAGCTCCTCGTGCGGGCCCACGGCCCGGACGCGGCCCCCGTCCAGCCAGGCGACCGTTTCCGCGCGGGCCGCCGTGGCCGCGCGGTGGGCCACCAGCAGGCGGGTGCTGCCGGGGTCGCCGTTCACCAGTGCCGCCGCGATGTGGGCCTCGGTCACGGTGTCGAGGCTGGAGAGGGCGTCGTCGAGGATCAGCAGCCGGCCGCCGTGGGCGAACGCCCTGGCCAGGCCCACCCGTTGGGACTCCCCGCCGGAGAACGGGGCGTCGGCGACCGCGGTGGCGTAGCCTTCGGGCAGTCGGCGTACGAACTCGTCCGCGCGGGCCGTCACGGCCGCCGTGCGGACGACGTCGGGGGAGGGTGCGGCCACGCCCAGGGCGATGGTGTCCTCGACCGTGTCTCCGAGCAGGGCGGGCCGTTCGAAGGCGTATCCGACGGACCGGCGCAGCTCCTCACGGGTCAGCTCGCGCAAGGGCGTCCCGTCCAGCCGCACCTCCCCGGCGTCCGGTTCGGCGAGCCGTCCCGCGACCGCGGCGAGCAGTGACTTGCCCGCGCCGGAACGGCCGACCACCGCCAGCGTCGTCCCGCCGGGCACGACGAGGTCGACCCCGTCGAGCACGGTCCGCCCCGAGCGCCGCGCCGTCACACCGCGCAGTTCGAGACGGCCCGGACCCGGCGGCAGCCGGTGCTCGCCGTGCGCGGGCGCGGGCTCGGCCAGGACCTCGTCGAGCCGTCCGCTCGCCGCCCGGGCCCTGGCCAGGCCCGCGAGATGGCCGACCAGCAGGCCGACCCCGGTCGCGAGGACCGCGTACCGGGAGGCGGCCAGCACCTCGCCGACCGTCAGCCGTCCCCGCGCCAGCAGCACACCGGCGACGGCGACGACCCCGAGCTGGAGCAGCGGCGCCACCGCCACGGCCTGCCCGGCGGCCCGCCCCTGCACCTGCCACATGCGGTGCCCGGCCCGGGACAGTTCGGGCAGCGGCCGCAGGATCCGCGCCGTCTCGCGCTCCGCAGCCCCGGCCGCCGCGATGGTCCGGCTGCCGCCGACGGCCTCCGCGAGCGCGGCCGCGATACGTCCCTGCACCTGCTGGTACCGGGCCACGCATTCCGTGGTGTTACGGCCCAGCGTGCGCAGCAGCAGCGCCAGCACCGGTGCCCCGGCGAGGAACACCGCCGCGAGCCAGGGGTCGATCAGGGCCAGCGCCACGATGCCGCCGACCGGTCCCGCGAGCGCGGCGAACAGCGCGGCGCGGGCGCCGGGCGCGGTTCCGGCCTGCGCCGCGTTGCCGACCAGCCGGGCCACCAGGTCTCCGGAGCCGAACCGGTCGGCTGCCCGGGGACCGACGGCCAGGACGTGCCCGGTCAGCCGCCGCCGCAGCCAGGCGGTGGTGCCGGCGTCGAGCGTGCCGCTGAGGACGGTCTGGCAGGCGTCGAGGAGGGCGAGGAGGACCACGATCCCGGTGCAGTACAGGATCCAGCGGGTCGCCGGAGCCCCGGCCAGCAACAGGTCGAGGGTCCGCCCCAGGGCGGCCGGCAGCAGCAGCCCGCCACCGATGGCGGCCGTGCTGACCAGGCAGAGGGCCAGGGCCCGGGCGGGGGCGGGGCCGAACGGTCCGGGGAGCGCGCGGTTGCCGCCGGCGGAAGTCTTCGCGTGTTCTTCGGGTGCCGCGGCTGCTCTGCGCCCCGCGCGGGCCTCGCCCCGGTCCGCGGCTGTCGGCTCGCGCTCTGCGCGATGCGTCATACGGCCTCGCCTCTTACCGTTCGGTGGACGCAGAACCCCGGGCGGCCCTCCCTCGTGGGGAGCGGCCGCCCGGAGCCCTCAGCGTGCGGTGCGCGTCAGAGGCAGAGCAGGACGCTCGTGGTGCTGACGCAGGACAGCAGGCTCACGGTGCTGTTCGCGGTCGTCTCGGTGTGCTCCTCGGACTCCATCGTCTGCAGGTCGAGAAGGGCCATGACGGTCTCCTTGTCATTTCGTGTCCGTGGGGACGGGATGGGGTTTCACGACTCCGTCAGCTCGCGGAGCCGCGTTCAGTGGGCCGCCTCAGCGGCGGCAGGAACGGCAGGTGTGCCGTCTTCGGGGCGTCCAGGGCGGCGCCGAGGGCGAGCAGGCAGCCGGCCGTGCCGGTGCTCAGGTCCATCGACAGCCGCATCATCTGGTGCCCGGGGAAGGCCAGTTGGCCCTGGTAGGACATCGAGAACCAGCCGAGCCCGGCGATCTGCTCCGCCAGCCGCCGGGGTTCGGCGCCCGGCGCGGTCGTGCGGGCCAGGTGCAGGATCATCCCGGCGCGCCCCTGGAACAGGCCCGGCATGGCATAGAACCGGCAGGTCGCGGCGGCCAGCACACCGGTGCGGGCGGCGTCCAACTCGGCCGCGGCGTCCGGTGCGTGCGCGACGTAGTCGTCGAGGACCATGCCGATCCCCGCGCTGCCGTCACCCAGGTACGGCAGGGTCCGCCAGCCGTCGTCGACCTCCAGCGCACCGCCCTCGCGGGTCGCGCAGCACTCCAGGTCCTGGCGCAGGGCCACTCCGGCCGCCGCCAACAAGCCCGGATCACCGGTGTGTTCGTACTGCCGCAGCAGGAACAGCGCCGGTCCGCTCGCGCCGCGGCGCAGCCCGACCCGGCGCCGCCGCCGTTCCGCGGGCGGTTCCGCGAGCCGTCGTACGAGGATGTCGGCGGCCTCGGCGGCCCGCTCGGCGAGTTCCGTCTCGCCGGTCGTGCGGGCCAGCTCGCCGAGGACCAGGCCGAGTCCGGCCAGCCCGCCGTACAGGTCGGAGGAGAGGTTCTGCCAGCGCTCCGCGAGGATCCCGTGGACGAGGTCCAGGGCGTGCTGCCGGTGGCCGAGCCGGTCCAGGACGCAGGCGACGCCGGCCAGACCGTCGTACAGCCCGAGGGGCGTCCCGGCCGGGGGCGGGGCGGTGCGGGCGAGGAGCCAGCGTTCGCCCTCCTCGTAGCGCTCGGCGCCGACCGAGTCCAGCGCGTACAGGACGCCGGCCGCGCCGTGCGCGAGGCCGAGTCCGCCGCCGTCGGAGAACTGGGCGACGTCCCCGGGGAAGAGCCGGTCGTCGCGCTCCGGCGTCGCCGAGGCGAGGATCGCCTTGACCATGGAGTCCCGGCTGCAGGGCCAGTCGCCCGGAGCCACGAAGGAACTGGGCGTCACGGAGGGGCTGGCCGTCACGGCGGAGACCGGCCTCGCGGAGGCGCTGGCCGTCACGGCGGAGACCGGCGTCGCGGAAGGGCTGGGCGTCGCGGACGCAAGCGGCGGGGACGCCGCGCCCGGCGCCACGTCGCGGGTGATCTCCCGGACCGCCTCGTCGAGGAACTCCCGCGGCACGTCGGGGAACTGATTGGCGATCACCTCGGCGAGATGGGCCGCCTTGGCCCGGTCGACCACGAAGAGCGAGGTGACCGGCAGGAACAGGGACAGCCGCAGACAGGCCAGCGCGTAGCGGTCGACGTCGACGCCGGTGCGGTCCGGCGGGGCGAAGAAGCCCGGGTGGGCGACGACTTGACGGCCCTTCTCCGACGCGGGCGCGGCGGCCTCGAAGTCGAGCAGGGACACCGACTCCTCGTCGGGCGCGACCATGATGTTGAAGACGTGCAGGTCGTTGAAGACGATCCCGCGCTCGTGCACGGCCGCCACCGCCCGCTCCACCATCCCGTGCACCCGCACCGCCCACGCCGTGTAGTCGGCGACGGCCGCGGGGTCGGGGTCCCGGGTGAGCAGGGGATGCCGTTCGCCGAAGAAGGAGTTGAGCGGGCGCCCCTCCAGGAAGTCCATGACGAGGAACCGATGGTCGCCCAGGGTGAACCAGTCCCGCACCTCGGGCACCACTCCGGTGCCCGCGAGCCGCTCCAGCGCGTCCTTCTCCCGCTCCAGACGGGCGATCGCGTCCGCCCCGTCGGCGGCGAGCCCGGCGTGCGGCCGCCCCTCCTTCAGGACCACCCGGCGCCCGTCCCGGCTGTCGGTGCCCGAGTAGACCCCGCCGCCGTTGGAGAAGTGCAGCGCCTTCTCGATGCGGTACGGCAGTTCCCCGACCGTGGTGGTGTTGCGGGCCGCCAGATGCGGCTCCAGGAACTCCGGCAGCTTCACCCATTCGGGCACCTGGAAGGAGGGAGCCCGCCGGTCCGGGACCAGCCGGCCCTCGCCGTCGCGCACCGCCGGCACCAGCGAGCCACGCTCGTCGACGACGAAGGAGCGCGCGAAGGCGCCGTAGCGGACGTAGAGCGGTCCGTCGTGCCAGCGCAGGTCCGTGAGGATGTACGGCCCCTCGAAGCCCTTCAGCAGGTCGCCCAGCTCGGTGAGCACCCGGTGCAGCTGCTCCTCGTCGGCCGGGTAGACGGTGACGAACTTGCCGCTGCCGTCCCGTCCGGCGTACTTGGCGTTGCGCAAGTGGAGCAGATGCGGGCCCGGTAAGAACTTGAACGGGATGCGCGCGGCGACGCAGTAGTCCCACACCAGCGCGGCGATCCGCTCCGCGTTCGTCCGGGTGGCGGACACGTGGATCTTCCAGCCCTGGGCCGGTCCGGTCGCCGGCGCGCCGTCCGCGTCGAGCGGCGTCCAGGTCAGCCAGTCCCCGATGCGGGCGGTCTCCCACCCGTCGGGCACCGCCCGGCGTGCCGCCTCGAACAGGGGTGCCGCCTCCCCGCCCGACGTCGAGAGCCGGTCCGGCGTCTCGTAGAAGTGCCGGTCGGCCAGCGCGTACACCTCGTACCGCTTGTCCATGCCTCCCCTTCCGTGGAACCGGCACTGAGCCTTCCAGCGGGCCCATGGCCCTGGACAGTCACGTCTGTCACGACCTCGATGTGCGGAACGCACGCGTTAAGTCTTGTTCGGGCCGCTTTCGAGCCCGTTCTCGCTCGAGACCGCGTCGAACGACGGGTCACAGGGGCTGCGCAGGTGTCTCATAAGCGCTGTAATGGCCAACGTGGGTGGCGAGGGTGCTGCGGGACGCAGATCGAGAAGGCAGCGTGCCGAAGATGCCCTCAGCACGGTCACCGGCGAGTCCGACGCGCCCGGCCGGCTGCGCCGCATCCTCGAACAGGCCCTCGTCTTCGCCCACGCCTCCCTCGCCGCCGTGTACACGCTGACCGAGAACGGCGAGCTGCTGTGCCTGGTCGAATGGGCCGGGGCCCCGCGCACCCAGTACGGACTGCGGGACAGCTACGCGGTCACCGGCGGATCCCCGGTGGCCGACGCGCACCGCACTGGGCGGCCCGGCTGGCTCGGCCCGAAGGAGCTCGCCGACCGCGCCCAGTCCCGGCGGGCCTCGGCCGGCGACTACCATCTGGCGGTCCTGCCCGCGCCCGGCGAGGACGGCGCGGGCTGTCTGGTGGCCGTCAGCGAGCACCCCGACGGCTTCGACACCGAGGACCGCGACTGCCTGGACCTGATCGCCCGCGCCGTCGCCTACCCCGCGCCCCTGGAGTGGGCCGAGGGCGGCGAACTGCCCGCCAACGCCTTCAGCCTCGCCATGGACACCGGCCGCGTCGACGTCGGCGCCGACATCCTCGACCTGTTCGGGATGGTGCCGGAGGGGTTCGACGGCAAGGTGGAGACCCTGCTCGGTCTCACGGTGCCGGAGGACCTGCCCTCGCTGATGTCGGTCGTCGAGGCCGACCACATGTCCATCGGCGACCGCGAGCTGGAGTTCCGGGTGCTCCAGCCCACGGGACCGCCCAAATGGCTCAGGCTGCGCGGCCGGCTGCTGCCCGGCGGTGAAGGGCAGCCGGCCCGGCTCGAGGGCACCGTCGCCGACGCTTCCAAGCTCCGCTCCGACGTCACCGACGTGGCCCGTGTGCAGCGCCTGGCCGCCTCCCTGGCCACCGCCGGAACCGTCCGTGACGTCAGCCAGGCCGTGGTCGCCGCGCTGCGCACCCCCCTGCGCGCCGACCGCATCGCCCTCGCGGAACTGGAGAACGACCGCCTCGTCGTCACCGTCCTGGACCCGCCCGAACCGGAGTCCTGGCCCGAGCTGTGGCGCATGGAGTGGCGCACCGAGTGGCCGGACGCGCCGGTGCGCGCCATGCCGACCCTGGCCGGCGCGCTGCGCGAGGGCCGCGCCCAGATCTGGCCGGCGGGCACCCCGCTGGAACCCGCCCTCGCCGATGTCGGCCCCG
The DNA here is from genome assembly GCF_056436565.1 of Streptomyces sp. NPDC043726. Classification (NCBI taxonomy): domain Bacteria; kingdom Bacillati; phylum Actinomycetota; class Actinomycetes; order Kitasatosporales; family Streptomycetaceae; genus Streptomyces; species Streptomyces sp. NPDC043726. The sequence goes on from NZ_JBWKCI010000013.1 coordinate 199,720, forward strand.
GCGGCCTGGCCGTGCTGCCGCTGCCCGCCGCGGGCCGGATGGCGGGCGCCTGTCTGATCGGCTGGGACACCCCGCACCACTTCGGCCCCGACGAACGGGCCCTGCTCACCGCCTCCGCCGGACTCGCCGGGCAGGCCCTGATGCGCGCCCACGCCTTCGACGCCGAGCACGAGCTCGTCGGCATGCTCCAGCGCCAGCTGCTGCCCCGCAGGCTGCCCAAACTCCCCGGCGCGGAGGCCGTGGCCCGCTATCTGCCGAGCACCGCCGGTCTGGAGCTGGGCGGCGACTGGTACGACGTGATCCCGCTGCCCGACAACCATGTCGCCCTCGTCATCGGCGACGTCCAGGGCCACAGCGCGGCCGCCGCCACTCTGATGGGCCAGATGCGCACCGCCCTGCGGGCCTACGCCGCCGAGGGCCACCCGCCGGACGTGGTCGTCTCCCACGCCAACCGGCTGCTCATGGAGCTGGAGACCGACCTCTTCGCCACCTGCGCCTACGTCGACGTCGATCTGGAGGAGGGCACCGCCTGGTGCGTGCGCGCCGGGCATCTGCCGCCAGTGTTGCGCCACCCGAACGGCGCAACGGACATCGCCGAGGCCGAGGGCGGTCCCCCGCTCGGCGTGATGACCCAGGCCGAGTTCCCGATGAGCCCGCTGCGGCTCCAGCGGGGCACGCTGATCGCCCTGACCACCGACGGCCTCGTGGAGTCGGTCGAGGCCGACATCGACGAGGGGATGGACCGCTTCGCCCGCGAGCTGGCCGGCTCCGACCCCGCCCGTCTCGGCCTGGTCGCCGACGCCCTGCTCGGCAACGCCCAGCGCAGCGACGACGTCGCCCTGCTGCTCATGCGCTACGACGGCATGGAGCTGCGCCCGCGGCGGGAGAGCTGGACCGTGTGGCGGGTGCCGGAGGCGGTCGGCCACGCCCGCCGCTTCACCCGGCGCGCCCTGCGCTCCTGGGGCCTGGCCGAGCAGACGGACGCCGTCCTGCTGGTCGTGTCGGAACTCGTCACCAACGCCCTCGTCCACACCGAGGGCCCGGTCCGCCTCGACCTCACGCTGATCAACAGCCGGCTGCGGGTCGCGGTCGCCGACACCTCGCCCCGCAGCCCCGTGAAGCCCAGGAGCATCGGCTGGGAGGCCACCGGAGGCCGAGGCATCCTCCTGGTCGAGGCCATGTCGACGACCTGGGGGACGCTCCCGGTCAGCGGCGGCAAGCAGGTCTGGAGCGAGATCCAGCTGCGGGGCTGAGCCGGTGAGGCGCTGAGCCGCCGAGCCGGGGGTACCCGGGCGGTACCCGGGCCGCGTCGAGCCCGCGAAGAGGTCGATCCCACGACGAGGTCGACCCCGCGACGACGTCGACCCCCGACGAAGGAGTACGTCATGACTCAGCACGTCCGCGACATCATGACCGGCGCCCCGGCCACCGTGGGCCCGCAGGCCTCCGTGGCGGCGGTGGCCCGCATCATGCGCGACCGGGACCTCGGAGCCGTCCTCGTGGTGGACGACGACCGGCTGCAGGGCCTGGTCACCGACCGTGACCTGGTGGTCAGGGCCGTCTGCGAGGGCGGCGACCCCGAGGAGACCACCGTCGCCGGAGCGTGCAGCGACGACCTGGTCACCGTGGGGCCGGACGACGAACTGGTCCAGGCGGTACGGCTGATGCGCGAGCACGCCGTACGGCGGATTCCGGTCGTCGACCACGGCCGTCCCGTGGGCATGGTCTCCCTGGGCGACCTGGCCATGGAGCGCGACCCCGAGTCCGCGCTGGGCGACATCAGCGTGGCCCGCCCTAACACCTGACCGGTCGGTTACGCCGAAACGACGCTATGGTGAACCAGATGAAGGCTCTCGTGCTGTCCGGCGGAGCCGGCACCCGGCTGCGGCCGATCACGCACACATCGGCCAAACAGCTGGTCCCGGTTGCGAACAAGGCTGTGCTGTTCTACGGGCTGGAATCCATCGCCGAAGCGGGCATCACCGAGGTCGGCGTCATCGTCGGCGACACCGCCGCGGAGATCCAGGACGCGGTGGGCGACGGCTCCAAGTTCGGCCTCCAGATCACCTACATCCCCCAGGAACGCCCTCTGGGCCTGGCCCACGCGGTGCTCATCGCACGGGACTGGCTGGGTGAGGACGACTTCGTGATGTACCTCGGCGACAACTTCATCGTCGGCGGCATCCGCGCCCTCGTCGAGGAGTTCCGCTCCGAGCGCCCCGACGCCCAGATCCTCCTCACCCACGTCCCCGACCCGCGCGCCTTCGGCGTCGCCGAACTCGACGGCTCGGGACAGGTCGTGGGCCTGGAGGAGAAGCCCGAGCACCCCAGGAGCGACCTCGCGCTGGTCGGCGTCTACCTCTTCACCCCCGCGATCCACGCGGCGGTGCGCGCCATCGAGCCGTCCTGGCGCGGCGAGTTGGAGATCACCCACGCCATCCAGCACCTCATCGACGCCCGCGCCGACGTCCGGTGCACGGTCATCAAGGGCTACTGGAAGGACACCGGCAACGTCGACGACATGCTGGAGGTCAACCGGACCGTTCTGGAGGGCCTCGACCGGCGGATCGACGGCGAGGTCGACGAGGCGTCCGAGACCGTCGGACGGGTGGTCGTCGAGAGGGGCGCCCGGGTCGTCAACTCCCGCATCGTCGGGCCCGCCGTCATCGGCTCCGGGACGGTCGTGGACAACTCCTACGTCGGCCCCTTCACCTCCATCGCTGAGAACTGCCGTATCACCGACAGCGAGCTGGAGTTCTCCATCGTGCTGCGGGACTCCTCCATCGCCGGCGTCGGGCGGATCGAGTCCTCCCTGATCGGCCGGCACGCCGAGGTGACCCCGGCGCACCATGTGCCCAGCGCCCATCGATTCGTCCTCGGCGACCACAGCAAGGTGCAGATCCATCCATGAACCTCCTCGTCACCGGTGCCGCCGGGTTCATCGGCTCGGCCTACGTCCGCATGCTGCTCTCCTCCGACGCGCCCGACGCGCCGCGGATCACCGTGCTGGACAAGCTGACCTACGCCGGCAGCCTCGACAACCTCCCCCTGGACCATCCGCGGCTGGAGTTCGTGCAGGGCGACATCCGCGACGCCGAACTCGTGGGCAAGCTCACCGGGCAGGCCGACCAGGTGGTGCACTTCGCCGCCGAGTCCCATGTGGACCGCTCGATCACCGGCGCCTCGGACTTCGTGCTGACCAATGTCGTGGGCACCCAGACCCTGCTGGAGGGCGCCCTGCGGGGCGGGGTGTCGACCTTCGTGCACATCTCCACCGACGAGGTCTACGGCTCGGTCGACACCGGCTCCGCCGCGGAGGAGCACCTGCTGCGGCCCAGTTCGCCGTACTCCGCCTCCAAGGCCTCCTCCGACCTGCTCGCCCTCGCCTACCACCGCACCCACGGCCTGGACGTGCGGGTGACCCGCTGCTCCAACAACTACGGTCCGCGCCAGTTCCCCGAGAAGGTCATCCCGCTGTTCGTCACCAACCTCCTCGACGGCCTCCAGGTCCCGCTCTACGGCGAGGGCCTCAACGTCCGTGACTGGCTGCACGTCGACGACCACTGCCAGGGCGTCGAACTCGTCCGCGCCAAGGGCCGCCCCGGCGAGGTCTACAACATCGGCGGCGGCACCGAACTGAGCAACAGGGAACTCACCGGAATGCTCCTGCAGGCCTGCGGGGCGGACTGGGAGCGGGTGACCCGGGTCGAGGACCGCAAGGGGCACGATCTGCGGTACTCCGTCGACTGGAGCAAGGCCCGCACCGAACTCGGCTACCGGCCCCGGCACGACTTCCGCACCGGGCTCGCCGCGACCGTCGAGTGGTACCGGGAGAACCGGAGTTGGTGGGAGCCGCTCAAGCGGCGGGCCGGCGAGGAGCACGGATGAGGTGGCTGATCACCGGCGCGGGCGGCATGCTCGGCCACGACGTCGTCGGGGAGCTGCGCGGACGCGGCGCCGACGTCACCGGGCTGGACCACGCGGCCCTGGACATCACCGAACCCGCCTCCGTGGAGCGCGCGTTCGCCCGGAGCAGGCCGGAGATCGTCGTCAACTGCGCCGCCTACGCGGCCGTGGACGACGCGGAGTCGAACGAGGCCGAAGCCCTGCGCGTCAACGGTGACGGACCCCGCCTCCTGGCCCGCGCCTGCGCGGCGCACGGCGCCCGTCTGGTCCACCTCTCCACCGACTACGTCTTCTCCGGCACGGGCCGCACCACCCCGTACCCCGAGGACCACCCGCCCGCCCCGCGCACCGCCTACGGCCGCACCAAACTCGCGGGCGAGCAGGCCGTGCTCGAAGAACTCCCGGAGGCGAGCGCGGTGCTGCGCACCGCCTGGCTCTACGGCGTCCACGGCAAGAACTTCGTCCGCACGATGATCGGCATCGAGGCGAGCCGCCCCACCGTCGACGTCGTCGACAACCAGCGCGGCCAGCCCACCTGGAGCGCCGACGTCGCCGCGCGCATAGCCGACCTCGGCCCGCGCCTCGGCCCGGACGTGAACGGCGTCTTCCACGCCACGAGTTCCGGTGACGCCACCTGGTACGAGCTGGCCCGGGAGGTGTTCCGGCTGCTCGGCGCCGACCCCGACCGGGTGCGCCCCACCGACACCACGCCCTGGCCCCGGCCCGCGCCGCGCCCCGAGTACAGCGCCCTCGCGCACGGCCGCTGGCGGACGCTCGGACTGCCGCCGCCGCGCGACTGGCGTACCGCCCTGCACGAGGCACTTCCCCGCATCCGCAAGGAGTCCCCTTCGTGAAACGCCACGAGTTCCTCAAGGAACTGCACAAGGTCACCGCCAACCGCAACTACCTGGAGATCGGCGTCAACGACGGCCGCAGCCTCCGGCTGTCCAGGGTGCCCAGCATCGCGATCGACCCGGCGTTCAAGGTGGTCACCGAGATCCGCTGCGACGTCCACCTGGTGAAGGCCACCAGCGACGACTTCTTCGCCCGCGCCAACCCCCTCGCGCACCTCAAGGGCGGCCGCCACCCCGTACGGAACCTGCGCCGGGGCCGCAGCCCGCTCGGGCACTGGCGGCGCGCCACCCTCGACCTGTCGTTCATCGACGGCATGCACCTGTTCGAGTACGCGCTGCGGGACTTCATCAACATCGAGAAGCACTCCGACTGGGCCAGCGTGATCGTCTTCGACGACATGCTGCCCCGCAACATCGACGAGGCCGCCCGCGACCGCCACACCGGCGCCTGGACCGGCGACGTCTACAAGCTCAGCGAGATCCTCGCCCGCTACCGCCCCGACCTGGTCACGGTCCTGGTCGACACCCGACCCACCGGCCAGCTGGTCGTGTTCGGCGCCAACCCGCGCAACACGGTCCTGCGCGACCGCTACGACGAGATCGTGGCCGAGTACGACCTGCCCGACCCGCAGAAGGTGCCCGAGACGATCCTGGAGCGCACCGGAGCGGTACGCCCCGAGGAACTGCTCGGGGCGAGCTTCTGGCGGCCCCTGGCCCGCGCCAGGAACATCGGAGTCCGCCGCTCCCGGGGCTGGGACCCCCTGCGACAGGCGCTGGAACGCCTTTAACCGCCCCGCACCTGCCGGTAGCGGGCGGCGCAGTCCGTGTACGACGGCAGCAGACCGGTGCGCAGGGCCTCGGCCAGGGTCGGGGCCTCGGCGTCCTTGGGGGACACCACCGGCGCCACGCCCTCGGGCCAGGGCAGGCCCAGGTCCGGGTCGAGCGGGTGGACACCGTGCTCGCGGTCCGGGGCGTAGCCGGTGGAGCACAGGTAGACCACGGTCGCGTCGTCGGTCAGCGCCATGAAGGCGTGTCCGAGGCCCTCGGCGAGGAACACCGCGTGCCGGGTCCCGTCGTCGAGGCGGACCGCCTCCCAGTGCCCGAACGCCGGGGACCCGGTGCGCAGATCGACCACGACGTCCAGGACGGCGCCGCGCACACACGTGACGTACTTGGCCTGACCGGGCGGCACGTCGGAGAAGTGCACCCCGCGCACCACGCCGCGCCGGGAGACGGAGCAGTTGGCCTGCGCGAGCGTGAGGTCGTACCCGGTCGCCTCGCGGAACTCCGCACCCCGGTACCACTCGTGGAAGCTGCCCCGGTCGTCCGGGAACACCTTGGGTTCCAGCACCCAGGCCCCGTCGATCCCCAGTGCGCGCACCCCGTCACCTCCGTGGAGCCCTGAACAGGGCCTTCACCTTGCGGACCGTCCGGCGCAGCACACTCGGCCGGGGTGTGCGCCGTACCTGCACCCCGTGCGCCCCGGCGCGCAGCGCGAACGGCAGTGCCAGCAGCCGCGGTTCGGGGCCGTCCGGGACCGGGCCGAGCGCCGTGCGCCAGGTCGTGCCGCCCATCACCAGGGCGGGGAGCGCGGCCGTCAGCAGGGCACCCGACGCGCCGGGCGGCGCCGGGGACAGCGTGGCGGCCGCGTCCAGTTCCTTGCCCTTGGCGGTCAGCCGCAGCAGCACGTCCGTCCCGTCCGGCACGTACAGCGGCAGCGGGACGCTGAGCCGGTCGTGCGTGACGGTGACCTCCTCCGGCGTGATCCGGCCGAGCCCGAGGCTCCGGGTCGCCCGGTCGACGTCCAGGGCGAGCGAGTTGTGCCGGGCCGTCCAGTACGGCAGCACCACCCGGCCGGCGACGACACCGGCGTACGCCGTGGGGCGCTCGGTGCGCGGGGCCGGAGCGAGCCGGCACTCCTTGGTCCAGCCGCCCAGCTTCACCCGGACCACGGTGTCCCACAGCCCGCCCGCCGGCGCGGCGCCGTCGGCCGCCCGCGCCGGGTCCACGCTCGCCGTCGCCCGCAGCACCAGCCGGAACCGCCCCCGCTCCTCGGTCGGCACGGTCTCCCGGGTGAACTGCGCCGGCTGGAAGTACTGGGCGGCGCTGGCGCGTTGACGCAGCAGCAGGTCGGCGGTGGCCGAGCCGAACCGGGAGACGGTGTCGGCGCCCACCCAGGCGATCGCCTCGGTGACGTCCTTCGGCGGCGCCTTGAGCGGATCGCCGCCGCCGGCCGCGCTGAATGTCAGCGGCGCCCCGCCCGAGTGGTACTCGGCGGCGAAGGAGACCCGCAGGACGCCGTCCTCCCACTCCAGCCCCTCGGGCACGGCCTTGAGGACGACGCCCGCCTCCCACTCGGCGAACGCCTCCACGTCGTCGTAGCGGTCGGCGGCGATCAGCGCGGCCACCACCTGCTGCGTGGGCTGCAGACCGCTCGCCACGCCGGGCCCGAAGCGCTCGACGACCACGGAGTGGATCTCCCGGAACAGCTCCTTGCGATAGTCGGCGGGCATGGCCAGCAGCCTCTTGCCGCGCATCCGCTCGACCATCTCCACCCGCAGCCAGCGGCGGAACAGCCGGTCGCGCACCGGCCCCGGCTCGGTGTACCGCTCGACGACGTCCAGGGCCTCGCGCAGGTTCTTGAAGTAGCCGACCGGGTCGAAGCGCTGGAAGCCCGCGTTGGCGTCGTCGTCGCGGCGGACGTGGTAGTAGCAGACGTAGTCGCTGAGCACCGAGACGTTGTCCGCGCGCAGGAACGCCTCGGTGACGAAGACGTGATCCTCCAGGCGCCTTCTGCCCTCGGGGAAGCGCAGGCCGATGCGGTCGAGGAAGGCGCGGCGGAACATCTTGTGCGGGGTGAGGCTGTCGATCAGCGGCGCGCTCTCCACGGTGGCCCGCGGATGGCTGCGGCGGAACAGCTCCACCGGCACTCCGCGGCCCCGGCCGGCCATCTTGCCGATGACCACGTCGGCGCCGTTGGCGACGCCGTAGTCGTACATGCGCTCCAGGGCCTCGTCGCCGAGGTGGTCGTCGTTGTCGACGAACATCACGTACTCGCCGTGGGAGGCCTCGATGCCCACGTTGCGGGGCTTGCCCGCCCAGCCGGAGTTCTCCTGGTGCACGACCGTCACCCGCGGGTGCTCCGCGGCGAGCTCGTCCAGCCGGCCGGGCGTGTCGTCGGTGGAGCCGTCGTCGACGAAGATCACTTCGTACTCGTCCGGGGGCAGGGTCTGCCGCAGCAGCGAGGAGACGCACTCCTCGATGTACGGTCCCGGGTTGTACACGGGAACGATGACGCTGACCTTGACCGGCATCGCGCTCGAAGTCCCCTCGGGTCGTCGCCTGCCTTGCTGGGTGCGGCACGGTGCGCCTCGCCCGATGCTAACCCGCCCCCGGGCGCTTGCCACCTCCGCCCGGGCGTGTGCCCGTAGCCTGGCGGAGTGCGACTGCTGCTGATGTCCGACACCCACCTCCCCAAGCGCGCCCGCGCACTTCCCGAGCCGCTCCTGGCCGAACTCGGAGAGGCCGACGCGGTGATCCACGCGGGCGACTGGGTCGACACGGCCACCCTCGACCTGCTGGAGCGCCGAAGCCGCCGGCTGATCGCGGTGTACGGCAACAACGACGGCCCCGAACTGCGCGCCCGCCTCCCCGAGGTGGCTTACGCCGACCTCGGCGGCCTGCGGTTCGGCGTGGTCCACGAGACAGGACCGGCCCAGGGCCGCGAGGCGCGCTGCGCCGCCCGCTTCCCCGATCTGGACGTCCTGGTGTTCGGCCACAGCCACATCCCGTGGGACACCGCGGCCCCGAACGGGCTGCGGCTGCTCAACCCGGGCTCCCCCACGGACCGCCGCCGCCAGCCGCACTGCACCTACCTCACCGCGTCGGTCGCCGACGGCAGCCTCACGGACGTGGAACTGCACCGCCTGCCCCCGCGTTGACGCCTGCCCCGGCACAGCAGCATGGGGCGTCTCCGGTTCCGTCAGGCGTTCCGCCGGACCGGACCCACCGTGCCCCGGACCTGCTCGAGGCGCAGTTCCACGAATCCTTCCTCAGCCGACCTCGGGCGGATGGTGGATCGTGCCCTCCGTCACGGTCAGCGGTGCCCCGCTGCCGCCCCAGCGCAGGGCGACGATCTCGGCGGCGACCGACACCGCGACCTCCTCCGGTGTACGGGCCCCCAGGTCGAGTCCCACCGGTGAGCGCAGCCGGGACAGCTCGGCCCCGGTGAGCCCGGCCGCGGCCAGCCGCCGCATCCGGTCGTCGTGGGTCCGGCGGCTGCCCATCGCCCCGATGTACGCGGCGGGTCTGCGCAGCGCCTCCTCCAGCAGCGGCACGTCGAACTTCGGGTCGTGGGTGAGCACGCAGATCACCGTGCGCCCGTCGGTGTCGGTGCCGTTCAGATAGCGGTGCGGCCAGTCCACGACCACCTCCACGCCCGCCGGGAAGCGCTTGGGCGTGGCGAAGACCGGACGGGCGTCGCACACGGTGACCCGGTAGCCGAGGAAGGCGCCGATCCGGGCGACGGCGGCGGCGTAGTCGATCGCGCCGAAGACCAGCATCCGCGGCGGCGGGGCGAAGGAGTGCAGGAAGACGGCGACGGTGTCCTCGCGGCGCTCGCCGTGCGGCCCGTAGTGGCGCAGCTCCGTGACGCCGAGGGCGAGTTCACCCCGGGCGTCGGCGGTCACCGCCGCGTCCAGGCCCGGCTCGCCCAGCGTGCCGAGGACCCGGTCCGGCCAGACCGCGAGGCTCGCCCCGCGCCGCGCGGGTCCGTCGGCCACGGACGCCACGGTGACCGGCTCCCCGGCGGCGACGGACTCCGCGACGGCGCCGAAGGCCGGATCCGACTCGGGCGTGACGGCCCGCACCAGCAGCGTGATCTCGCCGCCGCAGGTCAGTCCCACCGCGAACGCGTCCTCGTCGCTGTACCCGAAGGTCTCCAGGCGGGCCTCGCCGCTCGCCACCACCTCCTGGGCCAGCGCGAACACCGCCCCCTCGACGCACCCGCCCGACACACTCCCCACCACCTCGTCGCCCGGCCCCACGGCCATCGCGGCCCCCGGATCGCGCGGCGCGCTGCGACTCGTCGCGACGACCGTGGCGAGCCCGAAGGGCGCGGCGGCCGCGTACCAGCCGCCCAGAACAGGCAGTACGTCACGCATCCTCGGCTCCTCTCACCGCCGCGAGGCCAGTTTCGCAGCTCCGAGAGTATGTTTACCCACTGAACAAAGTGTGATTATCCCGCTGCCTGAGATTTGCACGGGTATTCCGCACGATCCTTATGGGCAGTATTTCGGCGCAATATGCGGACTGTCCTGTCACCAGGACGGCAGGGGATGACCAAGAGAAGGAGATTCGAGTGGAGAAGCGGCAGGCTCGTTCGCGGCATTACCTCATGTGCGAGCCGACATTCTTCGAGGTCACGTACTCGATAAATCCGTGGATGAATCCGTCGCGCCCCACTTCCACGGCACTGGGACTCGCCCAGTGGAAGACGCTGCACGACCTGCTGGTCGACCTGGGGCACACCGTCGAGCTGATCGAACCCGTCGCCGGGCTGCCGGACATGGTGTACTCCGCCAACGGTGCGACGGTCGTGGACGGCCGTGCCCTGGTCGCTCGCTTTCGGTACGAGCAGCGCGTGGAGGAGTCGCCGGCGTACCTGGAGTGGTTCCGGACGCGCGGGTGGGAAGCCCGGCAGGCCGAATTCGTCAACGAGGGCGAGGGTGATTTCCTGTGCGCGGGCGACGTCATCCTCGCGGGCAGTGGTTTCCGCAGCGAGCCCGACGCGCACCACGAGGCGGCGCGGTTCTTCGGGAAGCCGGTACTCGGTCTGACGCTGGTCGACGACCGGTATTACCACCTCGATACGGCGCTCGCGGTGCTCGACGAGAAAGAAATCATGTACCACCCCGAGGCGTTCTCTCCGGAAAGCAGGGCGCTGCTCGCGGAGCGTTTCCCGGACGCCATTGTCGCGGACGCGTCCGACGCGGCGGTATTCGGTCTCAACGCCGTGTCCGACGGCCTTCACGTCCTCGTCGCGCAACAGGCCCAGCGGCTCCCCGGCCAGCTCCGGGAGCGCGGATTCCAGCCCATCGGCGTCGACATGACAGAACTGCTCAAGGGCGGCGGCGGTGCCAAGTGCTGCACCCTGGAACTCCGCGAGCGCTCCTGAAGCGGCCGGCCCCGATGCCGGTGCGGGCCTCGGGGCCGGCCCCTTGCCGCCGGCTGCCGCGGGTCAGAGTGGGTTCACGCGGTACAGCGGGAAGTACGAGCCGATCCTGTCGTTCGCGTAGTCGTCGGCCAGCCGGGGCACCTCGTCGAACTCGTAGATCACGTCGGATCCCTTCGGCGCTATCCAGCCCTCGCCATCCATGAAGTCACGGATGCCGGGCGAGTCCGGCATCCGCCAGACATGGGTGTTCACATGGATGTGCCGGCTGATGGACTCGGCTCCCCGCAGATGCGACACCCGCATCCCCGCCTTCCAGCCGCACGTGGTGACGACGCCCTCGCGGCCCAGCGCCGCGAGGGTGACGTCGTACAGGGGCTCGCCGATGTTGTCCACGAAGATCGAGGCCCCGTGGCCGTCGCTGAGGTCGGCGACGAGGTCCAGGAAAGCTGCGACCGACGTCCGGCGCCGCCGGCTCCGCTCCCGGTCCGCGCGTTCGCGCCGGCCCGGCAGGGAGAGGTCGGGGAACCGTCGGCGGTCGACCGGGGTGATGCCGTGCTCCCGCAGGAGGGCGAGCCGCTCGTCCGAGCCCGCCGTCATCGCCACCCGGAACCCCGCCCGCCGGGCGAGCAGCAGCTCGGCGAAGGCCACGCCGCCGCCCCACCCGAACACCAGGTGGCCGGCCGGATCGTCGTCGGCCACCTGGGTCCGCCAGCAGCCGTACGCCTTCTGCCAGTTGTCCCAGGCGGTGAAGTAGCGGCCGTACGCGGCCCACTGGGCCAGCGAGTGCGCGGTGCCGTCCGGGACCGGCAGGAGCAGGCGCGCGTCCATCTTGGTCCGCCTGGCCAGCAGCCCTATGGTGCCGGGGCAGTCGTAGGCATAGGCGAGTTCGGCGTAGTCGTAGCGGTCGCGCTTGCCGAACGGCATGAGCAGGCACAGGTCGCCTTCCCGGACCGGCAGGTCCCGGCCGCCCCGGCGCACGTCGAGCACCCGAACGACGCCCAGGTTACCCAGGACCACCGAGTCCTCGCCCCGGCTGCTGCACACGTCGATCGGTGAACGGGTCAGCGCGTGGTCCATGTTGGCCTCCCAGGAGCCCAGGATCGGCTCCACCAGCGCCTCGCCCTCCTCCAGCGGGCCGAAGGAGAACCGGTCGCGGCGCAGCGCCCCGCCGGGGCCGCCTCGATGGGAGCCGGCCGTCGCGCCGGAGGGCAGAACCCAGGCTTCTGGTGTGTGGATGACAACCTCCTGTGATCGATGACGTCCCCTGGTTCACCGCGCGCTCAGGGCAGCGGGACGGCAGTCAGCCGGTAGTCCACCGCGACCCCGCCCCACGCCTCGCCGGCGCCGTAGGCCACGGCCCCGAGCCGGCCCGTCGCGGGCAGCGCCCCGGCGTCCAGTTCCGCCGCGAACGCCAGCGGGATCGAGGCGGACGATGTGTTGCCGGAGTTCTCGATCCGGTTCACGAAGGGCACGTCGAGGTGGGCACTGAAGCTGCGGACCTGTTCCAGGATGCGGCTGTTGGCCTGGTGGCCGACCAGGGCGGTCGGGGCGGGGCCGTGGTCGAAGAGGAACTGCGCCGATTCGGACATACGACGCACGGCACGGTCGTACACCTGCATCCCGTCGAGAGCGATGCCGCCCGCCTCGGTCTCCCGCATGAGCGCCTCCTGGGAGCCGTCGCAGCCGGCCACGTGGCAAGAGCCCCTGAAGTCCGCCTGGTTCTCCAGGAGGACGGCCGCGGAGCCATCGCCGAAGAGGCAAGCCGTTTGCCGGTCCGTGCGGTCCACCATCCGGGACATGGCCTCCACCGAGCACACCAGAACCGACCGCGCCTGCCCGGCGTCGCAGAGCGAGAGCCCGGTGACCAGGCCGTAGACGAAGCCGCAGCAGGCCGCGTTCATGTCGAGGGCCATCACCGAGGGCCCCAGCCCCGCGAGTTGGGCCACCTTCTGCGCGACACCGGGTATGCGCTGCCGTACCGAGGTGCTGACGACGATCAGGGCGTCGATCGCGGAAGGCTCGCGCGTCCTGGTCACGATCGGCGCACAGGCCTCCGCCGCCACCTCCGCCAGCGGGGTCTCGTCCGGCAGCCAGGCGCGGGACCCGATGCCGCTGCGGCGCCGGATCCACTCGTCGGTGAGCCCGATCGACGCGAACTGGTGGTTGTCGATCCGCCGGCCCGGCTTCGCGGTGGCGATGTCGACGATGCCCGCGCTCATCCCCGGCTCGCCAGCTTCACGAAGTAGGCGGCGAACTCGTCGAGGAAGGCGAACCCCGCGGTCTCCTTGAGATCGCCCTTGACCTGGAGCTCGCGCTCCAACCGCTGGTGCAGCTCGACCAGGTCGAGCGAGTCGAGGTCGAGCTCGCCGACCGGCCGGGCGAGGTCCTCAGGGCCCAACGACGGGTCGCGCTCGCGCAGTTTGGCCAGCATGGTGTCCGCGATACGGCTTTCGATGTCGCTCATGTTCCCTCTCCGTTCGGTTGACCGGCTTGTCGGATCCCGGGGCGCGGGGACTACTCGGCCGCCAACCGGTACAGCAGCTCACCGGACTTGAGGACTGTGCCGGCCGTGGCGCAGTGGACCGCGACTCTGCCGTCGCGCTCCGCCACGATCTCGGTGCTGGCCTTGTCGGTCTCGACGACCGCCACGGCGTCCCCCCGCTCCAGCCGGTCACCGACACCGGCGACCCACTCGATCAGCAGGGCCTCGCCCAGGCCGTGCCCGAAGTCGGGGACGCGCATGTCCACGAGGGAATCGCTCACTTCGTCATCACCAGCACCTCGTCCTTGATCTCCTGCACACCGACCAGGTAGTCCTTCTCGAAGTCCGCCGGGGGATAGGCACGGCGGGCCGGCGCCAGCCTGCGGACCGGACCGCGGAGTGCGGCAAAGCCCTGCTCGGCCACCGACGCGGCGATCTCGGCACCGATGCCGACGTCCTTCGACCCCTCGTGCACGACGAGCAGCCGCCCGGTGCGGCGGACGGACTCCAGCACCGTCGCCATGTCGACCGGGGCCACCCAGCGCAGATCCACGACCTCGACGTCCACCTCGGGGGCGAGCGTGTGTGCCGCCTCCAGCACCTCGTGGGTGATCGCGCCGTACGTGACGACCGTCAGCTCGGTGCCCCGCCGCACCACCCGGGCCGCCGTCGGCGACCTCGCCGGCTCGGGATCCCGGGCGGCCGTGTCGCGCCGCCAGTACAGGCGGATCGGCTCGTACATCACCACCGGTGAACCGAGTGCCACCGCGTACCGCAGGATCTGGTCGGCGTCCTCGCCCGTGGAGGGACACGCCACCGAGATCCCCGGGAAGCGGGCGAACAGCGCCTCGTTGGACTCGCTGTGGTGCTCGACGCCCCGGAATCCGCCGCCCGTCGGGATCCGCACCACCAGGCTCGGGCTCACCTGCCCGTTCCACCGGCCGCCGATCCGGGCCGCCTGGGTCACCAGCTGGTTCACCGCGAGCAAGGTGAACCCGTCGAACTGGATCTCGCACACCGGTACCAGGCCGCTCATCGCCATGCCGACGGCCTGGCCGACGATCGTGGACTCGGCCAGCAGCGAGTCGCGCACCCGGTCCGCACCGAAGCGGTCCCGAAGACCCCGGGTCACCCGGAAGACGCCGCCGAGGCGTCCGATGTCCTCGCCGAGCAGCAGCAGTCTCGGATCCTGTGCGAGCAGGTCGGCGAGGGTCGCGTTGATCGATTCCGCCAGACAGGCGGAGCGTACGGTACCCATCACGCGTACTCCTTGACCAACCGCTCGCGCAGTTCCCGTACTTCGGCGTCCACGTCGGCGAGCCACCGCGCGTCCACCACCCCCGTGCCGCTCAGCCGTGTTGCATAGGCGGTCACCGGGTCCGCGGCCCTGGTACGGGCGATGTCCTCGGCGCTGCGGTACACCTCCTGGGCGTCGGAGCCGCTGTGCCCGTGGAAGCGGCCAGCCTGTATCTCGACGAGGTACGGCGCCCGCCGCCCGCGGACATGAGCGGTGGCCCGGGAGCACGCCGAGAACACCGCCTCCGGATCCTGGCCCGCGATCCGCGCGGACTCGATCCCGAAACCCCGGGCGCGTTCGGCCACCGAGGTGCGCATCTGCTCCTCGGCCGGCTTGGAGATGGCCCAGCCGTTGTTCTGGCAGACGAACAGCACCGCCGCCGACTCGACGGCGGCGAGGTTCATCGCCTCGGACATGTCTCCCTCGCTCGTGGCACCGTCGCCTATGTACACCACGACGAAGTCCTCCAGCGCTTGCAGCCGCTGCCCGATCGAGTAGCCGACGGCGTGCAGTGTCTGCGCGGCGAGGACCAGCGTGTAGGGGAAGAAGCGCAGCCCGCGCGGGTCCCAGCCGCAGAACGTGCGGCCGGCCCACTGCGCGAGCAGCTCGTCCGGCCCCACGCCCCGCAGCAGCGCGACCGCGTGCTCGCGGTAACTGGGGAAGACGGTCGCGGCCGGGCCCGCCGCGAGCGCGGAGCCGACCTGCGCGGCCTCCTGGCCCTGGCACGACAGCCAGAGGTCGAGCGCGCCCTGCTTCTGCAGCCGGCGCGCCTCCTCGTCGATGCCTCGCGCCACCAGCATGTGGCGCAGCAGCGACCGCCGTGTGTCGTCGTCGGGTTCTGTCGCGTACTCGGATTCTGACTTCAAGGCCATTGATCACCAGTCGCAGGTTCGTCGATGAGCTTTCTGTCGCCTTGCAATTGGCTGCGCGCGCTCTCGATCGCATCGGCGCCAGGAGATTGGGTGAACCCGAATTCGAGCGGGCCCATTCACGGGCCACCGCCCGGTCATGGTGGCACACAACCCCGGAGGGATACAGGTTCGGACGGGCGAGAAGGAGTGCGCCGATTCTGCTGCCCTTGCGGCATTGACGGGCGCGTCTTACGGTCCCGTACCGTGACAGCGGCATCCCCGACGAGTGCGGATGCCGGGTGTCCCGTCGACAGGACAACGCCGCCGGTGAACTCGCCCGGCACCGGCGATTTCCTCTCCCGAACCACCCTGTTTTCCCATCCCGAGTCACCCCGTGACCGTAAGGACGGTGGCAGTGAGCACGAACCCCTTCGACGACGAGAACGGCCGCTTCTACGTCGTGGTCAACGACGAGGAGCAGCATTCCCTGTGGCCGGTGTTCGCCGAGGTGCCCGGAGGCTGGCGCGTGGTCTTCGGCGAGGCGGCCAGGGCCGAATGCCTGGACTACGTCGAGCGGAACTGGACCGATCTGCGCCCGAAGAGCCTGCGGGAGGCCATGGCGGCGGACTGAACACCGGCCGGGCCAGCGAAAGGAGCTGAGGCGGATGAAGGTTGTGGGGGACATGCGGTGACGACCGCGAGCAGTCACGAAGTGGGATCGGAGGGTCCTGGCGGTGGGGCGGCGCAGCGCGATGTCGTGCTTCCGTTCGTCGGAAACCAGGCGACGGTGCGGACGACGGGAATGGCCTTCCCGCCGGATCTGTCGCAGCGGTCCTGGGAGCGGATCGGGGCCAGTCTGCGGGAATTCACGAATTCCTCGGCGTGGTGGCTGGCCGACTGGCTGATCTTCGGAGAATCCACCTACGGGCTGCGGCGCTACCGCGAGGCGATCGACCGGACCGGGCTCGACTACCAGACGCTGCGCAACTACGCCTGGGTGGCCCGGCGGTTCGAGCCCCACCGCCGGCGGGCCGGTCTCAGCTTTGCCCACCATGCCGAGGTGACCCGCCTGTCGCCGCCGGAGCAGGACTACTGGCTGCGCAACGCGGAACAGCGCAAGTGGTCGCGCAACGAACTCCGCAGGGCGGTCCGCGCCGGTCTGGCCGAGCAGCGGCAGGCACCCCGGCCGGCCGAGCCGGCGGGCGTCGACAAGGGGCGGCAAGAGGTCACCACGCTCACCATCGAGCTGTCCGCCGGACAACTGGACTACTACTCGAAAGCGGCCGCCGCGCACGGTCTTCCCGTCGACCAGTGGGTGACCCGGGTGCTCGACGCGGCCGACCGGCGCATCGCTTAGCGGCGCTCGAACACCCGTCACATCGGAGTCGGTTGATGATCCTCCAGGGAAAACGGGTCCCCCTGCCCTCGGTGCCCGTCGTCCACCATCGGTTCGAGGCGCACGCGCAAGCCACCCCCGACGCCGTCGCCGTGTGCTGCGCCGGGCAGCGGCTGACGTACGCGCAACTCGACGCGCGGGCCAACCGGTTCGCGCACTTCCTGACGGCGCGCGGACACGGCCGGGGCGCGAAGATCGGGGTCTGCCTCGACTACTCGTCCGACATGCTCGTCGCGATCCTCGGCACGCTGAAGGCCGGCGCCGCCTACGTGCCGTTCGACCCGTCCTACCCCGCGCAAAGGCTCCGGCTGCTGCTGGGCCAGGTGCCCGACCTCGCCCTGATCGTGGCCTCGCCGGCGACGGCCGCGCTGGTCGAGTCGGCGGCCGTCGAGGTCGTCGACCCGCGGTGGCCGGCCGAGCACCTCGAAGGACTCCCGGTGACCCGTCCTGACGTCCGGGTCACCGGGGACGACGTGTGCTACGCGGTCTTCACCTCCGGGTCGACCGGCACGCCGAAGGTGACCGCGGTGCGGCACGAGGGCTGGTTCAACCTGCTGAACTGGCTGACGCTCGAATACGGCCTGCACGCCGGCTCGCACAACCTGGTCGTCAGCGCCTTCGGGTTCGACCTCTCGCAGCGCAGCCTGATGCTGCCGCTGTTCTGCGGTGCCACCCAGTACCTGATGGCGAGCCGGAACTTCGACGCCGCGATGGCCTACCGCATGCTGAACCAGCACGACATACGCGTGGTGAACTGCGCCTCCAGCACCCTGTACGTGCTGGTGGACTGGGAGCGAGCGCGGGGTGGCGACGCCCTCACCCGGCTCGACTACATGCTGTTCGGCGGTGAGCCGCTGCATGCCGAACGGCTCCTGGACTGGGCCCGGCAGGAGGGGAACACCTGCACCCTCCTGCACCAGTACGGCGTCGCCGAGTGCACGGACGTGGCGACCTCGTTCGACCTCGCCGACTACCGGCCCGGCGACCACGACATCCCCCCGGTCGGCAGGCCCGCCCACAACACCGACATCCACCTCCTCGACGAGGGGATGCGCGAGGTCGCGGCGGGGGAGTACGGCGAGATCTGCATCTCCGGGACCAGTGTCGGAGCGGGATACCTCGGCGGCACAGCGCCCGAGTCCGCGCGCTTCACGACGGTCGAGGTCGACGGCGAGCCCAGGCGGCTGTACCGCACGGGAGACCGCGGCCGCGTGAACGAGGAGGGGGACCTCGTCGTCGCGGGCCGGATGGACGCGCAGGTCAAGGTGCGCGGCATGCGCATCGACCCGGCGGACGTCGAACGCGCGCTGGGCAGGCTGGCCGGGGTCCGGCAGGCCGCCGTGGTGGTGGACCGCACCGCGTCGGGCGAGACCGAGCTGGTCGCGTTCATCGAGCCGGCCGGCGACGACCTCGCCGAGAACGACGTGCGCGCCCGGCTCCTCGAGACACTTCCGCGGAACATGGTCCCGGCCCGATTCCTCAATATCCCACGCATTCCGCTCAGCCCGCACGGGAAAGCGGACCGGGCAGCGCTGTCCGCGGAATTCCTTGATTAACAGCGAGAGGGCTGTGATGATTGCCGACAGCGTACGCACCATTTGGTGCCGGGAACTCCAACGCGATGACATATCGGTCGACGACGATTTTTTCGCCCTGGGCGGCCACTCCCTGATCATGGCCAAAATACAGGGGGATTTCATCGAGGAACTGGGTGTCGAGGTTCCGATGGACCAGATGTTCCTCAACCCGACAGTGGCGTCGATTTCCGCGTACATCGAATCCCTGGGCACGGTAACCCAAAAGTAAGAGAGGGCCATGTACGACGTAGTTGTCATAGGCGCCCGTTGTGCCGGCTCGCCGGCGGCCATGCTGTTCGCCCGGCAGGGGTACCGCGTCCTGCTCCTGGAGAAGGCGCGGTTCCCGCAGGACACACTGTCCTCGCACTACATCCACCAGCCGGGGGTGGCGCTGCTCGAGCGGTGGGGGCTGCTGCAGGAACTCCGCGCGGCGGGCTGTCAGCCGATCGACCACCAGAGCTTCGAGGCGCCGGGCGTCCGCCTGGACGGCTTCTCCCTGCCCGTCGACGGCCAGCGGACCACGTACGCGCCCAGGCGGTTCGTGCTCGACCCGATCCTCGCGGCCGGTGCCGTGGCGTCCGGGGTGGACTTCCGGGAGGGCTGCGCGGTCCACGACCTGCTGTACGAGGACGACCGGGTCGTCGGCGTGCGGTACACGACGCCCGGTGGCGCCGAGGCGACGGAACGGGCGCGCCTGGTCGTGGGCGCGGACGGCATGCGATCGCTGGTGGCCCGCAAGGTCGGCGCCCCGTACGTGATCGAGCACCCGCGGATGACATGCACCTACTACACCTACTGGGCCGGGGTCCCCGCGCACTTCGAGCTGTACGAGAGGCCGGGGCGCTGGATCGGTGTCATCCCCACCAACGCCGACCTGAAGCTGATCATGGCCTACTTCCCGCAGAGTGAGTTCGCCGAGGTCCGCACCGCGGTGGAACCCGCCTTCCTCGAAGCCGTGCGCACGACCGCCCCCGAGTTGTACGAGCGGATGTCGGCGGGCAGCCGGGTGGAGCAGCTGTACGGCACCGGGCACCAGGAGAACTACTTCCGCAAGGCCTACGGGCCCGGCTGGGTGCTCCTCGGCGACGCCGTGCACCACAAGGACTCCATCACCGCCCGCGGCATCACCGACGCCTTCATGCAGGCACGGTCGCTCACCGAGCACATCGGGGACGGACTGCACGACGACGCCGCGCTGAACGCGGCGCTGAAGCGCTACGAGAACGAACTGACCGACGTCTTCCTCAACTTCTACCAGGGCGCGCTCAACGTGGCCGAGCTCAAGCCCCAGGGCCAGGTCGAGATGCTGCGGAGTCTGGTCGGTCACCAAGAGCTGATCGACCGGTACTTCTCCACGCTGTCGGGCGCGATCTCCTTCGACGACTTCTACAACGACCAGCTCCTGGCGGTTCTCGACCAGAGCTGAGTGGCGGATGGCTCCCTCGCAGCTCCTTCGTAGTGCTGCCTCGTGGTTCAGCCGATTTGGAGACAGAGAATGATCCCGTTGTCGTTCGCACAGCGCCGGCTGTGGTTCGTGGACCGGTTCGAAGGCCCGTCGGCGACCTACAACGCCGCTTTCGCCCTGCGGATGACCGGTGAACTGGGCGTGTCCGAAATGGAGTCGGCACTCCGCGACGTCGTCGACCGGCACGAGGTCCTGCGCACGGTGATCGTCGAGGACGAAGCCGGCGTCCCGCACCAGCAGGTGCTCCCGTCCGGCCAGAAGCCGATCGGCCTGCCGCTGGTCGCACTCACGGAGGAGGAACGGGGGGCGGCCGTCCAGGAGTTGGCCACAGCGCCCTTCGACCTGGCAGCCGACGTGCCGATCCGCGCCACGCTGCTGCGGTGCGGACCGCGGGAGCACACCCTGGTGCTGGTGGTGCACCACATCGCCGTGGACGGGGAGTCCCTGGGGCTTCTGCTGCGCGATCTCGTCGTCGCGTACACGGCCCGCAGGTCGGGTGGCCCTCCGGCGTGGGAGCCGCTCCCGGTGCAGTACGCGGACTACACGCTGTGGCAGCAGGACGTACTCGGCGACGAGTCCGATCCGGGCAGCCTGGCCGCCGGACAACTGGCCTACTGGCGCGAGGCCTTGGCGGATCTGGCGCAGCCCCTGGCCATGCCGACGGACCGCCCGCGCCCTCGGGCGATGAGCCACCGCGGGCGCCTGGTCCCCCTCTCGATCGACGCCAATCTGTTCGGGGCCGTGGAGAAACTGGCCGCGCAACAGGACACCACGGTGTCGATGATCATGCACTCCGCACTTGCGGTGCTCCTGCACCACCTCGGATGCGGAGACGACGTGCCCCTCGGCGCGCCCATCGCGGGGCGAACCGACGAGGACCTGCGCGACCTCGTCGGGTTCTTCGCCAACACCTGGGTGCTGCGCGTGGACCTCTCCGGGAACCCGACCTTCCGCCGACTGCTGCAGCGGGTGCGGGAGAGGTCCCTGGCCGCGTACGACAACCAGGACATGCCGTTCGAGCGGCTGGTGGAGCTGCTCAACCCGGACCGGTCCACCGCCTACCACCCGTTCTTTCAGGTGATGCTCGCCTGGCAGGAGCCGCTGGGGGAGCCGGCACTGCCCGGCCTCGACGTCCAGGCCGAGGAAATCGACACCGGGACGGCCAAGTTCGACCTGTTCTTCAACATGGTCCCGAACGGTGGCGGCGGGGCGAGCGGATACGTGGAGTACGCCACCGACCTGTTCGACAGGGAGACCGTCGAGAGCCTCGCGGACCGGTTCGTCCGCGTCCTCGGCCGGCTCGTGGCCGGCCCGGAGCGCACGATCGGCGAGATCGACGTGCTCGACGAGGCCGAACGCGTCCGGCTGCTCACCGAGTTCAACGGCCACAGCACAGCGGTGTCCGGGCTGACGGTCCCGGAGCTGTTCGAGAACCAGGTGGCCAGAACGCCGGACGCCACGGCGATCGTGTGCGACGAGCGGACGCTGACGTACCGGGAACTCGACGACCGGGCGAACGCCGTCGCCTGGGAACTGATACGGCGCGGAGCCGGCCCCGACGACCTCGTGGTGCTGGCGCTGCCGCGCAGCGAGGACCTGGTGGCCGGTCTGCTCGGCATCCTCAAGTCCGGTGCCGGGTACCTGCCGATGGACCCGCAGTACCTCGGCGGCCGGGCGGAGAGCGTGCTGTCCGAGGCGGCTCCGCGTTTCGCGGTCACCGACACCGCGACCTGGCGGGAGTTGCCCCCCAACGACGTCTTCGCCGTCCGACTCGACCACCGCGCGGCGTGGGACCCGCCGTCGGGGGCACCGGCCGACGCGGACCGGATCGCGCCGCTGGATCCGGACCACCTGGCCTACGTGATGTACACCTCGGGCTCCACCGGCAAGCCGAAGGGCGCCGCGATCACCCACCGCAACGTCGTCAACGGCGTGCAGGAGCTGGTGCGCGTACTGGACGCGCCGCCCGGGTGGCGGATGCTCAGCGGCACCTCGGTGAACTTCGACGTCTCGGTGTTCGAGCTGCTGACCACCCTGACCACCGGCGGCACGGCCGAGGTGGTACCGAACCTGCTGGCGCTCGGGGAGCGGGACTCCTGGGAAGGCGACGTGATCAGCGGGGTTCCCTCCGTGCTCGGAGAACTGATCGGTGACCTGGACAAGGCCCCCGGCATCCGCTCCGTCGTCCTCGCCGGTGACGTGCTCCCGGCCCGGCTGGTGCGGCAGGTGCGCGAGGCGCTGCCCGGCGTGCAGATCGTGAACGGCTACGGCCAGAGCGAGAGCTTCTACGCCACCTCGTTCGCCCTCGCGGGGAACGAGGAATGGACGGAGAGCGAGGTCGCGCCCATAGGAACCCCGCTCGGCAACATGCGCGCCTATGTGCTGGGTCCGGGACTCGCCCCGGTGCCGCAGGGCGTGGTCGGCGAGCTGTACGTGGCGGGTGTCTGCCTGGGCCGCGGCTACCACGGCCGCGCGGGCCTGACCGCCGAGCGGTACGTGGCCGACCCGTTCGGCCCCGTGGGCGAGCGGATGTACCGCACCGGTGACCTGGCCCGCTGGAACGCGCGCGGCCGGCTGGAGTGCGTCGGCCGCAGCGACGGTCAGGTCAAGGTGCGCGGCTTCCGCATCGAGACGGCCGAGGTCGAGGCCGTGTGCGCGCAGCACCCCGGGATCAGCGAGGCGGTGGTGATCAGCCGGGAGGCGCCCGCGGGCGGGCGGCGGCTCGTCGCGTACGTGGTGCACACCGGCGAGGGCGCCGTCGGCGACGACGGCGCCGGCGGCATCGGGGACGTCGACCTCCAGTCCGGTGCCTCGGCCGCCGAACTGCGCAGGTTCGTCGCGGCACGGCTGCCCGACTACATGGTGCCCTCCGCGTTCGTGGTGCTCGGCCGGCTGCCGCTCGGGCCGACCGGCAAACTGGACCGCTCGGCGCTGCCCGAACCGGAGTTCGGCGGCGAGACCTACCAGGAGCCGCGCACCGGGACAGAGGCGATCATCGCCGCGTCGTACGCGGATGTGCTCGGCGTGGAGCGGGTCGGCGTCGACGACGACTTCTTCGCCGTGGGCGGGGACAGCCTGCGCTCGATCCAGGTGGTGGCCCGAGCCCGGGCCCGGGGCCTGGAGCTCACCACGCGCGAGATCTTCGAATGCCGTACGGCGGCCCGGCTGGCCGAGGTGGCCACCGCTCGCGGGGACCGGACGCCCGCGCCCGCCGAGGACGAGGACGGTGGCGTCGGCCCGATGCCGCTGCAGCCGGTGGCACGGCAGGTGTTCGAGCACGGCGGCGGGATGAACCGGTTCGCGATGGCGCTGGCGCTGGAGCTGCCCGCGGGGATCGACGCGGCCGGACTGGCCGCGACACTCGACGCCGTGCTCGACCGGCACGACCTGCTGCGCGCACGGCTCGTGCGGGGCGACGAACTCTCCCTCGACGTCCGCCCGGCGGGCACCGTGCGGGCCGCGGACCTGATCCACCGGGTTCCCTGCGACGGCCGTTGGGAGGAGCCGGCCTCGCTCCGGGCGGCCGAGGCGGAGCTGGACGACGCGGTCGGGCGGCTCGACCCGGAAGCCGGGACCATGGCCGACTTCGTCTGGTTCGACGCGGAGCCGGGCACGGGTCGGCTGCTCTTGGTGCTGCACCACCTGGTGGTGGACGGCGTTTCCTGGCGGATCCTCATGGCGGACCTCGCCGAGGCCTGGCAACAGGTCCGCTCCGGCCGTACGCCACAGCTGCCCGCGGTCGGCACCTCGGCCCGGCGGTGGGTCTCGGCGCTGCGCGACGAGGCGTTCGCACCGGAACGGGAAGCGGAACTGACGTACTGGCTGGACCTGCTCGAAGGCCCCAACCCCCCACTGGGAACAAGAGCGTTCGACCCGGCGGTGGACGTGATGTCCACGGTCGACAGCGTGCGGGTACGGCTGCCCGCCGAGGTCACCGAGGCGGTCCTGACCCGGCTTCCCGCGGCTTTCCGGGGCACCGGGACCGACGTGCTGCTGGCCGCGTTCGCGCTGGCGGTGAACCGGTGGAGCGGCGCGGACCGCTCGACCCTGGTCCGGATGGAGGGACACGGCCGCGAGGAGGACGTCGTCCCCGGCGCCGATCTCTCCCGCACCGTCGGGTGGTTCACCAGCATGTACCCGGCCCGGATCGACGTACGCGGGGTGGACCTGGACGACGTGCTCGCGGGCGGCCCCGCGGTCGCGAAGGCGGTCAAGCTCGTCAAGGAGCAACTGCGCGCGGCCCCGGACAAGGGTCTCGGCTTCGGCATGCTGCGCCACCTCAACCCGGAGACCGCAGCACAGCTCGCGGAGTGCCCGGTGCCGCAGCTCGGGTTCAACTACATAGGCCGGATCTCCGACGCCGACGTGCCCGAAGAGCTGCGCGCCGACGGATGGGGCCCGGCGTCCTGGTCCGCCGAGCTGGTCCCGCTGCCCGACCCGGATCTGCCCGCGCTGTCGGCGCTTGAGGTCAACGCGGTCGCCACGGACGCCGCCGACGGCACCCGCCTGCAGGCGGCCTTCGTGTTCCCCACCGGGGTGCTGTGCCGCGAGCGGGCCGCCGAACTGGCCGACCTGTGGGCCGAAGTACTGCACGGCATGGCCGTGTACGCCGCCCGGCCGGAGGTCGGCGGCCTGACCCCCTCCGACGCCCTCCTAGTCCCGGTGCGCCAGGACGAGATCGAGGCCTGGGAGGCACGCTACGGCCGACTGGCCGAGGTGTGGCCGCAGGCCCCGGGACAGTCCGGGATCCTGTTCCAGGCCGCGCTCGCCGACGGCTCCTTCGACGTCTACCACATGCAGTTCGTGCTCCACCTGTCCGGTCAGGTGGACCCGGAGCGCATGCGCTCGGCCGGACAGGCGCTGCTCGACCGCTATCCGAACCTGCGCTCCGCCTTCGTCGCCTCGGCAGGCGGCGACCCGGTGCAGCTCGTGCCGGAGCATGTCGCCCTTCCGTGGCGGCACATCGTCCTGACCGACCGGAGCGAGGCCGAGCAGGAAGCGGCGCTCGACCGGTTCCTCGCCGAGGACCGGTCCGACCAACTCGACCCCACCCGGCCGCCGCTGCTCCGCCTGGCGCTGATCACCACAGGGCCGCGGCACGCGAAGCTCGTGATCACGGCCCACCACGCCCTCTTCGACGGCTGGTCGTCACCGTCGGTGATCATGGATCTGATCCGGCTCTACGCGGGGACGCGCCGGCTTCCCCCGGTCCGCGGCTACGGCGACTACCTGGCCTGGCTCGCCACCCGGGACCGGGCCGCGTCGGCCGCGCGCTGGGCCGCCGAGCTGGCCGGCTTCGAGCAGCCGACCCTCGTGGCCCCGAACACCGCACTCCAGGAGCCCGCGTCCGCCGTCGGTCGGGTGGAGGTGCCCCTGTCGATCGACAAGGGCCGTGAACTCGCCCGGCGCGCCGCCGAACTCGGGATCACGCTCAACACCCTCCTCCAGGGCGCCTGGGCGATCCTGCTCTCCAAGCTGACCGGGCAGCGGGACGTGGTGTTCGGGGCCGCCGTCAACGGGCGCCCGGCGGACCTGCCCGGCTCGGACGAGATGGTCGGCCTGTTCATCAACACCCTGCCGGTCAGGGTGCTGTGCCCGCCTGACCACACCGTGGCCGACGTCGTCACCGAACTCCAGCAACGGCAGACCCGCCTGCTCGACCACAACCACTACGGCCTTGCCGACATCCAGCGCGAGGTGGGGCTGCCCACCCTGTTCGACACGATCGTCGTGTTCCAGTCCTACCCGATCGACCGCGAGGGCATGGTCGACGCGAACATCGCGGCGGGGTTCACGATCGACGGCATACGGCCGTTCGCGGGCTCGCACTACCCGCTCACCCTCAACGCCTCCGACCCCTACCTGCGGCTCTCCCTCGACTACCAGAACAACCTCTTCGACCGTGGCTCGGCGGAGGCGGTCGCGGCGCGGCTGGTGCGGGTGCTGGAGCAGGTGCTCGCCGATCCGCGGTCGCCGGTCGGCGACATCGAGGTGTTGGCGCCGGACGAGCGCGAGCGGCTGCTGCGCCAGGTCAACGACACCGCGCACGCGGTGGCCGAGGACACCCTGCCGGACGCCTTCGAGGTCCAGGTCGAGCGGAGTCCGGACGCGATCGCGGTGATCGGTGAGGACGAGACGCTGACCTACGCGGAGTTCAACCGGCGGGCCAACCAGCTTGCGCACTGGCTGCTCGAACAGGGCGCCGGGCCCGAGCGGATCGTCGCGGTGCGCATCCCGCGCTCGGTCGCGATGGTGGTGGCGATCCACGCGGTGGTCAAGGCGGGCGCGGCCTATCTGCCGATCGACCCCGAGTTGCCCGAGGAACGGGTGCGGCAACTGCTGGACGGGGCGAAGCCGCTGCTGGTGCTGGAGGCCGGCCTGCCGGACGTATCGGAGTACGCGCAGGCCAACCCCGAGCGGGACCTGTCGCCGGACCATGCCGCTTACGTCATCTACACCTCCGGATCCACGGGCGGCCCCAAGGGAGTGCAGGTCGCCCACTGCTCGATCATGAATCGGCTGAGGTGGGGGCTGGCGCACTTCGACGTCACGGCCGAGGACCGCGTGCTGCTGAGCACGACGGCCAGTTTCGACGTGTCGGTGCCGGAGCTGTTCGCTCCGCTGCACGCGGGCGCCGCCGTCGTGGTCGCCCGCCCGGACGGACGCCGGGATCCCGCCTACCTGGCCGAGTTGATCCGACGGGAGCGGGTGACCGGCGCGGACTTCGTGCCCTCGCTGCTGGAGGCGTTCCTCGCCGAGCCCGCCGCCGCGCAGTGCACCAGCCTGCGCTGGATCGAGGTCGCGGGCGAGGCGTTCCCGGCCGCGCTGGCCAACAGGACCGCCGAACTGCTGCCGGGGTGCGGGGTGTTCAACCTGTACGGGCCCACCGAGGCGTCGGTGGAGGTCACCGGATGGCGGCATCTGCCCGGCGCGGACAAGGTGCCGATCGGCACCCCGATCTGGAACACGCAGATCTACGTGCTGGACGCGGCGCTGCGCCCGGTCGCGCCCGGGGTCACCGGTGAGCTCTACCTGGCCGGTGCCGGACTGGCCCGCGGCTACCTCGGACAGACCGCGCTGACCGCGCACCGGTTCGTCGCCTGCCCCTACGGGCCGCCCGGCACCCGGATGTACCGCACCGGGGACGCCGTGCGGTGGAACCACGACGGCCAGGTCGAGTACCTCGGCCGCACCGACTTCCAGGTCAAACTCCGCGGCTTCCGCATCGAACTGGCCGAAGTGGAAGCGGCGTTGACCGCGCACCCGGACGTGGCCGGCGCGGTGGCCGTCGTACGGGAGGACCGCGCAGGCGACCAGCGGCTGGTCGCGTACGTCGTACCGCGCGAGGGGGCGGACCCGGCCGGGGCAGACGCCGTGACCCTGACGGAACTGCTGTGCAGCCGGCTGCCGGAGTACATGGTGCCCTCGGTGATCGTTCCGATCGCCGGATTCCCCACCACATCGAGCGGCAAGCTCGACCGGGCCGCGCTCCCCGCGCCCGGCCACATCGAGGCCGCGACCGGACGCGGACCGCGCGACCACAAAGAGGAAGTCCTCTGCCGGCTGTTCGCCGAGCTGCTCGGCGTGGAGCGGATCGGCATCGATGTCGACTTCTTCAGTCACGGCGGACATTCGCTGCTGGCCACCAGGCTGATCGGCCGCATCCGCAGCGAGCTCGACGTCGACGTGAAAGTCACCACGGTGTTCCGCAATCCGACCGTCGCCCAGCTGGCGGCGCGGCTCGACGAGCCGGCCAAGTCGAAACGCCGCCCTCAGCTGCGCCAGATGACCGTTCAGGAGAAGCGTCGATGATCCCGTTGTCCTTCGCCCAGACCCGGCTGTGGTTCCTCTACCGCCTGGAAGGACCGTCCCCCACCTACAACATCCCCTTCGTGCTGCGCCTGGAGGGGGAACTGGACACCGCGGCCCTGATCGCCGCGGCGCGGGACGTCGGGACCCGGCACGAGAGCCTGCGCACCCTGATGGTGGAGAACGCGGACGGCACGCCGGAACAGCGGGTGCTGCCGCCGCAGGAGGCGGCCTTCCGGTTCCAGGTGGTCGACGTGGCCGCGGACGCGGTGGACCACGCGATTCAGGAGATCGCGAGCGAGGGCTTCGCCCTCGACACGGAGCTTCCCTTCCGGGCGACCGTGCTGCGGGTCTCCCCGCAGGAGCACGTGCTGGTGTGCGTGTTCCACCACATCGCCGCCGACGGGGCGTCGATGGCGCCGTTCCTCCGCGACCTGGTGACGGCGTACACGGCTCGTCGGCAGGCAAACGCGCCGGAGTGGCAACCCCTTCCGGTGCAGTACCGGGACTACACCCTGTGGCAGCGGCAGCTGCTCGGCGACGAAGCGGATCCGGAGAGCATCTCCGCCGAACAACTCGATTACTGGCGAGAGGAGTTGGCGGGAGCCCCGCAGCCGGTGCAGCTGCCGCTGGACCGGCCGCGGCCGACGGCCGCCGACCACCGCGGCGGAGACGTCCCGTTCGAGCTGGAGCCCGAGCTGCTCTCGGGGCTCCAGAAGCTCGCCGTGGACCGAGGCGCGACGCCTCCGATGGTCGCCCAGGCCGCGCTCGCGGTGCTGATGCATCACCTCGGCGCGGGCGACGACCTGACGATCGGCAGCCCGATCGAGGGGCGCGCCGACGAGCAACTCGACGATCTGATCGGCTTCTTCGCCAACACCTGGGTGCTGCGAGCCGATCTGTCGCGCAACCCGTCCTTCGGCGAGCTGCTGGATCAGGTGCGGGACAAGGCGCTGGCCGCGTACGACAACCAGGACGTGCCGTTCGAGCGCCTGGTGGGGCTGCTCAACCCGGAGCGCTCCACCTCCTACTCACCGCTGTTCCAGGTGATGCTGGCCTGGCAGTTCGGCTGGTCGGGGATCGAGATGCCCGGTCTGCGGGTCACCCCGGTCGCGACGGGCACCGACACCGCGAAGTTCGACCTCTTCTTCAACATCATCCCGGACCTGTCGTCCGGGCGGGCGTACGGGCGGCTGGAGTACGCGACGGAGCTGTTCGACCACGCCACGGCCGTGAGCTTCGCCGACCGCTATGTGCGGGTGCTGCGGCAGGTCGTCGCCGATCCCGGCGTACGGCTGGGCGGGGTGGACGTGCTTGCCGACGCCGAGCGGGACTGGCTGACGGCACTCAACGAGACCGCGGCACCAGTGCCGCGGCTGACCCTGCCGGAACTCGTCACCGCCCAGGCGCGCCAGAACCCGGACGCGACCGCTGTGGTGTGTGGGCGGACCGAGCTGTCGTACGCGCAGTTGGAGGCCCGCGCGGGCCGACTGGCCGCGCTGTTGCGCGAGCGCGGGGTCGGGCCGGACAAGGTGGTGGCCGTCGCGTTGCCGCGGTCGGCGGACCTCGTGGTCGCTCAGCTCGGTGTGCTCAAGGCCGGCGGCGCGTACCTGCCGATCGATCCCGACCATCCCACCGCGCGCGTCGACCTCCTGCTGACCTCGGCCGAGCCGGTGCTGGTGCTGACCGACCGAGGGACGGCGGCGGCCCTGCCGGAGTGCCGGCCACCGGTGCTCCACCTCGACGATCTGCGCCTCGACGCACCCGGCGGCGCGGCCCCCGACCTCCTCATCAGACCGGACAACCTGGCGTACGTGATGTACACCTCCGGTTCCACGGGCAAGCCCAAGGGCGTCGCCATGACCCACGCCACCGTCGTCAACGGCGTGTGGCACTCGCGGGCCATGGCAGGGCTCGAACCGGGATCCCGGATGCTCGCCGCGACCTCGGTGAACTTCGACGTCTCCGTCTTCGAGACGTTCACCGCCCTCGCCGCAGGCGCGAGCGTCGAGATCGTCCGTGACGTGCTCGAACTCGCCGAACGCGACCGCTGGTCGGGCACCACCGTCTGCGCCGTGCCCGCGGTGTTCACCGCCCTGCTCGGCCCCATCCTCGCCAGGGAACCGGGCGCCCTCGACCTCGAACTGCGGACCGCGATCCTCGGCGGCGACCCGCTCACCGCCGACGTGGTCCGCCAGGTGCACCGGGCCTTCCCGGACGTCCGCGTCGTCCACGCCTACGGACAGACCGAGAGCTTCTACGTCACCAGCCACCCCGTCCCGCAGGAGTCGGCCGAAACCGGCGTGACCCCGATCGGACGACCGCTCCCCAACATGCACACCTACGTCCTGGGGCCGGAACTGACGCCGGTCCCGCCCGGCGTGATCGGGGAGGTGTACGTGGCCGGCGGACTCGCCCGCGGCTACTACCGGGGCGGCGCGGCGACCGCGGAGCGGTTCGTCGCCAGCCCGTTCGGTCCCCCCGGCGCACGGATGTACCGCACCGGCGACCTGGCCCGGTGGGACCGGGACGGCCGGCTGAACTACGAGGGACGGGCCGACAGCCAGGTCAAGGTGAACGGCATCCGGGTCGAGCCGACCGAGATCGAGATCGTCCTCGCCCGGCATCCCTCGGTCGGCCAGGCGGTGGTCACCGCGTGGCTGGACCACACCGGCACCACACGGCTCGTCGGCTACGTGGCGCCGCCGGAGGGGACCGCGGACGAGGACATCGTCCGGCAGGGCGCTGTGTCGGTGGCCGAGCTGCGGCGGTTCGCCGCCCAGCGGCTGCCGGACTACATGGTCCCCGCCCAACTCCTCGTCCTCGACCGGCTGCCGCGGACCGTGACCGGGAAGCTGGACCGCGCCGCGCTGCCCGAGCCGGAGTTCGGGCGCACCGAGTACCGGGCGCCGCGCGGCGGGACGGAGCGGGTGCTGGCCGAGGTGTACGCCGATGTGCTCGACGCCGGGCCGGTGGGTGTCGACGACGACTTCTTCGCCAGTGGCGGGGACAGCATCCGGTCCATCCAGGTGGTCGCGCGGGCCAAGGCGCGCGGTGTGGTGGTCAGTACGCGGGAGGTCTTCGAGCAGCGCACGGTCGCCCGGCTCGCGGAACTGGTCGAAGGCCGGTCGCACGAGGAGCCTTTGGGGCTGGCCGAGCTGCCGGGCGGCGGGGTGGGCTGGGCTCCGCTGCCCCCGACGGCGGCGCACGTGCTCGCCTCCGGCGGCGGTCTGCGCCGCTTCTGCATGTCGGCGATGCTGACCCTGCCGCAGGACATCGACCGTGCGGGACTGGTCGCGACCCTGCAGGCCGTCCTGGACCGGCACGACGGCTTGCGCTCCCGGCTTGACCGGGAGCGGCCGGGCCTGCTGATCGGGCCCGTCGGCAGCGTCGACGCGGGCGGGCTGGTGCGGGAAGTCCGCCACGGCGACACCGACGCACAGGCCGAGCTGGACGCGGCCGCGGACCGCCTCGATCCCGACGCGGGGGTGATGGCGCAGTTCGTGTGGTTCACCTCCGACGCGGAGGCGGACCGGCTGCTGATCGTGCTGCACCACCTCGTCATGGACGGGGTGTCGTGGCGGATCCTGGTACCGGACCTGGTCTCGGCCTGGAAACGGGTCCGCGACGGCCTGCTCCCGCAACCGGCGGGAGGGGGGACGTCGTTGCGGCGGTGGACGCACGCCCTGACCGAGGAGGCGGCCGCCCCCGAGCGGGTGGCGGAGCTTCCGCTCTGGCAGGAGATCCTCGCCGGGGACGAACCCCTGCTGGGTGCACGGGAGCTGGACCCGGCGCGTGATGTCGCGGCCACCGTGGACACGGTCCGCGTCACGGTGCCCGCCGACGTGACGGATGCCCTGCTGAACACGGTGCCCACAGTGTTCCGCGGCGGTGCCGACGACGGCCTCCTGGCCGCACTCGCCCTGGCCGTGACCCGCTGGCGCGAGACGCGAGGCCTGCCCGAGTCCTCGACGCTGGTCCGACTGGAGGGCCACGGCCGCGAAGAGCACGTGGTGCCCGGCGCCGACCTGTCGGGCACGATCGGCTGGTTCACCGCCATGTACCCGGTGCGCCTCGACCTGACCGGCATCGACGTGGCGGACGCCCTCGACGGCGGGCCGGCCGCCGGGAAGGCGATCAAGGCCGTCAAGGAGCGGCTGCGGACGGTACCCGACCACGGCATCGGCTTCGGCCTGCTGCGCCACCTCAACCCCGGCACCGCCGCCGCGCTGGCCGAGGCGCGCGAGCCGCAGATCGGCTTCAACTACCTCGGCAGAGCCTCCGGCGCTGACATCCCGGAGGACCTGCGCGGCCTCGGCTGGACCCCGGACAGCGCGTACCAGGACCTGATCCCGGCGCCGGACGCCGACATGCCGGTGCCGTCGGCTCTGGAGATCAACGCGCTCGCCACCGCCACCCCCGACGGCGAGCAACTGACCGCCCACTTCGGCTTCCCCGCCGGTGTGCTCTCCCGCGAGGACGTCACCGAGCTGGCCGCCCTCTGGGTCCGGGCACTGACCGCCCTGGCCCGGCACGCCGTCACCCCCGAGGCCGGCGGACTGACCCCGACCGACGCGCCCCTGGTCGGCGTGGACCAGAACGAGATAGAGGCCTGGGAAGCACGCTTCGGCAGACTGGCCCGGGTATGGCCCACGACCCCGGCCCAGTCCGGGATCCTGTTCCACACCCTGCTCGCCGAGGCATCGTCGTACGACCCCTACCACGTTCAGCTGGTGTTCCAGCTGTCCCGCGACGTCGACCCCGCGCGGCTGCGCCGGGCCGGGCAGGCGCTGTTGGACCGCTACCCCAGCCTGCGCGCCGCGTTCGTCAACCGGGCGGACGGCGATGCCGTCCAGGTCGTCCCGGAGTCGGCGACCCTGCCGTGGCGGTACCTCGACCTGACCGGTGCCCCCGAGGCGGAACGCACCGAGGCCTTCGAGCGGTTTCTCGCCCAGGACAGGGCCGCTCACTTCGACGCGGGCACCCCGCCCCTGATCCGGCTGGCGCTCGTCGCCGTCGAACCCGGCAGGCCCGAACTCGTCCTGACCGCCCACCACACGCTCTTCGACGGCTGGTCCACGCCCCTGCTGATGCGGGACCTGCTGTTGCTCTACGCCTCCGACGGCGACCCGGCGCCGCTGCCCGCCCTGCGCGACTACGAGGACTTCCTCACCTGGCTCGACCGCCAGGACCACGAGGCGTCCGCGGGCGTGTGGGCGGCCGAGCTCGACGGGATCGAAACACCGACCCTGCTCGCTCCCGACGCCGCGCCCACGGACGCCGAGAGCCGTGACCAGGTCGACATCACGCTTCCGGCCGACGAGGCGAGCGCACTGCGCCGACTGGCCGCGGATCTCGGCATCACCGCCAACACCCTGATCCAGGGTGCCTGGGCGCTGCTGCTCGGCCGGCTCACCGGCAGCCAGGACGTCGTCTTCGGCGCCACCGTCTCCGGGCGTCCACCCGCGGTGCCGGACGTCGAGTCGATGGTCGGGATGTTCATCAACACCGTTCCGGTACGGGTGAGTTACGCGCCCGGCGACACCGTCGCCGAGATCCTCACCCGGCTGCAGAGCCGGCAGGCCGCTCTCGCGGAGCACTACTACTGCGGGCTCTCGCAGATCCAGCAGTCCGTCGGCCTCCAGACCCTCTTCGACACGCTGGTCGTCTTCGAGTCGTACCCCATCGACCGGGAGGGCCTCAGCGCGGCCGGGGAGGCCGCGGACGGGATCACCTTCACCGGCTTCCGGCCCTCGGCGGGCAACCACTATCCGCTGTGCCTGGCGGCAGCGGTCGACCCGGCCCTCGAACTCGTCCTCCAGTACACGCCCGAGGTCCACGACCGGGCCACGGTCGAGAAGCACGCGGCCCGTCTGGTCCGCATCCTTCGGCAGATCGCGACCACCCCGGAGCTGACGGTCGCTCAGCTCGACATCCTGGAGCCGGCCGAACGCGACTGGCTGCTCGGCGAGTTCGACGAACCGTCCACCAAGGACGCGGGCACCACGATCACCGGGCGCGTCGAGGTGCAGGTGGCGGGCACTCCGCACGCCCTCGCCGTGGTCGCCGGGCGAGAGTCGCTCACCTACGCCCAACTGGACGCCCGCGCCGAGCGGCTCGCCGCCGAGCTGGCCCGGCACGGAGTGGGGCCGGAGACCGTGGTGTGCCTGGTCCTGCCGCGCACCGCGACCGCGGCAGTGGCCCTCCTCGGTGTGCTCAAGGCGGGCGGTGCCTATCTCCCGGTGGACCCCGCGTTCGCCGCTGCCCGCCTCCCGCACATCCTCCCCGGTGCCCGGCCGCACCTGGTGCTGGCCGACACCGACACCCGCGGCCTCGTGCCCGCCACGGACATCCCCGTCCTCGTCCTTGGCGACCTCGACCTCGACGCCCCGGCCGAGGCGGCCCAGGAGGGCACGCAATCCGGGGCACGGCCCCAGGCGGGACCCGACAACCTCGCGTACGTCGTCTACACGTCCGGCTCGACCGGGGTGCCCAAGGGCGTGAGCGTCACCCATGCCACCGTCGTCAACGCCGTGGACGCCCTGGTCGCGCACGCAGGCATGGAGTCCGGACGGCGGGTGCTGCTCGCCGCGTCGTTCGGCTTCGACGTCGCCACCTTCGAACTGTTCTCCGCGCTCACCACCGGCGGCAGCGTCGAGATCGTGCGCGACGTGCTGGAACTGGCGGAACGCGACAACTGGGACGTCGACGTCATCTGCTCGGTGCCGTCGGCCTTCGCCGAACTCGTCGACCAGCTCGGCGACCGCATCCGGCCCACCGCGCTGAACATCTCCGGCGAAGTGCTGACCCCGGCCCTCGCGCAGCGGGTGCGCGCACTTTGGCCGAAGGCTCGCGTCATCAACAGCTACGGCCCCAGCGAGACCTTCTACGCCACCGCCCACCTCCTGGACCCCGACGAGCCGTACACCGGCGGTGTCCCCATCGGCCGTCCGTTCCCCGGAGTCCGCGGTTACATCCTCGGACCCGGCCTGGATCTGCTTCCCCCGGGCACGCCGGGCGAGCTCTATCTGGCCGGAGCCGGACGCGGCTACCAGGGCCAGCCCGGCATGACCGCCGACCGGTTCGTCCCCGATCCCTACGGGGCCCCCGGCTCCCGCATGTACCGCACCGGCGACCTCGCGAGCCTCACCGCCGAGGGCGAGCTGCGGCACCTGGGGCGCATCGACGCCCAGGTCAAGATCCGTGGCTACCGCGTCGAACCCGGAGAGGTCGAAGCCGCCCTGACGGCCCATCCCCACATCGCCCAGGCCGCCGTGGTGACCCGGCACTCCGGCACCACCGGCTACCTGGCCGCGTACCTCGTCCCGGCGCCCGGCGAGAGCGCCCCCGACGCGGCCGTCCTGCGTACCCACCTGGCGGAGCGGCTGCCCGACTACATGATCCCGTCCGTGTGCATACCGCTCGACCGGCTGCCCCTGTCCGCCAACGGCAAGCTCGACCACAAGGCCCTGCCCGCCCCCGACCTCACCCCCGCCACGCCCTTCCGGGCGCCCAAAAGCCCTCGCGAGGAGGCACTGGCCAGGCTGTTCGCCGAGGTGCTCGGCGTCGAGCGGGTCGGTGTCGACGACGGCTTCTTCGCCCTCGGCGGGCACTCCCTGCTCGCCACCCGGCTGATCACCCGCGCTCGCGCCGAGCTGGGCATCGAGATACCCATCCGCAAGATCTTCGACCTGCCGACGGTGGCCGAACTCGCCGCGTGGTCTCAGGAGTCGGCTGTTCCCCTTCGCCCCAGTCTGCGCAAGATGCTCGTAGAGGAGTGAGTCCAGTGATTCCGCTGTCGTACGCACAACGCCGTATGTGGGTTACGTACCAACTTGAAGGCGGGGCGGAGACCTACAACATCTCCCCGACGTTCCGGCTGACGGGACCGCTGGACCAGGACGCTCTCGTCGCGGCCATCCGGGACGTGGTCGAACGGCACGAGATCCTGCGCACCACATACGTGACGGACGAGAACGACGAGCCGTACCAGAAGATCCTCTCGCTCGCCGAGGCGGCGGTGCGGGTACCGGTGGCCGACGTGGCGCCCGAGGACCTCACCGGCGCGGTCGACGAGGCCATCGCGCACCACTTCGACCTGGCGGCCGAGATCCCCTTGCGGGCCACCCTGTTCCGCTGCGCGCCCGAGGAACACCTGCTGGTCCTCCTCATCCACCACATCGCCTCGGACGGCGTCTCGGGCGGAGTGCTGGCACGGGACCTGACCACCGCCTACACCGCGCGCCTGGACGGCCGGGCGCCGGCGTGGGAGCCGCTGTCCGTGCAGTACAAGGACTACACGCTGTGGCAGCGCGAGCTGCTCGGCGACCCGGCGGACCCGGACAGCCTGGCCGCGCGGCAGACCGCCTACTGGCGTACGGAGCTTCAGGGCGTGCCGCAGCCCCTCACCCTGCCGCTGGACCGTCCGCGGCCGGCCGAGCGCAGCCTGGATGGCGACACCGTCCCCGTCTCGGCCGGCGCGGAGGTGGCGGCCGGGCTGCAGAAGCTGGCCGACGAACGCGGCATGACCATGTCGATGGTGCTGCAGACCGCGCTGGCGGTGCTGCTGCGCAAGCTCGGCGCCGAGGACGACGTGACCATCGGCAACCCGATCGCCGGGCGCACCGACGAGGCGCTCGCCGATCTGGTCGGTGTCTTCGTCAACACCCAGGTGCTGCGGGTGGACCTCTCCGGCGACCCGTCATACTCCGACCTGCTGGCCCAGGTGCGCGACAAGGCCCTGGCGGCCTACGAGCACCAGGACGTGCCCTTCGAGAT
Organism: Streptomyces sp. NPDC043726; assembly: GCF_056436565.1. Classification (NCBI taxonomy): domain Bacteria; kingdom Bacillati; phylum Actinomycetota; class Actinomycetes; order Kitasatosporales; family Streptomycetaceae; genus Streptomyces; species Streptomyces sp. NPDC043726. Next base: position 236,310 of record NZ_JBWKCI010000013.1, read on the forward strand.
GCTGGTCGAGCTGCTCAACCCCGACCGCTCCGCCGCGTACCAGCCGCTGTTCCAGGTGACCTTCGCCTGGCAGAACTTCGCGAAGCAGGACTTCGAACTCCCCGGACTCGACGTGGAGTTCGAGCAGCACCTCGTGTCGGCCGCCATGTTCGACCTCTTCTTCAGCATGGCCCAGGACGACTCCGGGGCACTGCGCGGCGACATCATGTACGCGACCCAGCTGTTCGACCGGGACACCGTCGAGGCCATCGCCGCCCGGTTCGTACGCCTCCTGGAGCAGCTGGTCGCCGCACCGCTGTCACCGGTGAGCGGAATCGACGTGCTGGCGCAGGACGAGCGCGACTGGCTGGTACGGCGCGTCAACGACACCGCGCATCCGGTGGCCGAGGGCACGCTGCCGCAGGCGTTCGAGGAGCAGGTGGAGCGGACCCCGGACGCGGTCGCGGTGGTCGGTGAGCGAGAGACGCTGACGTACGCGGAGTTCAACCGGCGTGCCAACCGGCTGGCGCACTGGCTGGTCGAGCAGGGCGCGGGGCCTGAGAGGATCGTCGCGGTGCGCATCCCGCGTTCCGTCGACATGATGACGGCGATCTACGCGGTGTCCAAGGCGGGTGCGGCGTACCTGCCGATCGACACCGAGCTTCCCGAGGACCGGGTACGGCAGTTCCTGGACAGCGCGAAGCCGCTGCTGGTGCTCGACGAGGACCTGCCGGACGTGTCCGGCTGCCCGGAGACGAATCCGCGGCGGCGCCTCCTGCCGGACAACGCCGCGTACGTGATGTACACCTCCGGCTCCACCGGCGGCCCCAAGGGCGTGCCGGTACAGCACCGCTCGATCATGAACCGGATCAAGTGGGGTCTCGCGCACTTCGACGTCACACCCGAGGACCGGATGCTGCTGAGCACCACGGCGAGCTTCGACGCGTCGGTGCCGGAGCTGTTCGCGCCGCTGCAGATCGGAGCCTGTGTCGTCGTCGCCCGCCCGGACGGACGCAAGGACCCGGCGTATCTGGCCGAGTTGATCGAGCGGGAGCGGGTGACCGGCGCCGACTTCGTGCCCTCGCTGCTGGAGGCGTTCGTCGCCGAGCCCGCCGCGCAGAAGTGCACCACCCTGCGCTGGATCGAGGTCGCGGCCGAGCCGTTCCTGGCCCCGCTGGCCAACCGGTTCACCGACCTGCTGCCCGGCTGCTCCGCGAACAACCTGTACGGCCCCACCGAGGCGACCGTCGAGGTGACGGCGTGGCAGCACGTGCCCGGCTCGGACAAGCTGCCGATCGGCGCGCCGATCTGGAACACCCAGGTCTATGTGCTGGACGAGGCACTGCGCCCGGTCCCGGCCGGGGTCACCGGTGAGCTGTATCTCGCCGGTGCCGGACTGGCCAGGGGCTACCTCGGGCAAACCGGGCTGACCTCGGAGCGGTTCGTGGCCTGCCCCTTCGGGGAGCCGGGGAAGCGCATGTACCGCACCGGCGACGTGGTGCGCTGGAACAAGGACGGGCAGGTCGAGTACATCGGCCGCACCGACTTCCAGGTCAAGATCCGCGGGCTGCGCATCGAGCTGGGCGAGATCGAGCAGGTGCTGGCCGGGCATCCCGCCGTGGCCCAGGCGGCGGTCGTGGTGCGCGAGAACCAGCAGGGCGACAAGCGCCTGGTGGCCTACGTGGTGCCCGACCCGGAAGCCGCCGAGGCCGACGCCGGTGACCAGGTGGAGGAGTGGCGCCAGGTCCACGACGACACCTACGACAAGTCCCGCGAGGAACCCTGGGGTGAGGACTTCCAGCTGTGGAAGTCGGCGTACGACGGCGAGCAGATCCCGCTCGAACAGATGCGGGCCTGGCGGGACGCCGCGGTGGCGCAGGTGCTGCGGTTCGCGCCGCGGCGGGTCCTCGAGATCGGCGTGGGCGCCGGCCTGCTGCTGTCGAGGATCGCCGGCGAGGTCGAGGAGTACTGGGGCACCGACATCTCCGCGACGGTGCTGGACCGGGTCCGGGCCCAGGCCGAGCAGGCCGGTCTCGGTGACCGGGTCCGGCTGAGTGCCCAGGCCGCCGACGACGTGTCCGGGCTGCCCAGGGGCGGTTTCGACACCGTGATCCTCAACGCGGTCGTGCAGTACTTCCCCAGCGCCGCCTACCTGGACCGGGTGCTGCGCGAGGCCGTGGAACTCCTCGCCCCCGGCGGCCGCGTCATCGTCGGCGACGTCCGCAACGCGGCCACGCTCCGGCTGATGCTGACCGCGGTGCAGCGGGCCGCGCGGCCGCACGCCTCGGCGGAGGAGCTGCGGGCGATGGTGGAGCAGGCGGTGCTGGGCGAACGGGAGTTGGTCGTCGCCCCGGAGTGGTTCGCCGCATGGGCGCGTGAGCACGCGGGCGGTGTGGACATCCGGCTGAAGCCGGGGCGGGAGCACAACGAGCTGACCCGGCACCGCTACGAGGTGGTCCTGCACAAGGATCCGGCCGGCCTCCTGGACCTGACGGACGCGGCCACGGCTGCCTGGGGCCGGGAGGTGCCGGACCTGGCCCGCCTGGGCGAGCGCCTGCGGCGGGTCGGCGACGCCCCGCTGCGGGTGACCGGGATACCCAACGCGCGGCTGATGGAGGAGTTCGCGGCGGCCGCCTCGGCGGGTGTGCTGAACGCGGTGGCTCCCGCCGTCGCACCGGTCGATCCGGAGGACCTCGCCGCATGGGCGCGGCAGCAGGGCCGGGAGGCGGTGCTGACCTGGTCGGGCGAGGACGCCCACACCTTCGACGCGGTGCTGCTGCCCGAACAGCGGGCCGTCTCCGGCGGGTTCGTGCCCAGCGGTGTGGTCCGGCGGACCCGGGTGAACGCCCCGGCCCTCGCCAAGTCGATCGGTCCGCTGGTGGTCGAGCTGCCCCAGTACCTGCGGGAGCGGCTGCCGGACTACATGGTCCCGGCCGCGGTGGTGCCGCTGCCGGAGCTTCCGATGACCATGTCCGGCAAGCTCGACCGGCGGGCGCTGCCGTCGGAGGCCACGACCACCACGGGCGACGGAGAACCGCGCAACGCCCACGAGGAGAAGCTGTGCGCCGTCTTCAGTGAACTGCTCGGCGTGGAGAGCGTCGGCATCGACGACGACTTCTTCATGCTCGGCGGGCACTCGCTCCTGGCCACCCGGCTCAGCGCCCGCATCCGCAAGCAGTTCGGCGTCGACATGCCGGTCCGGACGATCGTCCGCTACCCCACCGTGTCCGAACTGGCCGCTCTGGTGCTCGTCGGCGGCATCCCGGACGAACACGTCGACTCGTTCGCGGTCGTGCTGCCGCTGAACAGGGACCCCGGTACCGGCAAGCCGCCGGTGTGGTTCTTCCACGGCGGCGGTGGGCTCGGCTGGGCGTACTTCACCTTCGCGCCCTACGTGCAGGACCGGCCGGCCTACAGCCTCCAGTCCCGCGGCTTCCAGGGCACGGAGCCGCTGGCGGGATCGGTGGAGGAGATGGTCGACGACTACCTCGCCCAGATCCTCAAGACCCAGCCGGAAGGGCCCTACCACCTGATCGGCTGGTCCTTCGGCGGCCCGGTCGCGCACGCCGTCGCGGAGGCGCTGGACCGGCGCGGGCAGGAGGTCGCCCTGCTGGCCATCCTGGACACCCAGCCGGCCAGCGACGCGCCGGAGAACGGGTTCCAGGCCGTGGCCGGCCGGACGCAGGAGCTCTACCGGGCGGACATCGAGGAGGTCTTCGGCAAGTTCATGAACACCGGCAACATGGACGACTTCCTGGAGAACATGTCGAAGGTCGGCGCCAACAACCTGAACAGGATGGCCGAGTTCCAGTCGCCAGTCTTCCGCGGCGACGTGCTGTACTTCAATGCCACGCTGGACCGGCCCGAGGGGATCCCGACCTACGCGCCCGACTGGCGGCCGTTCGTCCTCGGCTCCATCGAGGAGTACGACGTGGACGCCTCGCACCACGACCTGCACATGCCCAAGCCGGCGGGCCAGATCATGAAGGCCATCGTCGACAAGCTGGCGTGGTGACGGGGGACGTGGGCGAGCGGGACCAGGCCGCGCTGCTGTGTGTGCCGTTCGCCGGAGCGGGACCCTCGTTCTTCCACCCATGGCGTGAACAGGCCGTCGGCCGCTGGCGTGTGGTCCCGGTCGAACTGCCCGGACGGGAGCGGCGGATCCTCGAGACGCCGTACCGGAACGTCGTCGAAGCGGCCAAGAACGAGATCGACGGCGTCGCCGCGGCCCTCGGCGAGGGAACGCGGACCGTGCTGTTCGGGCACAGCCTGGGCGCGGTGCTCGCGTACGAGCTGGCGCACCTGCTGAGCGCACGCGATGTGCGCGTCGAGCGGCTGGTCGTCAGTGGGTCGCCGGGGCCGTGGACCCAGCGGGAGCGGCGGGCGACCGGGCTCGAGGACGACGAGTTCCTCGCCAGGGTCGAGGAGTTCGCGGGATTCCGGCACGAGGCCCTCGACCACCCGGAGATGCGCGAACTGATCCTCCCCGTCCTCCAGGCCGACTGCGAAATGCACGAGAACTATGTTCCGAGCTTCGACGAACCGCTGTCGGTGCCGATCTGCTCGATTCGGGGAAGTTCCGACGGACTGGTCTCGGCGGAACAGGCACGGGAATGGCGCAGAGCGACGACGGGCGAATTCAGCTGGGCGGAACTCCCGGGCGATCACATGTACCTGGTCGATCACGCCCGGGAGGTGCTGGACCTGATCGAGGCGGAATCCGTACCGAGAAATGAAGGAGAAGACGATCATGGCTGAGCCGATCGTGAGCCTGCTCAACCCCGAATTCGAAGAGGATCCCATCGGTGCCTTCGCACGCCTGCGGGAGAAGTCCCCGCTCGTCCGCATCGGATTTCCCGGCGGACCGCCCGTCTGGCTGATCACGCGCAGCGAGGAGTTCAAGGAGGCGTGGAGCGACCCGCGGCTCGTGACGAACATCAGCAATGTGCCGGGTCATCGGGGACCCAGCATCGCGGACCAGGCGCTCATGTCCCTCGACGTACCGAAGGAACTCCTGCGCTACTTCACGTCCAACTTGATGCTCCAGGACGGCCCGGCACACGCGCGGCTGCGCCGGCTGGTGGCGCCCGCGTTCAGCGTCCGGCGCATCAAGGCGCTGCGGCCGCGCATCGAGGAGGTCTCCACCCGGCTCCTCGACGCCTTCGCAGAGAAGGGATCCGGCGACCTCCTGAGGGAGTACGCCACACCGTTGACCGGCGCCGTCATCTGTGACCTCGTCGGCATCGACGAGCCCGACCAGCCGCAGATACGGCAGTGGATGGACGAATACGCCAACATCGACGCCGACTTCACCACGAGCGCCGTGGGGCTGTTCGACTACACCAAGCAGCTCATCGAGCGACGCCGGGCCGAGCCCACGGACGACATGATCTCCACCCTGGTCCATACGACCGACAAGAACGGCGACCGCCTCACCGAGGACGAGATCATCTCGATGGTGGGCGTCCTGGTGAACGGCGGCTACCATTCCACGGCCCACTTCATCCCGAACGCGGTGCTCACCCTCCTCGAGAACCCCGACCAGCTGGCCCTGCTGCGTGCCAGGCCGGAGGCGCTGCCGCACGCCATCAACGAGTTGATGCGGATCGCCAACCCCATTCCGAGCGCCGGACCGCGGTACGCCGCCGAGGACATGGAGCTGGCTGGCGTCCCGATCTGCAAGGGCGATGCGGTGACGGGCTCCCTACAGTCCGTCAACTACGACCCGCGCGTCTTCGCCGAGCCCGAACGGTGCAACGTGGAGCGTGAGTTGAAGCGCGGCGAAGGGCATCTGGCCTTCGGTGCCGGCCCGCACCGCTGCATCGGCGCGGCGCTCGCCGAACTCGAGGGCGAGGTGGCCATCGACCACCTGTTCCTGAAGCGTGGGACTCTCGAACTCGCCGTGAAGAGCAGCGAACTGCGGTACCGCGAGGTCATCCCCGGCGGCGCCCGGCTGTTCAACAGGTTTCCGGTGCGCCTGTGAGGACGCGCGGGTGAGGACCTGGCCGACGGCACATACGGAGGCCCCCGAACGCATCTCGTTCGGGGGCTCCCGTGTGCGCGGTCGCGGTCAGCGCTTCACCGTGCCCGCGCGCAGCCGGTCGATCATGTGCCGGGTCGTCTCGATCGGGCTCTCGTCGGGCAGGTCCCGCGAGCGGGCCGGAAGAGCCTTGTTGAGCTCCGTGACCTTGTCGCTCCACTCGTCCCGTCCGGCGAAGGGGATCGTCTCCCCGTCCTGGTAGACGGGGAACGGGCGATAGCTGTTGAGGCCGGCCGAGTCGGTTCCGCGGACGAGCAGCGGGTCGAGGTAGACGCCCTCGCTGTGGATCCGCGTGGCCGTCGAGATGTAGCCGATGTCGAGTCCGCACCGCCGCTTGGCGGACGTGTTCGCCTCCGAGCAGTGCAGCAGGTGCGGATGGTGGATCGAGACGTCACCCGGCTGGAGCTCGATCTCCACGACTCCACGCTTCTCGGCCCACTCCCGCACCAGGTTCTCGTCGGATGCGGAGAACAGCATGTTGGGCTCGTCTGTACGGACCGACGGTTTGTGCAGCGGCAGTTCGTGACTGCCGGGGATCATCCGCAGGCAGCCGTTCTCCACGGTGCTCTCGTCGACGGCGAGCCACACCGTCAGGGCCTCCATGGGGCTCAGCGTCCAGTACGCGCCGTCCTGGTGCCACAGCACGGGCTGCCCGTCGTACGGCGGCTTGCAGATGTAGTGGGCGGTGAAGCACGCCACGTCCGGGCCGAGGAAGAATTCCGCGATGTCCACCAGACGGGAGTCCGAGACCAGACGTGCCCAGAAGGCGTCATTACGGATCAGGGGGTGATGGAAGTGCTCCGGACGCAGATCCGGATATTTACGGGTGAGCCATTCGACGTGGGCACGTGCCTCGTCGAGCAGTTCCGACGGCACGACGTTGCGGATGATGGAAAAGCCCTGCTCGGCGTATTCAGCCGCAGCCTTCTTCAGAATGTCATCGCCAATTTTGTTCATGCGCCGGCTCCTTCTCGGGTTTCGGCCCACGCGGGATTCACCTCCGCGGTTCCTCGGCAGTTCAATACTCTGCCCGGGGCGGCAGGAGGGTGTCAATCGTGGACCCGCCCACGGCATATCCGACAGAAATCCCCGTGGATCTCCCCATGAAATGGTGAGCCTCGGTGATGCAAACAATGGCAATTGAGGCGCGGCTGTCCTGCTGACGGGACATAAAGAGGGGCGGCGTACGCCGGCGTGGTGCCGACGGACGCCGCCCCTGGGCGATACGAGCGGCGGAGGGGGACCGCTCGTGGCGCCTACTTCGGGTCGCGGTTGAACTGTGCCTGCGACCACTTGTAGCCGAGGACGATGAGGCCCAGGCACCAGGCGAGGGCGATCCACCAGTCGTTGCCGATCTCGGTGCCGAGGAGCAGGCCTCGCAGGGTCTCGTTGGCGGGGGTGAAGGGCTGGTACTCGGCGATCGGCTGGAACCAGCCGGGCATCGTGTCAGCGGGGATGAAGGCGCTGGAGATGAGGGGCAGGAGGATCAGCGGCATCGCCATGTTGCTGGCGGCCTCGGCGTTGGGGCTGGCCATGCCCATGCCGACCGCGATCCAGGTGAGCGCCAGGGAGAACAATGCCAGCAGTCCGAAGGCCGCCAGCCACTCGATGACGGTGGCGTCGGTGGAGCGGAAGCCGATGGCCACGGCGACGGCGCCGACGAGAACCAGACTGAGGAGCACTTGGAGCACGCTGCCGACGACGTGTCCGATGAGGACCGAACCGCGGTGGATGGCCATGGTGCGGAAGCGGGCGATGACGCCCTCGGACATGTCGGTGGCGACGGACACCGCGGCCCCGATCACGGTGGAGCCGATGGTCATCATCAGAATGCCGGGGACGATGTAGGCGATGTATACGGAGCGGTCGGCCTGGCCGCCCGCGATGCCTTTGCTCATGACGTCGCCGAAAATGTACACGAACAGGAGCAACAACATGATCGGGGTGAGGAGCAGGTTCAGGGTGAGGGAGGGGTAGCGCCGCGCGTGCAGGAGGTTGCGGCGCAGCATGGTGTGCGAGTCCCGGACGGCGAGCGAGACGGAGCTCATCGAGCGTTCTCCTTGGTCTGGTTGGGGACCTTGGCGTCGTCGGTGAGGGCGAAGAAGACGTCGTCGAGGTCGGGGGTGTGCACGGTGAGTTCGTCGGCCTCGATGCCGGCCGAGTCGAGCCAGTCGAGGATGGAGCGCAGCTCGCGCTGGCTGCCGTCGCTGGGGAGTTGCAGGGCGAGGGCCTCGTCGTCGCGGGCCGCCTGGTGGAGGGTGTCCGCGGCGGAGTGGTAGGCGGCGGGGGCGGTGAAGCGGAGCCGGATGTGTCCGCCGGGGATGAGCCGCTTGAGCTCCTCGGCGGTGCCCTCGGCGACGATCTTGCTGTTGTGCAGAACCGCGATGCGGTCGGCGAGTTCGTCTGCCTCTTCCAGGTACTGAGTGGTGAGGAAGACGGTCGTGCCGTCGGAGACCAGCTCGCGGATGATCTGCCACATGGTGTGGCGGGAGCGGGGGTCGAGACCGGTGGTGGGCTCGTCGAGGAAGATGATCCGAGGGTTGCCGACCAGCGTCATGGCGAGGTCGAGGCGGCGCTTCATGCCGCCGGAGTAGGTGGAGGCGGGCTTCTTCGCGGCGTCGGCGAGGTCGAAGCGCTGAAGGAGTTCGGCGGCCGTGCGGCGGCCCTCGTCCTTGGGCAGGTGGTGCAGGTCGGCCATGAGGAGCATGTTCTCCTCACCTGTGATCAGCCCGTCGACGGCGGAGAACTGTCCGGTGACACCGATCGCGGCCCGCACGGCCTGCGCGTCGGTGGCGAGGCTGTGCCCGCCGACACGGATCTCACCGGATCCCGCGTCGGGGCTGATCAGAGTGGAGAGGATCTTCACGGCGGTGGTCTTGCCGGCGCCGTTCGGGCCGAGCAAGGAGAAGATCGTTCCTTGCGGTACGGCGATGTCGATCCCGTCGAGGACGGTCTTGTCGCCAAAGGACTTGCGCAGTCCGTTCGCCGCGATGGCCAGGTCGCTCATGACAGGTGCCCCTTAGGGATGGCGGTGGGTGAGAGGCTGCAGACGGAGAAGTCGCCGTAGCCGGTGATGGCGTGGATGCCGCGCCCGGTGTCGGTGCCGGCGCTGTTGTCCGGGGACTCGGGCGGCAGTGCGCGAGGCGAAGAGATCGCCGGACGCCTCCAGGTCGCCGAGCCCTTGGATGTGGGCATGACAGATGCAGGGGTGGTGGCGGTGGTGCTCAGGGCTTCGCGTGGAAGATGTCGATGTTCCCCCAGTTGGTCCGCACGCGGACGCGGACGGAGTCCTCGGTCGGCTCGGGGGCGTCGGCCGAGTCGAGCGTGTTGCGCACCTGACCGTGCTTGGTGTTGAGATCGAGCCAGGCGGCGGTGCCCTCGCGGATGCCGATCTCGACGTTGCCGTTCGAGGTCTCCAGCTGGATGCTGCCGCGGGCGACTTCGGCGAGCCGGACGACACCGTTGGTGGTGGCGCCGGTGACCGATGCCTCGGCGCGCCCGATGTCGATGGCCCCATTCGTGCCGTTCAGCTGCAGCTCGCCGGTCACGGCGCCGACGGTCGTGGTGCCGTGCGAGCTCTTGAGCACGGCGGGGCCGTTGATGAGCCCGACGCGCACGTTGCCGGTGCTGCTGGTGATCTCCGCCATTCCCTCGATCCGGTCGACGGTGCTCGATCCGTGCTGTGCCTTGAGCTTCAGCGCGCCGGTCGTGTCCAGGCGGACGTCACCGGCCGAGGTCTTCAGCAAGACCTCGCCGAGCCGGCCCTCGCCGATCACGTGGACCCCCTCGCCGTCCAGGTCGAGGTTCGAGCCCGTGGGGAGTTCGACCGTGACGTCGACCGTGCCGCCGCGCCCGAGCATGTTGGCCTTGGGGGTGCGGACGCTCAGAGTGCCGTTGGTGCAGGAGACCTCGGTCTGGTCGGCTGTCCGGGTGTCCAGATCCTTCTTCGGGTCGCGGGGTCGCACCTCGACCACGGTGTCGAGGCGGTCGCTCGCGGTGAACCGGATGGAGCCGGCGTACACGTAGGCGGTGACCGAGATGGGTTCGAGGGTGTCGAAAGAAGGCATGGCTGTCCCGTCCTCATGAGTCCTTGGATCGTCCCCGCAGGTGGGACGTGATGGGGCGCTGTGCTGTGGTCCGTCCTGGGGCGTGGGCGCGGCTAGCGCACCCAGCCCGTGAAGCTCTGTCCGAGGTTGCGGGTCCGCTCCGTCGGCCGTGGCCGCCCGCCGCCACTGTCGACCGCGGCCGACACGGCTCGCACCAGCCACGCGTTGACCGACAGGCCTTCGCGGCTCGCGGCCTCTTCGGCGCGCGCCTTGAGATGGGCCGGCAGACGCAGGTTGACGCGGGCGGTGCCCCCCTCCTCGCCCTCGGCCGGAGCCGGGGCTCTCAGCGGTTCGAGCGGCTCGGAGGGTTCCGCGGGACCGCTGTCGGTAAGGGGTGGCGTCACCACGAAGTCGGGGTTGGTCCCGCGCAGCCGTACGTCGACCGACCCGGGGGCGAGCTCGCGGGTGATCTCGTCCATCGCGTCGGAAAGCACGTTGAGCATGGCCAGCCGGGTCGCCGACTCCAGGGGAGCGGTGAGTCGCCGGGCCAGCTCGCGGGCTTCGTCGCCGCCGGCCTCGGCGGCCACCGCGAGTTCGCGGCGAAGGGTGTCGACGTACGGCGTGAGGTCCATGGTGCCATCATGGCACCACGATGACGCCACGGCAAGTCTGAAAGGTGCCTGACTGCTGAACGAGTCATGCTGGTTCGCGAGAGGACTGCTCTGACCTGGCCAAAGGGGTGAAAGGAAGTCTGCGTCATCGTGACACACCCACTGGCGCCACGTGGCGCCACGTGATGTCACGTGGCGCCAAGCGGTGCCATCGCTCGTCCGGCAGCACAGACGGGCCGGAACGCGTGATCGCGTTCCGGCCCGTCTGTGCTGCCCTTCCTCACCAGTCGAACGCCTCTCCGTCGGCCCGCTTCTCGATGCAGTACCTGCGGAAGGCCTGGGCCTTCGCGACGACGGCCGCGTACCCGGACCGCCGCGCGGCCTCCTCGTACCAGTCGAAGACGGCGGCAGCAGGCGCGTGCCGCTCGTAGTGGAGTGCCGCGAATCGAGGGAAGTCCGAGCGCATGGATTCCCGGGTCATCGTCCGGCCGGAGTCCACGAGTTCCTCGATCTCCGCCGCTGTCGCCTCGGGGCGCTCGATGACGCGGATCGGATCGGCCGTGGGCATGTCGTCGCGGATCGTCACGGGCTCCTCGGCGTCCGCGAAGTCGAGACACAGGGAGAGACGGGCGGTACTCGCCGTGCTGCGCGCCGAATGCGGCACAGTCGTGTGTATCTTCCACACCTCCCCGCGGCGGAGGTGATAGACGATGTCGTTCTCGGAATGGAGGGATTCCTCGCTGGTCCGCAGCGGTACCTGTACCCGGGTGCCGGGTTCGGCGAATTCGAGAAAATCCACATGCGGAGCCATGATGCCGTCGCGGAGGCTGAAGACGCGCACCCACTGCAAGCGGTCCAGGGAGAAATGCCCGGTCACCAGGGACATGATGCCGGGCAGCTGCTTGCCCAGTTCGGTGAGGGCCAGCCCGTCGCTGTGCGGGCGGAAGGCGATGTCGGACTCGGCGCCGCTGCCGTTGGCCAGCACATGGCACGACCAGGCCCCGAACGTGAGGGCGTCGTACTCCCCGCTGTACTCGTGGCGGTCCACGACGGACAACTCGGAATCCAGATCGTAGGAGTCGATGGGCAGCACCGCAAGCCGTTGCGACTTAAGCAACGAAATCCCCTTCACTGCATGATTTTTTGACGCTCCGACCGTCACCATAAGACGAGCAGACCGTCACCAGAATTCGCAGGCTATCCGCACGGAACGGTTAATAGCCAGAGAAGCCCGGTTGTCGCCGGCTGTCCTGTCGGCGGGACAACCGGATGCCCGGGCGCACCGCACGGCCATCTCTTGCGCGGGGTTTCCTCGGCTATTTACCTTGGCGGCACGAGCCACTCGCCCGGCGGAGACGGAAAGGCTGCCAATGGAATTGGGGCCGCAGGTCCACCAGCAGGACGGATCGGAAGAGGTGCCGGCGTCACAAACCGCGCCCGCGGGCGCGCAGATCTCACTCGCGCACGAGATCGCGGCGCTGTGGGGGGAATACCTCGACGGCCGCGAGGTCGGCACGGACGACGACTTCTTCGCGCTCGGCGGCAATTCCCTGATCGGGATCAAGATCATCGACCGAGTCCTCCGGGACTACGGTGTCGAATTGTCCGTACGCGACTTCTATGTCGCGCAGACCCCGGCCCGGGTCGCCGAGTTGATCGCGCAGGGGAGGCCGCGGACGTGAGGCTGACTCCGGGGACCGGGAACGACCTCGATCTCGGCCGGGTCGACCTGTTCGACCTCGATCTCTACACCTCGGGCGATCCGCACGCCGTCTGGGACGTCATGCGCAGATCCGCCCCTCTGCACCACCAAGTCCTCCCGGACGGACGGGAGTTCTGGTCGGTGACGCGCTACGACGACGTCTGCCGCGTGCTCGGCGACCACCGTGACTTCACCTCGGAGCGCGGCACGGTCGTCACCCACCTCGGCGTCGACGACGTCGCGGCGGGCAGGCTGATGACGTCCACCGATCCACCGCGGCACACCCAGGTCCGCCGAGCGATCGGCGCCAGGCTCACCGCGCGGGCGGTGGCGCCCTGGGAGGACCGGATCCGGCATGCGGTCGTACGCTTCCTCGAACCCGCGCTGGACGGCGGCACGTTCGACCTGGCCGAGCGGGCGCTGCTCCTCCCGGCGATCGTCACGGGCCCGATCCTGGGCATCCCGGAGCGGGACTGGGACCAACTCGTGCAGCTGACCGCGATGGTGACCGCCCCCTGCGACCCGCACTTCCAGCACGGCAGCGAAGCCGCCACGCTGGCCATCGCTCACCACGAGCTCGTCACCTACGTCACCGAGTGGGTCGCCCGGCGGCGCGCGGCCGGCAACGAGGACGGCAGCCTCCTCGACCACCTGATGAACGCCCGCGTGGGAGACGCACCGCTGACCGACGAGGAGATCGCCCTCGACGGCTACAGCATCCTCCTGGGCGCCAACGTGACGACCCCGCACACTGTCTCGGGCACGGTCCACGCCCTCGTCGAGCGGCCCGAGCAGTTCCAGAAGGCGCAGGCCGACCCCTCGCTGGTTCCGAACCTCGTCGAAGAGGGACTGCGCTGGACCTCGGCCGCGTGCAACTTCATGCGGTACGCGGTGCACGACACCGAGATCGGCGGGGGCACCGTCCCCGCCCGGGGCGCGGTCGTCGCATGGATCGGCTCCGCCAACCGGGACCACTCCCAGTTCGCGGATCCGCACACCTTCGACATCACGCGGAGCGCCGCCAAGCGCCATGTCGCGTTCGGCTTCGGGCCGCACTTCTGCATCGGCGGACCGCTGGCCCGGCTGACGCTGCGCGTCTTCTTCGAGGAGCTGCTGCAGCGCTTCGGGTCCATCGAACTCGACGGCGAGCCGCAGCACTTGCGGTCGTTCTTCATCGCCGGAATGACGCACCTCCCCATCGTCGCCCAGAAACGACAGACACCATGACATCCGGCCCCGCCGCCGCCACGTCCCCATGGTTCGTCCGGCCGCACTCCACCGACCCCGCCGCCCGCGTCTTCTGCTTCCCCTACTCCGGCACCGGGGCATCGGCCTTCAGCGCCTGGCCGGACGCCCTCGACGACACCGAGATCTGCCCGCTGCAGTTCCCCGGCCGTGAGAACCGGCTGGGCGAACCCCACTACGGCACCTACGAGAACCTCGCCGCCGACCTGATCGGCCCGCTGGTCCCGCTGCTCGACCGGCCGTTCGCGTTCTTCGGGCACTGCGCGGGCGCCCTGGCCGCCTACGAGACGGCCCTCCGGCTCGCCGAACTGGGACTGCCCGGTCCGCACCGCCTCTTCGTGTCGGGCCAGCCGGCGCCGCACGACGCCGGCCGGGACCGGATGCTCACCATGGCCGAGCCCGAACTGCGCGCCGAGGTCGAGGCGTTCGTCCGAGGCCGGGGCATCGAGCCGCGGCCGGACATGATCGACATGGGGCTGGCGGTGCTGCTCAGCGATCACGCCGCCGCGCGCCGGTACCACCGGGCCGATCCGGTCGCGGTGGGCTGCCCCGTCGTCGTACTGCACTGGCGTGACGACCCCGACGTGCGCCTCGACCAGCTCCAGGGATGGCAGCGGTACGCGGACTCGGTCGACATCCGGGTCCTCGACGGCGGGCACCACGAGTTCGCGAAGGCGCCCGACGAACTGCGGAGGTTGTTGACCCGTTGGCGATGAACGCAGTGCGGCCCGAGGTGGCCGTCATCGGCATGTCGTGCCGCTTCCCCGGCGTCTGGGGCCCGGCGGAGTTCTGGCACCTCCTGTGCGACGGGAAGTCGACCGTCGCAAGGTTCCCCGAGCACCGGACAGCCCCCTCGAACCTCACTTCCCACCCCGACACGGCCACGTTGAGCGCGGGCTCGTTCTTCGAGTCCGTCGACGGATTCGACGCGCCGTTCTTCGACATCGGCCCGGCGGAAGCGGCCGCCATGGACCCCGTGCAGCGGCTCGGGCTGGAACTCGCCTGGGAGGCTGTGGAAGACGCCCGGCTGTCCGCGGCCTCGCTCGCCGGACGCGAGATCGACGTCCTGGTCGGCGCCGCTCCCTCCGGCTACGACGTCCTGCGCCGGCAGTCGGGCAGCGACCGGGACGACCACTACACCGCGCTGGGCTCCAGCGGCGCGCTGATCGCGAACCGGATCTCCGGCCTGCTCGACGTCCGCGGCATGAGCCTGTGCGCGGATTCCGGCCAGTCCTCCTCCCTGGTGTCGATGGTGCTGGCCTGCGACCGGATCGGCGCGGGCGCGATTGACATGGCGCTCGTGGGCGGCGTGAACCTGATCGTCGATCCGGAGGCGGGACTGGGCCTGGCGAATCTGGGCGCCCTCTCGCCCGACGGCCGCTGCTTCACCTTCGACGAACGGGCGAGCGGTTTCGTACGGGGTGAGGGCGGCGGATTCGTCCTGCTGAAGCGGCTCGACCGCGCCCTCGCCGACGGCGACCGCGTCTACGCGGTGGTGCGCGGCTGGAGTGCCGGCAGCGGCGGCGCCTCCTCGCGCATGCCGGATCCCAGCCCCGGAGCACAGGCGGCGACCGTGCTGTCCGCTCTCGACCGCGCCGGTGTTCGGTTCGAGGGCGTCGACTACGTCGAGGCCCACGGCACCGGTACCCGGCTCGGCGATCCGGCCGAACTGTCCGGCCTTCGCGAGGTGTTCCGCGCGACCGGCCGCGGCCGCCCGCTGGTGATCGGCTCCGTGAAGACGAACGTGGGACACCTGGAGCCGGCCGCGGGCATCGTCGGCTTCCTGAAGACCGCACTGTGCCTGCACCACTCCCGGCTGGTCCCCAGCCTGAACTTCCGGTCCCCGAACCCCGCCGTCCCGGACTTCCACGACGACTTCGAGGTCCTCACGGCGGCCCGCCCCTGGCCGGGTGCGCCGGACCGGCCGCGCCGGGCAGGGGTCTCGGCGTTCGGGATGGGCGGCACGAACGCGCACGTGATCCTCGAAGAGGCACCTCCGGCCCGGACGGAACCCCGGACCACCGGCCAAGGAGGCCTGCCGTGGGTGCTGTCCGCCCGCTCGGAGCAGGCCCTGCGTGAGCAGGCGGCACGGCTGCGGGATCTCGTGACCGCGGGGGCGTCGCCGTCGGCGGCCGACGTCGGGTACTCCCTGGTGTCGACGCGGGCCTCGTTCGAACACCGGGCCGTGCTGCTGGGCGGTGACCGTGCACAGGCGCTGGGCAGGCTGGCGGCGGGCGAGGACCCGGCAGGAGTGATCCGCGGGGTGACCGCGGGGGCGGTGGCGCCGGTGGTCTTCGTCTTCCCCGGCCAGGGCTCGCAATGGGTCGGCATGGGAAGGCAGTTGTACGCCGAGTCGGAGGTCTTCGCGCGCGGCATCGACGACTGCGCGGATGCCCTGGCGCCGTGGGTGGACTGGTCGCTGGTGAAGGTGCTGACGGGTGCGGAGCCGGCCGCTTCGTTCGAACGGGTGGACGTGGTCCAGCCGGCGCTGTTCGCGGTGATGGTGTCGCTCGCGCGGGTGTGGCGGTCGCTGGGTGTGGTCCCCGAGGCGGTGGTCGGGCACTCGCAGGGCGAGATCGCCGCGGCCTGTGTGTCGGGCGCGTTGTCGCTCGCGGACGCGGCCAAGGTCGTGGCCGTCCGCAGCCGGGCCCTGACCGAACTGGCCGGCCAGGGCGGCGGGATGAGCGCGGTGTCGGCGTCTCCCGGGTGGGTCGAGGAACGGTTGGGGCTCTGGTCCGGGCGGCTCGCCGTGGCCGCCGTCAACGGGCCGGCGTCGGTGGTGGTCTCCGGGGACGACGAGGCGCTGGACGGGTTCGCCGCGGCGGCTCACGGCGACGGGGTCCGGGTACG
Organism: Streptomyces sp. NPDC043726; assembly: GCF_056436565.1. Taxonomy (NCBI): domain Bacteria; kingdom Bacillati; phylum Actinomycetota; class Actinomycetes; order Kitasatosporales; family Streptomycetaceae; genus Streptomyces; species Streptomyces sp. NPDC043726. Next base: position 252,783 of record NZ_JBWKCI010000013.1, read on the forward strand.
GCGGGTCAAGGTGGACTACGCGTCCCACTCCCATCACGTCGAACGCATCCGTGAACGCCTGCTGGTGGACCTCGCGGACATCTCGCCGCGGGCGACCGCGGTTCACTTCCACTCCACGGTCACCGGCAAGATGCTCGGCCCCCACGCGCTCAAGGGCTCGTACTGGTACGACAACCTGCGCTCGATGGTGCGGTTCGGCGCGGTCGTCGAGCGGTTGATGCGCGAGCGCGGCGGAGCATTCGTGGAGGTGAGTCCGCATCCGGTGCTGACGGTGGCGATGGAGGAGACCGCCGACTCGCTGGGCGCCGCACCCCTGGTGGTGGGCACCCTCGACAAGGACGACGGGAGCGCGGGCAGGGTCCTCGCGGCACTGGCCGAACTGCACGTGCGCGGTGTGCCGGTGGACTGGACGGAGGTCTTCGCCGCGCACCGGCCCCGCCGGATCGACCTGCCCACCTATCCCTTCCAGCGGCGGCGGTACTGGCTGACGGCGCCCGAGGACACCGGCTCCACGGACCCCGGTCCCACCCCGCGGCCGATCGGATCGGAGGCGTCGGCCCTGCAGCTCGTGTGCGCCGCGGCGGCGGCGGTGCTGAGCGCGAAGGGCGCCGGCCCGACGGAGGCCGATCTCACGGCGAGGTCGACCGAGACCTTCAAGGACCTCGGGTTCGACTCGTCGATGGCCGTGCGGCTCCGCAACCGGCTCACCGAGACGGCCGGCGTCAGGCTGCCGGCCACGGTCGCGTTCACCTATCCGACCCCGCAGACGCTCGGGCGCCACCTCTTCTCCCTCCTCGCGCCGGAGGTGCCCGAAGTCCGGGACACCCAGAGCCCGGAAAGTCGCGAAGACGACGAACTGTTCGAACTGATCGACCGCGGATACGTCTGAGCAAGTCATGGGGGAGGCCCAGGTGGAAGACGTCGACAAGCTCCGGTCCTACCTTCGACGTGCCGTCAGCGACGCGCAGACGCTGCGCGAGCGGGTGCGCGAGCTGGAGGAGGCCGCCCGCGAGCCCGTCGCGGTCGTGGGCGCGGGGTGCCGCTTCCCGGGCGGGGTCACGTCCCCGGACGAGCTGTGGCGGCTGGTGTCCGACGAGGTGGACGCGATAGGCGGCTTCCCGCGCGACCGAGGCTGGGACGTGGAGGCGCTGTACGACCCGGACCCCGACGCGCGCGGGAAGACGTACACCCGCTCGGGCGGGTTCCTGTCCCACCTCGCCGACTTCGACGCGCCGTTCTTCGGGATCAGCCCACGCGAGGCGCTCGCGATGGATCCGCAGCAGCGGCTGATGCTGGAGACGTCGTGGGAGGCGCTGGAGCGGGCGGGAATCGACCCGGCCGGGCTGCGGGGCTCGGCGACCGGGGTGTTCACCGGGATCTACGGGGTCGACTACGGCCCGCGGCTCGGCGGCGGTGGCGGCCAGGAGACGGAGGGTCTCGCGATCGGGGGGACGTACACCAGCGTGGCCTCGGGCCGGGTGGCGTACGTGCTGGGGCTGGAAGGCCCGGCGGTGTCGGTGGACACCGCCTGCTCCTCGTCGCTGGTGGCGGTGCACCAGGCCGTGCGCTCTCTGCGGGCGGGGGAGTGCACCATGGCGCTGGCCGGAGGGGTGTCGGCGCTGCCCACTCCGGGGCTGTTCGTGGAGGCATCCAGGCAGCGGAGTCTGTCGGCCGACGGCCGGTGCAAGTCGTTCGCGGAGGCGGCCGACGGAACCGGCTGGGGCGAGGGCGCGGGAGTCCTGGTGCTGGAGCGGCTGTCGGACGCGCTGCGCAACGGACGCCGGATCCGGGCGGTGATCCGGGGCTCGGCGATCAACCAGGACGGCGCCTCCAACGGGCTGACGGCGCCGAACGAACTGGCGCAGCGCCGGGTCATCCGGGCGGCCCTGGCCGACGCCGGCCTCGCGGCGGGCGACGTGGACGCGGTGGAGGCCCACGGGACGGGCACGAAGCTGGGTGACCCCATCGAGGCGGAGGCGCTGCTGGCCGCCTACGGGTCGGACCGGGACCCCGGCAGCCCGCTGTGGCTGGGCTCGCTGAAGTCGAACATCGGGCACACGCAGGCGGCCGCGGGCGTCGGCGGAATGATCAAGATGATCATGGCGATGCGCCACGGGGTGCTGCCCAGGACCCTGCACGTGGACCGGCCGACCCCGCACGTCGACTGGTCCGCGGGGACGGTGCGGCTGCTGACCGCGGCGAGGAAGTGGCCGGGCGCACCGGGGCGGCCCCGGCGCGCGGGAGTGTCGTCGTTCGGGGTCAGCGGGACGAACGCGCACGTGATCATCGAGGAGCCGCCCGAGACCGTCGAGTGGACCCCCGCCGATGTCCTCGGCGCGGTGCCGTGGGTCCTGTCGGCCCGGTCCGCCGAGGCGCTGCGGGAACAGGCAGAGCGGCTGCGGGACGGTCCGGCCACGGACCCGCCGACGGCCGCTGTGGGGCACTCCCTGGTGACGACGCGCTCTCTGTTCGAACACCGCCGGGTCGTCATCGGCGCGGACCGGGAGGAACTCCTCGCCGGCCTGGCCGCCGTCGCCGACGGCAGCCGCAATCCGGCCGGTGTGGTGTCCGGCGTCGCCGGACCGGTCGGCAGGACGGTGTTCGTCTTCCCCGGCCAGGGCTCGCAGTGGGCCGGTATGGGACGTGAACTGTGGGAGTCGTCCCCGGTGTTCGCCGAGCGGATGCGCGCGTGCGACGACGCCTTGGCGCCGTGGGTGGACTGGTCGTTGACCGACACGGTGTGCGGCGGCCCGAAGGCGGGGGACCTGGACCGGATCGAGGTGGTCCAGCCGGTGCTGTTCGCGGTGATGGTGTCGCTGGCGCAGGTATGGCGGTCGCTGGGGGTGACACCGGACGCGGTGACCGGCCACTCCCAGGGCGAGATCGCCGCCGCCTGCGTCGCCGGCGCCCTGACCCTGCCGGACGCGGCGCGGATCGTGGCCGTACGGTCCCGGATGCTGGCCTCCACGGCTCAGGACGGCGGTATGGCCGGGATCGTGCTGCCCGAACACCGGGTACGGGAGCTGCTGGAGCGGACGGGGTCCCGGGCCGCGATCGCCGCGGTCAACGGACCGTACTCGACGACGGTCGCGGGCGAGGCCTCGGCGGTCCGGGAACTGGCCGCGATCTGCGAGTCCGAGGGCGCCCGCGTGCGCTGGATCCCGGGCGGCGTACCCGGCCACTCACCGCTCATGGACCAGTTCGAGGACCAGCTCCTCGACGCGCTGGAAGGAATCACCCCCACGTCCTCACCGGTGGAGTTCTACTCCACGGTGCGGGGCGGACCGATCGACACCGCGGAGCTGGACCCCGCCTACTGGTTCCGCAACATACGCGAGCCGGTCCGATTCGAGGCAGCCGTGAAGTGCCTCCTGGGCGCGGGGTACGGCGCGTTCGTCGAGGTCAGCCCGCACCCGCTGCTCACGATCAACATCCAGGACATGCTCGACCACACCCCCGGCGCCCAGGGGGTGGTGGTCGGCTCGCTGCGCCGCGGCGACGGCGGCCTCAAGCGCCTGTACAGGTCGGCGGCCGAGGCATTCGTGGCGGGCGTCGCGGTGTCCTGGGAGGCGGTGTTCCCCGGCCGGGACGGCTGCCCGGCCGAGTTGCCCACGTACCCCTTCCAGCGGCAGCGCCACTGGCTGGACACACCCGCGGAGACCACCACCCGCACCACCTCGGACCACCCGCTCCTCGACGCCGTCGTCGACCTGCCCGAGGACGCGGAGCCCGCAGGGGTGGTGGGCGGCGGGCGCCTGTCGCCGCGGCACCACCCCTGGCTCTACGACCAGACGGTCCACGGTGCCGTGGTGGCACCGGCGTCGGTGCTGGTGGAGCTGGCGGCGTGGGCGGCCCACCGGGTGGGAGGCGACGTCGTCGACGAACTGACGCTGGAGACACCGCTGGTGCTGTCCCGGACGGCCGACCGCGAGATCCGGGTCGTCGTCGACAGCAAGGGGGCCCTCGGCGTGCACTCCCGGGGTGAGGGCGAATCCGCGTGGATCCGGAACGCCGTCGGGTCCGTCACCGGAGGATCCCGTGCGGCGGAGGAACTCGTTCCGTGGCCTCCCGAGGGCGCGGTCGAGGTGCCGTTCGAGAAGGACGACTGGCTGCGGCACGTCTGGCGCCGCGACGACGTCCTGTACGCCGATGCGGGCATACCCGCCGAGGGTGGCACGGATGCGCGTGGCTTCCGGATCCACCCGGCGCTGCTCCACGCAGCGCTGCGCGCGATCGGCCTCGGGCGGTTCGTCGACGACACCCGGCCCGGGGACTGGCTGCCCTACCGCTGTACGGGGATCCACCTGAACTCCGCCGGACCGGCGACCGCCCTGAGGGTCCGGCTGGCGCCCGCAGGTGAGAACGCGGTCTCCGTCGCCGTATGGCATCAGGACGGAACACCGCTCGGTGGCGTGGACTCACTGCTTCTGCGGCCCGCTGACAGCGGGCGGCTGACCGAGCTGGACTCCGACCACCGGGGAGCGCTGTTCCGAGTGGACTGGACACCGTTCCCGGTGCCGCCCGGGACGGCCGCCGGTCACTACGCCGTGGTGGGCCCGTCCGCGTCGGGCCGGGACGCGGCGGCCCATGCCTCCCTCGGTGAACTCGCCGCCTCCGCCCCGACGATCCCCCCTGTCGTCATCGCCCGGGTGGACACGGCGGCCGACGGCGACACCCCCGCCGCTGCCGAGCGGAACGTCCACCAAGTGCTGCGCTGGACGCGGGACTGGCTCGCCGACGAGCGGTTCTCCGACTCCCGCCTGGTGGTCGTGACCCGCGATGCCGTCCACGACGACCACGTGGCCCACACCGACCCCGCGGCGGCCGCGGTCTGGGGATTCGTGCGCAGCGCGCAGACCGAGAACCCGGGCCGGTTCGTGCTCGTCGACACGGACGGCGAGGCCGCCTCACATGCCTGCGTTCCGGCCGCCGCCGCGAGCGGGGAACCCCAGCTCAAGATCCGGGCCGGCGTCATGACCACCCCTCGGCTGGTCCCCGTCCGGGGCGCCTCCACCCGTCGCCCGCCCCTCGACGGAACCGTCCTGATCACCGGCGGCACCAGCGGTCTGGGAGCGATGCTGGCCCGCCACCTCGTGCAGCGGCACGGCGTGCGCCGACTGGTGCTCGCCGGCCGGCGCGGGCCGGCGGCACCCGCGGCGGCCGGGCTGCAGGAGGAACTGACCGCGGCGGGGGCGCACACCCAGATCGTCGCCTGCGATGTCACCAGCCGTGGCTCCGTCGCCCGACTGATCGACGCGGTGCCCGACGAGCATCCGCTGACGGCGGTCGTCCACTGCGCGGCCGTACTGGACGACTCAGTCGTCGAGGCACTCACCGAGGACCGGGTGGACGAGGTACTGGCACCGAAGGTGCGCGGCGCCTGGTACCTGCACGAACTGACCCGGCACCTGGACCTGTCCGCGTTCGTGCTGTTCTCCTCGGTCGCGGGCGTCCTCGGAACGGCGGGGCAGGCCAACTACGCGGCGGCCAACGCCTTTCTCGACGGGCTGGCTCACGTCCGCCGGGCCGAGGGCCTGGCGGCCGGCTCGCTGTGCTGGGGCTACTGGGCGGAGCGCACCGAGGCGGGCGCCGGCCTCGGCACGGGGGACGTCGAACGACTGCGGCGGCAGGGCGTGCGGCCCCTCGCGTCGCACGAAGGGCTCGCCCTCTTCGACGCGGCGCTCTCGCGCGAGGAGCCGGTGCTGGTGCCCGCGCGGCTGGACCCGTCGGCCCCGAGCCCGCTGCTGCGCGACCTGGCGGCGCCCCCCTCCGGCCGGAGGAAGCGGGAAGCCGTCGACGCCGGACTCGCGCAGCGGGTGAGCGAGCTGTCCGGGACCGATGCGCGAGGAGTGCTCCTCGACGCCGTGCGGGCGCAGACCGCGCTCGTGCTCGGCCACGCCGACACCGAACGGGTCCGTCCCACCGTGGCGTTCCGGGACCTGGGTATCGACTCGCTCATGGCGCTGGAGCTGCGGAACAAGCTGGCGGAGGTGACCGGCCTGAAGCTGTCCGCCACGCTCGCCTTCGACCACCCGAACCCGAGCGCCCTCGCCCGGTTCCTCGCCGAGGGCCTCCAGCCCGGCGCCGCGCCGGAGTCGCCGGCCACCCGTCTCGCCAAGGAGATCGAAGGACTGGGCGCCCGGCTGACGGGCGCACTGCGCGAACTCGGCGAGGAGGACAGGACCACCATCGCCGCCCTCCTCGGCGAGCTGCACGGCCGGGTCCGCACGGCGGCGGGCGACACCTCACCGTCCGGCCTCGTCGACCGGATCAGTTCGGCATCAGCCGGCGAGCTTCTCTCGCTGCTGGACAAAGAGCTCGGCCAGGGAGAGCGATGACACACGACAACGATGCCGATGTTCTCGACTACCTCAAGCGGACCTCGATCGAGCTGATCGAGACCCGTCGGCGCCTGAACGAGCTGACGCAGGCCGCCGCGGAGCCCATCGCCATCGTCGGTGCCGGCTGCCGTTTCCCGGGCGGGGCGACGTCGCCGGAGGCGCTGTGGGAGCTGGTGGCGGCGGGCCGGGACGTGGTCTCGGGCTTCCCCGACGACCGCGGCTGGGACCTGGACGCCCTCTACGACCCGGAACCGGGTCGGCCGGGCACCTGCTACACCCGCTCCGGCGGATTCCTGTACGACGCCGGTGACTTCGACGCCGACTTCTTCGGGATCAGCCCGCGGGAGGCGCTGGCCGCCGACCCTCAGCAGCGGCTGCTGCTGGAGACCTCCTGGGAGTCCCTGGAGCGGGCCGGCATCGACCCGCGGACCCTGCACGGCAGCAGCACTGGTGTCTTCGCCGGCATCGCGTACTTCGGATACGGCAACCACTTCCACACCCCCGAGGCCATCTCCGGCTATGGGCAGACCGGTTCACTGCTCAGCGTGGCGTCCGGGCGGGTGGCGTACGCGCTGGGGCTGGAGGGTCCGGCGCTGTCGATCGACACCGCGTGTTCCTCGTCGCTGGTGGCGGTCCACCAGGCCGTGCAGTCACTGCGGCAGGGCGAGTGCACGCTGGCGCTGGCCGGGGGCGTCACCGTCATGGCGACGACGCAGGTCTTCCGGGAGATGTCGCGGCAACGGGGCCTGGCGGCGGACGGCCGGTGCAAGGCCTTCGCCGACACGGCGGACGGCACAGGCTTCTCCGAGGGGGCGGGCATGCTCGTCCTGGAGCGGCTGTCGGACGCACGGCGGAGCGGACGCCGGATCTGGGCGGTGATCCGGGGCTCGGCGATCAACCAGGACGGGGCGTCCAACGGGCTGACCGCACCGAACGGCCCCTCCCAACAGCGAGTGATACGCGCGGCGTTGGCGAACTCCCGGGTCCGGGCGGACGAGGTGGACGTGGTCGAGGCCCACGGCACCGGTACGGTATTGGGCGACCCGATCGAGGCGCAGGCGGTGCTGGCCACCTACGGACAGGACCGCGATCCCGACCGGCCGCTGTGGCTCGGGGCGTTGAAGTCGAACATCGGGCATGCGCAGGCGGCCGCGGGCGTCGCCGGCATCATCAAGATGATCATGGCGATGCGTCATCGGACGATGCCCAAGACACTGCACGTGGACCGTCCGACGACCCGGGTGGACTGGTCGGCCGGGGCGGTGGAACTGCTGACCGGCACCATGAAGTGGCCGAGCGTCCCGGGACGGCCCCGGCGCGCGGGCGTGTCCGCCTTCGGGGCCGGCGGCACCAACGCGCACCTGATCCTGGAGGAGCCGCCCGAGGAAGAGGCGGCGCCCTGCGCCTCCGAGCCGCTGAGCGGGCCGGTTCCGTGGGTCGTGTCGGCACGCTCGCAGAGCGCACTGCGGGCGCAGGCGGAGCGGCTGCACGACTTCGCCGCCACCGACCTGGACGCCGACATCGCCGACATCGCCGGGTCGTTGGTGTCCACCAGGTCGCGGTTCGAGCACCGTGCGGTGGTGCTGGGGCGCGACCGGGGCGAACTCATGCTCGGTCTCGCCGCGGTGCGCGACGGCACGGAGTCCGCCGCGGTCGCGCGGGGTGTGGCCGGTGAAGGCGGTCGTACCGCCTTCCTGTTCCCCGGCCAGGGCACCCAATGGCAAGGCACCGCGCGGCAGTTGTACGACACCTACCCCGTCTTCGCTCACACCCTCGACGAGGTCTGCGCACACTTCGACACCCATCTCCCTTACAGCCTGCGGGCGTTGCTCCTCGCCGACGCGCCCACGCAGGACGGAGCGGCCCGCACGGACATCGCACAGCCGGCGTTGTTCGCGCTGGAGGTCAGCCGATACCGGCTCCTGGTGGCGCTCTGCGGGCGGCCGGGCCACCTGATCGGCCACTCCGTCGGAGAGATCGCCGCCGCTCATGTGTCGGGCGCCCTGGACCTCGACAGTGCGACCCGGCTGGTGGCCGCGCGCGGGCGGGCCATGCAGAAGGCCGAGCGGGGCGCGATGCTCGCGGTACGCGCCTCGGAGGACCGGATCGGCGCCCTCCTCGGCCCCTACGACCGGATCGGCGTCGCCGCCGTCAACGGCCCGGAGTCGATCGTGGTCTCGGGTCACCGCGACGAGGTCCTCGACCTCAGGGACCGTCTCGTCGCCGACGGCACGTCGGCGAAGCTCCTCGACGTCGACCACGCCTTCCACTCCCCGCTCATGGACCCGGTCCTGGAGGAGTTCGCGAGCACCATCGGCGCACTCCCGGCCGGCGCGATGACCATCCCGGTCGTCTCGACGAGACTGGGCCGCGAGGCCACGCTCGAGGAACTGACCTCCACCGCCCACTGGGTACGGCACATCCGCGAACCCGTGCGCTTCCACGACGCCGTGGAGCACGCCCGTACGGCCGGGACCGGCACCTTCCTCGAACTGGGCCCCGGTGCGACCCTCACGAGCATCACCAAGGAGGCGTTCGCCGCGGAGGGCGTGGACGACGCGGTGGTCCTGTCGGCGGCCCGGCGGGGCCGGAACGCGGTGGAGACGCTCGTCGGCTCGCTGGCCCACCTGCACGTCCGGGGCGGGGACGTGGACTGGGACGCCCTGCTCGGACCCCGCCGCCGGGTGGACCTTCCGACGTACGCGTTCCAACGGCGCCGGCACTGGCTGGACTTCCAGGCCGGGACGGGGAGGGCGGACGTCCGCTCCGCCGGTCTGACGGCGCCGGACCACCCCTTGCTGGGCGCGGTCGTCCATCACCCCGGCACCGACGAGGTGATGTTCACCGGCCAGTGGTCCCCGCGCACCCACGCATGGCTCGCCGATCACGCCGTGTTCGGCTCGGTCGTCGTACCGGCGACGGCCTACCTGGACCTGGCGCTGTGGGTCGGCGACGCCGTCGGCTGCACCGCCGTCGGCGAACTCTCCTTGGAAGTGCCCCTGATCCTTCCCGACCCGGGCGACGTGCGGGTGCGGATCGTCGTCGGCACGGCGGACGAGAAGGGGCACCGCTCCCTGGACGTGTACGCGAGGCCCGCCGGCGACGGGCCGGCGGCCGGCGACTGGACCCGGCATGCCGTGGGGAGGCTCGCGCCGGGCGCGACGCCGACGGCCCCACGGACCGACGAGGCGGCATCCCTCGCCGTCTGGCCACCGTCAAAGGCGCGGCAACTGCCCATCGACAGCCTCTACGACTCCTTCGCGGACGCGGGCTTCGACTACGGCCCGGCCTTCCGGGGACTGCGCGAGGTGTGGCGGCGCGGTGACGACCTCTTCGCCACGGCCACCTTGCCCACGACCGCCGCCGGTTCGGCCGCCTCCGGGTTCGCCCTGCATCCGGCGCTGCTGGACTCGGCACTGCACGCCGTCGTGGCGGGCGGGGTCGTCGAGATCGGGCGCGACCAGGGCTGGATGCCGTTCTCCTGGTCCGGGGCGGAGCGGTACGGGGAGTGCGGCCCGACCGTGCGGATCCGGATCTCCCCGGCCGGTGAGGCCGCCGTGTCGGTGACGGTCGCGGACGAAGACGGCCGCGGAATCGCGCACACCGCGGCGTTGACCTTCCGGCAGGCGAGCCCCGGGCAACTGCACGTGGCGCGCGCCAGAACCGGACAGTCGCTGTATCAGGTGGCATGGCGACCGGTCCGCTCGCCCGAGCGGACGACCCCTCGAGGGCGGTGGGGCGTGCTCGGCGCGAAGGACGGGCCGGCGTCCCGCCTCGCCGACGTGCCCGAGTTCTACACGTCCTTCGACGACGTGCTCGCGGGGGAGGCACCCCGGCATCTCGTGCTCTGCGTGGACGATCTCGTCGACACCGAGCCCGACCCGATCGCCGTGAACACGCGTGTGCTGGCGCAGGTCCAGCGGTTCCTCGCCGAGGACGCGCTCGCCGGATCCACGCTGGCGGTCCTCACCCGCCTCGCCACCGGTGCCCGGGAGACCGTCGACAACCTCCCCGGCGCGTCCGTCTGGGGCCTGATCCGGTCCGCCATGACCGAACACCCCGGCAGGTTCCGGCTGTTGGACCTCGACGACGAGGAGCCCTCCTGGGCGCTCATGCCGGCCGCACTCGCCCTCGACGAACCCCAACTGGCACTCCGGGGAAGCGAGTTGCTCGTCCCCCGGGTGGCGGAGACCTCACCCCCGGGCAACCGGATCGAGCCGCCGACGCCGGGCGCGCAACGGTTGGGCATTCCCCGCAAGGGGACGCTGGAGAACCTGACCTGGGTGCCGTGCCCCGAGGTGGAGGCGCCCCTGACGAGCGGGCAGGTCCGCGTCGAGGTGCACGCGGCCGGGCTCAACTTCCGGGACGTCACGATCGCGCTGGGACTGGTGGAACGGACGGCCATCGACGCCGGGATCGGCAGCGAGGGCGCCGGAACCGTGCTGGAGGTCGCGGACGACGTCACCGCTCTCGCCCCCGGCGACCGGGTGACGGGCATCTTCTCCGGCGCCTTCGGCCGCGTCGCCGTGGCCGACCACCGCCTGCTCATGCCCGTCCCCGACCAGTGGAGCTACGCCGAGGCCGCGTCCGTGCCGGGCGCCTTCCTCACCGCCTGCTACGCCCTCTTCCACGTGGCCCGGCTGGAGAAGGGCCGGCGCATCCTCGTCCACGCCGCGGCGGGCGGCGTCGGGATGGCCGCCGTACAACTCGCCCAGCACGTCGGTGCCGAGGTCTACGGGACCGCGAGCCCGGCCAAGTGGCCCGCCCTGCGCGCCCTGGGCCTGGACGACGCGCACCTGGCCTCGTCGCGGGACGTGGGGTTCGCGGACGCCTTCCTCGACTCCTCGGGCGGCCGCGGGATGGACGTCGTACTGAACTCCCTCGCGCATCACTTCGTCGACGCCTCGCTGAAGCTGCTTCCCGGAGGCGGCGACTTCGTGGAGATGGGGAAGACGGACGTACGCGATCCCGAGCGGGTGGCGGCCGATCATCCAGGCGTCGACTACCGGGCCTTCGACCTCTACGAGGCAGGCCCGGATGCCATCCACGAGATGTTCCGCACCGTCATGGAACTGTTCGCCGACGGGCGGTTGCACCTGAACCCGATCGCCGTCCGCGACATCCTCGACGCGCGCAGGGCGTTCCGCGAGATGAGCCAGGGCCGCCACACCGGGAAGATCGTCTTCGATCTCGGGACAGGCTTCGGCGGCGGGACCGTGCTGGTCACCGGTGGGACCGGGGGAGTGGGCTCGCTGATCGCCCGGCATCTCGTCACCGCACACGAGGTCCGCAGCCTGGTGCTGGCGAGCCGTCGGGGCATGGCGGCCGAAGGCGCGGTCGAACTGGTCGCCGAGCTGACGCGGGCGGGCGCGGTCGTCAAGGTGGTGGCCTGCGATGTCGCGGACCGGGACGCGGTGGCCGGACTGCTCGCGGACATGCCGCCCGGGTATCCGCTGACGGCGGTCGTGCACGCTGCGGGCGCCCTGGCGGACGGCACCGTCGAGTCGCTGACCCCGCGGAGCCTCGACCGCGCGCTGCGCGCCAAAGTCCTCGGCGCGATCCACCTGCACGAGCTGACCCGGGAACACCCTCTCTCCGCGTTCATCCTGTTCTCGGCCCTCGCGGGCACGCTCGGCACCGCCGGGCAGGCGGGCTACGCGGCGGCGAACGGGTTCCTGGACGGTCTGGCGGCGTGGCGCAGGGCCCGCGGTCTGGTCGGCACCTCACTGTGCTGGGGCTGGTGGGAGGAGCGCAGCGGCATGACCGGGCACCTGGCCGAGACCGATCTCGCGCGGGTCCGCAGGCTCGGCGTCGCCGCGATGCCGACCGCCGAGGCGCTGGCTCTGTTCGACGCGGCGCGCGCCGTCGACCACCCGGTCGTGATCCCGGCCCGGCTGGACGTCGCCGCCCTGCGCGACAGGAACGGTGAGGAGCCGCCGCCCCTCCTCGGTGAGCTCGTCGCCGCAGGTCGCCCGGCGCGCGAACGGGTGGGCAGGACCGCAGGCGGCGGCCTGCCCGCTCGGCTCGCCGCCCTGCCGGATGCCGAGGCGGAGACGGCCGTACTGGACTGGGTCCGCGAACAGGTGGCGGTCGTGCTCGGGCACCCGGCCGGTACGCCTCTCGCCGCCGACCAGCCGTTCACCCAGCTCGGATTCGACTCGCTGACCTCCGTCGAGCTGTGCAACCGGCTGGCCTCCGCGACCGGACTGCGCCTGCCGACCACCCTCGTCTTCAGCTACCCCACACCGCGCGAGCTCGGCGAGCACATCGCCGGACTGCTGCGACCGGCCCCGAGCGCGGGCCCGGACACCGGTGCGGAGGAACTGGCCGCCATGGACCTGGAAGCACTCGTCGACCTGGCTCTGGACGAGAGGGGCAACTGACATGGACGACTCCGTGGACCGTACGGCGGCGGGCGGGACCCGGGTCGAACGGGCGCTGCGCACCCTGCTGGAGGAGCGCGACCGCCTCCGGCAGGAGAACGAGGCCCTCAGAGCCCGCCACAGCGAACCGGTCGCCGTGGTGGCCATGGCCTGCCGCTACCCGGGGGGCGTGACCTCGCCCGAGGAACTGTGGGAGATGGTCCGCGACGGCGTGGACGCGGTGGGCGAGTTCCCCACGGACCGCGGCTGGCGCGACCTGTACGACCCGGACCCCGACAGGTCCGGCAGCTCGTACGTGCGGCACGGCGGATTCCTGACGGACGTGGCCGGCTTCGACGCGGGCTTCTTCGGCATCAGCCCGCGTGAGGCAATGGCCATTGATCCGCAGCAGCGCCTGCTCCTGGAGACCTCGTGGGAAGTCTTCGAGCGGGCGGGCATCGTGCCCGCACAGGTGCGCGGAACCGACGTCGGCGTCTTCACCGGGGTGAGCTCCTCCGAGTACGGCTCCCGCTTCCTGGAAGGGGGCGGGAGCGAGCTGGAGGGCTACCTGATGCACGGGAGCGCGCTGAGCGTCGCCTCAGGCCGGGTCGCGTACGAACTGGGCCTGACCGGACCTACGTTGTCCGTGGACACGGCCTGCTCCTCGTCGCTGGTCGCCCTGCATCTGGCGGTACGGTCCCTGCGCGCGGGCGAGTGCTCGCTCGCGCTGGCCGGCGGGGCGCTGGTGATGTCGACGCCCGCGATCTTCGTGGAGTTCTCACGACAGCGCGGACTGGCGGCCGACGGCCGGTGCAAGTCCTTCGCGGACGGCGCGGACGGCACCGGCTGGGCCGAGGGAGTGGGCGTGCTGCTGTTGGAGCGGCTGTCCGACGCCCGCCGGGCCGGCCACCCGGTGCTGGCCGTCGTCCGCGGCAGCGCGGTGAACCAGGACGGCGCCAGCAACGGCCTGACCGCGCCCAACGGCCTGGCCCAGCAGAAGGTGATCCGGCAGGCTCTGGCCGACGCGGGGGTCGCGCCCCGGGACGTGGACCTGGTCGAGGCCCATGGCACCGGAACCGCGCTGGGCGACCCGATCGAGGCGGGCGCGCTGCTCGCGACCTACGGACAGGACCGGCCCGAGGACAGGCCGCTGTGGCTGGGTTCCCTGAAGTCGAACATCGGTCACGCCCAGGCCGCGGCCGGGGTCGGCGGGATCATCAAGGCGGTGCAGGCCATGCGTCACGGCTACCTGCCGAAGACCCTGCACGTAGGCACGCCCTCACCCCACGTGGACTGGTCCTCGGGCGCGGTCGAACTGCTGCTGGAGGGACACGAGTGGCCCCGCGCGGACGGCCCGCGCCGGGCCGGTGTCTCCTCGTTCGGCGTCAGCGGCACCAACGCGCACGTGATCCTGGAGGAGGCGGCACCGCCCCAGCAGCCGGCCGAGCCCGGCCCGGCCGTCGCCGGCGGTCTGGTGCCGTGGACCGTGTCGGGCCGGAACACGGCGGCGCTGGGACGGCAGGCGGGCAGGCTGCACGACTTCGTCGAGGCGAACCCGACCGTGGATGTCGCCGACACCGGCTGGTCTCTGGTGTCGAGCCGGACGGCCTTCCAGCACCGTGCGGTCGTCCTGGGCCGCGACCGGCACGAACTGCTCGGCGGACTGGCGTCGGTGCGCGACGGCACCGAGTCCGCCGCGGTCGTGCGCGGGACCGCCGGGCAACTCGGCGGAATCGTCTTCATGTTCCCCGGTCAGGGATCCCAATGGGTCGGCATGGGACGCCAGTTGTACGCCACCTTCCCCGTCTTCGCCGACAGCCTCGACGCCTGCGCCGGCGCGCTGACGGAGTGGGTCGACTGGTCGCTGACCGACGTGGTGCGCGGTGCGGAAGGCGCCCCTACGCTGGACCGGGTCGACGTGGTGCAGCCGGCGCTGTTCTCGGTGATGGTCTCCCTGGCCGCCCTGTGGCGGTCCTGGGGCGTGGAACCGGCCGCCGTGGTCGGACACAGCCAGGGCGAGATCGCCGCCGCCCATGTCTGCGGCGCGCTGTCGCTGCGCGACGCCACCAGGATCGTGGCGCTCCGCAGCAAGGCACTGCTGGAGCTCATCGGCCACGGCGGGATGGCGTCGGTGGCGGAGTCCGCGGAACGCGTGGCCGCGCGCCTCGCGTCCTGGAACGACCGGTTGGGTGTCGCCGTCGTCAACGGTCCCCGCTCCGTGGTGGTGTCCGGAGAGCCCGGTGCCCTCGATGAATTCGTCGAGAAGATGACCGCGGAGGGCATTCAGGCCAAACGCATATCGGTCGACTACGCCTCCCATTCCCACCAGGTCGCCAGGGTCCGCGACCAGGTGATCGAACCGCTCTCCGACATCCGCCCGCAATCGTCGACGCTGCCCTTCTACTCGACCCTGTTCGGTGAAAAGGTTGATACCGCGGAGCTGAACGATGTCTACTGGTACGAAAATCTCCGCGAGAAAGTCCTCTTCGAAACATCCGTCCGGCGACTGGCCGAGGACGGCCACCGGGTGTTCGTCGAAATGAGCCCCCACCCCGTCCTGACCGTCCCGGTGCAGGAGATCGTCGAGGACCTCGACGACACGCTCGTCCTGTCCTCGGCGCGGCGGGACCGGGGAGAGGCGCAGGCACTCCTCGACTCGCTGGCCCAGCTGTACGTCCGGGGCGGGCGCGTGGACTGGGACGCCTTCTTCGGGGCGCGCCGACGGGTGGAACTGCCGACGTACACGTTCCAGCGGCAGCGGTACTGGCTGAACTCCGCCCACCCGGGGGTGACGGCACAGCTGGCCGAGGCGGAGCCGCCGACAGCCGATGACGAGCCTCTTTCCTTGCCGGACGCGTTCTCCACGCTCCCCGAACGAGACGCGGAGGCACTCGTACTGGACCATGTCCTGGGGAAGATCGCCGTCGTGCTCGGACACCCCTCCGGTGAGACGATCGACCCCGACCAGGAGTTCAGGGAACTCGGCTTCGACTCGCTGCTGTCGGTGGAGTTGAGCAAGCGGCTGGCCGCGGCGACCGGGCTCCGACTGCGGGCGAACATGGCGCTGAGATACCCGACCGCGCGGCTGATCGCCGGGCACATCGCCTCCTCTTTCCGCGCCCGGTAACTGTCCCGTCGGCAGGACACCCCCGAGTGCCCCGACGGGCCCTCAGCCCCGAACCCGATTGTCTTGACCGGTACTTCCCGCGTCCGTGAAGGTGGAGGCGATCTCGAATTCCGCCGAATCCCGGACCTGTTCGCTTGAGGAGATGATCCGTGTGCGCTCGTTCGGTGCGTCGTCTGCGCAAAAGGGAATGTGGCTGGCGCAGAGAATGACCCCCGACACGCTGAACCACGCGCTGTTCATGTGGGACGTGGACGGTGAACTGGACACGGCGGTCATGGAATCCGCATTCCGTCACGTACTCGGCGAGGCGGAAGTGCTGCGCGTCAACTTCATCGAAGTCGACGGCGAACTGCGGCAGATACCCCGGGAACTGGGGGACTGGCAGCCGTTCTTCATGGATGTGAGCGACACCGCCGATCCCGAGGAGACGGCCCGCGAGGCGCTGGCCGACCTGGTGAGGCAGCCGTTCGACCTGGAGCGGGATCTGCTGTTCCGGCTCGGAGTGGTGAGACTCGCGACGGACCGCTCCCTCGTGGTGGTCGCCTACCATCACCTCGTCTCGGACGGGTACGGCGCGGGCGGCCTGCTGTCGCGGCGCCTCGCGGAGGTCTACACGGCGCTCGTACGGGGTGCGCGGATACCGGAGTTGCCGCAGCCGTGGGACGCCGAGCCGTTCGCGGCCGAGTCGGCCCAGTACCGTGACTCCCCGGCCTTCACCGAGGACACCGAGTTCTGGCGCTCCTACCTGGCGAACGCGCCGGGACCCGCGCAGGTTCCCCGCATCGCCCTGCCCGAAGTGGCGCGGACCGTGCTGTCCGAGCGCACTGGCACCGCCGACCGCTGGGGCCAACTGGCCGACGCCATCGGCATGGTGAGCCGGACGCTGACCATCTCGCGCGCCGAGGCGGACAACTGGACCGACGCCGCGAAGTCCATGGGCGTGTGGATGTCGTCGCTGCTGACCGCAGCCGCGGCGGTGTACTTCCGGCACCGCTGCGACCGCCCCGAGTTCCTCCTCTCGATGGCCGTGGCCAACCGGACCGGGGCGGCGAGCAGCACGCCCGGCCTGGCGGTCAACGTGGTGCCGCTGCGGGTGCGGGTTCCGCTCGGCGCCACCTTCGGGGAGATTGCCGACTCGGTGGTCGACGAGACGTACGAGATCTTCGGCCACATGGCCTGCCACTACTCCGACATCCAGCGCGCGAGCGGCATCGGCCTGAGCGGACGCGGCAGTTTCGGCGCCGTGATCAACGTCGTCGAGTTCGCCGAGCAACTCCACTTCGCCGGCCGCCCCGCGCATCACCTCGGCGCAACGACCGGTGCCTTCGACGAACTGTCCATCGGCGTCTACACCGACGGAAGCGCCGACAGCGATCTCTTCCTCCGCCTCGACGCCCCCGCGACCCTGTACTCCGCGGCGGAACTGCGCTTCATCGGCCTGGAGCTGATCGCGTACACGCGTGCCCTGCTGGCCGCCGACCCCCAACTGCCGGTCGGTGCGCTCGACGTGGTCGCGGGCGCCCAGCGGGACCAGGTGCTGAGAGCGCCGAACGCCGCGGAAGTCCCGGTGCCCGAGCTGACGGTTCCCGAGCTGTTCGCCCTCCGGGTCGAGCAGGCTCCCGACGCCGTCGCGGTGCTCTCCGGGGAGTCCGCCCTCTCGTACCGCGAGCTGGACGAGAGGTCCGGCCGCGTGGCCGGGGCGCTGCGCCGCCGGGGCGTCGGACCCGAGACGGTCGTGGCGGTGGCGATGCCCCGCTCGGTGGACCTGGCCGTCGCCCTGCTGGGCGTGGCGAAGGCGGGCGGAGCCTACCTGCCCGTCGACCCGGCGGCGACCCCGGAGCGGGTCCGGCCGGTCGTGCGCGAGACCGGGGTGCGAGTCCTGCTCGCGGCAGCGGCGACGGCCGAAGCGCTCTGCGCCGATCCGGACGTCCCGGTGATCCGGTTCGACGACATCGCCTCGGAGGCCACGGGCGACGACGGTGCACCGGTCTCCGTGCACCCGGACAACCTGCTGGCCGTCATGTACGGTTCCGCAGCGGACGGCACGCCCACAGCGGTCGCCGTCACCCACGGGAACATGCGGCGGTCCGCCCTGGACCGGCAGTGGCGCGAAGGCAGCCGCGGCACCGTCCTGTGGCACTCCTCGCACACCTCCGAGGCGCTCGTGCTCGAACTGTGGGCGCCGCTGCTGAACGGCGGCCGGGTCATGGTGGCTCCGCCGGTCGACCTGGACATCGACACGCTGGCCGAACTGCGCGCGGTGCACGAGCGCTTTGCGCTGTGGCTGCCCGTGGGCCAGTTCTCGGCGATCGCCGCCGAGCACCCCAAGAGTCTCGCCGGCCTGCGCGAGGTGTGGACCGGCGGTGACCGCGTGTCCGCGGCCGCGCTGCGACGGGTGCGGGAGGCCTGCCCCGATCTCACGGTCGTGACCGGCCACGGCCCGACGGAGACGACGGTGTTCCCGGTGGCCCACCGCCTGGCCGGGGACGCCCCGGCGGACCACGTCGGCGCGGCCGGCCAGGCCGCGGACCACTCCGCCCTCTACGTGCTCGGGCCCGGCCTGGCGCCGGTGCCCGTGGGCGTGACCGGCGAGCTGTACGTGGCGGGCTCCGGCCTCGCCCGCGGCCTTGCCGGGCGGCCCGGGCCGACGGCGGAGCGGTTCGTGCCCTGCCCGTTCGGTCCTGCGGGCGGTCGCATGTACCGGACCGGGGACCGGATGCGCTGGGTCGCCGACGGCCGCCTGGAGTACGTGGGCCGGGCCGGCACCCGGACGGAGGTACGCGGTGCGACGGTCGAGCCGACGGAGATCGAAGAGGTACTGTCCGAGCACCCCGGGCTCGTCCGGTCCGTGGTGGTCGCCGGGCAGGACGACTCCGGGCAACGGCGGCTGGTCGCGTACGTGGTTCCGGTGGGTGAACGCGGAGCCGGGCCCGCGGCCGAGGAACTGCGCCGGTACGCCGCGGAGCGGCTGCCGGAGTCCATGGTGCCGTCCGTGTTCGTGGTGCTGGACAGCCTGCCGGTGACGGTCGGCGGAAGAGTGGACCGGGCAGCGCTGCCTGAACCCGTCTTCCACGACAGGAAGTACCGGGCACCTCGCAACCACACCGAGCGGGTGCTGGCCGAGGCCTTCGCCGACGCGCTCCAACTGGACCGCGTGGGCATCGACGAGGACTTCTTCGACCTCGGTGGCAACTCGCTGCGGGCGATCAGGCTCGTCGGTCTGATCCGCGCGGAGCTGAATCTCGAAGTCTCCATCCGCACCTTGTTCGCGGCACGCACCATCGCCGGTCTGTCGGACAGGTGGAAGGACCTCGCCCGGTCGAGCAGGCCGGCGCTGCGCAGGAGAACCAAGGACGGCGAAGCCCTCTGAGCATTTTACGTGTGAATTCATGTCCCGCCGACGGGACATGAATGCGGCAGGCGTACTTGAATGGCTCATCGTGCCGGGTCTACGTTGGCGGCGCGACCGATGGAAATGCCAGCGGGAGAATTCTCTATGAGTAATCGTGAAAACGAGATCTACGACGTGGTCGGCATTGGGTTCGGTCCGTCCAACCTGTCGCTCGCCATCGCCTTGCAGGAGTTCGGGGCGCATGGCCCGGAGAACCGGATCAGCAGCCTCTTCTTCGAGCGTCAGTCCTCTTTCGGCTGGCACCGCAACATGCTGCTGCCGTCGGCGACCATGCAGATATCCTTCCTCAAGGATCTGGTCACCTTCCGCAATCCGACGTCGAGTTTCAGCTTCGTCGCGTATCTGCACGCGTCGGGGCGGCTCCCGCAGTTCGTGAACAACCAGGACTTCTTCCCCACCCGCCAGGAGTTCCACCAGTACCTGGAGTGGGCGCAGTCGAGGGTGGCCGACCGCATCGTGTACGGCAGCGAGGTGACGTCGATCCGACGGCCGCCGGACGCCGCCGCGGAGCTGTCGGACCGTCTGCTGCTGGAGGTGGCGGACAACGCCGGCCGGCCCGGCCGCGTGGTCGAGGCCCGCAACGTGGTGATCTCCACCGGCCTGGTCCCGAGCATGCCCGAGGGAACCGAGCGCGACGAACGGGTCTGGCACAGCTCCGAGTTCCTGGAGAAGTACCGCCGGACGGACCCCGGGGAACTGCGCCGGGTGGCGGTGGCCGGAGCGGGCCAGAGCGCCGCCGAGATCACCAGGTTCCTGTACGACGAGCTGCCGCACGCCGAAGTCTGCGCGATCGTTCCGTCCTACGGCTACTCCGTCGCGGACGACACCCCCTTCGCCAATCAGATCTTCGATCTGAGGGCCGTCGACGAGTACTACTTCGGCACCGAGCAGACGCGAGAGGCGTTCTGGCGGTACCACCGCAACACGAACTACTCGGTCGTCGACGACGAGGTGATCCGCGACCTGTACCGCAGGTCGTACGACGACGACGTACGGGGCGTCAGCCGCCTGAAGTTCCTCAACCTGACGAGGGTCACCGGTGTGAAGCGCGCGGGCACCGAGACGCGCGTGTCCCTCCAGGAGGGCTCCGACGGCGGGGTGCGCGAACTCGACTTCGACCTGCTGGTCTGCGCGACCGGCTACGACGCGATGGAGCCGACGGACCTGCTCGGCGACCTCGACCGGTACTGCCTGCGCGACGAGGCCGGCCGGTACCGGGTGGAGCGGGACTACCGCATCGTCACCGAGCCCGGCATGCGCTGCGGCATCTACCTCCAGGGCGGCACCGAACACAGCCACGGCCTGACCTCCTCACTGCTGTCGAACATCGCGATACGCAGCGGCGAGATCCTCGACTCGATCGTCGCCAGGCGCACCGAGGCGAACGACGAGGGCGCGGTGCTCGCCGAGGCCGGAAAGGGAATGTTCCGATGAGTGATCCGGTCGAGGACCGGTGGCTGCGCCGCTACCGCGACGACGACGGCTGCGAGACGAAGCTGCTCTGCTTTGCCGCGGCCGGCGCCGGCGCGAGCGCGTACCGCAGCTGGGCACGGGGGCTGCCGCCTGACGTCGCCGTGCTCGCCGTCCGCTATCCGGGCCGCGAGGACCGGTTCGGCGACCCGTTCGCACCCCGGTTGGAGGCCCTCGCGGACGAGATAGCCGACGCGCTCGACGGGCTGACACGGCATCGGCTGGTGATGTTCGGTCACAGCATGGGGGCCTCGGTGGCGCACGAGGTGGCACTGCGCTTCCAGGAACGGGGTCGCGCTCCGGCCGCCCTGTGCGTGTCGGGCAGGCGGGCGACGCACGCGCTGGCCGGCCGGCAGATGATCTCCGGCACGGACGAGGAGATCATCGCGCATGTCGTGGGCTTCGACGCGAGCCGTGCCGCGGTGTTCGCCGACCCCGACCTGCGGGAGATCGTGCTCCCGGCGGTCCGCGCGGACTACCACCTGGTGGACGACTACGCCGGCGGCCCGCGGCCCCTCCTCGACTGTCCGGTCTACGGCTACACCGGCGACGCCGATTCCGAAGTGACGCCGGAACAGATGCACCGCTGGGGGGAATTGACGCACGATGCCTTCCGGCTCCGCGTACTGCCCGGGGGGCATTTCTATCTCAGGGCCGAAGAACCCGCTTTGCTGGCGGATCTGAACGACGTATTGGACGACATCAAGTGCCGTACAAAGACGGTCACTTGACCTGTGCAATGCCGTGGTACGCTGATTTCCGTGGCACGGTAATGCGTATCGGTGAGTGATGACATCACCGCCCAATTCCAACGTGCCGACTTCCGCTCGGTCGTCGGAAGCTGAGCCAGGGAAAGTCGCGTCGAATCCGGCAACGCCCTCTTGAGTAAACACGCTTGGTTCTCACGAGCGTCCTCGGCCTAGGGATGGCAGATGGCAAGTAAACCGACAGCGCTGACTGTGCCCCGACCGCTCCCCTCACTGTGGGGCGGTCCGGCCGACCCGCCGTGCCTGCTCGAGGCACTGGCAACGACCGCGGCGAAACGCTCGGGCGAGATCGCGGTCCGTGACGAGGACCGTGAACTGACCTACGGGGAACTGACCTTGTGGATCGGCGGCGTCGCAGCGGCCCTCGCGGACCAGGGCATCCGCCCGGGTGACCGGGTGGCGATCACCGGCTCACGAAGTGCCGCGATCGTGGCGGCGATGCTGGCCACGGTGTACATCGGTGCCACCTACGTGCCGCTGGACGCCGACTATCCGGTCAAGCGCCTGGAGCACATGAGCGCCGACAGCGGCGCCAGGCTGCTGCTGTTCGCCGACCAGGAGCCCGAGTTCGCGACCGGCGTGCGGACCCTGCGCATACCGCCGCTGCCCGCGGCCCCGGTCACGCCCGGCGCCGCGGCCATGCCGCCGCACTCCTGCCAGGCTGACCTGCCCGTGTACATCATCTACACCTCCGGGTCCACGGGACTGCCCAAGGGCGTCGCGCTCCCGCACCGCTCCATCGACAACATGGCGCACTGGCAGCGAAACCATTCGGTGCGGCCCGATCTGCGCACGGCCCAGTTCACGCCGCTCAACTTCGACGTGTGGTTCCAGGAGGTCCTCGGCACGCTGTGCGGCGGGGGAACCCTGGTGATCATGCCCGAGTCGCTGCGCCGTGACCCGATCGCGCTGCTCGACTGGCTGGCGGACAACCGGATCGAGCGCCTTCACCTGCCGTACGTGGCCCTGAACATGCTCACCACCGTCGCCGCCGCCGCCGACTCGCTCGACGGCCTCGCGCTCCGGGAGGTGAACCTCGGCGGCGAGCAACTCGTCTGCACCCCGGTCCTCAGGGACTTCTTCCGCCGGCTGCCGAACTGTCGGCTGAACATTCACTACGGCCAGAGCGAGTCCGCCATGGTCACCGCGCACACGCTGACCGGGCCGCCGGAGGACTGGCCGACCCTGCCGCCGATCGGGAGTCCGCTGCCCGGATGCGAGGCGATCATCGATCCGGCCGACCAGGACGAGCCAGGAGTGGGGGAGCTGCTGGTGGCGGGCCTGCCGCTGTCGACCGGCTACCTCAACCAGCCCCGCCTCAACGCGGCGCGCTACATCCCCCTGAACCTCACCCGGCACGGCCAGAACCGGGCCTTCCGCACCGGAGACCTGGTGCGCGTCGAGGACGGCGTCATCCACTACGTCGGCCGTGCCGACAACGAGGTGAAGATCCGCGGAGTCCGGGTGAATCCCCTCGAGGTGGACGCCTGCCTGCTCGAACAGCCCGGAGTCACCGAAGCGGTGTGCGTACCCCTCCAGGTCGCTGAGGGTTCCCGTCAGCTGCGGGCCGCGGTCACCGTCGACGGGGAGGAAGACGCCTTCGACGCCGGCCGGGCACTGGCCGCCCTGACCGAGCTGCTGCCCGGTCCCTCGGTGCCCGTGTCCGTCACGGTGCTGCCGGAGCTTCCCCGCACACCGAGCGGCAAGGCGGACCGCAAGGCGGTTGCCCGGACACTCGCGGAGATCCACCTTCAAGGCAAGACGTCAGCGCAGACAGGGGTGTGACATGGAAGGCGACTTCGAGACGGAGACGGAACGCCGGCTCGCAACGATCTGGGCCGATGTCCTCAAGATCGACAAGGTCGGGCGCGACCAGGACTTCTTCGGCCTCGGCGGGGATTCGCTGCTCGCCACCAAGGTGGTTCTGGCGGCCCGCCGCGTCTGGAACATCGACTTCACCGTACGGGTGCTCATCGACACCCCGGTCCTCGCCGGTCTGGCCGGACGCATCGACCAGTGGGTCGCGGAGGACACCGGGACCCCCAAGCAGACTTCATAGCCACGTAATTCGACGAGACAGCGGCACAGGATTCGGGGCGGAGGTCCGGAATGCTCATCGAAAGTATCCCGACTAGGGGCGGGGTCAAAGACCAGGAGCGCAAGAAAGTCGTGCTCGTCGAAATCCCCACCTACGAGAACATCCTTCCGCTCGCGTCCGGCTACATCCAGGCATGCGCGCAGGAGGACATCGAGGTGGGGCCGGCCCACACCTTCGAAATAGTCTCCTACCCGGTGACCGACGACCGGCACAAGCTGCTGGAGGAACTGGCGGGGAAGTACGCGGACATCTATACCTTCAGTTGTTACATCTGGAACATGAAGCTGGTCAGCTGGCTGCTGAGGGAGCTGCGGGAGAGGCAGCCGGACGCCCACTACCTGCTCGGCGGCCCGCAGGTGATGAATCACGCCGCGACCTATCTGGCGGACGCGCCGGCGAACGTCTACATATGCAACGGCGAGGGGGAGCGGACGTCCGTGGAGCTGCTCAGGCAGCTCAACAGCCCGACGCCCGACATCCGCCAGGTCCCCGGACTCAGCTTCTGGTCCGACGGCGAGCTCGTCACCACCGAGCCGGCGCCGCGGATCAGCAACCTCATGGAGATTCCGTCCCCCTTCCTCACGGGCGTCTTCGACGGCCGCGAGTTCAGCATGGGGATCCTGGAGACGAACCGAGGGTGCCCCTTCCGCTGCACCTTCTGCTACTGGGGCGCGGCCACCAACTCGAAGGTGATCAAGTTCGAGGAGGAGCGGATCCGGGCCGAGCTGGACTGGATCGCCGACAACGGCCTCTCCGGGCTCTTCATCGCCGACGCGAACTGGGGGCAGTCGCCACGGGACGTGGAGATGACCGAGCACATCGTCAAGCGCAAGAAAGAGGTCGGCTATCCACTGGTCGTCTACATGGCGGCCACCAAGAACCGGCCGGAGCGCATGGCGCAGATCACCGAGATATTCGTCCGCGGCGACCTGATGGTGACCCAGCCCATCTCGCTGCAGACGCTGAACCCCGAGGCTCTCAAGCTCATCGAGCGGTCCAACATCCGCGAGGAGACCTTCGTCGAGCTGCAGCGCACGCTCAGGGAAAAGCAGATCAGCTCCTACGTCGAACTGATCTGGCCGCTCCCGGGCGAGACCCCCGAGTCGTTCAAGGACGGTCTGACGAAGCTGTGCCGGTCCTACGCCGACACCGTCATCGTCTATCCGCAACTGCTCCTGCACAACACGCCGATGTTCAACCAGGTCGAGGAGTACGGCCTGACGACGGAACCGGTGCCGAGCGACGTGTCCGAGGCCGAGGTCGTGGTCGCCACGAACTGGGTGTCGAAGGACGAGTGCCGCGACGCCTACTGGCTGTACCACGCGATGCACACGATCTACAACATGCGGGGGCTGTTCCTGCTCTCCGGCTATCTCGACACCGCCGGCATCGTCTCCTACGGCGACCTGTTCGACAGCGTCGCGCGTTTCATGCGGCAACAGACGGATTCCGAGGTGCTCGACCTCATCTCCCGGTCACTGGCCGACCTGACCAACTACGACGTGCTCCTCAGCGGCAAGATCGGGCACATGATCCTCAGCACCCATCGTGAGGAGTTCGACAAGGTGCTGGTCGACTACGTCACGACTCAGGAGTGGTGGTCCGACCCGATGGCCCGGCAGGCGTTCGAGATGGACCTGCTGGCACGGCCGTACATCTACCGCGAACCGGTCAGCGTGCCGGACTACGACTTCACGGAGGTCACCGTGCAGGGCCTGGGCGATGCCGAGACCTTCCTCGTGGAGGTGTCCGCCGAGCTGGCCCGGCTGCTGACGGAGCGGGAGATGCTCGAGGCCGGTGTGCACGGCGACGGTGAGTCGGGTCGGGTCAGGCTGGGGATCAACCACCATGCCCGGCAGAAGATGCCGTACATGCCGCAGCGCAGCCTCGAGCACAACGCCAACTACTGCCACGGCACCGTCCTGCGGTTCCGCGAGATTCTGCCCTTCGTCGAGGTCCGCACACCCGACACCGCTCAGGCACCGGCCGCCGGCTGAGCGTCAGGAAAGGACCACGTCCCGTGGAGCTGTCCCGATCCGGAACCAAGATGGCCAGCCTGTCAGGACTCCGGCTCATCATGGACGACATCGCCACCACCACCGGCTCCGACACGGGAACGGAGTGGCTCAACCTGGGCATAGGCAATCCCGCCGCCATACCCGAGGTCATGGACACCTGGCAGCGGATGACCTCCGAGGCACTGGCTTCCTCCTTCGGCGAGGTCAGCTGCAGCTACGGACCGTCTCGCGGCCTGCCGGTACTCGTCGACGCCATCGCCGGATACTTCAACAGCCGTTACGGCTGGAGTGTGGGGCCGCGCAACATCGTGGTGGGCCCCGGCAGTCAGATGCTCTGCTTCATCGCCGCGGCACTCTTCACCGGGGCGGGTGCGACGAGGGACACCCAGCTGGTCCTGCCGATCACCCCGGACTACACCGGATACCAAGGGCTCTCCCTGACACCCGGTGGAATCCGGGGTGTCGAGCCCCTGCTGCGGCTCGAAGGCGACCGGTCCTTCCGCTATCTGCTGGATCTGCCCGCCGTCGAGAGCCTGACGGACGTCGGGCTCATGCTGTTCTCCAGCCCGAGCAATCCGGCCGGCCGCTGCGCGTCGCCCGACGAGATCCAGCGGCTCGTCTCGGCCGCCCGGTCCCACGACGTTCCGCTCGTGGTCGACAACGCCTACGGAGCTCCGTTCCCGGGCATCGGCGCACTGTCCATGGCGCCGGTGTGGGACGAGCGGGTCATCAATGTCTTCTCGGTCTCGAAGGCCGGGCTTCCCGGGGAGCGTCTGGGCTTCGCCGTCGCCGACGAGCGCTACATCGATCCGATCGTCTCGTTCCTCTCCAACTCGGCGCTGCACGCCCCCCAGCTGGTGCAGTCGGCACTGGCCCACGCGCTGCGGTCCGACGTGCTCGACAAACTGGTCGCGTCCATCATCGGCCCCTTCTACGCAGAGCGGCGCAAGTCCGTCGAGGCGCTGCTGGCTCGGGCACTGCCGAAGGACGTCTCCTGGCACCTGCACGCCGCCGACGGAGGCATGTTCTGCTGGCTCTGGGTGGACGAGGAGTGGTTCGACGACCTCCGGCTGTACGAGCTGCTCAAGCGCAGAGGCGTCTTCGTCGTGCCGGGGAGGCACTTCTTCACCGACGTCGAGCACAGCCCGGGCCTCGGCCGCCACCCCCGACAGTGCTTCCGCATCAGCATCACCCCCGATCCGGATGTCATCGCCGCCGGCATCGAGGTGATCGCGTCGGCGTTGGACGACATGCGCGCCGCGAGCACCGCACCGTGACGGTCCAGCCACCGGACACGAAGAATGCTCCAGGGCGGTCGGAGGGACCGCCCTGGAGCATTCTTCGTGTCCGTCAGCTCACCTTGGGCGCCGAGTCCAGCTGCACCGCGACGGACAGATAGCTCGACGCGAACGAGAAGTAGTGGAACTTGACGTCGAACGCGTCCACGAACTCCATCAGAGCCCGGTACTCGTGCTTGCGCCACCCGGGGTAGTTGAGGAACTCGTCGAAAACGATGATCGAGCCGGCACGCAGCCGAGGGGCGAGTCCGAACAGGACCGTGCGCGCGCTGGAGTACAGGTCCGAGTCGATGTGCACGAGAGCCACCGGTTCGTCGGTGCCCGCCAGGTACTTCGGCAGCGTGTCCTCGAACAGACCGACGTGCAGCTGCGCGTTGGACGGAAGACCGGTCGGCAGCCGCCCCTCGGTGCTGTACGTGCCCACCGGACTGTCATGGGTCCAGTCCTCGGGCAGACCCTTGAACGAGTCGAAGCCGTGCACCGTGCGGTCCTCGAACTCCTCGCAGAGGATGGCCAGGGTCTGGCCTCCCATGACACCGAACTCGAGCACGTCGCCGTCTGTCCTCACCGAGAGGCAGGCATGCCGGAGGAGATTCTCCCGGCCGCCGAGATTCTGTGCCGACGCGAAATGCTCTTCCAGAAAGCGGGCCGCGTCCACCACCGAAATTATCTTTGCCATGCGCGCGTAGTCGGTCAGCAGGCTTGTGATGTCCATTCCGTTGAGGTCCGGCAGCAGGCGACTGAGCTCCGGAAGCACTGGCAGCAGGCCTTCGGTTACTTCGTCGTCCATGATCCTCCTCGACTCGATTCACTGAACAGGACGGTACAGAGGGCCGTTCCGCGTGACAATGGAGAGCAGGTCGATATTCGCCGGCCAGAAGAATGCGGCGGAAATTCCATTGGCGCCGTCGGATTTTCCGCCGCGTAGTGGCACCCTTTATCGGCACGGCTGTCCCGCCGACGGGACAGCCGTGGAGAGCTCTCTAGGCCGGAGACGTCCCGGTGCGCTCTCCCGCCGAGCAGCAGTGGGGCGTCGTGTGGCCGGGACACTGGCTGTCCCGTCGGCGGGACGGCACCACGGAGCTGAGCCCGTTCAGGTGCTGGAAGGCGTACGCGGCGGACACGAGGGCCATGTGGTGGTACCAGCCGGGGAACGACCGTCCCTCGAAGTCCAGCAGCCCGAAGTCCCGCCGCATGGAGCCGATCGCGCTCGCCGTCCCGCTCTGGAGTGCGGCGATCGAACCGACGTCCGCGACGGCCCCGTGGGCGAGGCTGGTGAGCCACAGAGGGCGGGGACGGTCGTGGCCCACCTCGGTGGAGAGCCGGTAGGCGGGGCCGGGGTAGC
The DNA here is from genome assembly GCF_056436565.1 of Streptomyces sp. NPDC043726. Lineage (NCBI taxonomy): Bacteria > Bacillati > Actinomycetota > Actinomycetes > Kitasatosporales > Streptomycetaceae > Streptomyces > Streptomyces sp. NPDC043726. Next base: position 281,021 of record NZ_JBWKCI010000013.1, read on the forward strand.
GGCCCGGAGAGCTGCCTGGCAGATACACGAGCGAGGTCTGGACCGGTGCGCTGCGCGGCAAGCCGTCCGGCAGGCCGACCACGGCCGTCTCCTGGCCCCGCGTGTGGACCAGGGTCCTCGCGCTCACGGGCGTGGGGGCTTTCTCGCCCGCGGGCAGCACCGCCAGGTGCGGCGGCACGGCGACGACGAAGTCCTGGCGTCGCTCGGCGAGTTTGTGCACCAGACATCCCACGTCGGGTTCGTCGCTCATGTCGACGAGGACCACGGAGGACGTGGAGCCCGTGCGGGCTGACAGGCGTTCGACGAGTTGGAGTGCCTGTGCCCACAGCGGCTGGTACTCCTCGGAGTCCGGAATGCGTGCCTCCGCACGGCGCTCGGGGTCGCGTGTCCAGGACGTGGGCAGGTGCAGGCTCCAGTCGACGGGCACCTGCACGCCGCCCACGTGCAGGAACGCCCCCAACCCCAGCTGGCAGTTGAGCGTACGGCCCGAGGACAGGTCGAAGTAGCGATGGACGCCTACGGACCGGTCACCGCGCTTGGGCAGGACGGCCCGGCCGATGGACCAGACCGGGGCGGGGCGGCGCCGTGCCACCCAGTGCGTCAGTTCCGCCATCACCTCGTCGAAGTCCCACGGGCTGAGATTGACGAACTGGCGCAACGACTGCGCGACGGACGGATCGCGGGAGATCACGGTGGCGAGTCGGCGCACCGATTTCTTGCCCGGCGTGGCGAGCAGGCCTTTCAGATAGACATGCGCCCACTTGCGTTGGTCGATTCGGCGCAGGCTCTTGAAGATCGTCCTGCTGTAGCGATGCAGGGCTAATTCCGAGTCGCCGGCGCCGGCGGTGTGGCGGGAAGTCGACGAGCCATCCGATTGGACCGCATCCATGCCAACAATAACTCCCCCGACGTTACCGAGCGTTGGGGGGAGTCTAGGGCGAACGTCAGTGCGGCGCCACTATCCGGCGATGCTCCAGTACGGCTTGAGCCGGCCCTGGGAGCCTGACGCGGCACGTAGGCAAGGAGTGCACGGACAGGTGACAATGGCCAGATTCCGATCACTTTTTGTTGGGCCGAGCACTTGCCTTCTTGCCAGGATGGCTTGTCCAACCCTCCGCCGCAGCCTTCGAGCGCTGCGGGCATGAGGTGGTGACCTGCGGTGAAGCGTGATGATTCCGCTTCGGTGGGTGGCCGGCCGTGACCGTCGTCATGGCCGACTCGGACCGTCATGGGCTCTGTGCACCCATTGAATCACGCCATTCCGTGGAATAGGGCGCTAAGATTTCATTAAGAGGTTCGAACTTCGCAAAGTCGCGTTCGAAGGTGTCTGGATCCTTGAACTGGTCAACGTTGCCGGGATCTACTCGGGAGCGCGGCGGCTGGTCATCCCGACCTTGCGGAGGAATCCACGCATTGGCCGGTTCGGGCTCATCGGGATCGACCGTTTCCCTATCTGACGGGAAGCCATCGCGAACACACGAAATACACGTGCGTTGCCACGGAGGCGTGATGACGAGTCGGGCCGAGGGAAACAGAGACCCCAAGGCGCTCATGTCCGAAACGACCACGGATACCATGTCCGGGGCCCGGAAAAATGCCCGGGCGGAATCGCGGCGCGATCAGGTACTCACCACAAAGGTGGGCCTGCACATACCGTTAGGACTCTCCTTCGAGGAGTGGGAACGCGCCGGACGTCAGCTTTCCGGGCTGCTCAACTCATCGTCCTGGTGGCTCGGGGACTGGCTTGTCTACGGCAAGGACCAGTACGCCGACCGCTACGACCGCGGCATCCGCGCGGCCGGTCTGCAGTATCAGACGCTGCGCAACTACGCCTGGGTCTCCCGGCGGTTCGAACTGCACCGGCGCCGGCCCGCCCTCAGTTTCCAGCACCACGCCGAATTGGCTTCGCTGCCCGTCGACGACCAGGAGACCTGGCTCGATCGTGCCGAGCGGATGAAGTGGAACACCAAGCAGCTGCGCGATGCCATTCGGGCAGAGCGCGCGGGCACCCCGCAGCGGACCGGTGACGTGGCGACGACCCGTCGGCTCGCCGTGCCCGACAACCGGCTCCAGTGGTGGCACAAGGCGGCCGCCCATGCCGGCGCCGAGCTGGAGGAGTGGGTGACGGCCACGCTCGACGCCGCCGCCAAACAGCTGCTCGAAGAGGTCGACCGGCCACTGACCCGTGCGGCGAGGGTGCTGGAGACACGCGGAGGCGCCCTCCCGGCACAGTGAACAGGGGGTCCGCACCGTGGGGTGCGGACCCCGCCACACGGCGAGGACCACTACGGCAGGCGGCTCATGAGATCCGCCGTCTGCGTGTGGCGGGTGCATCCGCGCTCGGCGAACGACCGCTCGACCCGTTCGCGAATCTCCGGGCGCTGCTCCTGGCTGAGCTTGAACATTCCCTCGGCCTTGGTGACCCGGACGCGGAAAGCGCCCACACCGGGCACTATCTTCCGGAAATAGTCGACGGATTCACTCATGTCCCAGCTGTCGCCGAATTCCTTCTCGAATGCCCGTACCGTTGCCTGTACGACGCCCAGTGTCTCCTCCGTCGAATCGATCTTCTCCACCACTCCGTGGGCGTGCACCGAGGTGAAGTTCCATGTCGGGGCGGCGGGCGTGATGTCGTAGACGGTGGGCGAAACGTAAGCGTGCGGGCCCGTGAAGGTCAGCAGGATGACCGATCCGTTCTCCAGTTCCGCCCAGTGTGGATTGGCTCGGTTCATATGGCCCAGCAAGGGCATGTCGGCCAAGTCCGCGGCGGCCGGTCCTTCCCAGTCCGGATCGGTGATGATCGGAAGATGGGTGGCGCGCGGTCCGTGGGTGGGAGTTCCGTTGCTCACCATCAGCGCCAGCGGGTTGCCGCGCATCAGGTCGACCATCCATGAAACGTCAGGTTCCCGGTAATCGCTGGGGACGAACATACAGCACTCACCCTTCATGCGGCGCTGCGAGAATACGGCGGAATGGCCTGAGAATCCGTCACAGTGTCCTGTCGACGGGACAATCGGGCTCTCCATCATGGCCCGTAGCCGTCGACGGTGCAATGAAGGCATAAGAATTTCCACCGGGTAAAACAACTCTGTTCCCCCTTCCGATGTATTTCCGGAAAGAGGGTGGACGGACTTTCCACAGGAGTACGGGAATGGCGATACGGAAGAGATCGAGGACCGGCGTGGTGGCCCTGGCGGTTCTCGCGATGGCGGGAACCGCTTTCACGGGTTCCGCGCAGGCATCGCGGGACACGGCCTCCGCGGCGGTCGACCACAGTGCGACACAGCTCGCGATGGACGCGGCCGTGCGGGCAGGCGTTCCTGGCATCACCGCCGCAGCACGCGATGCCGACGGCGTCTGGAAGTCGGCGTCAGGGGTGGGGAACCTGAACACGGGTGCACCGCGTGGCAGGAACGACCGGTTCCGCGTCAGCAGCATCACCGACACGTTCGTGGCGACGGTCCTGCTTCAGATGGTGGCCGAGAAGCGGCTCGATCTCGACGACACCGTGGACCGCTACCTGCCGGGCCTGGTGTCCGGCAACGGCAACGACGGTCGTCGGATCACCGTGCGACAGCTCCTGAACCACACCAGTGGTCTGTTCGACTACCTCGCCGACCCGGCGTACAGCGAGAAGTACCTGGCGGGAGACGGCTTCCTCCGGCACCGGTACGACACTCTGACGCCCGAGCAGCGTGTGCAGGCGGGGCTTTCCCACGAGCCGCTGTTCGCGCCGGGCGCCAGGCACTCGTTCTCCACCACCAACGACGTACTGGCCGCGCTGATCGTCGAGAAGGTCGGAGGCGGATCGTACGAGGACGAGGTGCGTGAGCGCATCATCGAACCCCTGCGGCTCAACGCGACGTCCCTGCCCGGGAACGGCGTCCGGCTGCCCAGGCCCAGCAGCCGCGGCTACTCCAGGTTCTTCCCCGCACTGCCGGACTGGATCGATGTCACCGAGGTCAACGGGTCCCAGCTCTGGGGCAGCGGCGACATCATCTCCAGCGCGGCGGATCTGAACCGCTTCTACGGCGCCCTGATGCGCGGAAGGCTGCTGCCGCCGCGGCAGCTGGAGGAGATGAAGAAGAGCGTCGTCAACCCCGATTTCCCGGGCGCGTCCTACGGCCTGGGCATCGAGCGGTTCGAGCTCGGCTGCGGCACCACCCTCTGGTACCACGACGGAGGCATGGCGGGGTGGATCACCCTGGCCGCCACCACAGAGGACGGCCGCCATCAGTTCACGCTCAACTACAACGCCGACTGGGGGGCGCAGACCGTCCTCTCCGTCGTGAACGCCGAGTTCTGCACTCCCTCTCCCTGACACCCGGGGGGACGACCCCATCTCCACGCCCGTGCTCGACGGCGGGCGTGGAGGAACCGGTCACCTCGGGCGCCGTCTCACCGCTGGAGGGCCGGCCCGAACCAGGTGGCCAGGGCGGTCCGGAGGGCAGAGGCGTCGAAGGAGCCCGCGTCGGCGGCCCAGGCGACATGTCCGTCGGGGCGGATGAGGAGCGCGGCGGGGGCGGGGATGTCGCCGACGGCCGGGACGGGCCAGTGGTCGTCCTGACTGCGCGCCTCGACGAGGTCGACGCGATCGGCCCAGCCCTGAGCGACCGCCGCCGTCTCGGCGCTGCCGCGCAGGTCGAGCAGTACGGGGTGGGCGGGGTGCAGCAACTCGTAGACGCGGAGGGCACCGTCGGGCGTCTTGAGGTCGGCGTCGGGGACCCGGCGGCCCGCCAGCGGGTGCTCGCTGTCGACCTCGTACCGGATGGCCACCGCGGTGATCATGTCGCGCAGATGCCGGTTGACGTCGTCGAACACCATGAGCGAGCCGAACACCTCGCGCAGGGCGTCCATGTCGGTGCCGGGGCGGGCCAACGCCGACTGCGCCCGGGTGTTGTGCAGGAGGCGTTCCCCGACCGGATGCCGTTCGCTGTGGTAGGTGTCCAGCAGGCTCTCCGGGGCCCGGCCGCGCGCCACGGCCGCGAGCTTCCAGCCGAGGTTGACCGCGTCCTGAACGCCTACGTTGAGCCCCTGTCCGCCCGCCGGGTAGTGGATGTGCGCCGCGTCCCCCGCGAGCAGCACCCGGCCCTTCCGGTACTGGGCGGCCTGCCGTGCGGCGTCACCGAACCGGGAGAGCCACCTGGGATTGCGCATGCCGTAGTCGGTGCCCGCGAGTCTGACCAGCGACTCCCGGAGCTGCTCGAACGTCACGGAGTCGTCCCGGTCCGCGACACCGTCGTACTCGGACGTGATCACCCGGTGCCAGCCCGGCTCCAGGGCGAGCGCCGAGAAGTGGCCACCCGGACAGCGCTGCATGAAGATGAAATCCTGCGGCAGATCGGGGAGTTCGACATCGCCGAGCAAGGCGGTCATCGTCGCCGGAGTGCCGGGGAATTCGATGCCCGACAGTCGGCGCACCGAGCTGCGCCCGCCGTCGCAGCCCACAAGGTAGCGGGCGCGCAGAGTCGTGGACTCCGCCTCCGCCGAACGCAGTTCGACTGTCACGCCCGCCTCGTCCTGGCGGAGACCGGTCACCTCGGCCGCCCACCGAACCCGCACGCCGAGCTCGGCCGCCCACTCCTCCAGCAGCCCTTCGATGGTGGACTGAAGGATCATCAGGGGGAGGGGGTGCCTGGACTCGAACTCGTCGAAGTCCAGCCAGAGGCCGGAGAAGTGGCCCACCGGTGTCAGGTTGCCGGCCGCCAGAAAGCGGTCCAGGACTCCTCGCTGGTCCAGCACCTCCAGGGTGCGCGCGTGTATCCCGCCGGCTCGTGACTCACCCGTTCGTCGCGGAAGGCGTTCGGCCACCACCACCTCTGCGCCGGCCAGTCGCAGTTCGCACGCGAGCATCAAGCCCGTAGGCCCGGCGCCCGCGATCAGCACATCCGTGTCCGTGCTGGCGTGTCCCACGTCGTCGCTCCCTCGTTCCGCCGTGCCGCTCACCTCGTCGACGCCTCCACGTTCCCGACGGTGGATCAGCAGGTCAAGGCAGTGCCGTGCGAGGGGAACCGGGCCGCGGGGGACTTGTCCCGTCCCGCCGGCGGGACAGCGCGCCCTTTGAGAATTAATCCGTTGCCGGCGCCGGGGCGTTCCTGCTGCACTGAACGGAACCGAGCCGTCATGCACCGAGGAGCTTCCATGCGCACTGCGTTCATGTCCCGCCAGGAAGGAACGACCCCCTCATCGAAGGACATGACGCTTCGTGCCGTTGCTCAACCTCGGAATCCTCGCCCACGTCGACGCCGGTAAGACCAGCCTGACCGAGCGGCTGCTGCACTCGGTCGGTGTCATCGACGAGATCGGCAGCGTCGACGCCGGGACCACCCGGACCGACACCCTCGCGCTGGAGCGCCGGCGCGGGATCACCATCAAGTCCGCCGTCGTGTCCTTCCCGGTCGACGACGTGACGGTCAACCTCATCGACACCCCGGGCCACCCGGACTTCATCGCCGAGGTGGAGCGCGTGCTCGGCGTCCTCGACGGGGCCGTGCTGGTCGTCTCCGCCGTCGAGGGGGTCCAGGCGCAGACCCGGGTCCTGATGCGGACCCTGCGCAGGCTGCGCATCCCCACCCTCATCCTCGTCAACAAGATCGACCGGCGCGGGGCCGGGGAGCGGGAAGTCCTGCGCGCGCTCACCCGGCGCCTGGGCGTCGCGGTCGTGCCGATGGGCCGCACCAGCGGGCTCGGCACCCGCGAGGCGGCGTTCACCCCGGAGCTGGGCCCGGCCGCGCTCGACGCCCTCGCCGAACACGACGACGACCTGCTCACCGCCTACGTCGAGCACACCGTCACCGAGGACCGTCTGCGCGCCGCCCTCGTCGACCAGACCCGGCAGTGCCTGGTCCATCCGGTGTACTTCGGCTCGGCCGTCACCGGAGCGGGCGTCGACGCGCTGATCGGCGGCATCCGGCAGCTGCTGCCCGCCGCCGCGGGGGACCCGGACGGCCCGCTCTCCGGCACCGTCTTCAAGGTCGAGCGGGGCCCGGCGGGCGAGAAGATCGCCTACGCGCGGATCTTTTCCGGCACGCTCGGCGTCCGTGAGCCGCTCCTGTTCGGCGACGCCCGCCAGGAGGGCAAGGTGACCGGGGCCGGCGTCTTCGAGCACGGCACCGACGTCCGCCGCGACACCGTCCCGGCGGGCCGGATCGCCCGGCTGTGGGGCCTGTCCGACATCCGGATCGGCGACACCCTCGGCCTGCCCCGCGAGGCGGAGAGCCACTCCTTCGCCCCGCCCACCCTGGAGACGGTCGTCGTGCCCGGCCCGGACGCCGACCCGAGGGCCCTGCACGTGGCGCTGACCCAGCTCGCCGAACAGGACCCGCTGATCGGCCTTCGCCACGACGAGGCGCGCCGGGAGATCTCCGTCTCCCTCTACGGCGAGGTGCAGAAAGAGGTCGTCCAGGCCACGCTCGCCGACGAGTACGGCCTCGACGTCACCTTCCGCGAGACGACACCGCTCTGCGTCGAGCGACCGGTCGGGACCGGCACCGCCGTCGAGTTCAACAAGAAGGACGGCAACCCCTTCCTGGCCACGGTCGGTCTGCGGGTCGAGCCCGCGCCGCCCGGCAGCGGGGTCACCTTCGCGCTGGAGGTGGAGCTCGGCGCCATGCCGTACGCCTTCTTCAAGGCCGTCGAGGACACCGTCCGCGAGAGCCTCGGCCAAGGCCTGCACGGCTGGCGGATCCCCGACTGCGCGGTCACCATGACGCACTCCGGCTACTCGCCCCGGCAGAGCCACGCCCACCAGGGCTTCGACAAGAGCATGTCCAGCACCGGCTACGACTTCCGCGGACTGACGCCACTGGTCCTCGTCGAGGCGCTGCGCCGGGCGGGCACGCGGGTGTACGAGCCGATGCACCGCTTCCGCGTCGAGGCCCCGGCCGACACCCTCGGCGCCCTGCTGCCGGTGCTGGCAGCGCTCGGCGCGGTACCGGCGTCCACCGGGACCCGCGAGGCGACCTGCGTCCTGGAGGGCGCGGTGCCGGCGGCCCGGGTGCACGCACTGGAGCAGCGGCTGCCCGGCCTGACCCGGGGCGAGGGCGAGCTGGAGAGCGCCTTCGACCACTACGCGCCGGTCGTCCGGGGGACGGTTCCGCAGCGGGCGCGCACCGACCACAACCCGCTGAACCGGAAGGAGTACCTGTTGAACGTGACGCGGCGAGTGGGCGGCTGAGCTGACTGACAGTCAACTTACCTGTGAGTCAGAAGTGTTGACGGAGCCCTGAGCGCGCCTGACTGTAGGGGCATGCCGACTGTCCGGACGCGTCTGCTCGTTGTCCTGGTCGTCCTCCTAGGATCCCTGGCGGTGACGGGCCCCACTCCCGCCACCGCCGCCTCCCTGCCCGGCTCCCTCTGGTTCGACGAAACGCCCCTCACCGTCCACAACGGCCGCTTCACCGACGGACACGGCCGCGAGGTCGTGCTGCGCGGCTACAACGTCTCCGGCGAGACCAAGCTCGCCGAGAACGGCGGCCTGCCCTTCGCCTCCGTCGCCGACGCACGGAAGTCCGCCGCCGCGCTGCGCGCCCTAGGCGGCGGCAACACGGTCCGCTTCCTGCTCTCCTGGGCCTACGCCGAACCCGTGCGCGGCCAGGTGGACACCGCCTACCTGTCCGCCGCCACCGCCCAGATCGGTGCCTTCCTCGACGCGGGCATCCGCGTCTACCCGGACTTCCACCAGGACCTCTACTCCCGGTACCTCTTCGACCCGGACAGCTGGTACACCGGCGACGGCGCCCCCCAGTGGGCCGTGGACGCCGGGAACTACCCCGACGAGTACTGCGGCATCTGCCCGTTCTGGGGCCAGAACATCACCCAGAACGAGGCGGTCAAGCAGGCGTCGTACGACTTCTGGCACAACAGGTACGGCCTCCAGGACGCCTTCCTCGCCACCGCCCGGGCGACGATGACATACCTCCGGCAGAACCTCGGCACGGCACGGTTCGCGGGCGTCGTCGGCTTCGACCCGTACAACGAACCGCACGCGGGCGTGTACGACTCCGGGCAGACCAGCCGCGCCTGGGAACGGGACGTGCTGTGGCCCTTCTACGAGCGGTTCCGGGCCCGCATGGACGCGGCCGGCTGGCAGGACAAGCCCGCCTTCGTGGAGCCCAACCTCTTCTGGAACGCCAACCTCGACTTCCAGAAGCAGGAGGGCGGCCTGCTGGACGCCGGACAACTCGGCCCGCGCTACGTGTTCAACACCCACTTCTACGACCAGAAGGCCATCTCCGGGATCTTCATGTGGGGCAAGGCGCGGGACGGGCAGTACGCCGGTGACTTCGGCACCGTCCGCGACCGGGCCGCGGCGACCGGGACCCCCGCGATCGTCAGCGAGTTCGGGCACCCGCTGTCCGGCACGGTCTCCGACAAGGCCCCGACCGTCCTGAAAGCCATGTACCAGGCCCTCGACTCCCGTCTGCCGGGCGCGAGTTGGTGGGCGGACCCGACCGCCTCCGGCCCCGTCCTGTCGGGCAGCCAGTGGCAGTGGGACATCTACCACGGCCGCCACCACGAGCTGATGAACGGCAACCCCGACAAGGTGCTCACCGCCGGTGACGCCTGGAACGACGAGGACCTCTCCGCCGTACGCCTCGACGACTCGGGCACCCCCGTCCTGCGCCAGGACGCCCGCCTCCTGGACCGGGTCTACCCGAGCGCCACCTCCGGCACCACCGTCGCCTTCACCTACGAGGACCGCTCCCGCGACGGCTCCACCACCCTGACCTGGAACCCGGTGCCCAGCACCCTGCCGAGCGTCGCGCGCCTGGTCGGCACCGGCCAGTACGCCCTGCTGATGTGGCGCTCCAACGGCGGCTCGGCGCCCACCGAGTTGCACCTCCCCGCCTCCTTCCCGACCGGCTCCACCACCGTGGTCTCCGACCTCGGCACCGCGTACGCCCCGCCCGCCTACACCTCGACGACCCCGGTCGCCGTGGCCCCCGAACCCGGCGGCACCGGCAGCCGCCGACTGCTGCTCACCGACTCCGACTCCGGCGCCCCGCACTACGCGCTGGTGACCAACGGGGCCTCGGCCCCGTCCGCCGACCTGCTCACCGCCGCCCGCGCCGAGCTGACGGCGTGGGCCGCCGCACGGTGACCGATTGACCCTCCCCTTACGTCAGGGCGCACGCTGTACCCCGTCGAAAGGGCAGGTGAATGAGTTACTCCGTGGGGCAGGTCGCGTCCTTCGCCGGGGTGACCGTGCGCACGCTGCACCACTACGACCGGGCGGGACTCCTCTCGCCCAGTGGCCGCAGCGGCGCCGGTTACCGGCAGTACAGCGACAGCGACCTGGCCCGGCTCCAGCAGATCCTCTTCTACCGCGAACTCGGCTTCTCCCTCGACGAGATCGCCGGGATCCTCAAGGACCCCCAGGCCAACGCCCTGGAACAACTGCGCTCCCGAGTGCGGCAGTTGAGTGAGGAGATCGACCGCCTCAAACGCCTCGCGGAAGTCGCCGAGCAGGCGATCCAGGTCCAGCAGACGGGAGTCTCTCTCACCCCCGAGGAACGGTTCGAGGTCTTCGGCGAGATCCGCTTCGACCTCAGCTATGCCACGGAGGCACAGCTCAAGTGGCGGGACTCCGAGGGGCAGCGCGAGTCGATGGCCCGTGCCGCCGCCCACAGCAAGGACGACTGGAAGCAGCTGATGGGCGAGGCGGCGGCCTGGCGCGGGGAACTCCTCGCCGCCTTCGACGAAGGGGAACCGGCCGACGGCGAGCGCGCGACGGACCTCGCCGAGGAGCACCGGCTGCACATCGCGCGCTGGTTCACCACCTGCCCACCCGACATGCACTGCCGCGTCGCCGACGACTTCGCCGCCGATCCACGCGCCTTCGCCCTCGTCGTACCGCCTTCCCAGCAGCGGCCGGGGCTCGCCGCCTATCTCCGCAAGGCCGTTCACGCGAACGCGGCCCGCCGGGCGGTGACCGAATGAGGATCCTCATCGCCGCCGCCGGATCGCGCGGGGACGTCGCCCCGTACACCGGCGTCGGGGCCGCGCTGCGGGCGGCCGGACACCAGGTCGCCCTCGCCACGACGGAGAACTTCGCCCCCCTGGCCCGGGAAGCGGGGCTGGAGGTCCGCGTCCTCCCGAGCCGCCCCGAACCGCCGGGCGACGTCTCGGACGGACGGCGGCTGATGCGCGCCGCGGCCGCCTTCGTCACCGACCTCGGCGAGGGCTTCGCCGAGGCGCTGGCCGCGGACACCGACCTGCTCCTGCTGTCGGCCACCACGGCCCCGCTCGGCTGGCATCTGGCGGAGGCCACGGGCGTGCGCACCCTGGGCGCCTACGTCGTCCCGGCCCATCCGACCGGCGCCTTCCCGCCCGTGGTGACGGGTGGGCGCTCCCTGGGCCGCCTCGGCAACCGGACGGCGGGCCGCTTCGCGGTGCGGATGGCGGACCGCGTCTACCGGGACGGGGCCGCCGGACTGCGTCAGCGCCTGGGACTGCCACCCGTCGCTGCCGCCGCTGTGCGCCGACGGCAGGAATCGGCCGACTGGCCCGTGCTGTACGGCTTCAGCACGGCACTGCTCGCACGTCCGGGCGACTGGCGGCCGGGCCTCGACGTCGTCGGCACCTTCTGGCCGTACGTCGCACCCGGCGCGTCCCTTCCGGCGGACCTGGAGGACTTCCTTGCCGCCGGGGCGCGGCCGGTGTTCGTCGGGTTCGGGAGCATGGCGGGCGGGGAGGGGGAGCGGCTCGGCGGGATCGCGGTGCGGGCCCTGCGGCGGGCCGGGCTGCGGGGGGTGCTGCAGCTGGGCGGTGCCGAGGTGGCGGGCGACGACATGATGGCCGTGGGTGATGTGCCGCACGCGCTGCTGTTCCCCCGGACGGCGGCCGTGGTGCACCACGCGGGCGCGGGCACCACGGCCGCCGCCCTGCGCGCCGGAGTGCCCGCCGTGCCGGTCCCGGTGGCGGCGGACCAGCCGTTCTGGGCGGCCCGGCTCGCCGCGCTCGGCGCCGCCACCGCGCCGGTACCGTTCGGGTCGCTGACCGAGGAACGGCTGGCGGAGGCGCTGCGCGAGGTCGTGCGCCGGCAGACGTACGCCCGCGCCGCCGCCGTCGCCGCACGGCACATGGCGACGGAGGACGGCGCGGGCGCGGTACTGAAGGCGATCGGCTGATCAACGGGCGGCCGGGGAAGTCCAGTCGGCCCGCACCTGTCCGAGCCGGACGCGCTGGGGGTGGTCGCCGACGGGGACGGAGACCCGCTTCCGCCCGGTGGCGAAGTCGATGGCGGTGACCTGGTCGGTGCCGCTCTCGGAGACCACACAGGACCTGCCGTCGCCGCTGACCGTCGCCCAGTAGGGCTTGGACGCGGTGACCAGCGGGCCCTCCTGGAGCGTGGCACGGTCGACGACGGTCGCGTAGTCGTCCATCGTGCCCGCGACGCAGAGCTTGCTGCCGTCCGGGCTCATCGAAATGCCGTGGTGGCGCGAGTCGTTGACGAAAGTGGTGCGGTCGTCACTGGTCGCGGGGTTCTTCGGCAGGGTCTTGGTGCGGACGATCCTGTCGGCGGCGAGGTCGTACTCGAAGAAGCCGTTGAAGAACGACACCTGGAAGTACAGCTTGGACTCGTCCGGTGAGAACACGGCGGGCCGGACGGCGCCGGAGTAGTCGGTGAGGCCGATGGCGTCGAGCCGGTCCCGCATGTCGATGGTCTTGACCCGCTGGTACGTCGTCGCGTCGACGACCGTGATGTAGCGGTTGCCCTTCGTCCAGTCCAGCCAGGGGGCGTCGGTCTGCGTGTTCACGTCGCCGATCGCCATGTTGTAGAGGTACTTGCCGTCCCGCGTGAAGATGTTCTCGTGCGGCTTGTCGCCGGTGGCGAACTTGCCGAGCTCCTCGCCGGTGGTGATGTCCAGCACGTGCACGGTGTTCGAGGTGGACGCGGACACCGCGACCCGGCGGCCGTCGGGGGAGACCGCCATGTGGTCGGCGCGGTAACCCGACACCGGGAAGCGCCAGTTGACGGAACCGGTCGCGAGGTCCAGGGAGACGACGTCGGCGAAACTGGGCCGGGAGGCGACCACCGAGGCGCCGTCCGGCGTGGAGTACATGTCGTCCACGAACTGGTCGTGGCCCTCGCCGACGCTGTTGCGGATCGCCATGAAGTAGATCCACTTGATCGGATCGGCGTTGATCTCCGCCATCCGCCGGTCCTTGTCGGGGATGACGTTGATCCGCCCGATCTTCGCGAAGTCACCGCTGGAGCGGATGACATCGGCCGTGCCGTCCCAGTTGTTGCCGACGAACAGCACCTCGCGCAGTGCGGCGGCCTCGGAGTCCGCCGAGGCGGCGCCGGCGGTCGAGGGGGCGGTGACGGACAGGACGAGGGCGGCCGCGACGGCGGCGGCACGCAGGTGCCTGGTTCTGCTGGCGGGCATGGTGCTCTCTCCTCTGGTGTGAGGCGTGGGGATGGCGTGCGCATGCCAAAGCGGAGGTGCGGAGTCTGAATACGGCTTCGTTCAGAGTTTAACTTACTGGAAAGTAAGGAGAGGGGCCCCTTCTCCACAAGACTGCGTACACGACAAAATGGCGAACACCCAAGGGGAGGAGGGGTGGTGGCGGGCAGGCTCAGGGCGCCGACCGGCCGCTACGGCGGCAGGTCCGCCGAGGAGCGGAAGGCCGAGCGCCGTCGCCGCTTCCTGGACGCCGCGCTCCAGCTCTTCGGCGACACCCCCGGCTACCGCGGCACGACGGTCGCGGCACTCAGCGAGACGGCCGGACTGTCCACACGCCAGTTCTACGAGGAGTTCCGCACCCTGGAGGACGTATTGGCCGCCCTCCACCTCCAGGTCAACCACTCGGCGGAGCAGGCGGTCATCGCGGGCGCCGCGTCCGTGGGCGACGCGCCGATCGCCGACCGGGCCGCCGCGATCTTCCGCGCGTACGCCTCCCATGTGACGGCCGATCCACGCCGGGTGCGCATCACCTTCGTCGAGATCATCGGCGTGAGCCCTCGCCTGGAGAAGCAACGCCTGGCCCGCCGCGCCCGCTGGGTCGACCTGATCTGCGCCGAGGCGGAAGCCGCCGCGGCCAGGGGAGAAGCGGCAGCCCGCGACTACCGCATCGCCGCGACCGCCTTCATCGGCAGCGTCAACGGCCTCCTCCACGACTGGACGGCGGGCTGGGTGGCCGCGACCCTGGACGAAGTCGTGGAGGAACTGGTCCGCCAACTGCTGGCCATTCTGCGGCCGGTGGGGTGGGAGGGGGCCTAGCACCCAGGGGGTCCGGCGCCGAGGGGCCGGGCAGCCGCCTCCGTCGTGGGCGAGCGTGATCCGTATGCTCCGGGCATGAGATTCTTCCGGTCGCGAGGCCGTGCTGACTCCGGGCCCTCGGGATCCCCTCTGGGGCAGGCAGCGGCCCTGATCCAGGCAGGGCGCTACGCCGAGGCGGAGCGCGAGGCGCGTGCCGTGGCGGCTGCCCGCCCGTCGCGCGATGACCCGTACGCGCCGCTGGCGTTGAGCGTCGCCGCGCTCGCGATGGGTGCCCAGGGGCGCCACGCCGAAGCCATGGACGAGTACGACGCGCTGGTGCCCGTGTTCGGCAGGGTCTTCGGCGTCGAACACCCGCAGACGCTGAAACTGCGCTCGGACCGGGCCCAGGCGCTCACCGCGCTCGCCCGGCACGCCGAATGCGAGGCGGAGTGCGCGGCCGTCGCCCGGGCGGCGGCCCGCGGTAATGGGCCGGAGATGCCGCGCCTGGCCGCGGCCGCCCGCAACGGACTGGTCTACGCCGTCAACGCCCAAGGCCGGCACGCGGAGGCCGAGGCGCTGGCCCGCGACGCCCTCGCCGCCCATCCGGCCTCGGACCGCTTCGGGCTGGTCCTGCGCCTCGGCCTGGCCCGCAGCCTCAACGGCCAGACCCGCCACGAGGAGGCCCTCGCCGAGGCGGAGCGCGCCGACGCGCTGCGCCTCCGACTGCCCGGGCACGAGAGCCGCGCGGAGACCGGTGCCGTCGAACTGGCCCTCGCCACCGCCCTGCTGGGGCTGGGCAGCCGTACCGAGGCCCGGGCGCGCGCGACCGCCGCGCACGACGCCTGCCTGGCCGCCTTCGGCCCCGGCCACCGCCGTACCGCCGAGGCCCGCGAGCTGCTCGACCGGATCGACGCGGCCTGACCCTCACATGTTGATCATGTGACCGGCCAGGCCGTGCACCGCTTCCTTGACGGCCTCGCCGAGGGTCGGATGGGCGTGGACGTTGCGGGCGACCTCGTGCACGGTGAGGTCCCACTGCTGGGCCAGGGTGAGCTCCGGCAGCAGCTCGGTGACGTCCGGGCCGATCAGATGGCCGCCGATGAGCTCGCCGTACTTCGCATCGCTGATCAGCTTCACGAAGCCGGTGGTGTCACCGAGGCCGTGGGACTTGCCGTTGGCGGTGAAGGGGAACTTGGCGACCTTGACGTCGTAGCCGAGTTCGCGGGCCTGCTCCTCGGTGTAGCCGAAGCTGGCGATCTGCGGCTGGCAGTAGGTGGCGCGCGGGATCATCGCGTAGTCGAGTTCCATGGTCTCCGCGTCGGCGATCGTCTCGGCGGCGATCACACCCATGGCCTCGGCCGTGTGCGCGAGCATCAGCTTCGCGGTCACGTCGCCGATGGCGTAGATGTGCGGGACGGAGGTGCGGCAGCGGCCGTCGACGTCGACGGCACCCCGCTCGGTCACCGTCACGCCGGTGTTCTCCAGGCCGTATCCGGAGACGTTCGGGGCGAAGCCGATGGCCTGCAGGACCTTGTCGGCCTCCAGGACCTGCTGGGCGCCGTCCTTGCCCGTGACCGTGACCCGGACCTGGGGGCCGGACTCGTCGATGGCGTCGACCCGGGTGGAGGTCAGCACGTCGATGCCCAGCTTGCGGTACTGGCGGGCGAGTTCGGCGGAGACCTCGGCGTCCTCCAGGGGCGCCATGCGGTCCAGGAACTCGACGACGGTCACCTTCACGCCGTAGTGGTGCAGGACGTAGGCGAACTCGATGCCGATGGCGCCGGCGCCCGCGATGACGATCGA
Organism: Streptomyces sp. NPDC043726; assembly: GCF_056436565.1. Lineage (NCBI taxonomy): Bacteria > Bacillati > Actinomycetota > Actinomycetes > Kitasatosporales > Streptomycetaceae > Streptomyces > Streptomyces sp. NPDC043726. Next base: position 297,031 of record NZ_JBWKCI010000013.1, read on the forward strand.
CCGCGGCAGGTCCTCGGCGAGGATCTGCTCCTCGTACGTCACCACGCGCGCGCTGCGCTTGGTGCCGGGCAGCAGTTTCGGGGTGGCGCCGGTGGCGATGATGCAGTGCTCGAACCCGATGGTCCGCGTGTTTCCGTCGTAGTCGGTGACCTGGAGGGTGTGCGGGTCCAGGAAGGTGCCCCGGCCGTCCAGCTCGGTGATCTTGTTCTTCTTCATCAGGTAGTGGACGCCCTTGACCCGGCCGTCGGCGACCTTGCGGCTACGGCGGAAGGCCTCGCCGTAGTCGAAGGAGACCTGTCCGTCGACCTTGATGCCGAAGGTCTTCGCCTCGCGGGTGAAGATGTGCGCCAGCTCGGCGTTGCGCAGCAGCGCCTTGGTGGGGATGCAGCCCACGTTCAGGCACACGCCGCCCCAGTACCTCTCCTCGACGACCGCGACGCGTTTGCCCAGCTGGGCGGCGCGGACGGCGGCGACGTAGCCGCCGGGCCCGGCGCCGAGTACGACGACGTCGAATCGCTCGTCCTGCTCGACCATGCGAGGTACCTCTTCCACCGGATCGGTTTCCGTTCCGTGGTGGATTGTTCCTCCCCGCCGCGCGGCGCGCCACAGAGATCACATGCGTGTGGCGGAGATCGCCCGCCCCCGCCCGGCTACTTCGCGAGCCGCTCCACCGCCGCCACGACCGGCCCCGTGCCGTCCTCCGCACGGATCCGCTCCCCGAGGGCGCGTGCCCGCTCGCGGTGGGAAGGATGTCGTACGGCCTGTTCGAGGGCCGGGGCCAGGGCGGCTGCCGTCAAATCCCGCAGGGGCAGTCGGCGCGGGGCCACGCCGAGGGTGACCAGGCGCTGGGCCCAGAAGGTCTCGTCGAACTGGATCGGCACCGGTACCGCCGGGACCCCGGCGCGCAGTCCCGCGGCCGTCGTGCCGGCGCCCGCGTGGTGGACGACGGCGCCCATGCGCGGGAAGAGCGCGGAGTGCGGGACCTCGTCGATGGTCAGCATGTCGTCGCCGTCGGCCGCAAGCCCGCCCCAGCCGCGCTGGATCACACCGCGCAGTCCGGCCCGCCGCAGGCCACGGACGATCTCGGCGCTCAGCCGCCGGGGGTCCGGAACCGTCGCGCTGCCCAGCCCGACGAAGACCGGCGGCTCACCCGCGTCGAGGAAGTCCTCGATCTCCGGCGGGAGTCGGGTGTCCTGGTCGTACGGCCACCAGTAGCCGGCCACGTCGAGACCCGACGGCCAGTCCCGCGGGCGCGGCACGACCAGCGGGCTGAAGCCGTGCAGGACCGGCATCTCACGCAGGGCGCGGGTGCGGGGCAGGCCCAGCCGGGCCCGCACCGACGGCAGCGTGGAGGCGAAGATGCGGTCCATCACCAGGTTGACCCCGTGACCGGCCATGCGGTTGCCGACCGGGCCCAGGGAGCCGCCGCCCAGTACCGGAGGCGCGAACTCCCTGGTGGGGGCGAGCGGTTGGAGGTAGGCGCCCAGGCAGGGCAGGCGCAGGCCCTCCGCGATGGTCCGGCCGAGCGGGGCGAGGGAAGTGGACAGCAGGAGGACGTCGCCGGCCTGCGCGGCGGCCACCAGGTCGTCCGTCATCCGGCCCACCAGCGCCCGCGCCATGGCGGACACCCGCATCAGCTTTCCCACCCCGGTGTTGCTGCGGTGCAGGCCCCGGCCGCGTGTGGAGTGCAACTCCTCGCGCGGATCGACGGGCAGGGGATGGAAGCCCAGCCCCGCACCCGCCGCCAGCCGTTCGAAGCAGCCGTGCGTGACCAGGGTGACCTGATGCCCCGCTCGGGCCAGCGCATGGCCCAGTCCGGTGTAGGGGGCCGCGTCGCCCCGGGAGCCCGCTGTCATGATCGCTACGCGCACGACGGCCAGTATGGCCCCGGGAGCCGGGTTCTCATCGCAGCGCGACCACGAGTCCGGCCACGACCACGACTCCGGCGCACGCCAGCAGCCAGGCCGCGAGCAGCCGCCGTCGCAGCGCGCCGTACCGCTCCTCGTACTCGGCCCGCAACTCCTCCGCCCGCTCCGCGGTCCGCCGCCACGACTGCCGCGCCAGAGCCGTGTACTCCGCCACGAACCGCCGCTCCAGCTCGTCCCGTTGCGCCCCCGTCAGCCAGGGAGCCAGCGGGGCGCAGAAGCGCTCCGCCGCCGTACGGCCCTCCTCGTGGGTGGCGGCGACCAGCAGATACCCCTCGATCCGGCCGACCAGCTCACGGCCCTCCCGCGCCGTCACCGCGGGCTCAACTCCCGCACCGGAGCGGCGATCTCGGGGTGATGCAGGTCGTACGCCGGGGATTCGCTGCGGATGCGGGGGAGTACGGCGAAGTTGTGCCGCGGCGGCGGGCAGGAGGTCGCCCATTCCAGTGAACGGCCGTAGCCCCACGGGTCGTCGACCTCGACCTTCTTGCCGTACTTGGCGGTCTTCCACACGTTGTAGAAGAACGGCAGCAGCGACAGACCGAGGACGAACGAGAAGACCGTCGAGACCGTGTTGAGCGCGGTCAGGCCCTCCACCGCCAGATAGTCCGGAATCCGGCGCTGCATTCCGTTCGTGCCCAGCCAGTGCTGGACGAGGAAGGTGCCGTGGAAGCCGATGAACAGCGTCCAGAACGTGATCTTGCCGAGCCGCTCGTCGAGCATCTTGCCGGTGAACTTCGGCCACCAGAA
>NZ_JBWKCI010000014.1:0-238772 GCF_056436565.1 Streptomyces sp. NPDC043726
AAACGCCCGGTTACATTCCGAACCCGGAAGCTAAGCCTTACAGCGCCGATGGTACTGCAGGGGGGACCCTGTGGGAGAGTAGGACGCCGCCGAACGATTATTGAAAGGGTTGGATCCTGAACTTCGGTTCGGGGTCCAACCCTTTTTTGCTGTGCGTCACTTGAAGTTCACGTTGCGGAACCAACATCCGCAGCATGGGTACTGCTGCAATGCTCAGGGCCGCCGGCGTCGGAGTCGGTGACGAGGTCGTCGTACCGGCCTTCGGGAACGCCGAGGTAGCCGAGGCCGTGGTCCTGGCCGGGGCGCTTCCGGTGTTCGCCGACATAGATCCGGTGACGTACTGCCTGGACGCGTCCCGCGTCGAGTCGGTCGTCACCGCACGGACGGCGGCTGTCGTCGTCGTACACCGCTTCGGTCGGTCCGCCGATGTCGCGCGGCTGCATGGCGTCGGACAGCGGCACGGGCTGCTGGTGCTGGAGCAGGGAGAGTCCGTGGCGCCGTACGACGAGATCGCTCAGCGGCGGCAGCGGGCCGGTTTCCTCGACGCGAAGTTGAAGGGTGTGCAGACGCCCGACGGGGGTGACGGGCACACCTACCAGCAGTACGTCGTGCGCGTGCCCGGCAATGGGCGGCCCGACCGGGACGCCTTCGCCCGCGCTGTGCGGGCTCGTGGTGTCGACTGCAGGGTGCCGGTGAAGACGCCGGTGCACCGGCTGCCGGAGTTCCGTCGGTGTGTGTCCCTGCCGGAGACCGAGCGGGCCGCCGACGAGACGCTCACGCTGCCGGTGGACGCCGGGCTGACCAAGCGGGACATGCAGAGGATCGTCTCTGCGTGCAACGCCCTGGGTGGGCTGCTCCAGCCGGCCGGTTAGCGGTGGTTCGAACCACGCGCGAATTCAGGGTATGATCTACCTCGTTGCCGCGCGGGAAACCGCGCAGGGAACAGGCCCCTATAGCTCAGTCGGTAGAGCGTCTCCATGGTAAGGAGAAGGTCAACGGTTCGATTCCGTTTGGGGGCTCCACAGCACAAAGGCCCTCGCCCTTCCGGGCGGGGGCCTTTCGCATGCGTTCAGTCTTTGTGCTCGTTCAGTCCTTGTGGAGGCCGGGGACGCGCATCGCGAGGATCGCCATGTCGTCGGACGGGGCGTCCGAGGCGAAGCGCTCCACGGCGCGCATGATGCGGGCGGCGACCGCGCCGGCCGTGAGGCCCGTACAGGTCGTCAGGACGTCGGTGAGGCCGTCGTCGCCGAGCATGCGGGTGCCTTCGCGGCGCTCGGTGACGCCGTCCGTGACGCACAGCAGGACGTCGCCGGGGTCGAGCGTCACCGTCTCCTCGTAGAGCTCCAGATCCTCCATCACGCCGAGCAGCGGCTGGGGTTCTGCGGCCGGTTCGACGGTGCCGTCCTGGCGCAGGCGGAGCGGGAGGGGGTGGCCCGCGCAGACCACCTTCAACTCCGCGCTGCCGTCCTCCTGCGGGCGCAGCTCGCCGTAGAGGAGGGTCAGGAAGCGGCTGCGGGCGCCCTCGTCGAGGATCGCGGAGTTGAGGCGCTCCAGGACCGCCGGGCCGCTGAGGCCCTCGCGGGCGAGCAGGCGCAGGGCGTGCCGGGCGAGGCCCGTGACCGCCGCCGCGTTCGGGCCCGTACCGCAGACGTCGCCGATGGCGAAGCCGTAGGCGCCGTCGCTGATCGGGAACAGGTCGTAGAAGTCGCCGCCGACTTCGTTGCCCTCGCCGGCCGCGCGGTAGATGACCTCGACCTCGACGCCTTCGATCTCGGGGAGTTCGGGCGGCAGGAGGCTGCGCTGGAGGGACTGGCTGATGGCCGTGCGCTCGGAGTAGAGGCGGGCGTTGTCGAGGGCGAGAGCGGCCCTTCGGGAGAGGTCCTCCGCCAACTCCAGGATCTCCTGGCGGAAGTGCTCGTCCGTGGGCTTGCCGAGGGTCAGCATGCCGATGACGCGGTTGCGGGCCACCAGGGGCAGTACGACCGTCTCGCCGCCCACCGCCGACGCGGTGGCCAGGGTCGGGCCGATGCCGGAGCTGACGCGGGGGAGCGGCTCGCCGAGGCCCAGGCTGCGCATGGAGGTGCGCAGCGCCGCCTCGTGGGCCGCTTCGGCGGGGGCCGACCAGATGCGGGCGCCGGGCGTCGGGACCGGGTCGGGCGGCGCGATCTTCGAGAGCAACGACTTGATGCCGTCGATGAGTTCCTCGTCCTCGTGCAGGACGTACGACAGGTAGGGCTCGGAGGCCTGGTCCGCGATCGTGTAGACCGCGCACCAGGTGGCGAGGGTGGGGACCGTCATCTGGGCCATCAGGGCCAGGGTCTGATCGCGGTCCAGGGTGCCGGCGAGCAGGTCGGAGGCCTCGACCAGGAAGCTCAGCGAGCCGCGGCGCAGCCGCTCCAGTTCGCCGAGGCGGGCCGACTCCACGGCCAGCGCGATGCGGTCGGCGGCGAACTGCAGGCGCAGGGCCTCTTCGTTGGAGTATCTGCTCGGGGCCTCGGCGGCCACGCCGAGCGAGCCGGTGAGGCGGCCCTCGACCTTCAGCGGGACCGTGACGACCGAGCGCATGCCCGTGCCGCTCAGCAGCGGTACGGCGCCGGGGACCATAGTCAGGTCCTCGTGGACCGCGGGCATGCGGGCGGAGCCGTAGCGGCCGGGGCCGGCCTCGACGGGCACGCGTGCGAAGCGCTGGCGGGCGGAGGGCAGGCCTGTGGAGGCGCGGACCTCCAACTCGGTCTCGTCGTCGGTCGCGAGGAGCAGGAAGGCGGAGTCGCCGTCGAGCATGTCGCGGGCGCGTTCCACCGTGCGCTGGAGGAGGCCGTCCAGGTCGTCCGGGGCCGGGGAGCCGATGAACACCTCGAAGGGGTCGGCGCTCTGGCCCTCGCCGGAGCCGCCGGCGTCGGAGGCAGGCAGGCGCATCGGCGTCTGCAGGACCGCGCGTTCGTGGTCCCGCACCAGCAGGCAGACCGTGGACGGGTCGCCGTCGGTGTCGCGGACGCGGAGGTGTGAGGCGTACACCGGGGTCACCCGGCCGCTGGCGCCGCGGATGCCGTAGCTGCCCTCCCAGCGGGAGAGTTGGAGGGCCTCCGCGATGCCGGTGCTGGTGCCCGGGGTGTGCGGCCAGGCGGCGAGGTCGGTGAGCGGTTTGCCGGTGACCTGCTCGGCGGGGTAGCCGAAGAGTTCCTCGGCGTCTTCGTTCCACGCCGAGATGGAGCCGGTGCGGTCGATCTGGACCACGGCGACGCGGACGCGGCTGTCGGCGAGCGGGAGGAGGTCGGCGGGGAGTGGCGGGCCGGCGGCGCGGGTGCCCACCGGGCGCTCGGGGAGGTCGAGTTGGAACCAGACCTGCTTGTGCGTGGGCGTGTAGTCCACGCCCCAGCGGCCGGCCAGGGCCGCGCAGAGCTGCAGGCCGCGGCCGCCCTCGCGGTCGGGGCTGCCCATGTTGACGGCCGTGCCCTGGAGCGGGATCTCGCGCTCCGGGTAGCGGTCGGCGACCTCGATCCGTACGCCTTCCTCGGAGCGCAGGCACAGGACGTCGGCGGAGGTGCCCGCGTGGACGACGGCGTTGGTCACCAGCTCGCTGGTGAGGACCACGGCGTCGTCGACGATGTCGGCGAAGCCCCAGCCCTGGAGGGTGTCGCGGACGAAGGAGCGGGCGCTCGCGACCGATCGCCCGACGGGCTCGAAGCTGGCGGCCGCGCGCGCGGTGATCACAGAACTCCTCGACCGGTTGTCGACGTGCAGGGCTCCCTGGCCGACCGGCTCCTGCCGCTGATGCGGCAGGCCGCCCGTCGGCCGGGGGTCCGAGGGCTGCTCCCCCGGGATCAGTCCGGTGGTCATGTTGCGGCCGCCCCTCCGATGCCCGCTCGTATCCGTGCCACCGCCCTAGCCGGACGGACCGGTGCGGCTGGACAGCCGCATGCAAGGTTACTTACCTTCGCCGTCCACGCGGATGCCGGTCTGCAGTGTTTCCGCCCGGAGGGTGTGCGGACGGTGTGTGAAGCTGCCGAACTGTTATGGCCGGGTTCAGCCGGGGTGAAACACTGGGCAAGCTTCTTGTGAAGGTGTGGACGGGCCGAGTGCGCGCCGCTCAAGGCGGGCAGCAGCACGTGATGCGGCCTGATGGATCCGGCGGAAATACTCAGTAGTAATCGGTACGCCGTTCGAAAGTGCCGGGAGCACGGCAGTGACGGTCGACCCCTGCGGGAGGGACACAGTGGAGTCTGGCGAAGCGACGCGGGGCACGAAGACGCGCGCGAAAGGCGGACAGTCCCTGATGAACCAGCGCAAACCGCGTGGCGGGACCACCGCGGTGGACACGGCCGCGCTGAACCGGCTGCTGGCGGCCCTCGTCTCCATGCGGGACGGGAACTTCCGCAAGCGGCTCACGGTCTCCGGCGACGGCGTGATGTCCGAGATCGCGGCCGTTTTCAACGAGGTGGCCGACCGCAATCTGCATCTCACCGGCGAGCTGTCGCGGGTACGGCGCATGGTGGGCCGCGAGGGCAAGCTCACGGAACGGCTGGAAACAGGCGCCTGCGAGGGCTCCTGGGCGACCGCCGTCGACAACTCCAACGCCCTGGTCGACGACCTCGTACGGCCCGTCTCCGAGGTCGGCCGGGTGCTCTCGGCGGTGGCCGAGGGTGATCTGTCGCCGCGCATGGAGCTGCGGACGCAGGCGCCGGACGGGACCGGGCATCCGCTGCGCGGGGAGTTCCTCAAGGTCGGCCGTACCGTCAACAATCTGGTCGACCAGCTGTCCACGTTCACCGACGAGGTCACCCGCGTGGCCAGCGAGGTGGGTACCGAGGGCAAGCTGGGCGGGCAGGCACGCGTGCGTGGCATGTCGGGTTCGTGGAAGGACCTGACCGACTCCGTCAACACGATGGCGTACCGGCTGACCGCGCAGGTGCGGGACATCGCGCTGGTGACCACGGCGGTCGCCAAGGGTGATCTGTCGCGGAAGGTCACGGTCCATGTGGCCGGCGAGATGCTGGAGCTGAAGAACACCGTCAACACGATGGTGGACCAGCTGTCGTCGTTCTCGTCCGAGGTGACCCGCGTCGCGCGCGAGGTGGGCACCGAGGGCGAGCTGGGCGGTCAGGCGCAGGTGCCCGGTGTGGCGGGTGTGTGGAAGGACCTCACCGATTCGGTGAACCTGATGGCCGGCAACCTCACGGCCCAGGTGCGCGGGATCTCGCAGGTCACCACCGCGGTCGCCAACGGTGATCTGTCGCAGAAGGTGACCGTGTCGGCGCGCGGCGAGGTCGCGCAGCTCGCGGACACCATCAACCAGATGACCGAGACGCTGCGGATCTTCGCGGACGAGGTCACGCGCGTGGCCAACGAGGTCGGTGCCGAGGGCCGGCTCGGCGGCCAGGCCAATGTGCCGGGTGCCGCGGGCACGTGGAAGGACCTGACGGACTCCGTCAACACGGTCTTCCGGAACCTGACGATCCAGGTGCGCGACATCGCCGCGGTGACGACGGCCGTGGCCAACGGCGACCTCTCGCAGAAGGTCACCGTCGACGTGGCCGGCGAGATGCTGGAGCTGAAGAACACCGTCAACGGCATGGTCGACCAGCTGTCGTCCTTCGGTTCCGAGGTCACCCGCGTGGCCCGGGAGGTCGGTGTCGAGGGCGAGCTGGGCGGGCAGGCGCAGGTGCCCGGGGCCGCGGGGACCTGGAAGGACCTGACGGACTCCGTCAACACCGCGTTCCGCAACCTCACCGGACAGGTGCGCAACATCGCCCAGGTGACGACGGCGGTGGCCAACGGCGACCTCTCCCAGAAGGTCACGGTGGACGTCTCCGGCGAGATGCTCCAGCTGAAGAACACCGTGAACACGATGGTCGACCAGCTCTCGGCCTTCGCCGACCAGGTGACCCGGATGGCCCGGGACGTGGGCACGGAGGGCCGCCTCGGCGGTCAGGCGGTCGTCCCGGGGGTGTCGGGGACGTGGAAGGAGCTCACCGACTCCGTCAACTTCATGGCCGGCAACCTGACCTCGCAGGTGCGGCAGATCGCCCAGGTGACGACGGCGGTGGCCCGGGGTGACCTGTCCCAGAAGATCGACGTCGACGCGCGCGGCGAGATCCTGGAGCTGAAGAACACCATCAACACGATGGTCGACCAGCTCTCCGGGTTCGCCGAGCAGGTGACCCGGGTGGCCCGTGAGGTGGGCACCGAGGGGCGCCTCGGCGGGCAGGCACAGGTGCCCGGTGTGGCCGGTGTGTGGCGCGATCTGACCGACTCCGTGAACGGCATGGCGGGCAACCTCACCGCCCAGGTGCGCAACATCGCGCAGGTCGCCACCGCGGTGGCCCGGGGTGACCTGTCCCAGAAGATCACCGTGGACGCGCGCGGGGAGATCCTGGAGCTGAAGAACACCCTGAACACGATGGTCGACCAGCTCTCCTCCTTCGCGGAGGAGGTCACCCGGGTCGCCCGCGAGGTGGGCACGGAGGGCCAGCTGGGCGGTCAGGCCGAGGTGCAGGGAGTCTCCGGCACCTGGAAGGACCTCACCCAGTCGGTGAACTTCATGGCCAACAACCTGACCATCCAGGTGCGCAACATCGCCGAGGTCACGACCGCGGTGGCCAAGGGCGACCTGTCCAAGAAGATCACCGTCGACGCCAAGGGCGAGATCCTCGAGCTCGTCACCACCGTCAACACCATGGTCGACCAGCTGTCGTCCTTCGCCGAGCAGGTGACCCGGGTGGCCCGTGAGGTGGGCACCGAGGGCATCCTGGGCGGCCAGGCGCACGTGCCGGGCGTCACCGGCATCTGGAAGGACCTCAGCGACAACGTCAACCTGATGGCCAAGAACCTGACCGTGCAGGTGCGGAACATCTCCCAGGTCGCGGCGGCCGTCGCCAACGGCGACCTGACCCGGACGGTGACCATCGAGGCGCGCGGCGAGGTCGCGCAGCTCGCGGACACCTTCAACACCATGGTGAAGACGCTGAGTTCGTTCGCCGACCAGGTCACCAAGGTGGCCCGTGAGGTGGGTACGGACGGCATCCTGGGCGGCCAGGCGCGGGTGCCGGGCGTGGCCGGTACGTGGAAGGACCTCACCGAGTCGGTGAACCAGATGGCGTCCAACCTGACCGGTCAGGTGCGGAACATCGCCATGGTCACCACCGCCATCGCCAAGGGCGACCTTACCAAGAAGATCGACATCGACGCGCGGGGCGAGATCCTCGAGCTCAAGACGACCATCAACACGATGGTCGACCAGCTCTCCTCCTTCGCGGAGGAGGTCACCCGGGTCGCCCGCGAGGTGGGCACCGAGGGACAGCTCGGCGGCCAGGCACGCGTGCGTGACGTCGACGGGACCTGGCGGGACCTGACCGAGTCCGTGAACGAGATGGCCGGGAACCTCACCCGGCAGGTGCGTGCCATCGCGCGCGTGGCGACCGCGGTGACCCGCGGTGACCTGAACCTGAAGATCGACGTCGACGCGTCCGGCGAGATCTCGGAACTCCAGGACTACATCAACAAGATGATCGCCAACCTGCGCGACACCACGATCGCCAACAAGGAGCAGGACTGGCTCAAGGGCAACCTCGCCCGGATCTCCGCGCTGATGCAGGGCCGCCGGGACCTCCAGGACGTGGCCTCGCTGATCATGAGCGAGCTGACCCCGGTGGTCTCCGCGCAGCACGGCGCGTTCTTCCTGGCGATGCCCGACGCGAGCCATGGCGGCGAGGACCAGTACGAGCTGCGGATGCTGGGCAGTTACGGCTACTCGATGGGCTCCATGCCGACGTCGTTCCGGCCGGGGGAGGCGCTCGTCGGCACGGCCGCCCAGGAGAAGCGCACGATCCTGGTGGAGAACGCGCCCAGCGGCTATCTGAAGATCTCCTCCGGCCTCGGCGAGGCTCCGCCCGCGCAGGTGATCGTGTTGCCGGTGCTGTTCGAGGGCAAGGTGCTCGGCGTGATCGAGCTGGCCTCCTTCACGCCGTTCACGCAGATCCAGAAGGACTTCCTCAACCAGATCGCGGAGATGATCGCTACCAGCGTCAACACCATCTCCGTCAACACCAAGACCGAGGTGCTGCTCAAGCAGTCGCAGGAGCTGACCGAGCAACTCCAGGAGCGGTCGGCCGAGTTGGAGAACCGGCAGAAGGCCCTTCAGGCGTCCAACGCCGAACTGGAGGAGAAGGCCGAGCTGCTGGCCCAGCAGAACCGCGACATCGAGGTGAAGAACACCGAGATCGAGGAGGCGCGGCAGGTCCTGGAGGAGCGCGCCGAGCAGCTCGCCGTGTCGATGCGCTACAAGAGCGAGTTCCTGGCCAACATGTCGCACGAGCTGCGCACCCCGCTCAACTCGCTGCTGATCCTGGCCAAGCTGCTCGCCGACAACGCCGAGGGCAACCTCTCCCCGAAGCAGGTCGAGTTCGCCGAGACCATCCACGGCGCCGGTTCCGACCTGCTCCAGCTGATCAACGACATCCTCGACCTCTCCAAGGTCGAGGCGGGCAAGATGGACGTCTCCCCGACCCGTATCGCGCTCGTGCAGCTCGTGGACTACGTGGAGGCCACCTTCCGGCCGCTGACCGCGGAGAAGGGCCTGGACCTGTCGGTGCGGGTCTCGCCGGAGCTGCCCGCCACGCTGCACACCGACGAGCAGCGCCTGCTCCAGGTGCTGCGCAACCTGCTGTCCAACGCGGTGAAGTTCACCGACTCCGGCTCGGTGGAGCTGGTGATCCGGCCGGCCGGGGCGGACGTTCCGGTGGCGATCCGGGAGCAGCTGCTGGAGACCGGTTCGCTGCGGGACGCGGACGCCGATCTGATCGCGTTCTCGGTGACCGACACCGGCATCGGCATCGCCGCCAGCAAGATGCGGGTGATCTTCGAGGCGTTCAAGCAGGCCGACGGCACGACCAGCCGCAAGTACGGCGGTACGGGACTGGGGTTGTCGATCTCCCGGGAGATCGCGCAGCTGCTGGGCGGCGAGATCCACGCGCAGAGCGAACCGGGACGCGGCTCGACCTTCACGCTGTATCTGCCGCTGCACCCGAGCGAGCTGCCGCCGCAGGGCTACCACCAGCAGCCCATGCCCGCGCTGGAGGCCGGGGACCTGGTGGCGTCGGCGGCGGAGCTGTCCGAGCTGTCGGACGTGGAGATCGAGACGCCGGCCGAGGTGAAGTCGTACCGGGAGACCCAGAACGGCGCCGCCGCGCTCTTCCGGCGCCGCCGCAGGACCGGTGCCGAGCTGGAGCAGCGGCCCGCGCAGGTGGAGCAGTGGCCGACGGTGGAGCGGGAGCCGGCGCCGCAGGGGCGCAGGGGCATCCGGTTCGGCGGCGAGAAGGTGCTGATCGTCGACGACGACATCCGCAATGTCTTCGCGCTCACCAGCGTCCTGGAGCAGCACGGCCTGTCGGTGCTGTACGCCGAGAACGGCCGTGAGGGCATCGAGGTGCTGGAGCAGCACGACGACGTGGCGGTGGTGCTGATGGACATCATGATGCCCGAGATGGACGGGTACGCGACGACCACGGCGATCCGCCGGATGCCGCAGTTCGCCGGGCTGCCGATCATCGCGCTGACCGCCAAGGCGATGAAGGGCGACCGGGAGAAGGCGATCGAGTCGGGTGCCTCCGACTATGTGACCAAGCCGGTCGACCCCGATCACCTGCTGTCGGTGATGGATCAGTGGATGCGGGAGGAGTGACGGGACCGGCCGGGCGCCGCCCGGCCCCGGTGTGCGGGCTTCGTACGAGGTTCGTACGGGCCCGGTGACCAGGCCCGTACGGGGCCCGGTGGGAACCTACGGTGTTCACGCGGAGTTGCTGACTCAGTGTGTGCGACGCCGTGTAGAAGTACGGGATGCGGGGAACCTTCTGGTCTCCCGCTACGTTTCTGCTACGTGCACAGTGACATCGCGGTGACAGGGTGTGGCGACAGGCGGGGTGCGGCTACCATGACCGGCACGAGGACGGGCGGCGCAAGGGAGTCGTCCCCCGGGGCGGCGCCCGTCGGCGCTTCCCCAAGTCCTGCGGACAGGGGAGGCCCCATGCCGGGGCGAGGAGGGCGGGCCATGGTGCAGAAGGCCAAGATCCTCCTGGTCGATGACCGGCCGGAGAATCTGCTCGCGCTGGAGGCGATCCTCTCTGCGCTCGATCAGACCCTGGTGCGGGCATCGTCCGGGGAGGAAGCGCTCAAAGCGCTGCTCACGGACGACTTCGCGGTCATTCTGCTGGACGTCCAGATGCCGGGCATGGACGGTTTCGAAACCGCCGCGCACATCAAGCGGCGGGAGCGGACCCGGGACATCCCGATCATCTTCCTCACCGCGATCAACCACGGTCCGCACCACACCTTCCGCGGGTACGCCGCGGGGGCGGTGGACTACATCTCCAAGCCCTTCGACCCGTGGGTGCTGCGAGCGAAGGTCTCGGTCTTCGTCGAGCTGTACATGAAGAACTGCCAGCTCAGGGAGCAGGCGGCGCTGCTGCGGCTGCAGTTGGAGGGCGGCGGCCGGAGCGCCGGCGCCGAGACGAAGGAACCGGCGGGACTGCTGGCCGAACTGTCCGCGCGGCTCGCGGCGGTCGAGGAGCAGGCCGAGGCGCTGTCCAAGCAGCTCGACGACGAGTCGGCGGACGCGGCGGCGGTCGCCACGGCGGCTCATCTGGAGCGCAAACTCACCGGACTGCGGCGCGCGCTGGACGCGTTGGAACCGGGCGCCGGCAACACGTCCTCGGTGTCCTCGCCGAACTGACGCCCGCGTGAGGCGCGTTGGAGATGACCTTTTTGTGAACGCGCGTCAGTTCAGCGCCGTCGTAACGGCGACACGAACGGGTGAAGCAGTGGGCACACGTGTCCCCTGTCGTCTCCACCGGTAATCTCACCTCCATGGCCTCACGTCCCTCCGCAGCCAAGAAGCAGCCCGCGAAGAAGGCGGCCGCTCCCGCGAAGGGTCCGGTGAAGAAGGCCGCTGCCAAAAAGGCTCCTGTGAAGAAGGCGCCCGCCAAGAAGGCCGCGGCGAGGAAGCCCGCGCCCAAGCCGGCCCCGAGCCCCACCGGAGGCGTCTACCGGCTGGTGCGCGCCGTCTGGCTCGGGCTCGCGCACGCGGTCGGCGCCGTGTTCCGGGGGATAGGGCAGGGCGCGAAGAACCTGGACCCGGCCCACCGCAAGGACGGCATCGCGCTGCTGCTCCTCGGGATCGGTCTGATCGTCGCCGCGGGCACCTGGTCCAATCTGCGCGGTCCCGTCGGCGAACTCGTCGAGATCATCGTCACCGGCGCCTTCGGGCGGCTCGATCTGCTCGTGCCGATCCTGCTCGGGGTGATCGCGGCCCGGTTCATCCGGCACCCGGAGAAGCCCGAGGCCAACGGCCGTATCGTGATCGGCCTCTCCGCGCTCGTCATCGGCGTCCTCGGCCAGGTGCACATCGCCTGCGGCTCGCCCGCCCGCAGCGACGGCATGCAGGCGATAAGGGACGCCGGCGGCCTCATCGGCTGGAGTGCGGCGACGCCTCTGACGTACGCGATGGGCGAGGTGCTCGCCGTACCGCTGCTGGTGCTGCTCACGATCTTCGGGTTGCTGGTCGTCACGGCCACCCCGGTCAACGCCATCCCGCAGCGGCTGCGGCTGCTCGGGGTGCGGCTCGGGGTGCTGCACGACCCCTCGGTGGACGAGTTCTCCGACTTCGGCGACGACGAGCGCTACGACGAGCAGTGGCGTGAGGCGCTGCCCGCGCGGGGCCGTCGGCGGCGGCCCGAGCCCGAGTCCTACGACCCCGACGGCGCCGAGCAGGAGGCCCTCTCGCGGCGTCGGGGGCGGCCCCGGCGCTCCGCGGTGCCCCAGCCCGACATGAGCCGTCCCATGGACGCCGTGGACGTGGCCGCGGCGGCCGCGGCCGCGCTCGACGGGGCCGTGTTGCACGGCATGCCGCCCTCGCCGATCGTCGCCGACCTCACCCAGGGCGTGAGCGCCGGGGACCGCGAGGAGACCACGCCGACGCCCACGCCGACGCCCGTACCGGCCGCTCGGCCGCCCCGGCAGGAGAAGCTGAAGGCCGAGGTCGCCGACCTCACCAAGCCCGCCCCCGAGGCCCCCGCCGACCTGCCGCCGCGCGCCGAGCAGCTCCAGCTCTCCGGGGACATCACCTACGCGCTGCCCTCGCTGGACCTCCTCACGCGCGGGGGCCCCGGCAAGTCGCGCAGCGCGGCCAATGACGCCGTCGTCGCCTCGCTCACCAATGTCTTCATGGAGTTCAAGGTCGACGCGGCCGTCACGGGCTTCACGCGCGGGCCGACGGTGACGCGCTACGAGGTGGAACTCGGCCCCGCCGTGAAGGTCGAGCGGATCACGGCGCTGACCAAGAACATCGCGTACGCCGTGGCCAGCCCGGACGTGCGGATCATCTCGCCGATCCCCGGCAAGTCGGCCGTGGGCATCGAGATCCCGAACACCGACCGCGAGATGGTCAACCTCGGTGACGTGCTGCGCCTCGCCGCCGCGGCCGAGGACGACCATCCGATGCTGGTGGCGCTCGGCAAGGACGTCGAGGGCGGCTATGTCATGGCCAACCTCGCGAAGATGCCGCACGTCCTGGTCGCCGGAGCCACCGGTTCCGGTAAGTCGTCGTGCATCAACTGCCTGATCACCTCGATCATGGTCCGCGCCACGCCCGAGGACGTCCGGATGGTGCTCGTCGACCCCAAGCGGGTCGAGCTGACCGCCTACGAGGGCATTCCGCACCTGATCACGCCGATCATCACCAACCCCAAGCGGGCCGCCGAGGCGCTCCAGTGGGTCGTACGGGAGATGGATCTGCGCTACGACGACCTCGCGGCGTACGGCTACCGGCACATCGACGACTTCAACCAGGCGATAAGGGACGGCAAGGTCAAGCCGCCGGAGGGCAGCGAGCGCGAGCTCCAGCCGTACCCGTATCTGCTGGTGATCGTCGACGAGCTCGCCGACCTGATGATGGTGGCGCCGCGCGACGTCGAGGACGCGATCGTGCGCATCACGCAGCTCGCGCGCGCGGCCGGCATCCATCTGGTGCTGGCCACCCAGCGGCCGTCGGTCGACGTCGTCACCGGTCTGATCAAGGCGAACGTGCCCTCCCGGCTCGCCTTCGCCACCTCCTCGCTCGCCGACTCGCGAGTCATCCTCGACCAGCCCGGCGCCGAGAAGCTGATCGGCAAGGGCGACGGACTGTTCCTGCCGATGGGCGCGAACAAGCCCACCCGAATGCAGGGCGCCTTCGTGACCGAGGAGGAGGTCGCGGCGGTCGTCCAGCACTGCAAGGACCAGATGGCGCCGGTCTTCCGGGACGACGTCACCGTGGGCACCAAGCAGAAGAAGGAGATCGACGAGGACATCGGCGACGACCTGGACCTGCTGTGCCAGGCGGCCGAGCTGGTCGTCTCCACCCAGTTCGGCTCCACCTCGATGCTCCAGCGCAAGCTGCGGGTCGGGTTCGCCAAGGCGGGCCGGCTGATGGACCTGATGGAGTCGCGGAACATCGTCGGGCCGAGCGAGGGCTCCAAAGCACGTGATGTTCTTGTGAAACCTGACGAACTGGACGGAGTGCTCGCCCAGATCCGCGGGGAGGCTTGAGGAAAGTCCCTCGCGGGCGGGCCCGGCGATGCGTGATCGTGACTCACCCGTAAGGGATCATTGAGCAACCGTTTCCCTTCGGCGTACGTCAAGTTGAGGGAAGCGAAAAGCTCCTGCCCCACCATCGGTGTGACCGGCCATACCGATGGCGTACAAAGTCCCACCGCCCGGTTGCCCCACCCTTTCGCACCCCCCCTAGACTGAACCTCCAGCACAGGCGGCTACACGCTCGAAAGGCGCCCCCGTGTCCATCGGCAACTCCCCTGAAGACGAGCGTCCGTTCGAAGACGTTTCCGACGAAGCCCGCCTCTCCGTCGGCCGGTCCCTGCAGCAGGCGCGAGTCGCTGCCGGGCTGACCGTCGACGACGTCAGCAACGCCACCCGGGTCCGCCTGCCCATCGTGCACGCCATCGAGGCGGACGACTTCGGCCCCTGTGGCGGCGATGTGTACGCCCGGGGCCACATCCGAACCCTGGCCAAGGCCGTCGGCGTCGATCCTGCCCCGCTGATCGCCCAGTACGACGCGGACCACGGCGGGCGCCCGGCGCCCACTCCCGCGGCCCCGCTGTTCGAGGCGGAGCGCATCCGCCCGGAGCGGCGCGGGCCGAACTGGACCGCGGCGATGGTCGCCGCGATCGTCGCCGTGGTCGGCTTCGTCGGCTTCACCGCGTTCAAGGGTGAGGACGACGGCGGTGCGGCCTCGGTCGCCGAGGGCGCCACGCCCTCGACCAGCAAGCCCGCCACGTCCAAGCCCAAGACCGAGAAGCCCGAGGACCCGAAGCCGGACCCGTCCGACAGTGCCATCGCCGCGGCGCCCCAGGACAAGGTCACGGTCCAGGTCAGCGCCACGGACGGCAAGAGCTGGATCTCCGCGAAGGACCGGAACGGCCGGCTCCTCTTCGACGGCCTGCTCCAGCAGGGCGACTCCAAGACCTTCCAGGACAGCGAGAAGATCAACCTCATCCTCGGCGACGCCGGCGCGATCCAGCTCTACGTCAACGGCAAGAAGATCGACGACGACTGGCAGCCCGGGGCCGTGGAGCGCCTGACGTACACGAAGGGCGACCCGCAGGTCGGCTGAGACGGTGCATTACGTGCGGGGTTGGCTGATCTTGGCCAACCCCGTCGACGTTGGGTGTCAGTGAGACAAAGTAGTCTTGAGCCCATGCCTGAACGCCGTACCGTCGCACTCGTCACTCTTGGCTGCGCCCGTAACGAGGTGGACTCGGAGGAGCTCGCAGGCCGCTTGGAGGCGGACGGCTGGGACCTCGTGGAGGACGCCTCCGACGCGGACGTCGCCGTCGTCAACACCTGTGGCTTCGTCGACGCCGCCAAGAAGGACTCCGTGGACGCCCTGCTGGAGGCCAATGACCTCAAGGGGCACGGAAGAACCCAGGCGGTGGTGGCGGTCGGCTGCATGGCCGAGCGGTACGGCAAGGAACTGGCCGAGGCCCTGCCCGAGGCCGACGGCGTGCTCGGCTTCGACGACTACTCGAACATCTCCGACCGCCTCCAGACCATCCTGAACGGCGGCATCCACGCCTCGCACACCCCGCGCGACCGGCGCAAGCTGCTGCCGATCAGCCCGGCCGAGCGGCAGGAGTCGGCCGCCGAGGTGGCGCTGCCCGGGCATGCCCCGGTGGACCTCCCGGAGGGCCTCGCGCCCGCCTCCGGACCCCGTGCGCCCCTGCGCCGACGGCTCGACGGCGCCCCCGTCGCCTCGGTGAAGCTCGCCTCCGGCTGCGACCGTCGCTGCACCTTCTGCGCCATCCCGTCCTTCCGCGGCTCCTTCATCTCGCGGCGGCCCAGCGACGTGCTGAACGAGACGCGCTGGCTGGCCGAGCAGGGCGTGAAGGAGATCATGCTGGTCTCCGAGAACAACACCTCCTACGGCAAGGACCTCGGCGACATCCGGCTGCTGGAGTCGCTGCTGCCCGAGCTGGCCGAGGTGGACGGCATCGAGCGGGTGCGTGTCAGCTACCTCCAGCCCGCCGAGATGCGCCCCGGGCTGATCGACGTCCTCACCGGCACGCCCAAGGTCGCGCCCTACTTCGACCTCTCCTTCCAGCACTCCGCCCCCGACGTGCTGCGCGCGATGCGCCGCTTCGGGGACACCGACCGCTTCCTGGAGCTGCTGGACACCATCCGGAGCAAGGCTCCCGAGGCGGGCGTGCGCTCCAACTTCATCGTGGGCTTTCCCGGCGAGTCCGAGGCGGACCTGGCCGAGCTGGAGCGTTTCCTCAACCACGCGCGGCTGGACGCCATCGGCGTCTTCGGCTACTCCGACGAGGAGGGCACCGAAGCGGCGACCTACGAGCACAAGCTCGACGTGGACGTCGTCGCCGAGCGCCTCGCGCGGGTCTCCCGGCTGGCCGAGCAGCTCGTCTCGCAGCGGGCCGAGGAGCGCATGGGCGAGACCGTGCGGGTGCTCGTGGAGTCCATGGACGAGGAGGGCGTGTACGGCCGTGGCGCGCACCAGGCGCCCGAGACGGACGGCCAGGTGCTGCTCACGAGCGGCGCGGGCCTGAGTGTCGGTCGTATCGTCGAGGCGAAGGTGGTCGGCACCGAGGGTGTCGATCTCGTCGCCGAGCCGCTCGAGGGCTCGCTCGCACCCGGTCAGGAGGCGGCCAGATGACGGGAGTCCCGGCGTCCGCCGCGGGCGGCTCCGCCAAGGCGACGCCCGCCGCCTCCGGTGAGGCGGGGGGCGCGAAGCCGGCCCGGGGCGGGAAGATCGCGGCGGCGGCCGTCAACCAGGCCAGCGTCTGGAACATCGCCAATCTGCTGACCATGCTCCGGCTGCTGCTCGTGCCGGCCTTCGTCGCGCTGATGCTGGCCGACGGCGGCTATGACCCGGCGTGGCGTTCGCTTGCCTGGGCGGCCTTCGCCATCGCCATGATCACCGACCTGTTCGACGGTCATCTGGCGCGGACGTACAACCTGGTCACCGACTTCGGGAAGATCGCCGACCCCATCGCCGACAAGGCGATCATGGGGGCGGCACTGATCTGTCTGTCCGCGCTCGGCGATCTGCCGTGGTGGGTGACCGCGGTGATCCTCGGCCGGGAACTCGGCGTCACCCTGCTGCGTTTCATCGTCATCCGGTACGGCGTCATCCCGGCGAGCCGGGGCGGCAAGCTCAAGACGCTCACCCAGGGCGTGGCCGTGGGGATGTACATCCTGGCGCTGACGGGGTGGCTGGCCACTCTGAGGTGGTGGGTGATGGCCGCGGCGGTCGTCCTGACCGTGGTCACCGGCCTTGACTACGTAAGACAGGCCATTGTGCTGCGCAGGCAGGGGATCGCCGCGCGCGAGGCCGCTTCGGAGGAGACGGAAGCGTGAATTCCCCGGCCGCTGAGGTGGTGCGACTACTGACCGTGAGGGGCGAGACCCTCGCGGTCGCGGAATCGCTCACTGGTGGCCTTGTTGCGGCGGAAATCACAGCGGCCCCTGGGGCGTCCAAGGCCTTCCGGGGTTCGGTGACCGCCTACGCCACCGAGGTCAAGCACCGGATGCTCGGCGTCGACGCCACCCTGCTGGAGCGGCGCGGAGCGGTGGATCCGCAGGTCGCGGCCGAGATGGCGGCCGGCGTGCGCAAGGCGCTGGATGCCGACTGGGGGATCGCGACGACCGGGGTCGCGGGGCCCGAGGAGCAGGACGGACAGCCCGTCGGAACCGTTTACGTAGCCGTTGACGGCCCCTCGGGAGCGGATTCCGGATCCGCCGGTGGCGGGAAAGTGGCCTCGCTGCGGTTGAACGGCGACCGGGCGGAAATTCGTATGGAGAGTGTACGGAGCGTACTCGCGTTGCTCCTTCAGCAGCTTGCGAGCGAACAGACCGAGAATGAGCGGGCACAGGATACGGAACAGAACGGGGGGTTTTGATGTTTGCAGCCCTGAGTGAACACGACATCGCTCCCCGCACGGCCGCAGCGCGAGGCGGTACGGTGGGGCGTGAAGGATGCGGCTACGCGGTCCGAGGAGGGAGCCACCGATGATTCTGCTCCGTCGCCTGCTGGGTGACGTGCTGCGTCGGCAGCGCCAGCGCCAGGGCCGTACTCTGCGCGAAGTCTCCTCGTCCGCCCGAGTTTCGCTCGGCTATCTCTCCGAGGTGGAGCGGGGGCAGAAGGAGGCTTCCTCCGAGCTGCTCTCCGCCATCTGCGACGCGCTGGACGTACGGATGTCCGAGCTCATGCGGGAAGTGAGCGACGAGCTCGCCCTCGCCGAGCTGGCCCAGTCTGCTGCGGCCACCCCCAGTGAGCCCGTGCCCACGTCGGTCCGACCGATGCTGGGTTCCGTTTCGGTGACCGGTGTGCCACCGGAACGGGTGACGATCAAGGCGCCCGCGGAAGCTGTGGACGTGGTCGCCGCGTGAGTCTCACGCGTGAGACTCCCGAGTTGATCATGCGCTGAGGACGTGTGCGAAGCCCCGGCCGGGGTTTCTCCGGACGATCTGGAGAGGCGGCGGCCGGGGCTTTCGTGCATCGTGGAGGGCGTTGGTACTCGGGGCCGGCCCACCGAACGGAGCATGTGGATGTACGTCGTGAAGAGCCCGTTGTCCGACGCCGACCTGAAGACCGTGTCCGAGGCGCTGCAGGGCGCGCTCGTCGACCTCGTGGACCTCGCCCTGGTGGCGAAGCAGATCCACTGGAACGTGGTCGGGCCCCGCTTCCGTACGGTGCATCTCCAGCTCGACGAAGTGGTCACCCTCGCACGGGCGCACGCGGACACCGTGGCCGAGCGCTCCTCGGCGCTCGGGGTCTCGCCCGACGGGCGGGCCGCCACCGTGGCCGCCCAGAGCGGCATCGGGGCGGTGTCCGACGGCTGGGTCAAGGACGGGGACGCCGTCGGCACCCTGGTGGCGGCGCTCGGCGCGGTCATCACCCGGATGCGGCAGCGGATCGAGGTGACCGAGGATCCGGACCCGGTCACCCAGGACCTCCTGATCGGGATCACCGGCGATCTGGAGAAGCACCATTGGATGTTCCAGGCCGAGAACGGCTGACCGGCGCGGTGCTTCCGTGTGCCGTCGGTGCGCCCTCGTGGTGGCCGGGGCGGTGATCTAGCTTCGGCTGCCTCGGCATGCGCGTCGGGCCGCTTCGGCATGTGCGTCGGGCCGCTTCGGCGTGCGCTTCGGTACTCGCGCCGGGCCGCTTCGGCTTTCGCTCGGGGTCGCTTCGGCAGTCGCTCGGGGTCGCGCCGGCGGTCGGGCGTTCGCGCCTGCGGGTATTCGGCATTTCGGGCTGGAGGTGGCGCTCATGGTGGGGATAGCGCGCTGGGGGGCTGCGCTCGGGCTCGGGGCGCTGTGGTGGTGGGCCGTGCTGCGGCTGGCCGTGGCGCCGGACGCCGGGGTGGTCGAGGGCGCGGTGGCCGCCGGGGGGTGGGGGCTCAGCCTGCTTCCCGTGCACTGCGTGCCGAAGGCGCGGGCCGCGGGTGCCCTGGCCGCGGGGCGGTGGGGTCAGGCGTGGCGGACGGCCCGGGTCACCACGGCATCGCCACACCCCCGTTCGGACGCAGAATCTGACCCGTTGTGAAGGACGAGGCGTCCGAGGCCAGATAGAGCACGGCGTGGGCGACGTCCTCCGGTTCGCCGACCCGGCCGAGGGGCGCCATCCGGGTCATGAGCGCCTCGGTGTGCGCCTGTGCGTCGTCGTCGTGGCGGTCCGTCATGGGCGTACGGATCCAGCCCGGTGCCACGGCGTTGACGCGGATGCCGTGCCGGCCCACCTCGGTCGCGAGGGTCTTCGTCAGCTGGACCACGGCCGCCTTGGCGGCGCCGTAGCAGAGCAGTCCGGGGCCGCCGGTGTCGACGGCGCCCGAGGCCATGGTGACGATGCTGCCCCTCGTGCGCCGGGCGAGCATCAGGCGGGCGGCCTCCTGGCAGGCGTACAGGACGCCCTTGAAGTTGACGTTCAGGACGCGGTCGAGGTCCTCGTCCCTCGTCTCCAGGACCGGGCTGCTGTGCATGATCCCGGCGACCGCGGCCAGCACGTCCAGACGCTCACAGGACTCCACCGCCTGCTTGAGATGTGCGCGGTCCGTCACGTCCAGCGGGTGGGTGTGGGCGGTGCCGCCCCGGTCCTTGATCAGGGTCGCCGTCTCGTGCAGGCCCTGCGGGTCGCGGTCCGCGCAGTGCACGGTGGCGCCGGCCTGCGCGAGCAGGACGGCCGAGGCCCGGCCGATGCCGCTCGCGGCGCCGGTGACGAAGGCGGTGCGTCCGGTGAGGTCGTACGCGGGGACGGCCATGGAGGGACGGTACGAGGGTTTCTGACGGGTCGTCAATTGGTGGTACGGCGGCGATGTCCCGGTGTGGGGGCCGGGCCGGTCTGGCAGTTGGGGCACCAGTACGTGGGGCGTTCGCGGGAGCCGTCACCCTGGTTGGCCAAGCGGATCGGGGTGCCGCAGCGCAGACACGGGCGGGGTGCGCGGCCGTAGACGAAGAGGTCCTGGCCGCGGCGGCCGGTCGTGTTGCGGACCGGGCGTTCGCGGTTGGCCTCCAGCAGGTTCTGGGCGAGCACGGGGAGTTTGGCCGCGCGTTCCGCCGGGAGGGCGCCGACGGGGAGCCAGGGGGTGGCGCCGAGGAGGAAGCAGAGTTCGCTTTTGTAGACGTTGCCGATGCCGGCGAGGTTGCGCTGGTCGAGGAGGGCCTCGCCGAGGGAGCGGGCGGGGTCCGCGAGCAGGTTGGCCAGGGCCTGGTCGGGGTTCCAGTCCGGGCCGAGGAGGTCGGGGCCGAGGTGGCCCACGGCCTTCGTCTCGTGGCTGCTGCGGAGGATCTCGAGGAGCGGGAGTCGGTAGCCGACGGCCGCCAGGTCGGCGGTGGCGAGGATCGCGCGGATCTGGTGGGCGGGGCCGCCGGTCCAGCGCTGCCGCTCGGCGTACACCCGCCAGGAGCCCTCCATGCCCAGGTGCGTGTGGAGGGTGAGGCCGCCCTCGACCCGGGTGAGGAGGTGCTTGCCGCGCGGGGTGACGTTCAGGACGGTGCGGTCGGCGAGGTCGACCGTGGCGTACCTGGGCACGCGGAAGTCGCTGCGGGTCAGCCTCTTGCCCGCCAGGGCTGTGTGCAGGCGGCGGGCGGCCTGCCAGACCGTGTCTCCTTCGGGCATGGGTCAAGGGTGGCACGGCCACATCCGCGGCCCGCGTCACGCGCGCAGGCGCAGACCCCGGGGGGTGGCGATGAAACCCGCTCCTTCCAGGAGGGTGCCGATGGGGGACGTCAGGGCCGAGGTGCCGTTGACGCGCTCCACGGTGACCGTGCCGAGGGAGCCCGCGCGGGCCGCGGCGGCCAGGGCGTCGGCGGCGGACTGGAGGCGGGGGTCCTCGGCGGGGGAGTCGTCGGAGGTGGCGGGCCAGGCGAGCAGGGTCTTGCCGCCGCGTTCCATGTAGAGGGTCAGCTCGCCGTCCACCAGCACCACGAGCGAGCCGGCCTTGCGGCCCGGCTTGTGTCCGGCGCCGGTGGGGGGCTCAGGCCAGGGGAGGGCGGCGCCGTACGCGTTCGCCGGGTCGGCGGCCGCGAGGACCACGGCTCGGGGGTCGGGGGCGGGGCGGTTGTGGCGTCGGTGAGGGGGCGCGGGTGCTGTTGGGGGTGCGGGGAAGTCGCGGGGGGAGATGTACTCGTCGGGCCTGGTGGGGTGGGGCCGGGCCGTCCTGTCGGATCCGGTGTCGAAGGCGCTGCCGAAGTCGCCGTCGAAACCGCTGCCGAAGTCGCCGTCGTGCTGCTCGTCGGTTCCCTCGGGGAAGGGCTGGCCCGCGAAGGCCGTGGTCGGGAAGTCGGTCCTCGGGAAGTCGCTGGCCGGGAAGTCGGTGGCCGAGAACGCGTCGGCCGGGAAGTCGGTGGGCGGGGAGGCCGGTGCCGCCAGGGTCTCGCCCCGGTCGCGGGCGTTCGCCACCGCGCGGAGGCGGTCCACCGCGCCGTCCATCGCGAACTGGGCGGCGCCCAGGCCCTCCACCACATAGCCGCGGCGGGCCTGACCGCTCTCCTCGAACGCTGACAGGATGCGGTACGTCGCCGAGAAGCCGCCCTCGACGCCCTCGGCGGAGACCGCGCCCCGGGTCACCACGCCGTGCCGGTCGAGGAGGGTGCGGGCCAGGGCGTGGGCCCGCACGGTCGGGTCGGGTTCCTGGGCCGGGAGCAGGGACCAGCGGCCGGCGACCGTCGGCGGGCCGGAGCGGGACGCGGGGCGGGCGGCGGCGGTGAGCGAGCCGTAGCGCCCGCGCGGGACGGTGCGCTTGGCGCGGTGGGCCGTGGAGCCGGCGGTGCGGCCCGAGCCCAGCAGGGAGCGCATCGGGGTCAGGGTGTCGTTGGTCAGACGGCCCGACCAGGCCAGTTCCCAGAGGGCGTCGGCGAGTTGGGGGTCGGTGGCGTCGGGGTGGGTCGTGGCGCGGACCTGGTCGGCGATCTGCCGGAAGAACAGGCCGTAGCCCCCGGACAGCGCACCCAGGACGGACTCGTGGAGCGCGGTCAGCTCCAGGGGGTGGGGCGCCGCCAGCAGCAGGGGCGCCGCGTCCGCCATGTACAGGGAGACCCAGCCGTCCTTGCCGGGCAGGGCACCGGCGCCCGCCCACACCACCTCTCCGGCCGCGGTGAGTTCGTCGAGCATCCCGGGCGCGTAATTGGCGACGCGGGACGGCAGGACGAGCTTCTCCAGGGCCGAGGCCGGGACCGACGCCCCCTGCAACTGCTCGATGGCACGCACCAGCCCGTCGAGCCCGCGCAGTCCGTGTCCCTTGCCGATGTGCTGCCACTGGGGGAGGAACTGGGCGAGCGCCGCCGGGGGAACCGGCTCCAGTTCGTGCCGCAGGGCCGCGAGGGAGCGGCGCCTGAGGCGGCGCAGCACCGCCGCGTCGCACCACTCCTGGCCGATCCCGGCCGGGTGGAACTCGCCCTGGACGGCCCTCCCCGCCGCCGCGAGCCGCTGGAGGGCGCCGTCGGTGACCGCCACGCCCAGGCCGAAGCGGGCCGCCGCGGTGACCGAGGTGAACGGGCCGTGGGTGCGGGCGTACCGCGCGAGGAGGTCGCCGAGAGGGTCCTTCACCGGTTCCGTGAAGGCCTCAGGCACGCCGACCGGCAGCGCGGTGCCGAGGGCGTCGCGCAACCGGCCCGCGTCCTCGATCGCCGCCCAGTGGTCGGCGCCGGCGACCCGGACCCGGATGGCGCGGCGGGCGGCCGCCAGCTCCGGGGCCCACTGCGGTTCGGCGCCCCGCTCGGCCAGCTCGGCGTCGGTCAGCGGGCCGAGCAGCCGCAGCAGGTCGGCGACGCCCTCGGCGTCCTTGACGCGGCGGTCCTCGGTGAGCCACTGGAGCTCGCTCTCGAGTTCCGCCAGCACTTCGGCGTCGAGCAGTTCGCGCAGCTCGGCCTGGCCCAGCAGCTCGGCCAGCAGCCGGGAGTCCAGCGAGAGTGCGGCGGCGCGGCGCTCGGCGAGGGGGGAGTCGCCCTCGTACAGGAACTGGGCGACGTAACCGAACAGCAGGGAGCGGGCGAAGGGGGAGGGCTCGGGGGTGGTGACCTCGACCAGGCGGACCTTGCGGGACTCCAGGTCGCCCATCAGCTCGGTGAGCCCGGGGACGTCGAAGACGTCCTGGAGGCATTCGCGGACCGCCTCCAGGACGATCGGGAAGGAACCGAACTCGCTCGCCACCTGGAGCAGTTGCGCCGCCCGCTGGCGCTGCTGCCACAGCGGGGTGCGCTTGCCGGGGTTGCGGCGCGGCAGCAGCAGGGCACGCGCGGCGCACTCCCGGAAGCGGGAGGCGAACAGGGCCGAGCCGCCCACCTGGTCGGTGACGATCTGGTCGACGTCCCCCTTGTCGAAGACGACGTCGGCGGCGCCGACCGGGGCCTGGTCGGCGTCGAACTCGGTGCCGGCCTTCGTGGGCTCCCGGTCGAGCAGGTCCAGGCCCATCAGGTCGGCGTCCGGCAGGCGCAGCACGATGCCGTCGTCGGCGTGCATCACCTGCGCGTCCATGCCGTACCGCTCGGAGAGCTTCGCGCCGAGGGCGAGGGCCCAGGGGGCGTGCACCTGGGCGCCGAAGGGGGAGTGCACGACGACTCGCCAGTCGCCCAGCTCGTCGCGGAAGCGCTCGACGACGATGGTGCGGTCGTCGGGGATGTGGCCGCAGGCCTCGCGCTGTTCGGCCAGGTACGACAGGACGTTGTCCGCGGCCCAGGCGTCCAGCCCCGCGGCGAGGAGGCGCAGCCGGGCGTCCTCCTTGCTGAGCGAGCCGACCTCGCGCAGGAACGCGCCCACCGCGCGCCCCAGTTCGAGCGGGCGGCCCAGTTGGTCGCCCTTCCAGAAGGGGAGCCGGCCGGGGACACCGGGCGCCGGGGAGACCAGGACGCGGTCGCGGGTGATGTCCTCGATGCGCCAGGAGCTGGTGCCGAGCGTGAACACGTCGCCCACGCGGGACTCGTAGACCATCTCCTCGTCGAGCTCGCCGACCCGGCCGCCGCCCTTCTTGGGGTCGGAACCGGCGAGGAACACCCCGAACAGGCCGCGGTCGGGGATGGTGCCGCCGGAGGTGACGGCGAGCCGCTGGGCGCCGGGGCGGCCGGTGATGGTCCCCGCGACGCGGTCCCACACCACGCGCGGGCGCAGTTCGGCGAAGGCGTCCGACGGATAGCGCCCGGCGAGCATGTCGAGGACGGCCGTGAAAGCGGACTCCGGGAGCGAGGCGAAGGGGGCGGCCCGGCGGACCGTCGTGAGGAGGTCGTCGAACTGCCAGGTGTCCATCGAGGTCATGGCGACGAGCTGCTGGGCCAGTACGTCCAGCGGGTTGGCCGGGACCCGCAGCGACTCGATCGAGCCGGTGCGCATCCGCTCGGTCACCACGGCCGCCTGGACCAGGTCGCCGCGGTACTTCGGGAAGACCACGCCGGTGGAGACCGCGCCCACCTGGTGTCCCGCGCGGCCCACGCGCTGCAGCCCGGAGGCCACCGAGGGCGGGGACTCCACCTGGACGACCAGGTCGACCGCGCCCATGTCGATGCCCAGCTCCAGGCTGGAGGTGGCCACCACCGCGGGGAGGCGGCCGGCCTTCAGGTCCTCCTCGACGAGGGCGCGCTGTTCCTTCGAGACCGAGCCGTGGTGCGCTCGGGCGATGACGGGCGGGGCGCCCTGGGCGGCCCCGGAGCCGCCCATGAGCTCGGCGGGGGCGTGGTGCTCGTCCAGGGGTTCGCCGGTGGCCCGCTCGTACGCGATCTCGTTCAGGCGGTTGCACAGCCGCTCCGCCAGGCGGCGGGAGTTGGCGAAGACGATGGTGGAGCGGTGGGACTGGACGAGGTCGGTGATGCGCTCCTCGACATGCGGCCAGATCGACGGCCGCTCCCCGCCCTCGTTGCCCTCGGACACCGGGGAGCCGCCCAGCTCGCCCAGGTCCTCCACCGGGACCACCACCGAGAGGTCGAACTCCTTGCCCGACTCCGGCTGGACGATCTCCACCTTGCGGCGCGGGGACAGATAGCGGGCGACCTCGTCGACCGGGCGGACCGTGGCGGACAGTCCGATACGGCGGGCCGGGCGGGGCAGCAGCTCGTCCAGCCGCTCCAGGGTGAGGGCGAGATGGGCGCCGCGCTTGGTGCCGGCGACCGCGTGCACCTCGTCCAGGATCACCGTCTCGATGCCGGTCAGCGCCTCGCGGGTGGCCGAGGTGAGCATCAGGAACAGCGACTCGGGCGTGGTGATCAGGATGTCCGGCGGGCGGGTGGACAGGGCGCGGCGCTCGGCGGGGGGAGTGTCGCCGGAGCGGATGCCGACCTTGACCTCCGGCTCGGGCAGGCCGAGGCGCACGGACTCCTGGCGGATGCCGGTCAGCGGGCTGCGGAGGTTGCGCTCGACGTCGACCGCGAGGGCCTTGAGCGGCGAGACGTACAGGACCCGGCACCGCTTCTTCGGGTCGGCGGGCGGAGGCGTCGAGGCCAGCTGGTCCAGGGCGGCGAGGAACGCGGCCAGCGTCTTGCCGGAGCCGGTGGGGGCCACCACCAGGACGTCCGAGCCCTCGCCGATGGCCTGCCACGCGCCCGCCTGGGCCGCGGTGGGCGCGGAGAAGGCCCCCGTGAACCAGCCGCGGGTCGCGGGGGAGAAGCCGTCCAGGGCTCGGTGTGCTGAGCTGACCATGCGTCCATCCTGCACCCGGCCACTGACAATCACGCTGACCTGCGCGGACGAGCCCGGCCACGGCGCCGGTCCGGGTGCGGTGAGAATGGGAGCATGGCGGGTTCGAGCGAGCGGGCACGGCACTGGCGGTACCCGGAGCTGCCCGGTGTCGACCTGCTCCGTGCCCGGTACGTCCGCAAGACGTTCGTCCGGCACACCCACGAGAACTTCGTGATCGCCGCCATCGCCGACGGCGTCGAGGTCTTCCACCACCGCGGCTCCGACCAGTACGCGGGCGCCGGAGCCCTGGCGCTGGTCAACCCCGACACCCCGCACACCGGACGGGCGGGGGTGCCGGAGGGCTGGCGGTACGGGGCCGTGTACCCGTCGCCCGAGGTCGTGGCGGAGATCGCGGCCGAGACCACGGCGATCCGCGGCACCCCCGGATTCGTCTCCCCGGTGCTCGATGACCCCTACACCGTCTCCCTCGTCCACCAGGTCCTGCGCGCCGCCGACGAGGGCAACGCCCTGGCCGCCGACACCCTGCTGCGGGTGGCCGTGACCCGGCTGCTGCGGCTCAACGGCGGGGCGCTGCCGCAGCGCGAGGTGCGTACGGCGGGCGCCCGGATCGCGGCACGGGCGCGTGGCGTCCTCCAGGAACGGATGGCCGGGCCGCCGACCCTGGAGAAGCTCGCCGAGGAGCTGGGGACCAGCCCGTTCGCGCTGCTGCGGGCCTTCCGGGACGCCTACGGGATGCCGCCGCACACCTGGCTGACCGACGCCCGGGTACGGCGGGCCCGTGGGCTGCTGGACGCCGGTGTGACGCCGGCCGAGGCCGCCGTCGCCGTGGGCTTCGCCGACCAACCGCATCTGAACCGGCACTTCACCCGGATGGTCGGCGTGCCGCCCGGGGCGTACCAGCGCGAGCGCAAGAACGTACAAGACCCGAAGGGACGGCTCCTCGTACCGTCCGAGGCGTGGCAGACACAACACTCACAGACATACGGGACGGCGAGGGGAAGCCGGACTCCGCCGTCGTACGGGACGGGCTCGGGGTCGGGGTCGCCGTAGGGCTGTCCGGGTTCGCGTTCGGGGTGACCTCGGCCGGCAGCGGGCTCACGCTGTGGCAGACCTGCGCGCTCAGCCTTCTGGTGTTCACCGGGGCGTCCCAGTTCGCGCTCGTGGGGGCGCTGGCCGCGGGCGGCGGGGCGTTCGCCGCGGCTGCCGGGGCCTTCTTCCTCGGGGTGCGCAACGCCTTCTACGGTCTGCGTCTGTCGCAGCTGCTGGCCCTCCCGCGCGCGGTACGGCCGTTCGCCGCGCAGTGGGTCATCGACGAGACGGCCGCGGTGGCGCTGGCCCAGCCGACCCGGCGCGCCGCGCGGATCGGGTTCGTCGTGACGGGGCTCAGCCTGTACGCCCTGTGGAACCTCACGACCCTGGCCGGGGCACTCGGCGCCGAGGTGATCGGGGACACCGACGCGTGGGGCCTCGACGCGGCCGGCCCCGCGGTGTTCCTGGCGCTGCTCGCGCCGATGCTGAAGAGCACCACCGAGCGGGCCGTCGCCGGGGTGGCCGTCGTGCTGGGGCTCGGGCTGCTGCCCGTGCTGCCCGCGGGCGTGCCGGTGCTGGTGGCCGCGCTCGCGGCACCCGCCGTGCTGTGGGCCCAGGGGCGGCGCGGGCCGCGGAAGGAGGACCGATGACCATCTGGATCGCCATCGGGCTGACCGTCCTCGGCTGTTACGCCGTCAAGCTCGCCGGGCTCCTGGTGCCCGCCGGGGTCCTGGAGCGCCCCCTGGTCCGGCGGCTGGCCGCGCTGCTCCCGGTCGCCCTTCTCGCCGCCCTCACGGCCCAGCAGACCTTCGCCGACGGGCGCGCGCTGGTCCTGGACGCCAGGGCTGCCGGCCTCGCGGCGGCCGCCCTGGCGCTGGTACTGCGGGCACCCTTCCTGGTGGTCGTCGCGGCGGCCGTGCTGGTGACGGCGGGGGTGCGGGCGCTGGGCTGACGGTGAAGGGCGCGCTGGTGTTCGGTCACCCGATGGCCCGGCCGTACGCCCTCAGGATGCGCAGGGCGCCGATCGTCACCATGGGGCGGGCCTCCAAGGCGGGAGCCGGGGACCAGTTCCGCCGGCGGACGGGCCAGCCGCCGTCCCGCTGTTGTCCGGCGGCCAGGAAGTCCAGCGAGCGGGCCATCTCGGCGTCGGTGAACCACGGGCGTGCCAGGGAACTCGGCGTGCGCGCGTAGTCGTGCGGGAAGTGGTGCTCGGTGGGGGCGTACCCGGGCGCGACCGGGAAGGCGTCGAGGTCGTCCGGGTCCAGGGCCACGAGCCGGTGTGCGCGCACCAGACGGCCGAGCCGGTCCGCGGCCGCCTCCGCGCGCGGGCGGTCGGGCGCGGAGTCCAGGAAGGCGACGGCCGCCTCGATCTCGTACGGATGGGACTTCTCCAGCGAGTCGACCGCCTGCCAGCAGAAGTCCGTGGCCCTGAACAGCCAGGCGTGCCACACCTCGTTGCGGTGCAGCAATCCCACCACCGGGCCGGTGGCCAGCAGCTCGCTCGGCGGGTCGTCCAGCACCGGGACGAAGGGTGCCGCCGGGTAGCCGCGCTGGCTGGGACGGACCGCCGGAAGCGCGCCGTCCGCGGTGGAGACCGAGGTCAGATAGCGGCACACCCGTTCCACCCGCTGCCCGCCGCAGCGGCCGATGGCGTCCAGCACACGCAGCGCGTGCGCGGTGTGCAGCGGCTGGCTGACCGGACCGCGCAGATCCGGCTCCAGCGCGTGGCCGTAGCCGCCGTCGTCGTTGCGGTAGGCGTCCAGCGCGGTCTCCACCGGGTCGGCGCCGCCGTGCAGGAAGTCGTACGCGAAGAGGCGCTGTTCCAGTACGCGCGCGGTGAGCCACACGAACTGCTCGGCGCGGAAGAGCGGGGAGTGCGCCGGGGGCGTCGGGGGGAGTGGGGAAGCTCCGGTTTCGGCCATGCGTCAGACCGTAGGCCGGAAAGCGGTCTCGGCGAGGGGTCCCGGCTCGGGCCCACCCTCAGGGGCGGGATACTGACGTCATGAGGTTGACGGTCTTCTGGGAGCGGATGGCGGAGCACTTCGGTACGGCGGGATACGCCGACACCTTCGCGCGCGATCACGTGATGTCGGAGCTCGGCGGTCGCACCGTGCACGAGGCGCTGGACGCCGGCTGGGAGGCCAAGGACGTGTGGCGGGTCGTTTGCCGGGTCATGAACGTGCCACAGGAACAGCGCTGACCGGTCACGAAGATCGCCGGACGGCATCCGATTGTCGGTGGCGTGGGCGAGACTTGCTCCGTGGCACCCACTGACGACACCGGGCAGCTCGCCCAGCACGACTCTCCGTTCGGCACGACGCCCCCGACCAGGCCCCCGGCCGACGGCGGCGGCGCGCGGTCGGACGCCCGCATGCCGCCCTGGCTGCCGCGCGCCATGGTGCTCGCTCTGGCGCTCTTCGGCGCGTTCCAGCTCGGCAGCTGGGCCTTCCATCAGCTCACCGGGCTGCTGATCAACATCCTGATCGCGTTCTTCCTGGCGCTGGCGATAGAGCCCGCGGTGAGCTGGATGGCCGCCCGAGGGATGCGCAGGGGGCTCGCCACCGCGGTGGTCTTCCTTGCCGTGATCGTCATCGCCGCCGGTTTCGTCACCCTGCTCGGCTCGATGCTCGCGGGCCAGATCATCAAGATCGTCGAGGATTTCCCGCAGTACCTCGACTCGGTCATCAACTGGGTCAACACCCACTTCCACACCGATCTGAAGCGGGTGGACATCCAGGAGGGGCTCCTGCGCTCCGACTGGCTGCGCGACTACGTGCAGAACAGCGCGACCGGCGTGCTCGACGTCTCCGCGCGGGTCGTCGGCGGTCTCTTCCAGCTGCTCATGATCACGCTGTTCTCGTTCTACTTCGCCGCGGACGGCCCGCGACTGCGCCGCTCCCTGTGCTCCGTCCTGCCGCCCGCGAAGCAGGCCGAGGTGCTGCGCGCGTGGGAGATCGCGGTGAACAAGACCGGCGGCTATCTGTACTCGCGCGGTCTGATGGCGCTGATCTCCGGGATAGCCCACTACGTTCTCCTGGAGTGGCTGGACGTGCCGTACGCGCCCGTGCTCGCCGTCTGGGTGGGCCTGGTCTCGCAGTTCATCCCCACCATCGGCACCTATCTCGCGGGCGCCCTGCCCATGCTGATCGCGTTCACCGTCGATCCCTGGTACGCGCTCTGGGTGCTGATCTTCGTCGTGATCTACCAGCAGTTCGAGAACTACGTGCTCCAGCCCAAGCTGACCGCGAAGACCGTCGACGTGCACCCCGCGGTCGCCTTCGGCTCGGTCATCGCGGGAACCGCGCTCCTCGGCGCGGTGGGCGCGCTGATCGCCATCCCCGTGGTCGCCACCTTGCAGGCGTTCCTGGGGGCGTACGTGAAGCGCTACGACGTCACCGACGACCCCCGGGTCCACGGGCACCGGCGGCATCCCGGGGCCGGTCTGCTCACGCGCGCGCGGCGGCTGTTCGCCCCGCGCGAGGACGCCTCCGGACCCTCGAAGCCCGGACCTTCCAAGCCCGGACCGTCGGAGTCGGACGAGGAGGGCTGAGCCTCAGCGCAGGTCGAGCCGCATCAGGATCCGGGGGTGGCCGGCGAGGACCGAGGTCGTGTCGGCGACATGGACGAACCCGGCGCGCTCGAAGTTCTTCCGGAGCCCGGCGTACGCCATGGTCAGGTCGACCTTGGCGGCGCCGTTGTCGAGGGGGTAGGCCTCCACCACCGGGGCGCCGTGGGCGCGGGCGAACTCCACCGCGCCCGCGATGAGGGCGTGCGAGATCCCCTGTTTGCGGTGGCCGGGGCGGACCCGGACGCACCACAGCGACCAGACCGGCAGATCGTCGACGTGCGGGATCTTGCGGTTGCGGGCGAAGGAGGTTTCCGCGCGTGGGGCCACGGCGGCCCAGCCGACCGGTTCGTCGCCGTCGTAGGCGATCACCCCGGGAGGCGGCTCCGCGCGGCACAGC
This sequence comes from Streptomyces sp. NPDC043726, assembly GCF_056436565.1. Lineage (NCBI taxonomy): Bacteria > Bacillati > Actinomycetota > Actinomycetes > Kitasatosporales > Streptomycetaceae > Streptomyces > Streptomyces sp. NPDC043726. The sequence goes on from NZ_JBWKCI010000014.1 coordinate 30,673, forward strand.
TCGGCGACGTACTCGCCGCGGTCCGGGCCGCGGAGCTCGTTGTTGAGCTTGGACCCGATCCGGTAGCTCAGACACCAGCAGACGTTCGCCGTGGGCGACTTCGGGCCGAGCACGGCCCGTACGTCCTCGAAGACCGATGCCGGGCGAACCTCGATGGTCATGTCTGCACGATAGACGCCGGTGGTCCCGCGATGCCGACGATGTTCCCGCCCACGGTCCGGACGTCGGCCGTCCAGCCCCGTGCCGTGAGGTCGTCCGTGAGCGTCCGGGCGTCGTGGAACACCTTGACCACCCGGTACGAGCTGCCGTCCTCGAGCCGGCGCAGCACCGTGGGAACGGGCCCCTCGCCGACGCCTTCCTCGCCCTCGGCAGCCGCGGGGCCGTCGTCCACGAACACCGCCCTGCCGCCCGGCGCGAGCATGGCGGCGACGGCGTTCCAGAAGCCGGGCAGCCGCGCCGGCGGGACATGGGAGAGCCAGAAGGCGAAGAACACCGTGTCGTGGGGGCGCGACGGCCGCCACCGGAACACGTCGGCCCGGTGGAACCGGACGTGGGGGAAGGGAGCACGCGCGCGGGCGAGCTCCAGCACCTCCGCGGACACGTCGACGGCGGTCACGGAACGCGCCCGCGCGGCGAGCCTCGGGGTCCATTGACCGGTTCCGCAGGCCAGCTCCAGGACGTCACCGCCGATCGGGAGCCCGTCGACCAGGTCGAGCAACCGCCGCAGCTCCGGGCGGCGTGTGTAGGGCCGGTCGTACTCGGCGGCTCCCGCGCGGTAGTAGGCGATCTGCTCGGTCAGGAGGGCGTCTTCGTCACTGCTCATGAACCGAGGGTCGGGGCTGCCCCAGAGGCAGGGTCAACCCGTCGGGACGACCGCGTGGTGCGCTTGACACGAAAATCGAACATCCATTCTTATGGAATCTCCGGCGGGGCTCTCGGCGGGTGTTTTGCCATGGTTTCGGTGGGAAGGCGCCTGAGTTATCCACAGGCCGGACAGGCGTCGGGGCGCATTGTCAGTGGCAGGCGTTAGCGTCTTTGACGTGAAGCGATCGACTCAAGCAAATCGGGTGGAACCCATGGCAGGAACCGACCGCGAGAAGGCCCTGGATGCCGCACTCGCACAGATTGAACGGCAATTCGGCAAGGGCGCGGTCATGCGCATGGGCGAGCGGTCGATGGAGCCCATCGAGGTCATCCCGACCGGGTCGACCGCGCTCGACGTGGCGCTCGGCGTCGGCGGTCTGCCGCGCGGCCGTGTCGTCGAGATCTACGGACCGGAATCCTCCGGTAAGACGACCCTGACCCTGCACGCGGTGGCGAACGCCCAGAAGGCCGGCGGCCAGGTGGCCTTCGTGGACGCGGAGCACGCCCTCGACCCCGAGTACGCCAAGAAGCTCGGCGTCGACATCGACAACCTGATCCTCTCCCAGCCGGACAACGGCGAGCAGGCCCTGGAGATCGTGGACATGCTGGTCCGCTCCGGCGCCCTCGACCTCATCGTCATCGACTCCGTCGCGGCGCTCGTCCCGCGCGCGGAGATCGAGGGCGAGATGGGCGACAGCCACGTCGGTCTGCAGGCCCGGCTCATGAGCCAGGCGCTGCGGAAGATCACCAGCGCGCTCAACCAGTCGAAGACCACCGCGATCTTCATCAACCAGCTGCGCGAGAAGATCGGCGTGATGTTCGGCTCCCCGGAGACCACGACCGGTGGCCGGGCGCTGAAGTTCTACGCCTCGGTGCGTATCGACATCCGTCGCATCGAGACGCTGAAGGACGGCACCGAGGCGGTCGGCAACCGCACCCGCTGCAAGGTCGTCAAGAACAAGGTCGCGCCGCCCTTCAAGCAGGCCGAGTTCGACATCCTCTACGGCCAGGGCATCTCCCGTGAGGGCGGCCTGATCGACATGGGCGTGGAGCACGGCTTCGTCCGCAAGGCCGGCGCCTGGTACACGTACGAGGGCGACCAGCTCGGCCAGGGCAAGGAGAACGCGCGCAACTTCCTGAAGGACAACCCCGACCTGGCCAACGAGATCGAGAAGAAGATCAAGGAGAAGCTGGGCGTAGGCGTGCGTCCGGAGAAGCCGGCCGCCGAGCCCGGCGCGGACGCCGCGGGTTCCCCCGCCGCGGACGACGCCGCGAAGTCGGTGCCCGCCCCGGCCGCGGCCAAGGCCGCCAAGACCAAGGCCGCCGCCGCCAAGAGCTGACCCGTGACACGACGAACCGACTGGGCCGAGTACGCCTGTCCGGACCCGCTGGGAGAGCGGGACGGAAGGGGCGTCGGGGGCCCTGAGGGGACGAGCGGTGCCGAGTACGGCGAGGGCGGCGCGCTGGGCGCGGACGGGTCCTACGGCGGTGACGGGCCTGCCGGGCCATACAGCGGCGACGGTTCGTTCGGCGGTGACGGGCCGTACGGCGGTGACGGGCCGTACGGCGAAGGGCTCGCCGGTGGTTCGCGTCGGAGGGCCGGCGGGGCTCGTGGCGCGGGCGGCGCCCGGGGGCGTCGTCGGCGCGGTCGCGAAGAGCCGTCCGGTGAGGGCGGAGGCGCCTCCGACTCGTCGAGGGCCGAGGAGGGGGAGCCCCTGGGGGACCCGGTGGAGCGGGCACGGGCGATCTGCCTGCGCCTGCTCACCGGGACTCCGCGTACGCGCAAACAGCTCGCGGACGCCCTGCGCAAGCGGGAGATCCCGGACGAGGCCGCGGAGGAGGTGCTGTCGCGGTTCGAGGAGGTCGGGCTGATCAACGACAGCGCGTTCGCGGACGCCTGGGTGGAGTCCCGGCACCACGGCCGAGGGCTCGCCCGGCGGGCGCTCGCCCAGGAGCTGCGGACCAAGGGGGTCGACTCCTCGTTGATCGACGCGGCCGTCGGGCAGCTGGACTCCGAGCAGGAGGAGGCGACCGCGCGCGAACTCGTCGACCGCAAGCTCCGGTCCACCCGGGGCCTCGACCGCGACAAGCGCCTGCGCCGCCTCGCCGGGATGCTCGCCCGCAAGGGGTATCCCGAGGGCATGGCGTTGCGGGTGGTCCGGCAGGCGCTGGAGGCGGAGGGGGAGGACGCGGACTTCCTGGACGGCGAGGGGTACTGACGCGGCACGCGGGGCATCCCGCCGCGTGCCCAGGCACGGTGGTCGTGTGCACCGCGGTCGCCGTGTGCACGAACCGCAGTCTTACCTTGCGTCCCTGGCGGGGTCGAGCGGGCTCCGGGTGGCTGTACCGTCTGCCGTCGTCGCGCGGACGTTCGAGTCGATGTCGGTTCCCCGGTGAGCCACGGCCGGCTTCAAGTCTGTGGCCCCACCGACGAGTTGACCCTGACGACTCCCGCACGGGCCCGTCTCCCGTGCGCTGCGAAAGGCAGCCCGCCATGCCTTGTTCCGTCCGCCGTCCTGCCCTGCTCCTGGCCGGCGCCCTGATCCTCAGCGGCTGTGGGATTCTGCGGCCGGAGGCCACGGACCCGGGGGACGGTCCCCTCTCCCTCGGGTTCGTCAACGGCGGCACCTCGCCGTTCCACACCTGTCTGGAGGCGGCCGTCGACGACACGGCCCGGAACAACCTCGCCGAGATGCACATCGCCAACTCCCGTCAGGACGCGGCGACCGAGCTGGCCAACATCGAGGACATGATCGCCCGCGAGGTGGACGCGATCATCGTGCAGACCGTGGACGTCGACGCGCTCCGCGACGACATCGCCAAGGCGAAGAGCGCCGGTGTTCCCGTCTTCCTCACCTCCGTCGTCCCCGAGGACACCTCGGACGTCCTCGGCGCGGTCGTCGTCGACCTCGAGCACGTCGGCCGGCTCGACGCCGGCTGGATCGAGAAGGACGCCGCCGGGAAGAACGTGCAGGTCGGCATCGTCGCGGGGGCGCCCGGGGCCGCCTCGGACCTGCTGGTCGGCGGCTTCGAGTCCGCGCTGCCCGCCCAGGCGGAGGTCGTCGCGAAGGAGCCGGGCATGTTCGATCCCGAGAAGGCCGCTGAGGTGGCCGAGGGGATGATCCGCGACCACCCCGGCCTCGACTACGCCTTCGTCGCCAACGAGGAGATGGCCTTCGCCGTCCGTGAGGCCTTCGACACGGCCGGCGCCGAGGCCGTCAGGATCGTCACGGTCAACGGCACCGACGAGGGGCTTGCCGCCCTCAAGGACGGCCGTTTCGCGGCGACCGTCGCCAACTCGGCCGCCGACACCGGAGAGTTGGCGGTGACGAACGCCATCGCGCTGCTCCGTGGCTGGGACGCCGACCGGATCGCCCACACCCCCGTCCGTCTGGTGACCAGACACAACGCGGACATGGCCCCGCTCTACTGCCCACCGAACGCGGGGTGACGGGCGCCCGGCGAGCGGCGAGCGGGGCCCGGCGACCGGGGCCCGGCGCTCGGCGACCGGCAACCGGGGCGCGGGGCCGCGCGATGACCTGCGTGACTGTCACCCCGGCCCCGCCGTGAGCCTCCGCCCTGCCGTCAGCGCCCGCCCCGCCGTGAGCCTCCGCCCCGCCGTCAGCCCTCGCCCCGCCGTCAGCCCCCGCCCCCCACCACCGGCAACCCCGCCTCCCGCCAGGCCTGGAAGCCGCCCGTCAGGTCGGTTGCCCGGTGCAGGCCCAGGCGGTGCAGGGACTCGGCCGCGAGGCTGGAGGCGTAGCCCTCGTTGCAGAACACCACCACCCGCAGGTCATGGCTGCCGGCCTCCGGAACCCGGTGGCTGCCCCGCGGATCGAGCCGCCACTCCAGTTCGTTCCGCTCGATCACCAGCGCCCCGGGGATCACCCCGTCCCGCTCGCGCAGGGCCGCGTACCGGATGTCCACCAGCAGCGCCTCGCCGGACTGGGCGGCGGTGTAGGCCTCGTGCGGCCCGACGCGTACGTAGGTCGCGCGTACCCGCTCCAGCAACTCGTCGATGCCGAGGGACCGTTCACCCGTGCCGCTCACTGCCAGTCCTCCGGTCGCTCCACCTGCTCCAGGCGCAGAACGGGCCCGCTGCGGCTGTAGCGGCGGATGCGGGGCAGCGGTGGATAGTAGGCGTGCACGGAGATTGCGTGCCGGTCGGGGGAGTCGTTGAGGACCTCGTGGACGTGGTGGTGGCCGAAGGAGCGGCCCTTGCCGGCCGGCAGCCTGCGCTCGCGGTCGACGTCCTCGCTGAGTTCCAGGGTCTTCCAGCCGTCCGTGGGCAGCCGCGCCGCGAGCGAGTTCTCCCTGAGCTCACCGGCCGCCGTCAGGAACGCGCCGACCGAGTCCGCGTGGTCGTGCCAGCCCGTGCCCGAACCGGGCGGCCAGCCGATCAGCCAGGCCTCGCTTCCGGCGGGCCCCTCCAGACGCACCCAGGTGCGCCCCTCGGGGTCGAGCGGAAGCGAGGCGATCAACTCGGCGTCGGCGGCGGTCCGCCGTACGAAGTCGAGGAGGTCCGCCTGCGTCGGGCCCACGGAGGCGGGAGCGGGAGCGGATGCGGATGCGGATGCGGATGCGGCAAAGGATGAAGCGGAAGGGGAGACAGACACTTCGACCGTCCTGATGAAGGTTCGCGGGATGCACGCGGCGGCAGAAAACGGCGGCGCGCGCGGATGAGATGAGAGAGATGCGAATTCAGCAGGACCGGGTACACATGCAGCCCGCGTAGCGGACGAGGTCCACATGGACCTTCCGCCACAGGTGCACACAGGTGTCGGTCATGGTGCGGAGTACACCATGACCGTGCGGACCGGTCAACTCACCGTCAGTATGTGGACAATGGCCGCCTCGAAAGCCCCCCGTGGCCGCCACAAGAGCCCTCCGGGCCCGCTCAGCGCGACCCGGCCGTGGCCTCCGCCTCCGAGGCCACCGGACCGCCGAGCGTCGCCTCGGCGGCCGCGTACAGGTCGGCGGGGCGCACCCCGCCGAGCGCGGTGACGAGATGGCCGTCGGGCCGCACGAGCAGGACCGTGTGCGGGGCGGCGCCCGGGTAGTTCTCGGCGACGAGCAGTTCCGCCGGGTGCGGCAGCGCCGTCACCGCCGCCGCGAGCCGGGGCATGATCCCGGCGGTCACCCAGTGCTTGCGGTCCCACACCCCGGTGCCCGGCGCGATCAGCAGCACGAGCAGCGCGCCCCGCCCGAGCCGGTCCCGCAGCCGTACGAACGAGCCGTCCTCCGCGGTGACCCGCACATCGGCGACCGGCGCGCCCACCGCGGTGTCCACGGACACCTCGCCCTCCAGGTGCCGGGGCGCCAGGGGCGAGTCGCCGTACGTCCCCGGCGCGCCGAGCGCTCCACGGCCCAGATGACCCTCGGCGAGCAGCGCGTCATGGCCCCGGGCCGAGCCGGGGACGTACGCGCGCAGTCCGCCGCCGCCGCGCAGCAGCGGCAGCGCCTGGTCGGCGGCGCGCAGCCGGGCGGCGACGACCGCGCGGCGCTCCGTCTGGTAGCTGTCGAGCAGCGCCTCGTGCGGCCCGTGATGCCAGGCCAGTGCCAGCTTCCAGGCGAGGTTGTCGGCGTCCCTGAGCCCCTCGTCGAGCCCCTGGGTGCCGAGCGCTCCGAGCAGATGCGCCGCGTCCCCGGCGAGGAACACCCGCCCGGCCCGCCAGCGCCTCGCCAGCCGGTGGTGCACGGTGTGGACTCCGGTGTCGAGGAGTTCGTACGGCGGTGTCGGGCCGCCCGTCCAGCCCGCGAGCGTCTCCCGGACGCGGGCCACGAGCAGTTCCGGTGTGACCAGGTCCTTGCCCGGCGGCAGCAGCCAGTCCAGGCGCCAGACGCCGTCGGGGAGCGGACGTCCCGCCACCTCCCCGGCCGAGGGGCCCGACGTCCGCCACGGCGGCATCCGGTGGAGCAACGCCTGGCCCTCCCACGGAAGTTCCGTGCGCAGCGCGGCGACCGCGTACCGCTCGACGGCCGTACGGCCGGGGAAGCGGATGTCCTGGAGCTTGCGCACGGTGGAGCGGGGGCCGTCGCAGCCGACCAGGTAACTGCCCCGCCACCAGGTGCCCTTGGGGCCGCGGGTGTGGGCGGTGACGCCCGAGGTCTCCTGCTCGATGCCGTCGAGGCGGCTGTCCACGACGATCCGCGCCAGCCGCTCACCGGCGAGCGCCTCGCGCAGGGCGCCGGTCAGGACGTGCTGGGCGATGTGCACGGGGGCGGAGGGAACGGCCGAATCCCCACCGGAGCCGGAGCCGGAGCCGGAGCCGAAACCAGAGCCGGAGCCGGAGCCGGGGCCGGAACCAGAGCCGGAGCTTGAGCTTGAGCCAGGGGCGGAGCCCGCGCCCGCCCCGGAGTCCTCGAAGGACACCTCGCGCATCACCTGCTTGCGCCGCAGCGACCGCCATCCGGCCCAGCGGCAGCCGGCCTCCGCGACCGGGAGCCCGGTCAGCCGCTCCACCAGGGCGGCCGTGTCCTCGCGCAGCACGAGGGTGCGCGCGAGGCGGGGTTCGTCCTTGCCGGGCCCCTCGTCGAGGACGACGGACGGCACCTCCTGACGCGCCAGCGCCAGGGCGAGCGTGAGCCCGACGGGCCCCGCTCCGACGATGATCACCGGGTCCACGGCGTGGTGCCCCCTGCCCGCAGCGGTGCCCCGGGGGACGTGGGTGAACAGGAGGTTGGAGCAGGGTGCACGATCACAGAACGTATGCAACCCATTGCCGGTGCTTGCGTCAAGTGACGAAGGCAGTGGCGATCATGCCACTGCCTTCGTGTCGTTCACGCCATGCTCAGCATGTCGCTCAGGTCACTTGACCGTGCGTCAGGTGATGCCGCCCTTGCCGGTTCCGGGGGTGCCGATCTCGGCGGCGTTGAGTTCATCCACGTCCTCCGCGCCGAGCACCGCGCCCGTGCTGCGCTTGCTGCGCCGCAGCCTGGCCTCCAGCCAGCTCGCGAAGCTGGTCAGGAGGAAGTTCAGGACGATGTAGATGATCGCCACCACGATGAAGCTCGGAATGACGTTCGCGTAGTTGGCCGCGAGCGTGCCGCGCGCGTTCAGCAGCTCGGTGAAGCCGAGCATCACGCCGCCCAGCGCGGTGTCCTTCACGATGACGACGAGCTGGCTGACGATGGCCGGCAGCATCGCTGTCACGGCCTGTGGCAGCAGGATGGTGGACATCGTCTGGCCCTTGCGCAGACCGATCGCCTGCGCGGCCTCCGTCTGTCCCTTGGGCAGGGCGAGGATGCCCGCGCGGACGATCTCGGCGAGGACCGAGGCGTTGTAGAGCACGAGGCCGGTGACGACCGCGTACAGGGGGCGGTCCGCACTGCTCACGTCCGTGTAGCGAGCGTAGAACTCGTTGGCGAACAGCATCAGCAGCAGGACCGGGATCGCCCGGAAGAACTCGACCACGGCGCTGGCCGGCATCCGCACCCAGCGGTGGTCGGACATCCGGGAGATGCCGAAGAAGGCGCCCAGCGGCAGCGCGATGATCATGGCGAGCGCCGCGGCCTTCAAGGTGTCGCCAAGGCCGGGCAGCAGATACGTCGTCCAGGCCTCGGCCTCGGTGAACGGCTTCCACAGGGACCACTTCAGCTGGCCCTTGTCGTCCATCACCTGCCAGACCCACCACACCAGCAGGGCCAGGAGGACGAAGAAGACGATCGAGAAGATCACATTGCGCCGCTTGGCCTTCGGGCCGGGGGCGTCGTACAGAACCGAGGTCACCGCTTCACCGCCAGTCGCTTGCTCAGCCAGCCGAGGAACAGGCCGGTGGGCAGGGTCAGTACCACGAAACCGAAGGCGAAGATCGCGCCGATGAGCAGCGTCTGTGCCTCGTTCTCGATCATTTCCTTCATCAGCAGGGCCGCCTCGGCGACACCGATCGTGGCCGCCACGGTGGTGTTCTTGGTGAGCGCGATCAGGACGTTGGCCAGCGGGCCGATGACCGAGCGGAACGCCTGCGGCAGGACGACGTACCAGAGCACTTGGCTGAAGCTCAGGCCGAGGGCGCGTGCCGCCTCCGCCTGGCCGACGGGAACGGTGTTGATGCCGGAGCGCAGCGCCTCGCACACGAAGGCGGCGGTGTAGCCGACGAGACCGAGGATCGCCAGGCGGAAGCCCTGGGCCTCGAAGTCGTCCGGCGCGCCCATCGTCATCCCGAAGATGTCGGCGAGGCCGAGCGAGGTGAAGACGATGATGACGGTCAGCGGGATGTTCCGCACGATGTTCACGTAGGCGGTGCCGAAGCCGCGCATCAGCGGGACCGGACTGACCCGCATGGCCGCCAGCAGCGTGCCCCAGATCAGGGAGCCGATGCCCGAGAAAATGGTGAGCTGCACCGTCACCCAGAAGGCGCCGAGCAGGCTCGGGTCGTCATAGTCAGAAAGAAAGTCGAACACGATCTCCCGCGCTTCCGGGTGGGTGGCGTACGTGGGGTACGGCGGCGGTCGTGTCGGGCCGCCGCCGTACTGACGTGTTGCGCCGCCGCCGTGAGGAACGGGCCGACGGCGGCGGCGCGGGGGCGGAAGTCCGCGTTACTGAACGACGTTCCCGATCTTCGGGGCGGGCTCGTTCTTGTAGTCGGCGGGGCCGAAGTTGTCGGTCACGGCCTTGTCCCAGGCCTTCTCGCTGACCATCTTCTCCAGCGCGTCGTTGATGTTGTTCACCATCTCGGTGTCGCCCTTCTTGACACCGATGCCGTAGTTCTCGTTGCTGAGCTTGAGGCCCGCGAGCTTGAACTGGCCCTTGTACTGGTCCTGCGCGGCGAAGCCGGCGAGGATCGAGTCGTCGGTGGTGACCGCGTCGACGGCGCCGCTCTGCAGACCGGCGATGCACTCCGAGTACGTGCCGTACTCCTTGAGCTGGGCGTCCGGGGCGATCTCGTCCTTGACGTTCTGCGCCGAGGTCGAGCCGGTGACCGAGCAGAGCTTCTTGCCGTTGAGGTCGGTGCCCTCGGCGATGTCCGAGTCGGCCTTGACCAGCAGGTCCTGGTGGGCGAGCAGGTACGGGCCGGCGAAGTCGACCTTCTCCTTGCGCTCGTCGGTGATGGAGTAGGTGGCGGCGATGAAGTCGACGTCGCCACGGGAGAGCGCGTTCTCACGGTCGGCGCTCTTGGTCTCGATGAACTCGATCTGGTTCGGCTCGTAGCCGAGCTCGCCCGCCACGTACGTGGCGACGTCCACGTCGAAGCCGGAGAAGGAACCGTCGGGCTCCTTCAGGCCCAGACCGGGCTGGTCGTACTTGATGCCGACCTTGATCTTGTCGCCGCCACCGGAACCCGTGTCGCCGCTGTCGCTGTCGTCGTCGCCGCCACAGGCGGTCGCGGTCAGCGAGAGGACGAGCGCAGCGGCGGCCGCGGCGGTGACCTTGCGGAGCTTCATGGTGAACATCCTTTGTCTGGTGAAGAGATGCGAGCCGTCAGTGCGGGTGACGCAAGGAGCGTCGAGGACGTCGGTGCGCCTCAGTGGTGCAGGATCTTGGACAGGAAGTCCTTTGCGCGGTCGCTGCGCGGGTTGCTGAAAAACTGGTCCGGCACAGCCTCTTCGACGATTCGGCCGTCCGCCATGAACACCACTCGATTGGCGGCCGAACGGGCGAAGCCCATCTCATGGGTCACGACGATCATGGTCATGCCGTCCCGGGCGAGCTGCTGCATGACCTCCAGCACCTCGTTGATCATCTCCGGGTCGAGGGCCGAGGTCGGCTCGTCGAAGAGCATGACCTTGGGCTCCATCGCCAGGGCGCGCGCGATGGCCACGCGCTGCTGCTGGCCGCCGGAGAGCTGGGCGGGGTACTTGTCCGCCTGGCTGGCCACACCCACCCGGTCGAGCAGCTTGCGGGCCTTCTCCTCGGCCTTCTTCTTGTCGGTCTTGCGGACCTTGATCTGGCCCAGCATGACGTTTTCGAGCACGGTCTTGTGCGCGAAGAGATTGAACGACTGGAACACCATGCCGACGTCGGCACGCAGCCGGGCCAGCTCCTTGCCCTCGGCGGGCAGCGGCTTGCCGTCGAGGACGATCGTCCCCGAGTCGATCGTCTCCAGGCGGTTGATGGCGCGGCACAGAGTGGACTTCCCGGACCCGGAGGGCCCGATGACCACGACGACCTCGCCGCGGGCGATCGTCAGATCGATGTCCTGGAGCACGTGCAACGCGCCGAAATGCTTGTTGACGCTCTTCAGGACGACCAGCTCGCCGGTCGCGGCCACATCTTCCTTGGCCACCGATACTTCGGTCATCGCTCTCAGGCTCCGTCCTCCTCGGTTTCGGAGGACAGTAATAACCGTATCCGACCTGCGTCATTAGTTCTGAGGGGAATCTGAGCATCACGATCCGATAGCAATCGGACACGTGTCGTAGCACTTGTGAGCTGGGCGCGTACCGGGTGGGTAACGACAAGCCTCGCGCAACCGGAACCCACTTGACGGCGTCGGCGTCCATCAGCGTGACTGCCATGTGCACGCGCGCGCGTGCTGGATCTTGTCTAGTTGATCAACCCGTACGGCCGATGAACAGGAGGGGGACGGGATGAGACTGCTCCTCGTCGAGGACGACAACCATGTCGCCGCCGCCCTTTCCGCGGTCCTGGCCAGGCACGGCTTCGACGTCACCCATGCCCGCAGCGGCGAGGAGGCGCTCCAGGCGCTGGTCCCGGAGGGGCCCGGCTTCGGCGTCGTCCTGCTCGACCTCGGCCTGCCCGACCAGGACGGCTACGAGGTCTGCGGCAAGATCCGCAAGCGCACCAGCACCCCCGTGATCATGGTGACGGCCCGCTCCGACGTGCGCTCGCGCATCCACGGCCTCAACCTCGGCGCCGACGACTACGTGGTCAAGCCGTACGACACCGGCGAGCTGCTCGCCCGGATCCACGCCGTCAGCCGGCGCAGCGTCCACGAGGACCCGGCGTCCGGCGGCGACACCGTGCTGCGGCTCGGCCCGGTCCACATCGAGCTGCCCACCCGCCAGGTCAGCGTGGCCGGCTCGGTCGTCCAGCTGACCCGCAAGGAGTTCGACCTGCTGGCCCTGCTCGCCCAGCGGCCGGGGGTGGTCTTCCGCCGGGAGCAGATCATCAGCGAGGTCTGGCGGACCAGCTGGGAGGGGACGGGCCGCACCCTGGAGGTCCATGTGGCGTCCCTGCGCGCCAAGCTGCGGATGCCGGCCCTGATCGAGACCGTGCGCGGCGTCGGCTACCGGCTCGTCGCCCCGGCCGCCTAGCGGGTACGGGTGCGCACTCGACTCCTTCCGCTGCTCATCGTCCTGATGGCGGCCGTCCTGCTGGCGCTCGGTGTCCCGCTCGCCGTCAGCCTGGCCGCCGCCCAGCAGCAGAAGGTGGTCGTCGACCGCATCGACGACACGGCGTACTTCGCCGCCATGGCCCGGTCCGTCATGGACACCCCCGAGGGACCGCGCGACGAGGGCCGCACCCTGAGCCGGGAGCTGGAGAGCTACTACGGCGTCTACGGCATCCGCGCGGGCGTCTTCCTGCCCGGTGACACCCCGCTCGCCAACGCGCCGGAGACCTGGTTCCTGCCCGAGACGGGCGAGGTGCGCGACGCCTTCGAGGAGGCGCTGCTCAGCCGCCGCAGCCACGACCCGGAGCAGGTGTGGCCCTGGCAGCGGGGCCGTCTCGTCGTCGCCTCGCCGGTCGTCCGGGACGGCGACGTCGTCGCGGTCGTCGTCACCGACTCGCCCACCGGGGAGATGCGCTCGCGCATCCTCCAGGGCTGGCTGGTCATCGCCGCGGGCGAGTTCGCCGCGATGCTGCTGGCCGTCGGCGCCGCGCTCCGGCTGACCGGCTGGGTGCTGCGTCCCGTACGCGTCCTGGACACCACCACCCACGCCATCGCCAGCGGTGCCCTGAAGTCCCGGGTCGCCGCGGCCGGCGGCCCGCCGGAACTGAGGCGCCTGGCCCGGTCGTTCAACGAGATGGCGGACAACGTCGAGGACGTGCTGGAGCAGCAGCGCGCCTTCGTCGCCGACGCCTCGCACCAACTGCGCAACCCGCTCTCGGCGCTGCTGCTGCGCATCGAGCTGCTCGCCCTGGAGCTGCCGGAGGGCAACGAGGAGATCGCCTCCGTCCAGGCGGAGGGCAAGCGCCTGGCGCAGGTGCTGGACGATCTGCTCGACCTCGCGCTCGCCGAGCACACCGCGGCCGACCTCCGGCTCACCGACATCGGCGCGCTGACCGCCGAGCGGGTCGCGGCCTGGTCGCCGACGGCCGAGGCCAAGGGCGTGACGCTGGTCGGCGACTGCCCGCCCACCACCGCGTGGGTCGACCCGGTGGCGCTCTCCTCCGCGCTGGACGCGGTGATCGACAACGCCGTGAAGTTCACGCCGGAGGACGAGCGGGTCGAGGTGGCGGTGGCCTCCAACGGCGACACCGCCACCGTCGTGGTGGCCGACCTCGGCCCCGGACTGACCGACGAGGAACTCGCCCGCATCGGCGACCGGTTCTGGCGCAGCGGCCGCCATCAGAACGTCAAGGGCTCAGGCCTCGGCCTGTCCATCTCCCGGGCCCTGCTCTCGGCGGGCGGGGGCACGATCTCGTACGACCATCATGCGCCGCACGGTCTGAAGGTCACCGTGCGCGTGCCGCGGAGCGGGGCCTCGGGGCTCACGGCTTGACCGAGCGGTAGTAGCGCCGGGCGCCCGCGTGCAGCGGGAGCGGATCGGTGTAGATCGCGGTGCGTACGTCGACCAGCTGGGCGGAGTGGACGTGCGCGCCGATGCCGTCCCGGCTGTCGAGGACGGTCCGGGTCAGCCACTCTGTGAGCCGGGGGTCGAGGTCCTTGCGGGTCACGAGCAGGTTGGACACGGCCATCGTCGGGACGGTGGAGCCGTTCTGGATGGTCTTGTAGGCCGACTCCGGCATGTTGGTGGCCCGGTAGTAGCGGGTGGCGCCGCCCTGCGCGTGCACCTTCGCGACCAGGTCCTCCTCGATCGGCACGAAGCGGAAGGTGGAGGTCTCCGCGATCTGGGTCAGGCCGCGGGTGGGCAGCCCGCCCGACCAGAAGAACGCGTCGAGGTCCCGCCCGAGCAGCCCGGGGCCGGTGTCGATGCCGTCCGAGCGGGGCGTGATGTCCTTCTGCGGGTCGATGCCGGCCGCCTCCAGCACCCGGGTGGCGATCAGCCGTACACCCGAGTCGGGCAGCCCTATGGCCACCCGCTTGCCCCGCAGGTCCTTGACGGACCTGATGTCGGAGTCCGGCGGGACGACGAGCTGCACGTAGTCGTCGTACAGCCGCGCGACTCCGCGCAGCCGGCCGGCGCCGGGGCCGTCGCCGAGCTCGTACGTCTCCACCGCGTCGGCGGCGGCGATGGTGATGTCGGCCGAGCCGGTCGCCACCCGCTGCACGTTCTGCTGCGATCCGGCGCTGGTCAGCAGGTCGACGTCCAGGTCCGGCATGTCCTTGGCCAGCTCGGCGCGCAGCCGTTCGCCGTACTCGTGGTAGACGCCGGCCCGGGTGCCCGTGCTGAACGTGATCGTCCCGCTCGGCGGCCTTTCGCCCAGGGGCAGCAGCCACCACAGCAGCAGCCCGAGCGCGACGAACCCGGCGACCGCGCCCTGAAGGGCCCGGCGCCTGCCGATACGGGGGAGCAGCGTGGACATGCGGGCGATCCTGCCAGGCGGTACGCGGTGCTGACCAGGGCGGCGGGGTCGGTAGGGTCGCCGCATGAGTGCTTCGCCCGCCGACCTCGTCCGCGCCTTCCACCACGCCTTCGGCCTCGCGGTCCGCACCGAACCCACCGAGGTGTCGGCCGAACTGGCCGCGCATCGAGGGGAATTGCTCGCGGAGGAAGCCGCGGAGGTGGCCGAGGTCTCCGTCACGGGGCCGCTGGACAGGCTCGCGCACGAACTGGCCGACGTGGTGTACGTCGCGTACGGCACAGCCCTCGTCCACGGGATCGACCTCGACGCGGTGATCGCCGAGGTCCACCGCTCCAACATGACCAAGCTGGGGCCCGGCGGGCGGGTGGCCCGGCGGGCCGACGGCAAGGTGCTCAAGGGTGAGCACTACGAGGCGCCGGACGTGGCCGGGGTGCTGAGGCGCCAGGGGTGGAACTCCGCCGGGTAGCCGGGACGCCCGGGTCAGACACTGTCGCCTGCCGGCGAGCTTCCACTCGCGACGCAGGGCGCCCAGCGGGATGTCGTGGCGGATCACCGGCGCGCCGAAGACCGAGAGCGGGACGTGCAGGGTGCCCTTGAGGTCGACTCCGCCGTACACGGCCCACCGGGGCTCCGCATCTCCGCCACATCCTCAAGTGGCCCGATTCACGGCGAGTTGAGGCTGATCTGCGAGGAGTCCTCAGTCGCTCGCCGCCGCCTGTGCCGGTGCCGTTCCCTCCGCCGCTTCCCGCGGTTGCGCCTTCCGCCGCCCCGCCCACCACATGGCCACCGGTTCGGTGAACCGGGCGGTGAGCGGACCTGCGACGACGAGGATGAGGACGTAGGCCGTGGCCAGGGGGCCCAGGGAGGCCGGTTCGATGCCCGCGCTCACCGCGAGCCCCGCGATGACGATCGAGAACTCGCCGCGCGCCACCAGCGCCCCGCCCGCCCGCCAGCGGCCCCGCACCGAGATCCCGGCCCGCCGCGCCGCCCAGTAGCCGGTGCCGATCTTCGTCGCGGCGGTGATCACGGCCAGCACCAGCGCGGGCAGCAGGACCGGCGGAATGCTGGCCGGATCCGTGTGCAGCCCGAAGAAGACGAAGAACACCGCGGCGAACAGGTCCCGCAGCGGGCTGAGCAGCGTGTGCGCCCCCTCCGCGACCTCCCCGGACAGCGCGATGCCCACCAGGAACGCCCCCACCGCGGCCGACACCTGGAGCTGCTGCGCCACGCCCGCCACCAGGATGGTCAGGCCCAGCACCACCAGCAGCAGCTTCTCGGGGTCGTCGCTGGAGACGAACCGGGAGATGACCCGGCCGTAGCGGACCGCGACGAAGAGCACGAGGCTCGCCGCGCCCAGGGCGACGGCCAGCGTCACGCTGCCCGCCATCAGGCCCGCCCCGGTCACCAGGGCGGTGACGATGGGCAGGTACACCGCCATGGCCAGGTCCTCCAGGACCAGCACGCTCAGGATCACCGGCGTCTCGCGGTTGCCGATCCGTCCCAGGTTGCCCAGCACCTTCGCGATGACGCCGGACGAGGAGATCCACGTGACGCCCGCCAGCACGACGGCGGCCACCGGACCCCAGCCGAGCAGCAGCGCCATCGCCGCGCCGGGCAGGGCGTTGAGCGCGGCGTCGACCAGGCCCGCCGGGTAGTGGGCCTTGAGGTTGGTGACGAGATCGCCGGCCGTGTACTCCAGGCCGAGCATCAGCAGCAGCAGGATGACGCCGATCTCCGCGCCCGCCGCGATGAACTCCTCGCTCGCCCCGAGCGGCAGCAACCCGCCCGTGCCGAAAGCGAGCCCGGCGAGCAGATACAGCGGGATCGGCGAGAACCGGAGGCGGGCGGCGACCCGGCCCAGCAGCCCCAGGGCGAGGATGATCGCGCCGAACTCGATCAGCAGGATGCCCGAGTGCACCGGCTCACTCCCGCCCGAGTATCGCGGCGGCGGCGTCCACGCCCTCGCGGGTGCCGATGACGATCAGGGTGTCACCGCCGACCAGCCGGAAGTCCGGCGCCGGGGAGGGGACGGCCTCGGCCCGGCGCAGCACGGCGACGACGGAGGCGCCGGTCTCGGTGCGCATCCGGGTGTCGCCCAGCAGCCGTCCGTTCCAACGGGAGGTCGCGGCCACCTCGATCCGCTCGGCCACCAGGCCCAGGTCGGTGGTGTAGAGCAGGCTCGCGCTGTGGTGGGACGGCTTGAGCGCGTCGATCAGCGAGTCCGCCTCGGGTCCGGTCAGCCGCAGGGACTGCAGACAGGAGTCGGGATCGTCGGCCCGGTACACGTTCACCGTGCGGCCCCCGTCGCGGTGCGCCACCACGGACAGATGACGGTGTTCCCGGGTCACGAGGTCGTACTGGACCCCGATGCCGGGCAGCGGTGTGGCCCTGAGGCGCGGTGCGGACACGGTTCTCTCCCCATGCTCTTCGTGATCTTGACCGACGCTCGGCATGCTGTCAGCTCCCCGTACGGTGGCGATATGGGTGACGGCACGGATATACGCGAGGGCGCTCGAGCGGCGAGGCTGGTGACGGCCGTGCCGCGGCGGACCGGAAGGAGTCGGAACGCGCCCGTGTCCCTGTTCTGGCGGATCTTCTCGCTCAACGCGGCGGGCCTGGTGGTGGCCGCCGCGCTGCTGCTGGGCCCGGTCACCGTGTCGACGCCGATCCTGCCCGTCGAGGCCCTGGTGGTCGTCGTGGGCCTCGCGCTGCTGCTGGTCGGCAACGCGCTCGTGCTGCGCCTCGGCCTCGCCCCGCTGCACCGGCTGGGCCGGGCCATGGCCGACGCGGACCTGCTGCGTCCCGGAGCGCGCGCGGAGGTCGCCGGTCCGGCGGAGGCGGCCGAGCTGATCACGACGTACAACACGATGCTCGACCGGCTGCAGAGCGAGCGGGCCGCCGGGGCCGCCCGGGCGCTGTCCGCGCAGGAGCGGGAGCGCCACCGGATCGCGCGCGAACTGCACGACGAGGTCGGGCAGACCTTGACCGCCGTACTGCTCCAGCTCAAGCGGGTCGCCGACCGCGCGCCCGAGGACCTGCGCGAGGAGGTGGGCCAGGCCCAGGAGGCCACCCGCGCCGGACTCGACGAGATCCGGCGCATCGCCCGCCGGCTGCGCCCCGGTGTCCTGGAGGAGCTGGGGCTGGTCAGCGCGCTGCGCTCGCTCGCCACCGAGTTCACCGCGCACGGCCTGACCGTCCGCCACGCCTTCCCCGCCGACCTGCCCCCGCTCACCGAGGAGTCCGAACTCGTGCTCTACCGCGTCGCCCAGGAGGGCCTGACCAACACCGCCCGGCACTCCGGCGCCGACCGCGCGGACATCGAGCTCCGCAGCCGCGGCGGCCACGGCGTCGAACTCGTCGTACGCGACAACGGCAAGGGCATCGGCGACTCCCCGGAGGGCGCCGGACTGCGCGGGATGCGGGAGCGGGCGCTGCTGGTCGGGGCGGAGCTGTCCGTCGTGCCCGGGGCCGGCGGGGGCACGGAGATCCGGCTGGGGGTGCCGGGATGATCCGCGTGCTCCTGGCCGACGACCACACGCTCGTCCGCCGCGGCGTACGGCTGATCCTCGACGGCGAGCCGGACCTGGAGGTCGTCGCGGAGGCCGCCGACGGCGCCGAGGCGGTGGCGGCGGCCAGGTCCACCGAGGTGGACCTGGCGGTGCTGGACATCGCCATGCCCCGGATGACCGGCCTCCAGGCGGCCAGGGAACTCTCCCGGCGGCTGCCGGAGCTGCGGATCCTGATCCTCACCATGTACGACAACGAGCAGTACTTCTTCGAGGCGCTGAAGGCGGGCGCGGGCGGCTATGTGCTCAAGTCCGTCGCCGACCGCGATCTGGTCGAGGCGTGCCGGGCGGCCGTACGGGACGAGCCGTTCATCTATCCCGGTGCCGAACGGGCGCTGGTCCGCTCCTACCTGGAGCGGCTGCACGGCGGCGGGCGGCTGCCGGAGCGGCCGGTGACCGAGCGCGAGGAGGAGATCCTGAAGCTGGTCGCCGAGGGGCACACCTCGAAGGAGATCGGCGAACTGCTCTTCATCAGCGCGAAGACGGTCGAGCGGCACCGGGCCAATCTGCTGCAGAAACTGGGTGTGCGGGACCGGCTGGAGCTGACCCGGTATGCCATACGGGCGGGGCTCATCGAGCCGTGAGAGCGCGGGTATGGACTAGGGGCGGCCTCGGCGTCATCATGACGACGCCATGACAATAAGGATGCGCTTCCTCAGAGCGGCACTGGTCGCCGTACTCCTCCTGGTACCTCTGACGTCCGTGCCTTCCCAGGCGGCGGCGCGGGAGGACTGGACGGGTCCGCTCAGCACCCGGGGCCGCTGGATCGTCGACGCGGACGGCGACCGCTTCAAGCTGCGCTCGGGCAACTGGCACGGCGCCAGCGGCACCTGGAACGGCTCCGGGAGCACCGAGGAGGACGCCAACCATCACGCGGGCGAGAACTCCGGCCGGATCCCGCTCGGCCTGGACCGCGCGCCCATGGCCGAGATCATCGCCGGTCTCGAGGAGATCGGGATCAACAGCGTCCGGCTGCCCTTCTCCAACGAGATGGTCCACGACACCCGGCCCGTCACGGACGACGCCATCGCCGCCAACCCGGCCCTGCGCGGGAAGACCCCGCTCCAGGTGTACGACGTGGTGGTCCGCGAACTCACCGCCGCCGGACTCGCCGTGATCCTCAACAACCACACCAACACCACCCGCTGGTGCTGCGGGGTCGACGGCAACGAGCGCTGGAACACCAGCCAGTCCACGGCAGCCTGGGAGAGCGACTGGCTGTTCATGGCGAGCCGCTACCGGGACAACAAGCGGGTCGTCGGCGCCGACCTCTACAACGAGGTCCGCCGGAACATCTGGGACGACCCCAACTGGGGCCGGGGCGACGACCACGACTGGTTCGCGGCCTCGCAACGGGTCGCCGACCGGCTGCTGCTGGAGGCCAACCCCGACCTCCTGATCATCGTCGAGGGCATCAACTGGACCGGCATCCCGATCGACGGCTTCGCCCACGAACGCCCCACCCTGGAGCCGGTACGCCGCCTCTCGCACACCCTCGTCGACTCCGGCAAGCTCGTGTACTCCGCCCACTTCTACGACTACACGGGCCCGAACCACTCCGGAGCCACCGGAACCGGCGAGACCACCGACCCGCGCTACCGCGACCTCAGCCCCACCGAGCTGTTCTCCGTCCTGAACCGCCAGGCGTTCTACGTCGCCGCCGAACCGGACCAGCACTTCACCGCCCCCGTCTGGATCAGCGAGTTCGGCGTCGGGGGCCGCCAGGAGACCGGCGCCAAGCAGCGCGCCTGGTTCGAGAACTTCGTCGACCACCTCGTCCGCACCGACGCGGACTTCGCGTACTGGCCGCTCGTCGGCTGGCACGAGAACCGCACGGGCAACGGCTGGGCGCTGCTCCACTGGGACGCGGCCGGCCGGCGCATGGGCGTGTACGACGGCGACGACTGGCGGGCCGGGGCCTGGAGCCGGCTCGTCGGGGCGCGGGGCCGGACCGGTCAGGTGGCCCGGGTGGCCGACTGGTCCCAGCTCAGCCCCGACCACGGCGACTTCATCGCCTCCCGGCGGATGCGGGGCCTGCCCGACTGGGACTCCGGCGCCCGCAAGGCGGTCTGCCCGGACGGACAGCGGCTGCTGGGCCTGAGCCACACCGGGAACCGGGGGCTGTGCTCGGACGCCGGGCTCTCGTGGCGCCCGGGCGGGCACGAGGTGGTCGTCGACGAGCGGCACGTCCGGCAGGACTGGGCCTCCGGCTACACCAAGCTCCAGTGCCCCGACGGCTCCCTGCTCACCGGCTACAGCGTGCGGGGCGCGGCCGTCTCGGCGGCGCTGTGCGCGCCGGCCCCGGTCGGCACCGGCGGCGGCCGCACGGTCTGGTTCGACCGGGGCGACAACCGGGGGCCGGCGCCCAAGGGCGGTGACTTCGCGTACGGCCACTACAAGGGGCAGTGCGCCGAGGACGAGTACGCGGCCGGGATCGCGTACACGGGCCGAGTGGGCTCGGGACGGACGCCGGACGCGCTCTACTGCCGGACTGTCGCACGGTAGTGCGGATCATGTAGGGGGCACCGCACTCTTGGCGGCCGGTGCCCGCATGGCCGGTCGCGCATGGCCGGCTCGGAGAAACCGGCCGCGGTGAGCAGGGCGCCGTACGCGTCCGCCGGGCGGAACCAGCAGGCGGTGGTGACCCAGCCGCCGTCGAGTTGCCGCAGTTCCGTGGGCATGGGCGCGACCGGTGCGCAGGCCGTGTCCGGATCGCCGTACCGCAGCGTGGCGAACCGCTCTCCGAGGGCGCCGGTGTTGAGGTCGACGAGGACGGACGGGGCTCCCGGCCGCAGCATGCTGTGGGTCTGTCAGCGCGGCCAGGCGCCGGTCGTCGGGGTCGGTGCAGTGGACGGAGACGGCACACCGCCGCGTCGACGCTCGCGTCCGGCCGCCAGTCCGGGGCGCGGCCGTCGAAGCGCCGGTAGTCCACGCGCGGGTGGGGGCAGTCGGCGCGGGCTAGGTCCAGCATGTGCGCCGAGGGGCCGACGCCCTGCACCGCCCAGCCCTGCCGCTCGGCCAGTCCGAGCGCGCGGGCGCCGGTGCCGCAGCCGATGTCCAGCACGGTTGCGCCCGGGTCCGCTCCAGCACCGCGGGGAAGATCAGCTGCCGGGCCAGTCGCATGCCGCGGTTCCGACGGGCGGGTGCGGAGAACCGGCGGCCGGGAGGGGTGCTCCCGGCGCGCCCTTACCCTTGTTCCATGAGCAGCATCGACCGGAGCCACGCCGTGGACGTCAAGCGAACGTATGAGGTGCGCACCTACGGGTGCCAGATGAACGTCCACGACTCCGAGCGATTGTCCGGGCTGCTGGAGGACGCCGGTTACGTCCGCGCCCCCGAGGACGCCGACGGCGACGCCGACGTCGTCGTCTTCAACACCTGCGCCGTACGCGAGAACGCCGACAACCGGCTCTACGGCAACCTCGGGCGGCTCGCGCCGAGGAAGGCCTCGCGCCCCGGGATGCAGATCGCGGTCGGCGGCTGCCTGGCCCAGAAGGACCGGGACACCATCGTCAAGAAGGCGCCCTGGGTGGACGTCGTCTTCGGCACGCACAACATCGGCAAACTGCCGGTCCTGCTGGAGCGCGCCCGGGTGCAGGAGGAGGCGCAGGTCGAGATCGCCGAGTCCCTGGAGGCGTTCCCGTCCACGCTGCCGACCCGGCGCGAGAGCGCGTACGCCGCGTGGGTCTCCATCTCCGTCGGCTGCAACAACACCTGCACCTTCTGCATCGTCCCGGCGCTGCGCGGCAAGGAGAAGGACCGCCGGACCGGCGACATCCTCGCCGAGATCGAGGCGCTGGTCGGCGAGGGCGTCTCCGAGATCACGCTGCTCGGCCAGAACGTCAACGCGTACGGCTCCGACATCGGCGACCGCGAGGCGTTCAGCAAGCTCCTGCGGGCCTGCGGGAAGATCGAGGGCCTGGAGCGCGTCCGCTTCACCTCCCCGCACCCGCGCGACTTCACGGACGACGTGATCGCGGCCATGGCCGAGACCCCGAACGTGATGCCGCAGCTGCACATGCCGCTGCAGTCCGGCTCGGACACGGTGCTGAAGGCGATGCGCCGCTCGTACCGGCAGGAGCGTTACCTCGGGATCATCGAGAAGGTCCGCGCCGCCATTCCGCACGCGGCCATCACGACCGACATCATCGTGGGCTTCCCCGGCGAGACCGAGGAGGACTTCGAGCAGACGCTGCACGTCGTGCGCGAGGCCCGGTTCGCGCAGGCCTTCACTTTCCAGTACTCCAAGCGGCCCGGGACCCCGGCCGCGACCATGGAGGACCAGATCCCCAAGGAGGTCGTCCAGGCGCGGTACGAGCGGCTCGTCGCCCTTCAGGAGGAGATCTCCTGGGACGAGAACAAGAAGCAGGTCGGCCGCACCCTGGAGCTGATGGTCGCCGAGGGCGAGGGCCGCAAGGACGGCGCCACCCACCGGCTGTCCGGCCGCGCCGCCGACAACCGCCTGGTCCACTTCACCAAGCCGGACCAGGAGGTCCGCCCCGGCGACGTGGTGACCGTCGAGATCACCTACGCGGCCCCGCACCACCTGCTCGCCGAGGGCGCGGTCCTGGACGTCCGCCGCACCCGCGCGGGCGACGCCTGGGAGAAGCGCAACGCCGCCGAGGCCGCGAAGCCGGCGGGCGTCATGCTGGGCCTGCCGCAGATCGGCGTTCCGGAGCCGCTGCCGGTGGCGACCGGGGGCTGTGCCCTCGACTGACGTGCGGGGGCGTGGGGGTTACCCTGCCGATCATGCTTGTCGCTGCCGCCGTCTGCCCCTGTCCGCCCCTGCTCGTGCCCGAGGTCGCCGCGGGCGCCGCGCCCGAACTGGATGAGGCGCGCGCCGCGTGCGACGAGGCGGTCGGCGCCATGCTCGCGGCCCGGCCCGACCTGGTGGTGATCGTCGGTGAGGGCCGCCGCGACGCGTTCCACGAGGCCGGTGCCCGGGGCTCCTTCAGGCCGTTCGGGGTCGCGGTGGACGTGAGTCTCGGCGCACCGTCCGACGCCGTCGGCGCACCGTCCGACGCCGTCGGGGCGACGCTGCCGCCGTCCCTGTCGGTCGGCGCGTGGCTGCTCGCCCGCGCTGGCTGGGGCGGCGCCGTACGCGGCTACGAGGTGACGGGTGACCGCTCCTGGCCGGACAACGGGGAGGCCGGTGTCCGCCTCGCCGCCGCGGCGGACCGGGTGGGCCTGCTGGTGATGGGCGACGGCACCGCCTGCCGCACGCTCAAGGCCCCCGGCTACCTCGACGAGCGCGCCGCGGGCGTGGACGCGGACATCGCCGCCGCCCTGCGCGACCTGGACTCGGAGGGCTGGTTCGGGCGGCTGGACACCGGCCTGGCCCGCGAGCTGAAGATCTCCGGCCGCTCCCCGTGGCAGATCCTCACGGCGGCCTGGGACAAGGAGCCCGGCACGAGCCGGTTGCTGTACGAGGACGCGCCTTACGGAGTGGGCTACTTCGTGGCGTCCTGGACGTAACGGCCGAGACGCGAAGAGCCGAGAGACGAAGGGCGGGACGGACGACACGGCGGACGGCCGGGAGCGAAGTCGTGCTCCTCGGCCGTCCGTCGGTGTGCCGTGGTTCAGGAAGCCGGAGGCGGGCTGCTCGGCGGGGTGGTGCCGGGGCCGGGACCGGTTCCGCCCGTTCCCGTGCCGCCCGTTCCCGTGCCGCCCTCGTCCTTGTGCGCGAGTCGGTCCATGGCGCCCTTGGCCTTGCCTGTGCCCGTCTGGATCTTGTCGCTGTACTTGCCCTTGGTCTTCTCGTCGACGGCCTTGGCGGCCCGGTCCAGACCGTGCTGGATCTTGTCGCCGTGCTGCTGGGCGAGGTCGGACACCTTGCCCTTGGCCGGGCTGAGCTTGGCCTTCAAATTGTCCAGGAGACCCATCGTTCACCTTCCCACGCGGGATCGTCAGGTGTGGGCGCCGTCGCCGGCCTCGCGGTCGGCCGCCTCATCGGCGGACTGCTGCCTGGGGATCTCGACGCCCTCCGAGTCGACGCCCTCCGAGTCGACGCTCTCGGAGTCGCCGCGCCGGCAGTCGGCGCCCTCGGTGTCGACGGCCTCCGTCGCCGTCGCCCCCTCCGGAGCCGCGTTCTCGGTCTCGGCCTCGGTCGAGCCCTTCGCCTCAGTGGCCTCCTCCGTCTGAGCCGCCTCTTCCGTCGCCTTCGACCTCCGGAGAAGCCGTGCCAAAACGCCCATATCAACTCCATACGTTACTCGTGCGGGCGAAATCCCGCGTCGTCCGGTGCGTCCGTTTGCGTCGCCCGGATCGCCGCCTCTCGACGTGCGGCAGCGCGTATCTCGCAACTGGCAACGACGTCGGTCCCGCACCGTCACGTAACTCGTTCGAGGCCACCCTGTGAGGTTTGCGAGACTGGGGCGGTGAGCAGCACACCCTCCCCTCCCCGCGTCATCGCCGTCGTCGGCCCCACTGCGGCCGGAAAGTCCGATCTGGGCGTCTTCCTGGCCCGGCGGCTCGGCGGCGAGGTCGTCAACGCCGACTCCATGCAGCTCTACCGAGGGATGGACATCGGCACCGCCAAGCTGACGACCGAGGAGCGGGCGGGCGTCCCCCATCACCTGCTGGACATCTGGGACATCACCGTCACCGCCTCCGTCGCCGAGTACCAGCGCCTCGCGCGCGAGCGGATCGACGCGCTGCTCGCCGAGGGACGCTGGCCCATCCTGGTCGGCGGTTCCGGCCTGTACGTCCGTGGCGCCGTCGACAACCTGGAGTTCCCCGGCACCGACCCCGAGGTCCGCGCCCGGCTCGAGGAGGAGCTGACGCTGCGCGGCTCCGGCGCGCTGCACGCCCGGCTGGCCGCCGCCGACCCCGACGCGGCCCACGCGATCCTGCCCAGCAACGGCCGCCGTATCGTCCGCGCCCTCGAGGTGATCGAGATCACCGGCCAGCCCTTCACGGCCAACCTGCCGGGCCACGACTCGGTCTACGACACCGTGCAGATCGGCGTCGACGTCGCCCGCCCCGAGCTCGACGAGCGCATCGCCCGCCGCGTCGACCGGATGTGGGACGCGGGGCTCGTCGACGAGGTGCGCGCGCTGGAGGCGCAGGGGTTGCGCGAGGGGCGTACGGCCTCGCGCGCGCTCGGCTACCAGCAGGTGCTCGCGGCGCTCGCCGGGGAGTGCACCATGGACGAGGCCCGCGCCGAGACCGTACGTGCCACCAAACGCTTCGCGCGCCGCCAGGATTCATGGTTCAGACGCGATCCGCGGGTGCACTGGCTGAGTGGGGCTGCGGCGGATCTCACAGAACTTCCGCACCTCGCACTGGCGTTGGTCGAACGACCGGTTACAGCCTGATCACGTCATGGCATCGGGACGCTCCGGCCGTCATCGTGGCCTCCGGCGCCGTGCCATCATCGAGCTTCGATCGACCAAGTGGAGTCCGAGTTGGGAGGGCGCGTGGCGATGGAGGCCGGCCCTCGCGACACCGCACAAGGCACCGAGCCCGTCACCGGTGAACGGGGCGAGGCGGAGCAGGACGGTGCCCGGCTGAGCCCGGACGGGCCCGACGAGACCCCGGACGGCGTGACCGAGGACGGTCCCGAGCCCGAGGAGATGTTCGCGGGCGGTCCCGAGGTCGAGGTCGAGCTGCGCCCGCAGCGCCGACTGCGCATCTGGCAGCTCGCGCCCATCGTGTCCCTGGCCGCGGTCGGCTCCCTGATGTTCGCCTTCCCCCTCGCCTTCGACTTCGGCGACAGCGGCGCGGTGATCGCCATGCTGGGCCTGCTGATCTGCTCGTGCGCCGCGGGCTGGGGAATGATGGCGGCGCGCCGCGTGGGTTACACGTGGCCGGGCCTGCCCCAGCGGGGCTCGGGCAAGCGCCCGGACTGGCGGGTCGTGATCGCGTACGTGCTGGTGGTCGCCCTCGTGGTCGTGCTGGCGGTGTGGCGCGTGGCCAGACTGCGCTGACCGGGCTCCGGGCGCTGTCGGTGGTGCCCCGTACGATCGGTGTATGAGCACGCGGATCGCCTTCCTCAAGGGTCACGGCACCGAGAACGACTTCGTGATCGTCCCGGACCCCGAGAACGCCCTCGACCTGCCTCCTGCCGCCGTCGCCGCCCTGTGCGACCGGCGCGCCGGCATCGGCGGTGACGGCCTGCTGCACGTGGTGCGGTCCGCCGCGCATCCCGAGGCCAAGGACATGGCGGCCGAGGCCGAGTGGTTCATGGACTACCGCAACGGCGACGGCTCGGTCGCCGAGATGTGCGGCAACGGCGTCCGTGTCTTCGCCCGCTACCTCCAGCGCGCCGGACACGTCACCTCGGGGGACCTCGCGGTCGCCACGCGCGGGGGCGTGAAGCGCGTCCGCCTCGACGAGGACGGCGACGTGACCGTCGGCATGGGCAAGGCGCTGCTGCCCGAAGGCGACGTCACGGTCGGCGTCGGTGAGCGGAGCTGGCCCGCGCGCAATGTGAACATGGGCAACCCGCACGCCGTCGCCTTCGTGGAGGACCTCGCGCACGCGGGCGACCTGTACGCGCCCCCGCCGTTCAGCCCGGCCTCCGCCTACCCGGACGGGGTCAACGTGGAGTTCGTGGTGGACCGCGGCCCGCGCCACGTCGCCCTGCGGGTGCACGAGCGCGGCTCCGGCGAGACCCGGTCATGCGGCACGGGCGCGTGCGCCGTCGCCGTGGCCGCGGCGCGCCGGGACGGCGCCGACCCGACGGTCACCGGCACCCCCGCGACGTACACCGTCGACGTGCCCGGCGGCACCCTGGTGATCACCGAGCGGCCCGACGGCGAGATCGAGATGACCGGACCCGCGGTGATCGTCGCCGAGGGCGAGATCGACGCGGAGTGGCTGGCGACCCTCGCCGGCTGAGCCGACGGCTGGGCAACGACTTGATATCGGTGTGCCGGATGCCCGGTCGGCGGAGGCCCGTCCTCCGCGGCCACCCGGTCGAGTATCGAATCCCAGGTCGGCCGCAGGTCGCACGGTTCGAAACCGTAAACCTGCGAACCTTCGCTCGAATGGGTGATCCGTTTCACGCTCGGCGAGAGGCGGTCAGCCGCGCGTGATGGGCTCGGTAGCATCAAGCACCGGCCCGGACGGGGGATGCGTTGCCACCCCCTGAGCCGTGTCCGCCATGGGGCACCCCGTCCGCCGGTCCACGCAGCCGGAGGTGCCCATGAGTGCGGAGGCCACGAACCCCGCGACCCCAGGTCCGGTAGCCGGGCCCGCCGCGCGCTGGCGGGCCCGGATCGACCTGCGGCGTCTCGGTCGCGCCGCGCTGCTCGGCCCGGCCGCCCGCGACCGGCTGCCGGACGCCATCGGCCATGTCGCCGAGGCCCACCGCGCCCACCACCCCGACGCCGACCTCGAACCGCTGCGCCGCGCCTATGTGCTGGCAGAGTCCTCCCACCGCGGCCAGATGCGCAAGAGCGGCGAGCCGTACATCACGCACCCGCTCGCAGTGACCCTCATCCTCGCCGAACTCGGCGCCGAGACCACGACGTTGACCGCCTCCCTGCTCCACGACACCGTCGAGGACACCGAGGTGACGCTCGATCAGGTCGGCGAGCAGTTCGGCGCCGAGGTCCGCTATCTCGTCGACGGCGTCACGAAGTTGGAGAAGGTCGACTACGGCGCCGCCGCCGAGCCGGAGACCTTCCGCAAGATGCTCGTCGCCACCGGCAACGACGTCCGCGTGATGTCGATCAAACTCGCCGACCGGCTGCACAACATGCGCACCCTCGGCGTGATGCGCCCCGAGAAACAGGCCCGCATCGCCAAGGTCACCCGGGACGTCCTCATCCCGCTCGCCGAACGGCTCGGCGTACAGGCGCTCAAGACCGAGCTGGAGGACCTGGTCTTCGCGATCCTGCACCCCGAGGAGTACGAGCACACACGGGAGTTGATCGTCGACAACGCCTCCCGCGCGGACGATCCGCTCGCCGAGGTCGCCGACGAGATGCGCTCGGTCCTCCGGGACGCCGACATCCAGGCCGAAGTCCTCATCCGGCCACGGCACTTCGTCTCCGTGCACCGGGTGGCCCGCAAGCGCGGCCGGCTGCGCGGCGCCGACTTCGGGCGGCTGCTGGTGCTGGTCGGCGAGGACGCGGACTGTTACGGCGTCCTCGGCGAACTGCACACCTGTATGACGCCGGTGGTCTCGGAGTTCAAGGACTTCATCGCCGTACCGAAGTTCAACCTCTACCAGTCGCTGCACACGGCGGTGGCGCGCGAGGACGGACAGGTCGTCGAGGTCCTCATCCGCACCCACCAGATGCACAAGGTGGCGGAGGCCGGGGTGGTCGCGCTCAGCAATCCCTACGCCCCCTCGTCCGACGAGCCCGTCGACGGCGAGCGTGCCGACCCCACCCGCCCGGGCTGGCTCTCCCGGCTCCTGGACTGGCAGGAGGCGGCGCCCGACCCCGACACCTTCTGGTCCACCCTGCGCGAGGACCTCGCCCAGGACCGTGAGATCACCGTCTTCCGGCCCGACGGCGGCACGCTCGGCCTGCCCGAGGGGGCGACCTGCGTGGACGCGGCGTACGCGCAGTACGGCGAGGACGCGCACGCCTGCATCGGGGCGCGGGTGAACGGGCGTCTCGCGACCCTGAGCACGGTGCTGCGGGACGGCGACACGGTCCAGCTCCTCATGGGCCAGGACCCGGCCTCCGAGCCCTCCAGGGAGTGGCTGGAGCACGCCCACACCCCCGCGGCCCGGATCGCCATCCAGCGCTGGCTGGCCGCCCACCCCTCGCCCGAGGACGGTGGCGAGGGCCGCGCCGAGGAGGGGGCGACCACCCCTCGCCCCACCACGGAGGCGCTGTCCACGGAGGGCTCCCCGACCGCCCGCCCTGCGGCCAACGTCGTCGCCGAGCAGCCGGACGCGACGGTACGGCTCGCGGGCTGCTGCACGCCGGTGCCGCCCGACGAGATCACCGGGTTCTCGGTGCGCGGGGGCGCGGTCACCGTGCACCGCGTGCAGTGCGCGGCGGTGGCCCGGATGAAGAGCACGGGCCGACCGGAGGTCGGGGTGCGCTGGGGCGACACGACGGAAGTCCGGGTGACCCTGGTAGCCGAATCGTTCGTCCGCCCGCACCTCCTGGCGGACCTCACGGAGGCGATGGCCCAGGAGGGCGCGGAGATCGTCTCGGCGATGGTGGAACCCCCCACCCAGCAACGCGTCCGCCACACCTACACCGTCCAACTCCCCGACGCCGGCCACCTCCCCACCCTGATGCGCGCGATGCGGAACGTGGCCGGGGTGTACGACGTGAGCAGGACACAGACGCAGCCGGGGCTGTCGTAGGGACGTCCCGGGGCGACCCGTTCGGGTGGGCCGGTCGCGCGTCGCCGCCGTGTCGCGCGGCGCCGCTGGTAGCGGTGGTCCATGCCGCACACCCCCCGCCCTCACCGCCGCAAGGCCGCCGCCCTGCTCGCCTCCGCCGTGTCCGTCTGCCTCCTCGCCGCGAGCGCCCCCGCCGAGCCCCGGGGCCTCGGCGACCGCCTCTTCCCCCACCTGGGCAACCCCGGCTACGACGTCGCCTCGTACGATCTCTCCTTCACCTATCCCGGCAGCAACAGCAAGCCCCTCCAGGCGGTCACCACCATCGACGCCTGGACGACGGAAGCGCTCGACCGGGTCAACCTCGACTTCAGCCACGGCGAGGTGCACTCCGTGGAGCTGGACGGCGAACCGGCCGCCTTCACCACCGCCGGAGAGGACCTGGTCGTCACCCCCGAGGACCCGCTCCCCAGTGGCAGCTGGCTGCGGATCACCGTGCGGCACACCAGCGACCCGATGCCCGCGAAGAACCGCGACGGCGGCTGGGTGCGCACCGCGGACGGACTCGCCATGGCCAACCAGGCCGACGCCGCCCACCTGGTCTTCCCCGGCAACGACCACCCCTCGGACAAGGCGATGTTCACCATCCGGGTGACCGCCCCGAACGGCTACACCGCCGTGGCCAACGGCCTCCCGACCGACGTGGACCGCTCCCGCGCGGAGACGACCTGGACGTACCGCACCCAGCACCCCATGGCCACCGAGCTGGCCCAGGTGTCCGTCGGCCGCTCCACGGTCGTCCGCCGGACGGGACCGCACGGCCTGCCCGTCCGGGACGTCGTCCCCACCAAGGACCGCGAGCGCCTGGAGCCGTGGCTGGCCAAGACGCCGGACCAGATCTCCTGGATGGAGGGCAAGGTCGGCCGCTACCCCTTCGAGACGTACGGCGTGCTCATGGCGGACGTGGACACCGGCTTCGAGCTGGAGACACAGACCCTCTCCCTCTTCGAGCTGGACCTGTTCACCGAGCCCGCCTACCCGGCCTGGTACGTGGAATCGATCATGGTGCACGAGCTGGCGCACCAGTGGTTCGGCGACAGCGTCAGCCCCCGCACCTGGTCCGACCTGTGGCTCAACGAGGGCCACGCCACCTGGTACGAGGCCCTGTACGCGGAGGAGAAGGCCGACCGTCCCCTCCAGGCCCGGATGAAGGCCGCGTACGGCGCCTCCGACCGCTGGCGCGCCGCCGGCGGACCCCCGGCCGCGCCCAAGGTCCCCGACCCCGGCCAGAAGATCGGCATCTTCCGCCCGAACGTCTACGACGGCGCCGCGCTGATCCTCTACGCCCTCCGCCAGGAGATCGGCCGCCCGGCGTTCGAGCGCCTGCAGCGGGCCTGGGTCGCCCGCCACCAGGACGGCGTCGCCACCACCGACGACTTCGTGGCGCTCGCCTCGGAGATGTCGGGGCGCGACCTGAGCGGCTTCCTCCACCCGTGGCTGTACGGCGAGAAGACCCCGCCGATGCCCGGCCACCCGGACTGGAAGCCGGTCGCGCCGGTGCGGCCCGCCCCCGTGAAATAAGGCGATGACGAGACGTCCCGTGCCGTGCGACCATCTTCAGGTCGGCGGCGCCCGGCACGGGACGCGGGGCCTCAGCGGTTCCGCGGGGCCTCAGCGGTTCCGCGGGAATCTCCCGGGGCATTCGTACGTTGTGCACAATGACCGCCGTAACGGAATCCTCAACGACGTAAGGACCCAATGACCTCCTCTTCTTCCCCTTCCCAGGACAGCCGGCGCAAGCGTCTGGCGCACGATCACCCCGACGGTCTTCGGGCCGATGCCCTGATGGAAGAGGACGTCGCCTGGAGCCACGAGATCGACGGAGAGCGGGACGGCGAGCAGTTCGACCGCTCCGAGCGCGCGGCTCTGCGCCGCGTCGCGGGCCTCTCCACCGAGCTCGAGGACGTCACCGAGGTCGAGTACCGCCAGCTCCGTCTGGAGCGGGTCGTGCTCGTCGGTGTCTGGACCTCCGGGACCGTGCAGGACGCGGAGAACTCCCTCGCCGAGCTGGCCGCCCTCGCCGAGACGGCGGGCGCGCTCGTGCTCGACGGTGTGATCCAGCGTCGCGACAAGCCCGACGCGGCCACTTTCATCGGCTCCGGCAAGGCCCAGGAACTGCGCGACATCGTGCTGGAGAGCGGTGCCGACACCGTGATCTGCGACGGCGAGCTCAGCCCGGGCCAGTTGATCGCCCTCGAGGACGTCGTCAAGGTCAAGGTCATCGACCGCACGGCCCTGATCCTCGACATCTTCGCCCAGCACGCCAAGTCCCGTGAGGGCAAGGCGCAGGTCGCGCTCGCGCAGATGCAGTACATGCTGCCGCGGCTGCGAGGCTGGGGTCAGTCGCTGTCCCGTCAGATGGGCGGCGGCAAGGGCGGCGGCCTGGCCACCCGTGGTCCCGGTGAGACCAAGATCGAGACGGACCGGCGCCGCATCCGCGAGAAGATGGCGAAGATGCGCCGGGAGATCGCGGACATGAAGACCGGCCGCGAGATCAAGCGCCAGGAGCGCAAGCGCCACAAGGTGCCCTCGGTCGCCATCGCGGGCTACACCAACGCCGGTAAGTCCTCCCTGCTCAACCGCCTCACGGGCGCGGGCGTGCTGGTCGAGAACGCCCTGTTCGCGACCCTGGACCCGACCGTGCGCCGCGCGGAGACCCCGAGCGGCCGGCTGTACACGCTGGCGGACACCGTCGGCTTCGTCCGGCACCTGCCGCACCACCTGGTCGAGGCGTTCCGCTCCACGATGGAGGAGGTCGGCGAGTCCGACCTGATCCTGCACGTGGTCGACGGTTCACACCCGAACCCGGAGGAGCAGCTGGCCGCCGTACGCGAGGTGATCAGGGACGTCGGCGCCATCGACGTACCCGAGATCGTCGTGATCAACAAGGCCGACGCGGCCGACCCGCTGACGCTCCAGCGGCTGCTGCGGATCGAGAAGCGCTCCATCGCCGTCTCGGCCCGCACCGGCCGGGGCATCGCCGAGCTGCTCGCGCTGATCGACAACGAGCTGCCGAGGCCATCCGTCGAGATCGAGGCGCTGGTGCCGTACACCCACGGCAAGCTCGTCGCCCGTGCGCACGACGAGGGCGAGGTGATCTCCGCGGAGCACACCCCGGAGGGCACCCTGCTCAAGGCGCGGGTGCACGAGGAGCTGGCCGCGGAGCTGGCGCCGTACGTGCCGACTCCGGCGGCCTGAGTACGCGGAAGGCCCGCTCCCTCTGGATGGGGAGCGGGCCTTCTTCGTGCGGGTGCGGTCACCGACCGCCGTACGTCTTGCTCATGTTCTGGTAGAGCGCCTCGGCGCCCTCGCCGAGCTGCGGTCCGGCCAGCCAGGTGTTGTCCTCCGGGCCGATGGAGGTGTTGGAGACCAGCTTGGTCTCGCCGTCCACCACCCGGAACCAGCCACCGCCGGACGAGCCCCCGGTCATCGTGCAGCCGATGCGGTACATCGTCGGCAGGGTCGGGCTGAGCGAGAACCGGCCCGGCTGGTCGAGGCACTTGAACATCTGCAGACCGTTGTACGGCGGCGCCGCCGGGTAGCCCCAGGCGCCCATCGTGCCGGACTCGGTCGCGGACGGCGCCGAGAAGTCGACCTCCAGCGCGGCACCGACCGTCTCCTCCAGGGACTTGCCGCCCTGCTCCGGCTGCACGTGCAGCACCGAGTAGTCGTACGCGGCACCCGCGCCGCCCGTGGCGGAGCCGCCCTGGATCCACTCGTTCGAGGTGGCGGCCCAGTCCGCCCACCAGTTGCCGTAGGGGGCGATCTCGGCGGCGTTCGCGCCGGTCAGCTCCGTCTCGGACTTGCCGAGGTCGTTGTAGGCCGGGACGAAGGCGATGTTGCGGTACCAGCCGCCGTCACCGCCGGCGTGCACACAGTGCCCGGCCGTCCACACCAGGTTGGACTTGCCCGGGTGGTTGACGTCCTTGATCACCGTGCCGGAGCAGACGGCCGCGCCCTCGGGGGTGTCGAAGAAGACCTTCCCGACCGGGGCCGCGTTCTTGTGGTACGGCGTCTTCTCGGCCGCGGCCTCGACGGGCGCCGGCTCCGGATCGCTGACGCCCTGGTCGGCGGAGGCGTCCTTCACGGAGACCGTCTTGTCGGCCTCCTTCGCGGACCGCATCCGGTCCGGCTTCCACAGGCCCTCGATCACCGGGTTGACGAAGTCCTTGGCCTCACTGAGCCACTTGTCCCTGTCCCAGTCCTGCCAGCCGCCGTCCTTCCACCGGTCGACGTCGATGCCGTGGTCCTTGAGCTTGTCGGCGATGCCCTGGGGCACCTCGACCTTGCCCTGGTCGGTCGCCCGGGAGGCGCTCGGCTTGTCGCTCGCCTGCTCGTCGCCGGAACCGCCGCACGCGGTGGCGGTCAGTGCCACGGCCGCGAGCAACGCGGTGGCGGCGAGACGGGTTGGTGTGGAACGCATCGTGCGGTGACCCCCGTAGAACTGCTGTGTTGATTGATCCTGGCGTGCCTCTGGCACGCGAAACCCCACTATGCCTGGGGAGTTGAGGGTGAACGGCGGCGGGACCGTGAAGGTTTCCCGGTCCCGCCGCCGCGGATGCCTAAAGGTTCGTCGGGCGGGTGCTCACTGCCCCGCGAACTTCCCGCTGACCTCGTCGAAGATGCCCTTGGCCTCCTTGCCGAGCCGCGGCCCGGCCAGCCAGCCCGACTCGACCGGGCCGATGGAGGTGTTGGAGACCAGCGCGGGCTTGCCGTCGGAGCCGGTGGCGACCCAGCCGCCGCCGGACGAACCGCCGGTCATCGTGCAGCCGATGCGGTACATCGTGGGGTCCGTCTTGTTCAGCGACAGCCGGCCCGGCTTGTCCTGGCACTGGTACAGCTTCTGCCCGTCGAACGGCGGTGCCGCCGGGTAGCCGGTCGCGGTGATGCTGTCGACCTGCGGCACGGCGGGCGCGTTGAAGTCCACCGGCAGCGCCGAACCGACCATCTCCTCCAGCGACTTGCCGCCGCTGCCCTCCTCCGGCGTCACATGGATGACGGCGAAGTCGTAGCTGGCGCCGTCACCGCCGGTCGCACCGCCCTGCTCGATCCACTGGTCCGAGGTCTGCACCCAGTCGCCCCACCAGACACCGTAGGGAGCGACCTCCTCCGGGGCGGCGCCCTCCAGGGCGGCCGTCTCCATGGCGGAGTCGTTGTACGACGGCACGAACGCGATGTTCCGGTACCAGCCGCCCTTCTTGCCCGCGTGCACGCAGTGGCCCGCGGTCCACACCAGGTTGGACTTACCGGGGTTGGCCGGGTCCGCCACGACCGTCGCCGAGCAGACCATCGTGCCCTCGGGCGCGTCGAAGAACACCTTGCCCGCCGTCGGCGCGCTGTCGTGGTACGTGGCCGGTACGGCCTGGGCCTCCACCGGCGCCGGCGTCGGGTCGGTCACGCCCTGGTCGCCGGAGATGTCGCTCTCCTCGACACCCTGGTCGGGCTCCTCGGCCTCGCGCATCCGGTCCGGGTCCCACAGGTCCTCGATGATCGGGTTGACGAAGTCCTCCGCCTCGCGCAGCCAGTCGTCCTTGTCCCAGTCCTTCCAGGCGCCGTCCTTCCACTTGTCGATGTCGATCCCGTGCTCCTTGAGCCGGTCCTTGATGTCGTCCGGGATCGAGATCTTGTCGTCGCCCGCGGCGGCCGTCGCGGACGATCCGCCGCCACCGGCCTCGGAGCCGCCCGAGTCGCAGGCGGTCGCGGTGAGCGCGAGGACCGCGGCCAGGGCGACAGCGGCGGGCAGGGGGGAGGTGCCGCGCCGCGCGCCCCTCCCTCGGCGAGCGGTGGACGACGGCCGTATCGATCGCATGATCTGACTCCCCCTGAGGTGAACGAACTTGGCGGCATTGCCGCGCTTCCGCGTCGCGCACGGCGACGACCGGTGACGGCACCACACACTATGCGCTCGCTGTGGGGGACTTCCGCCGGTACGGCAACGGTTTCGCTACAGGCTGCCTGACCTGGACAACCTCCGTGGCGGATGGGGTGCGGTGCGGTCGGCGCCGGGTGCGGACGGGGGTGTTCCGGCAGGGTCGGAAGGGAATCGGGAAGCGAAGGGCAACTGGCGGCGCGCGGCGGACAGTTGCACGGTGGCGGAGGGGACGGGGTGGGGGCGGATGAAGGATGTGGTGGCCGGGGCCTTCCGGGAGCTGGGGCTGAACCGATGGGCCGCGAAGGGGATGTCCAAGCTGCTGCGCGGCGAGGTGACCGACACCGTGTGCCGACTGCTGCCCGGGGTGGCGGACAGCGGGCCGGCGGCGGCACGCTGGCTGACCTTCTCGGCGTTCGCGCTGCCGCCCACGCTCGGTCCGACCGCGGCGACGATGGTGCCCGGGGTCGACGAGAACCGCGCGAACGCGGCGACCCTGCCCACGCTGCTGATGCTCGGCATAGGCCAGGGCCTGATGGACCGGGCCGGGCCCGGTTCGTCCCCGCTCGACGCCCCGAACCCGCCGGCCGCGCTGCGCCAGGCCCGCGCCGAGGCGGAGACCTACGTCACCGCCCAACTGGCCGCGTACATCGAGGACTGGCGGGCCGACGCGATCCGGGCCCGGCTCGGCCAGTTCCTGCGCGAGTCCATGGGCGACACGGAGGGCGTGGAGTGGGGCGGCTGGGCCATGCTCGCCGCGATGGAGGCCATGCGGCTGCACCGTGACGTCCTGCCCGAACCGGGGCGCCGGGAACAGTCGCCCGGGGCGCGGATGGCGGGCCGGTCCTTCCAGGTGGGCCGGGCACTGGCGTACGGGGTGGCGCTGGACCTCATCGCGTACGGCGAGCGCTGACGCATGCCGTCCCTGCTCTGGGAACTCGCGCTGGTCTGGGGCGCGTTGTGGTGTCTGGTCTGCTGGACGGTGCCGGACCGCCATCTCGACACGCGGGGCCGGCGCAACGGAACGGTGGCCGGGGCGCTGCTCTGCGCGCTCGCCTCGCCGCAGGCCTCCGCACGCTGGGCGGCGTTCCTCACGGCCGGGCTCCTGGCAGGCGCCGGCTGCGCGGCCGCGTGGCACCGTCTCCGGGTGGCCCGGCGGCGGCGCCTCGATCCCGGGTACCGGCCGGAGGAGGCGGAGCGGACGGGGGAGACGGGCAAGGAACTCCTCGTCCAGTACGACCGCACAGGCGATGTGACGGCCCTGGACCACGGAGTCGAGCTGCTGCGGGCCGCGGTGCGGGCGAGCGCCGGCCACCCCGCGCACACCGTCCACGCCGCGAACCTCGTCAAGGCGCTGTACGGCCGCTACGAACGGCTACGCGACCCCGCCGACCTGGACGAGGCCGTCGAGACTGGTCGCCGGGTGGCGCACGGCGTACCGGGTGATTCGCGGCGGCCCGCGCTGTTGTCGGCGACCGATCTGGGTGAGGTCGTGGAGTCCGGTCGGCGGGTGGCGCATGGCGTGCCGGATGATTCGCGGCGGCCCGCGCTGTTGTCGGCGACCGATCTGGGTGAGGTCGTGGAGTCCGGTCGGCGGGTGGCGCACGGCGTACCGGGTGATCCGCGGCGGCCCGCGCTGTTGTCGGCGCTGTCGACCGCGCTGCGGCTGCGCCACGACCATCAGGGCGAACTCGCCGATCTGGACGAGGCCGTGGCCTTGGGCGAGGAGGCGACAGGGGCGCTGCCCGAACGCCATGCCGATCGGGCGCACTGTCTGGGCGACCTCAGCGTGGCGTACTACAGCCGGTTTCTGCGCACCGAGCGCCGCAAGGACCTCGCCGCGGCCGTCGTGTACCGGGAGGAGGCCCTGCACACGACGGGGGAGAAGGACCCCGGGCGGGTACTGCACCTGGTCAACCTGTGTCACCTGCTCGTCGAACGCTCCCGGGAGACCGGCGGCGCGCAGGACCTGGAACGGGCGGTGACGCTGGGCCGGCAGGCAGTGGAGCGGACGGCACCGGGCCACCGCCTCCACGCCTTCGCGAGAAGCAACCTCACCCTCGCACTCCGGCTCCGCCACACCCGGCTCGGAAACCACCGGGACCTGGACGAGGCCGTCCATCTCTGCGAACAGGCCTTGTCGGGCCTCCCCGAGGACCACCCCGAGCGGCCGAGGCTGCTGAGCAACCTGGTGTTGGCGCTGCGGGATCGGCATGGGGCGGCGGGGGGTGCGGGGGCGGGTGACGGTGGGGGTCCGCGTGTGGGTGCGGGGGCCGGTGTGGGTGGGGATGGGGTGGCGGAGGTGGCCGGGGCCGATCTGGAGCGGGCCTTGCGGCTGGGGCGGGAGGCCGCCGTGGGGCGGGACGCGGGGATCGGCCTGCGGGTCGTGGCGGGGCTCGCCTGGGCGGACGTAGCGGCGTCGGCGGGGGAGTACGGGCAGGCGGTGGAGGCGTTCGAGCAGGTGATCGGCCTGCTGCCCGGCCTGGCCGCCCCCGATCTGCGGCGCGCCGACCAGGAGTACCAACTGGGCCGCTGGAACGGCGTCGCCGCGGCGGCCGCCGCCTGCGCCGTCGCCGCCGGCCGCCCCGACACGGCGGTGCTGCTGCTGGAGAAGGGCCGGGGCCTGCTGCTGTGGCGCGGACTGACCGAGCGCGCGGATCTCACGGCCCTGCGCACCCGCCACCCCGAACTGGCGCGGGAACTCGCCGACGTACGCGCCGAGCTGGACGGCGTCGCGGAACTGCGCACACGGCGGCGACCCCCCGTGGGGCACGGCGTCCGTGCTGCTCCGGAGCCGCAGTCCTCTGGCCGGTTCCACACCACTTCGGCCACTTCGGCCACTTTGGGTAATTCGGCCACTTCGGCCACTTCGGCCACTTCGGCCACTTCGGCCACTTCGGCCACTTCGGCCACTTCGGTCGGATACGGCGGTGCCGGCCCGGTCGTGGACCCGGGTTCGCGTCCCGGTGCTGTCGGCGAGCCGCATCACCCCGCGCAGGCCACCGGCCAGTACGACGGTCTCGGCCCCGATCGTCTCCGAGGCCGGCACCGTGACTTGCTCGCCCGTCAGGACGCCCTGTTGGAGCGCATCCGGCAGGAGGACGGGTTCGGGGGGTTCGCGAGGGAGCCGGGGCTGGAGGAGTTGGTCGCCGAGGCCCGCCAGGGTCCTGTGGTCTGTCTGAACGTCAGCGGGTTCGGCTCCCAGGCCATCGCACTGACCTCCACCGGCGTCCGCGTTGTCCCGCTCCCCGCGCTCACCGCCGAGGAAACCGCCCGGCAGGTCCAGCGCTTCGACTCGGTCATGTCGTCCCCGTCCCTGACGCCCGAGGACCAGCGCACCGTCGCCGACGTGCTGGAGTGGCTGTGGGACGCGGCGGCGGGACCGGTGCTGGACGCCCTGGAGCTTCGCCGGCCCGGGCCTCGTTGGCCGAGGGTGTGGTGGGTGCCCACCGGCATCCTGTCGTTCCTGCCGATCCACGCCGCCGGACACCACGGCACCCGAGACGATCCCGAGCCGCGCACGGTACTGGACCGCGTGGTGTCGTCGTACACCCCCACCGTCCGGGCCCTCGCGGCAGCCCGGGCCCGGCCGGGCGCCGCGGGCCCACCGCGGCCGCTGGCGGTGGCCGTGCCGGGGGAGGCGGCGGTGCCGGGCGATCCGGCCGTGCTGCGGCACGCCCGCGCCGAAGCGGACTCGGTGGGCCGTCTCTTCGGCGGCTCGCGCGTACTCGTCGGCGCGGAGGCGACGCGGGAGCGGATACTCGCCGAACTGCCCGGCCGCCCCTGGGTGCACTTCGCCTGCCACGGCGTCACGGATCTGGAGGACCCCTCGGCGGGCCGGCTGCTGCTGCACGGTAACGAGGCGCTGTCCGTGGCCGACATCTCCCGGCTGGAGCTGACCGGCACGGAACTGGCGTACCTCTCCGCCTGCGACACGGCCCACCCCAGCCTCCGGCTGCCCGACGAGGCCGTCCACCTCGCCGCCGCCTTTCAACTGGCCGGATTTCCGCAGGTCCTGGCCGCCCTCTGGCCGAGCCACGACCGCGTCACCTTCCGCTTCGCGGAGGACGTGTACCGACGGCTGGCCTCGGCCGGCACCGGCACCGGCCGCCCCGGGGCAGCCCTGGCGGCGCATCACGCGACCCGAGCTGCGCGGCTCGCCTACCCGAACTTCCCCGGCCTGTGGGCCGGTTACGTTCACATGGGCGTCTGACTCCCGTCGGAGTCGCCGGCCTCGCCCGCGTCCTGCGCCCGCGCCGGAGGAGCCACCGCCCCCGGCCCGGCGGGGCCCACCAGGGGTTCAGCCGTGTGATCCTCCGGCGTGTACCCACCGCGGAACGCGTCCGCTTCGGCCAACAACTCCCTCTCCTGAGGGGTCAGTTCCCGCTCACTCACTCCTGTGCCTCCCTCGGTG
This sequence comes from Streptomyces sp. NPDC043726, assembly GCF_056436565.1. Taxonomy (NCBI): domain Bacteria; kingdom Bacillati; phylum Actinomycetota; class Actinomycetes; order Kitasatosporales; family Streptomycetaceae; genus Streptomyces; species Streptomyces sp. NPDC043726. Next base: position 70,312 of record NZ_JBWKCI010000014.1, read on the forward strand.
CCTCGAGCAGTTCCACCACGTCGGCGTCCTCGGCGCGGATGTGCAGCCCGGCGGAGTGCTCGATCCGGTGCGCGAAACTGCCGTCGGGACCGAGGCGCCAGGCCGACTCCAGGAACAGCGCGGGCGGCTGCGGATACGACGTGGCGTAGGACCGGGAGCCGTACCAACCCCCGGCCCACGAGCCGTCCTTCAGCCGGACCCGCACAAAGCAAGAGCCGCGCGAGCGGAACATGTGGTCCCAGGACGTGGGTGTGCTGCGGTACCGCGCTGGCAGCCTGCGCCGCTGCCACCACGACACCGCCCCGGCCGCGAGCGCCGGCACGAGGAAGAACAGCAGCAGCCCGGTCAGCCCCGCCGCCCGCGGCCGCTCCAGCACGCCCTGCCACCCGCCCTCCAGGTCCCGAGCCAGCCGCACCAACGAGGGACCGGCGACGACGGCGTACAGGGAATTGAGGACCACGGACGCGGCGAGCGCCCGCAACACCCGCTCACCCAGGTCGCGTTCGCCGGGCAGCGATCCGCGGAACCGCTCGCGCAGGAACTGGTACACGGCCCCCGGCAGCACGACCACCACCAGGAGCGCCAGCTGGACCACCGTCGAGGGCGCCTGCCCCATCCCCCCGCCTCCACCTCACCGCACACACCCGCCCCGGATCGCAGCTCGTACCCCGATGTGGGGCTGCGGTAAACGCCCGGCGCGATCGGTGGCGGGTCGGGGCGCGGTCCGCGGAGGGTGAGCGGCGGGTGAGCGGCGGGTCAGTGGAGGGTCGGCGGCGCCCCCCGCGGAGGGTCAGCGGAATTCAGCGGCGCGGTGTGCGGCGAGTGGGTGGCGTGGTCGGTGGCGACTCAGCGGCGCGGTCGGTGGCGGGTCTGCGTCGGGTCAGCGGAGGGGCACTGGGGTGGTCAGCGGCGCGGCCTGCGCGCGTGCAGGACGAAGGCCGGGGGAGTGTTCCGCCATATCGTGCGGCTCGGTACGACCTCCTCGAAGCGGTCGGTCAGCAGCTCGCGAAAGCGGCGGGCGGCGGCGAGGGGGACGGCGTGGAGGTAGGTGAACGCCGTGAACGTGCCCGCCGGTCGGAGCGCCGAAGCCGTCGCGTCCATGAGCCGTTCCTGGGTGGCGTGCGGGAAGACGGCCCAGGGCAGTCCGCTGACCACGACGTTGGCGCCCTCGACCCGGCGCTCGTCCAGCAGCCGCCGCAGCTGTACGGCGTCGCGCGGGATCACCTCGGCGGCCGGGTAGCGGTGGGCCAGGCGAGCGGCCAGCAGCGGGTCGATCTCCACGGCAAGATGACGGCCCCGGCCGCCCAGCCTGCGCTGGATCTCCGCGGTGAACGGCCCGGTACCGGCGCCCAGCTCCACCACGACGGGTTCCCCGCGCTCGGGCACGGCCGCGCACACGGCCTCGGCCAGGCGACGCGAACTGGGCGCGACGGCACCCATGCGCGCGGGGGCGCGCAGCCATTGCCGTAGAAACAAGGCCTGATCGCTCGGCTCCGCCGAGGGCCGGCGGGGGCAGCATCGAGGGCGCGTGAGTGAGGCGGTGCCGACGGCGGTCATGTGGGGCCCCCTGGCCGGCATGCGGGCTGCCCGAGAGTGCGGCCTCCGCGCGACGTCTCGAACCCGGGCCGATCAGTGGGCCGGTCGGTCGTGGGCCGGTGAGACATGGGCCGGTCAGACATGGGCCGGTACGGCGACGCCGGTGAGGCGTTCGGACTCGGTCCACAGGCGGGCGGCGACCGCCTGGTCCAGGGCCCGGCGCGGTGGGCGGGCGACCGCCGTCGGACCGACCATCGACCAGCGGGGTCCGTAATAGCCGCCGGGCACGGCGTCCGGACTGGTGGCCGCGTACAGCAGCGGGGACGCGCCCTGCTCGACGCCCTGCGAGGGTGTGATCTTCAGGGCGACTCGGTGCAGCAAGGGCGGCTTGCCGCCCATGTGGGGGCCGCTGACCTGCAGGTTCGTACGGGTGTAGCCCGGGTGCGCGCCGACGGACAGCAACGGCCAGCCGCGCGTGGCCGCGATGTCGGCGAGCCGGCGGGTCATCATCAGGTCGGCCAGCTTGGACTGGGCGTAGGCGGGGGCCGGGCGGTAGCCGCGCTCCCACTGGAGATCGTCCAAGTTGATCCGGCCCATGTTGGCCATGCCACTGCTCATGGTGGCCACCCGCGGCGCGGGCGCGGCCAGCAGCAACGGCAGCAGCCGGACGGTCAGCGCGAAGGGGCCCAGGTAGTTGCTGCCCATCTGGAGCTCGAAGCCGTCGGCGGTCTCCCTGCGGTGCGGCGGGGTCATCACGCCGGCGTTGTTGACCAGCAGGTCCAGCGGCCGACCGTCGCTGATCAGGTCGTCGGCGAAGGCGCGGACAGAGGCGAGGTCGGCCAGGTCGATACGGCGGACCTCCACCCGGGCGGAGGGGTGCGCGGCGAGGATCTCGGCGCGGGCCCGCTCGCCCTTCTCCGGGGTGCGCACCGCGAGCACCACCTGCGCGCCGGCCGCCGCAAGACGCTTGGCGGTCTCCTTGCCGGTCCCGCTGTTCGCGCCGGTCACGACGGCCAGCTTTCCTGCCTGATCGGGCACCTGATACATGGCTCATCCTTAAGAGACTCGTGGTCTGTTACCTGCTTCCGAGGCTAACAGACCGGTAGTCTCTTAACAACAGACCACCGGTATGTACGATGTCGACGTGACCTTCAAACGCGCCCGCAACGACGAACAACGCGGCGAGCGAAGGCGGCAGATCCTGGACACCGCGGCAGCGATGCTGACCGAGATGCCGGTCGCGAAGCTGAGCCTCAACGAACTGAGCCGACGCGTCGGCCTGGCCAAGTCCAACGTCCTGCGCTACTTCGAGTCGCGCGAAGCCGTGTTGTTGCAGTTGCTGGACGCGGAGACACAGGACTGGATCGCCGAGCTGGAGCGGGCGTTCGAGGAGAGGTTCGGACGGGCTACGGGGCAGCCCTCGGGCTCGGTGCGGGAGCGCGGGGACCGGCTGGCCGGGATCCTGGCCGAGTCGATCGCCGGGCGGCCGGTGCTGTGCGACCTGGTGAGCGCACAGGCCGCGGTGCTGGAGCACAACGTCTCCACCGAGGTCGCCCTCCAGCACAAGCACGCCTCCATGCGGGGCATCGAGACACTCGGGCAGTTGGCCCTGCGGTACGTGCCGGAACTCGGCCCTCAGGACGCGTTCCGGCTGGTCGGGCTGGTCATGCTGGTGATCAGCGGGGCCTGGCCGTACAGCCGCCCGCCCAAGGCGCTGCTCGCCGCCTACGACGCCGACCCGGCGCTCGGCGCGCTGCGCGTGGACTTCCCGGACCTGGTGCGGCAGGTACTGGAGGTGTCGATCTCCGGCCTGCTCGCCCGCGAGGAGGACGTACCGCTGGGGGCGGAGCCGCTGCTCGACCGGGGCCGGGCCGAGAGTCCGGACGGCTACTGACGCCCCGAGCCGAGAGTCCGGACGCCGACCGACGCCCCGAGCCGGCCGCGTCCGGGGCACCGGTCCGGCCTGTCCGCGAGGGCTCAAACAGTTCCGTACACCTCCGATATCCCATCGGTTGATCGATACCAGACCGCATTTCTACGCTCGACGGCATGAATACACTGACCGCCGCCGTAGTCCAGGCCGCAGCCCCGCTGTTCGACACTGCGGCCGCGCTGTCCCGGGCCGAGGAACTGATCCGCGAGGCCGCCGTCGGGCACCGCACCGATGTCGTCGTCCTTCCCGAGGCGTTTCTCGGCGGTTATCCCAAGGGCCTCGACTTCGGCATCACCGTCGGCAGCCGCACCCCGGCCGGACGTGAACTCTTCCGCCGCTACCACGCCTCCGCCATCGACGTGCCCGGTCTCGAGGTGGCCGCTCTTGCCGCGCTGACCCGCGAACTCGGCTGCCACGCCGTCGTCGGCGCCGTCGAACGGCAGCGCGGCACCCTCTACTGCGTGGCCCTGTTCTTCGGCCCCGACGGCTACCTCGGGCTGCACCGCAAGCTCATGCCCACGGCCGCCGAACGCTACCTGTGGGGCCAGGGCGACGGCTCCACCCTGCCGGTGATCGACACCGGCACGGCCCGCCTGGGCGCGGCCATCTGCTGGGAGAACTACATGCCGCTCTTCCGAACGGCCATGTATGCCAAGGGCGTCGACCTGTGGTGCGCGCCCACCGTGGACGACCGCGACGCCTGGCAGGCGACGATGCGCCATGTCGCCCTGGAGGGCCGCTGCTTCGTGCTGAGCGCCGCCCAGTACCTGCGACGCGACGCCCTGCCCGTCGACGTCCACCCGGTCCAGGGCGACGAGCCCGACACGGTCCTGATCGGCGGCGGTTCGGTCATCGTCTCCCCGCTGGGCGAGGTCCTCGCCGGTCCACTGCGCGACGGCGAGGGCATCCTGACCGCCGAACTCGACCTCGACGACCTGACCCGCGCCCGTTTCGACTTCGACCCGACCGGCCACTACGCCCGCCCGGACATCTTCTCCCTGCGCGTCGACGAGTCGTGAACGCACTTCGCACTGGAGACCTCGCACCTCGCAGTTGGGACCTCGCACTTCGCACTTCGCGATGAAGATCGTCGGCCAGAGCCCGTAGCGGGCATCGCGTCGACGCCCCTGTCCTGGCAAGGATCTTGATGCAACCCGTAACCGGGTGAGCGGTGCGCGGTTGGTAGCGGTGGGGGTTCTGCTGTCCGAGCGCGCCCCCGTGCCCAATTCCCCGGAGCTTCGAGTGAAGGCTCGCGGGGGTGCGTATGTCGGGACGGGCGAGGACACACGTGACCTGCTCGCCCCTGGACGGCGGGAGGACGGGGAGCGGTGGCTGTGACCGAGTCTGCGCATGGAGGGTCGGCCGGGGCGCTGGGGGTGTGTGAGGCAGGAGAAACAGGCAGGGATGTGGCCGGAGCGCCTGCGCCGAGGGCGGGTGAAGCGGACGGGCGCGAGTCGGGTGGTCGCGAGGCGGGTGGGCGGCGGCAGCGCGAAGGGCTGGGGGAGCGTTCCTCGTGGCACGAGGGCATCCTGCGGCGGCAGTCCGCCCGCGAATCGGCGGCGCGGACTTACGCGCGTGCCCTGCCGATCGTCCCCGTGCGGGCGCGCGGGATGACGATCGAGGGTGCGGACGGGCGGCGGTACCTGGACTGTCTCTCCGGAGCCGGGACTTTGGCGCTCGGCCACAACCACCCGGTCGTCCTGGAAGCCATCCGCAAGGTCCTCGACTCCGGCGCCCCCTTGCACGTCCTCGACCTGGCGACCCCGGTCAAGGACGCCTTCACCACCGAACTGTTCCGCACGCTGCCGCCCGGACTCGCCGAGCACGCACGCGTGCAGTTCTGCGGGCCCGCCGGCACGGATGCCGTCGAGGCCGCCTTCAAGCTCGTCCGCACCGCCACCGGCCGTGACGGGATGCTCGCCTTCACCGGCGCCTACCACGGGATGACCGCCGGCGCCCTCGAAGCCTCCGGCAACGCCCTCGACGTACGCGTCGCCCGCCTGCCCTACCCCCAGGACTACCGCTGCCCGTTCGGCGTCGGAGGCGCACGCGGCGCCGAACTCGCCGCCCACTGGACGGAATCCGTCCTCGACGACCCCAGGTCGGGGGTACCGCACCCCGCCGGCATGATCCTCGAACCCGTGCAGGGCGAGGGCGGAGTGATCCCCGCGCCAGACCCCTGGCTGCGCAACATGCGCCGACTCACCGCCGACCGGTCCATCCCGCTGATCGTCGACGAGGTCCAGACCGGCGTCGGACGCACCGGCGCCTTCTGGGCCGTGGAGCACAGCGGGGTCACTCCCGACGTGATGGTGCTCTCCAAGGCCATCGGCGGCAGCCTCCCCCTGGCCGTCGTCGTCTACCACGAGGACCTCGACGTCTGGGAACCCGGCGCCCACGCGGGCACCTTCCGAGGCAACCAGCTCGCCATGGCCGCCGGCACGGCGACCCTCGCCTACGTCCGCGAGAACGCCCTCGCCGAACGCGCCCACCACCTGGGCACCCGCATGCTCTCCGAACTCGGCGCACTCATGGACGAGTTCGCCTGCGTCGGCGATGTCCGGGGCAGGGGCCTGATGATCGGCGTGGAGGTGGTGGAACCCGGCGAGGAGCGAGGGCGGCCGCCCCAGGCCTCGGACGCGCCCCAGGCCATGGGCGCGCTGCAGACTGCGAACGCGCTTCAGACCGCGGACGTGCCCCAGATCCCGGACGCGCTCCAGGACCCGCTGCCGGATCCACACCCGGAACCGAGTCAGGAGCTGCCGCGATCGGGTGCCGCTCGTCATCCCCGGCCGCCGGCCCCCGAACTCGCCGCCGCCGTCCAGCGGGAATGCCTGCGCCGAGGGCTGATCGTCGAACTCGGAGGACGCCACAACAGCGTCGTACGGCTCCTCCCACCGCTGACGATCAGCGACGAGCAGGCGGCCGCGGTACTGGACCGCCTGACCGACGCGGTGAACGCGGCCACGCAGGCTCACACCGAACTCCGGCCTCACCACTGACAACTTCCTCTCCACCAGAACCACCTCCCCAGGAACAGAGCAGACGTTGGGAACCGACCAGACGTTGAACACCACCCCCGCCTCCGACGAGCACCCCCCGAGGGGAGCCACCCCGGCGGACGCACGCCTCTCCCACCCCGAGCCGCCGCTCGCGCTGACGCACGTCTCCGTCCCCCAGCAGGGGGGCGACCCGGCGTGGGCACGTCCGGCGCCCGAGGACAACTCGCCGTCAGGAGAGACCCCGGCACCCTCACCGCCGCACACTCCTGCACAGGGCGGTGCTCCCGACGTGGAACGGCTGCGCCGCCCCACCACCGACCTCCTCGATCACCCCGACCCGTACACCGCGGCCCAGGCCGCCGCCGCGGAGAACCTTCTCCGCTGCTGGGTCCGGGAAGCTGGCCTCCCGGCCCCCACCGACGGCACCCTGCGAATCCCCCTCCCCGCTAGCGGCACGGCTCTGATCGCTCCGGTCCGCTACTGGTCCCCAACTGGCTGGCACCGCTTCGGCCTCCCGCACCTGGCAGGCGCCCTCGAACAGTCCCCGCCCATCGACGCGGTCACGGTTGCCGCACTGCTGTCCCGGGAGACTCCGGCCGGCCCCGGAACCGCGGCACCACGTTTCTCACCCCACGCCTCCCCCCACGGCACTGATCTCGTCTCCCGAGTAGCCGACTCAGTCCGGCATACCGCCCTCTTCATCCGCGATCGCAGGGAGCGGCCCGCCGACGGCCCCGACCTCTTCCTCAGCGCCGAGCAGGCACTCGTCCTCGGACACCCGCTGCACCCCGCCCCGAAGAGCCGGGAGGGCCTTTCCGAATCCGAAGTCCGGCCGTACTCACCTGAATTGCGCGGGTCCTTTCCCCTCCATTGGATCGCCGTAGCTCCCTCAGTACTCGTCACCGACTCGGCCTGGACCGAACGCGGGCGCCCGGTCTCCGCGCCCCAGCTCACGACCAGGCTCGCCGGACCCGGACTGCCCCTGCCCGACACGTACGCGGCCCTGCCCCTGCACCCGTGGCAACTCCGCGAGGTCCGCCACCGTCCGGAGATCGCCGCCCTGTTCGACGCCGGACTGCTCCGGGACCTCGGCCCTCATGGCACCCCGTGGCATCCCACCTCCTCCGTGCGTACTGTCCATCAGTCCGGCGCCCCCGCCATGCTCAAACTCTCGCTGGGCCTTCGCATCACCAACTCCCGTCGTGAGAACCTCCGCAAGGAACTGCACCGCGGTGTCGAGGTCCACCGCCTCCTTCGCTCCGGCCTGTCCGGGCAGTGGCAGGCCGCGCACCCAGGCTTCGACATCGTCCGTGACCCTGCCTGGCTCGCCGTCGACGGACCGCAGGGTGATCCGGTGCCCGGGCTGGACGTGATGATCAGGCACAACCCGTTCCACCCCGCCGCCGACGTCTCTTGTGTCGCCGGGTTCGTGTCCCCCCGCCCGCTGGGCGCGCCGACCGACCTCGTCGGGCCCGTCCCCATCCGGCCGCAGGTCGCACTGAGCAACGCCAACGAACACCACCGCCCGACCGCCTCGACCCCGACCTGGCGTTCCCGGCTGGCCGAAGTCATCACACGCCTCGCCGCCCGGACCGGCCGACCCCGCGGCGCGGTGTCCGCCGAGTGGTTCCTGCGCTACCTCGAACACGTGGTCCGCCCGGTGCTCTGGTTCGACGCTGAGGCCGGCATCGCACTGGAGGCGCATCAGCAGAACACCCTGCTCCTGTTGGACACGGACGGTTGGCCCGCCGGCGGTAGGTACCGCGACAACCAGGGCTACTACTTCCGCGAATCCCGCCGCGCCGAACTCGACGCCCGACTGCCCGGCATCGGCGAGCAGAGCGACACCTTCGTCTCCGACGAAGTGACCGACGAACGCTTCGCCTACTACCTCGCCATCAACAACGTGCTCGGCCTCATCGGCGCCTTCGGCTCCCAGGGCCTCGCCGAGGAACAGTTGCTGCTCGCCGCCTTCCGCCGATTCCTAGGCGACGTGGCCTCAGGCCCAGCCCGATTGCGAACCTCACTCCCGGCTCGTCTGCTCGACTCACCCACCCTGCGCTGCAAGGCGAACCTCCTCACCCGGCTTCACGGCCTGGACGAACTCGTGGGCCCGGTCGACACCCAGTCCGTCTACGTCACCATCGCCAACCCCCTTCATGTCTGAGCTGTGCCGTAGGACGGCCGGAACCGCCAGAACCGCCAGAACTGCCTGAACCCGATACCCCTGAACCTGACCTTCCTGATCAACTCAGCTGCGCATTTCCGAGGACCATGACCCACCCCGTCTTCTGAGAGGAGCGTCGCCGTGGCTCTCAACGACGCGAGCACCGACGCCGGTATCGACCCCGCCGCAGCTGTCCCCACCGGGACAGGCACCGGCACGGCCCCCGGTGCCTGTCCCGGTGGGGACAGCGAGGACACGCTGGACCTACGCCTGCCGGACGAACTCCTCGCGCTGCTCGCGGCTACCGAGGACGTCGGCTCCGCCTCCAACTCCGACGAGGTCGGGGGTGCGGGAGCGGCCCCGCTCACCCAGCCCGCCGCCGTCGTGCCACCCGGCACCGACCTCCTCGACCAGGTCGTCGACTGGGGTCCGATCACCACGGTTGCGGGCGTCTTCCACTTGGTCCCTGTGCACCTCGGACGAGACCTGCCCCTCCTCAGCCGATGGATGAACGACCCCGCCGTCGCCGCCTTCTGGGAGCTGGCCGGGCCCCAGAGCGTGACGGAGGAACACGTGCGGTCCCAGGTCGTCGGGGACGGGCGCAGTGTGGCGTGCATGGGCGTGCTGGACGGAACGCCGATGAGCTACTGGGAGATCTACCGGGCGGACCTCGATCAACTGGCCCGTCACTACCCGGCGCGACCTCACGACACCGGGCTCCACCTCCTGATCGGTGATATCGCCGAGCGGGGACGGGGCCTCGGCTCCACTCTTCTCAGAGCCGTCGCCGACCGTGCCCTCGACATGCGCCCCGCCTGTGCGCGAGTCGTCGCGGAACCCGACATTCGCAACACTCCTTCCGTGGCTGCTTTCCTGAGCGCCGGGTTCCGGTTCTCCGCCGAGGTCGACCTGCCCGCCAAGCGAGCCGCCCTCATGGTCAGGGACCGGGCCTTGCGCGATCTGCTGTGACGGCACGCTGCGGTGTCGTCACTCTTGGTACACCGCTCGGGTCGCCGAGGTTCCCAGTCCGAGCGGACCGATTTCAGATCCGCTGGGCCACCGCCGTAGCACCGTCGCCGAAACGCCCCGCCCGCCCCGCACGATCGCAGAACCCGCCGACCGTGACGCCCCGCGCAGCCCGGCTCACCCGTGCGAACGCCGCCGCCCCGCCCGCCCCCGACCGCCCCGCATGACCCGCAGCACCCGCGAACAACACCGACTCGATCCACCCCACACGCCCGCCCCACCCGAGGACCCCCGGTCTTGATCCCACCCCCTGCCACCGCCGTGATCACCCGTTTGTCAGTGCCGGGCCGTAGGGTGGTCGCGCTATGACGAAGCCCTCACTCCCCGAACTCCTGCACGCTGCCGTCGCTGCTGTCGGCGGTACGGAGCGCCCCGGCCAGGTGACCATGGCCGAGTCCGTCGCGGAGGCGATCGACGACAGTTCCCATCTGCTGGTCCAGGCCGGCACCGGCACCGGAAAGTCGCTGGGCTATCTGGTTCCCGCGCTCGCGCACGGGGAGCGCGTCGTCGTCGCGACGGCCACCCTGGCCCTGCAGCGCCAGCTGGTGGAGCGTGACCTTCCGCGCACGGTCGACGCGCTGCACCCGCTGCTGCGCCGCCGTCCGGAGTTCGCGATGCTCAAGGGCAGGTCGAACTACCTGTGTCTGCACCGCCTCCACGAAGGCGTTCCCCAGGATGAGGAGGAAGGCCTCTTCGACCAGTTCGAGGCGGCGGCACCGACCAGCAAACTGGGCCAGGACCTGCTGCGGCTGCGCGACTGGTCCGATGAGACCGAGACGGGTGACCGTGACGAACTCACGCCCGGCGTCTCCGACCGGGCCTGGGCCCAGGTGTCCGTATCGTCCCGCGAGTGCCTGGGCGCCACGAAGTGCGCCTACGGCGCCGAATGCTTCGCCGAGATGGCTCGCGAGCGTGCCAAGCTCGCCGAGGTCGTCGTCACGAACCACGCTCTGCTCGCGATCGACGCCATCGAGGGCGCCCCGGTGCTCCCGCAGCACGAGGTGCTGATCGTCGACGAGGCACATGAGCTGGTCTCCCGCGTCACCGGCGTCGCCACCGGCGAGCTCACCCCGGGCCAGGTCAATCGGGCCGTGCGCCGAGCCGCCAAGCTCGTCAACGAGAAGGCCGCCGACCAGCTCCAGACCGCGGCCGAGGGCTTCGAGCGGCTGATGGAGCTGGCCCTGCCGGGCCGTCTGGAGGAGATCCCCGAGGATCTCGGCTACGCGCTCATGGCTCTGCGGGACGCATGCCGCACGGTGATCTCCGCGATCGGCGCGACCCGGGACAAGTCCGTCCAGGACGAGGACGCGGTCCGCAAGCAGGCCCTTGCCTCCGTGGAGTCCGTGCACGACGTGGCGGAGCGGATCACGAACGGCTCGGAGTGGGACGTCGTCTGGTACGAGCGTCATGACCGCTTCGGCGCTTCCCTGCGCGTCGCCCCCATGTCGGTTTCGGGGCTGCTGCGCGAGAAGCTCTTCGCGGACCGCTCGGTGGTCCTGACCTCGGCGACCCTCAAGCTTGGCGGCGACTTCAACGGCGTCGGTGCGTCCCTGGGGCTGGCCCCGGAGGGCACTGAGGGCGAGGACCTGCCGCAGTGGAAGGGCGTGGACGTCGGCTCGCCGTTCGACTACCCCAAGCAGGGCATCCTCTACGTCGCCAAGCACTTGTCGCGCCCCGCGCGGGACGGCGACCGCGGGGACATGCTGGACGAGTTGACGGAGCTGATCCAGGCGGCCGGGGGCCGCACGCTCGGGCTGTTCTCCTCCATGCGGGCCGCCCAGCTCGCGGCGGAGGAGCTGCGGTCCCGCATCCCCGAGTTCCCGATCCTCCTGCAGGGCGAGGAGACGCTCGGCGAGCTGATCAAGAACTTCGCGGCCGACCCGAAGACCTGCCTGTTCGGCACGCTGTCGCTCTGGCAGGGCGTCGACGTACCGGGCCCCAGCTGTCAGCTCGTCGTGATGGACAAGATCCCGTTCCCGCGCCCCGACGACCCCCTGATGAGCGCCCGCCAGAAGGCGGTGGAGGACGCCGGCGGCAACGGCTTCATGGCGGTGGCCGCGACCCATGCGGCGCTGCTCATGGCCCAGGGCGCCGGTCGCCTCGTACGCGCTTCGGGGGACCGGGGCGTGGTCGCCGTACTGGATCAGCGACTGGCCACGGCGCGGTACGGCAACTATCTGAAGGCCTCGCTGCCGGACTTCTGGTACACCACGGACCGCAACCAGGTCCGCAAGTCGCTGGCCGCGATCGACGCGGCGGCGCAGCGGGCGGAGGCGCAGGCGGGAGCCGAGTGAGGGGTGGTTAGCCTGTCCCGGCAGCCGGGACAGGCTAACCACCCCTCGGTAACCGGCCGACACGGGGGCCGGACAGAACAGGGCCCCGGAACCGGCGCAGAGGTCCCGGGGCCCGGTCAGATCGGCGAGATCTGCCGCGCGGTGCTCACACGCGCCGCAGCACCGCCACCACCTTGCCGAGGATGGTCGCGTCGTCGCCCGGGATGGGCTCGTACGCGGAGTTGTGCGGGAGGAGCCAGACGTGGCCGTCCTCGCGCTTGAAGCGCTTGACGGTGGCCTCGCCGTCGAGCATCGCGGCGACGATGTCGCCGTTCTCGGCGACCGGCTGGCGTCGGACGGTGACCCAGTCGCCGTCGCAGATCGCGGCCTCGATCATCGAGTCGCCGACGACCTTGAGGACGAAGAGCTCACCGTCGCCGACCAGCTGCCGGGGGAGGGGGAAGACGTCCTCGACGGACTCCTCCGCGAGGATCGGGCCACCGGCGGCGATCCGGCCGACGAGCGGGACGTACGACGCGGCGGGCTTGCCGGCGGTGTCCGTGGGCTGCACGGAGGCGGCCTGGTCGGAGCCGCGAACCTCGTACGCGCGCGGGCGGTGCGGGTCGCGACGCAGGAAGCCCTTGCGCTCCAGTGCCATGAGCTGGTGTGCGACCGAGGAGGTGCTGGAAAGGCCGACGGCCTGGCCGATCTCCCGCATCGACGGCGGGTAGCCGCGCCGCTGCACCGAGTCCCTGATGACCTCGATCACCCGGCGCTGCCGGTCGGTGAGTCCGGAACTGTCGGCCCGGATGCCTGGAGGTCGGCCCGGCAGGGAGCGCTTGTGTCCCTCTGGATTCGCGGCTTCGTTCATCGCATGCACCGGCTCGAGTCGGCTCTGGGAGCGGTCCTGGGCAGTGATGGTGGCACTGTCTGCGGTGGTGGTCACGTCGGCCCCTCTCGATGGTCTCCCTGCTGGACAACGGTAGTTGCTTTCGAAAGGTTGCGCCAAACACACGTTCGAGTGAAAAAACGCGGTTCACCTGACGTGATCATGTGTCTGGGTGTATGGCTAACGCGGCGCCTGACGGACAAAAGAGCCCATTGCTGTACTCTTCACCGCCGGGGTGGCGACCTCGTGGGTGGTTGCCCCAGTCTGCCATCCGCTGCCCGGCCGACCGGGACCTGGTCCCCATCTGTGCGGGAGTCCCACGACGCCTCCCTGTGGCGCTCACGGTATCTCCGCATGTGCCGTAACGGTACGGCTGTGCACCCCCGTGTTGCTCCGGGGTGCCTGCCGTGTGGTGCTGCGTGACGAGGCCGGTTCGTACGAGCGCGACACGCGCGCGTGGCGTGTATGTATGAGCCAATCCCCACATCTAGTGGTTGGATTGCAGCAGCAGCCCAGAAGTTGTGGTCCCCCGGGTCTTCGGGTCCTCGGTCATCGCCTATGCTTGGGGCTGCTTCGAGGGGCCCATGAGGCCCAGCGAGGCTATTGAGTCTGCTGTGAGGAGGGTTGGAGTTCATGCACTGCCCCTTCTGCAGGCACCCCGACAGCCGTGTCGTCGACAGCCGTACGACCGACGACGGCACGTCGATCCGCAGGCGCCGCCAGTGCCCTGACTGCTCCCGTCGTTTCACGACCGTGGAGACGTGCTCGCTCATGGTGGTGAAGCGGTCCGGAGTCACCGAGCCGTTCAGCCGTACCAAGGTCATCAATGGCGTGCGCAAGGCATGCCAGGGGCGGCCTGTCACCGAGGACGCGCTCGCCCAGCTCGGCCAACGGGTCGAGGAGGCGGTGCGGGCCACCGGGAGCGCCGAGCTGACCACCCACGACGTGGGGCTGGCCATACTCGGCCCGTTGCAGGAGCTCGACCTCGTCGCCTACCTGCGATTCGCCTCCGTCTACCGGGCGTTCGACTCGCTGGAGGACTTCGAGGCCGCGATCGCGGAACTCAGAGAGACACGACGTCCCGGCGCCGACGACGATGACGCGCGCGCGGGGAGCCAGGAAGACGACAGCGGGCCCGGAGGGGCGACTCACGTCCCCGTGCCCGCCAGCGCCGCCGACTGACCGACGGACCGGATCCGGGGATCCAGGCTCCGGGTCCGGCCGCGCGGCGGCGGCCCAAGACCTGTTGCGGGCGGCAGCGAGAGATGCCCGCAACACCAGACAGAACACCGTGTCACGGGAACATCGTGGCACTTCAGGGCGTTTTAGCCCGTACAGGGAGGCGGCATGACAGAGACGGCGAGCGGTCCGGCACGAGGTTCCCGAACCAAGGGCACCAAGGCGACCAAGGGCCTGCGTATCGAGCGCATCTACACCACCCCCGGCGTGCACCCGTACGACGAGGTCCAGTGGGAGCGCCGTGACGTCGTCATGACCAACTGGCGCGACGGCTCTGTGAATTTCGAGCAGCGCGGCGTCGAGTTCCCCGACTTCTGGTCGGTGAACGCGGTCAACATCGTCACCAGCAAGTACTTCCGCGGTGCCGTCGGCACCCCGCAGCGCGAGGTGAGCCTCAAGCAGCTCATCGACCGCATCGTGAAGACGTACCGGAAGGCCGGTGAGGACTACAAGTACTTCTCCTCGCCCGCCGACGCCGAGATCTTCGAGCACGAGCTGGCGTACGCCCTCCTGCACCAGATCTTCAGCTTTAACAGCCCCGTCTGGTTCAACGTCGGCACGCCCCAGCCGCAGCAGGTCTCCGCCTGCTTCATCCTGTCCGTCGACGACTCCATGGAGTCGATCCTCGACTGGTACAAGGAAGAGGGCATGATCTTCAAGGGCGGCTCCGGCGCCGGCCTGAACCTCTCCCGCATCCGCTCCTCCAAGGAGCTGCTGTCCTCCGGCGGCAACGCCTCCGGCCCGGTCTCCTTCATGCGCGGCGCGGACGCCTCCGCCGGCACCATCAAGTCGGGCGGCGCCACCCGCCGCGCCGCGAAGATGGTCATCCTCGACGTCGACCACCCCGACATCGAGGACTTCATCGAGACCAAGGTGAAGGAAGAGGAGAAGATCCGCGCCCTGCGTGACGCGGGCTTCGACATGGACCTGGGCGGCGACGACATCACGTCCGTCCAGTACCAGAACGCCAACAACTCCGTCCGCGTGAACGACGAGTTCATGAAGGCGGTCGAGACCGGCGGCAAGTTCGGCCTCCGCGCGCGGATGACCGGCGAGGTCATCGAAGAGGTCGACGCCAAGAGCCTGTTCCGCAAGATGGCCGAGGCCGCATGGGCCTGCGCCGACCCGGGCATCCAGTACGACGACACCATCAACCACTGGCACACCTGCCCGGAGTCCGGCCGGATCAACGGCTCGAACCCCTGCAGCGAGTACATGCACCTGGACAACACGTCCTGCAACCTCGCCTCGCTGAACCTGATGAAGTTCCTGAAGGACGACGGCAAGGGCAACCAGTCCTTCGACGTCGAGCGCTTCGCGCAGGTCGTCGAGCTCGTCATCACCGCGATGGACATCTCCATCTGCTTCGCGGACTTCCCGACCCAGAAGATCGGTGAGAACACGCGGGCGTTCCGCCAGCTCGGCATCGGCTACGCCAACCTCGGCGCCCTGCTGATGGCGACCGGCCACGCCTACGACTCCGACGGCGGCCGCGCCCTCGCCGGTGCCATCACCTCCCTGATGACCGGCACGTCGTACAAGCGTTCCGCCGAGCTCGCCGCGGTCGTCGGCCCGTACGACGGTTACGCCCGCAACGCGACGCCGCACCTGCGCGTCATGAAGCAGCACGCCGACGAGAACACCAAGGCCGTCCGCATGGACGACCTGGACACGCCGATCTGGGCCGCCGCCACGGAGGCTTGGCAGGACGTCCTGCGTCTCGGTGAGAAGAACGGTTTCCGTAACTCCCAGGCGTCCGTCATCGCCCCGACCGGCACCATCGGTCTGGCGATGTCCTGCGACACCACCGGTCTCGAGCCCGACCTGGCGCTGGTCAAGTTCAAGAAGCTGGTCGGCGGCGGATCGATGCAGATCGTCAACGGCACCGTCCCGCAGGCCCTGCGCCGCCTGGGCTACCAGGAGGAGCAGATCGAGGCGATCGTCGCCCACATCGCCGAGCACGGCAATGTGGTCAACGCGCCGGGCCTCAAGCACGAGCACTACGAGGTTTTCGACTGCGCCATGGGCGAGCGCTCCATCTCCGCGATGGGCCACGTCCGCATGATGGCCGCCATCCAGCCCTGGATCTCCGGCGCCCTGTCCAAGACGGTCAACATGCCGGAGTCGGCGACCGTCGAGGAGGTCGAGGAGATCTACTTCGAGGCCTGGAAGATGGGCGTCAAGGCGCTCGCCATCTACCGCGACAACTGCAAGGTCGGCCAGCCGCTCTCCGCGAAGACCAAGGAGAAGGAGAAGGCCGAGGTCACGGAGAAGGCCGAGGCGACCATCCGCGAGACGGTCGAGAAGGTCATCGAGTACCGCCCGGTCCGCAAGCGCCTCCCCAAGGGCCGCCCCGGCATCACGACGTCCTTCACCGTCGGCGGCGCCGAGGGCTACATGACCGCCAACTCCTACCCGGACGACGGTCTCGGCGAGGTCTTCCTGAAGATGTCGAAGCAGGGCTCGACGCTCGCAGGCATGATGGACGCCTTCTCCATCGCGGTCTCCGTCGGCCTCCAGTACGGCGTGCCGCTGGAGACGTACGTCTCGAAGTTCACGAACATGCGCTTCGAGCCGGCCGGTATGACGGACGACCCGGACGTGCGGATGGCGCAGTCGATCGTCGACTACATCTTCCGCCGCCTGGCGCTGGACTTCCTGCCCTTCGAGACGCGCTCCGCGCTCGGCATCCACTCCGCCGAGGAGCGTCAGCGTCACCTGGAGACCGGTTCGTACGAGCCGGCCGACGACGAGGTCGACGTGGAGGGCCTCGCCCAGTCGGCGCCGCGCGCCCAGGAGCTGAAGGCCGTCGCCACGCCGAAGGCCGAGGTCGAGGCGGCCAAGCCCGCTCCGCAGCAGGCGCACACCAGCGCCGAGCTGGTGGAGATGCAGATGGGCATCCAGGCGGACGCCCCGCTGTGCTTCTCCTGCGGCACGAAGATGCAGCGAGCCGGTTCCTGCTACATCTGCGAGGGCTGCGGCTCGACCAGCGGCTGCAGCTGACGGCCAGTAGCTGAATGAGAAGGAGGGGCACCGACCGTGTGGGTCGGTGCCCCTCCTTCGTCGTGCGCCGTGGTCAGGGCTGGTGGATCTTGCCCATGGTCCGGGTAAAGGTGGCGGGGTCGTCCTCGAAGCCGTGGATGCCGGGATGGAAGTCCCAGGTGCCGTCCTCCTGGCGGGCGAACTCCGCGACCGTGGCCGCCGTAGCGCCCAGGATGCCGCCGAAGTCGTCCGTGGCCAGGTCGGTGTAACCCTCGCGGATGCGCAGGCCCGGGTGGGTCACACTGACGAAGGTGCGCCGTGCGGACCGCTGCTGGATGACGACGCCGACCACCACGCGCGCGTACCGGCTGTCGAGCCGGTTCAGTTCCACTGTCATGACCTCGTCCCAGCCGAAGCCCTTGCCGTCGTGGCTGTCCCGGTTGAGATAGATGGTGCCGTCGGGAGACCGGCTGTCGAAGTGCACGACGAAGGCCGGATCACCATAAGGGTCGCTCGCCAGGTAGGTCGCGGCGACGAGGTCCAGGTCCGTGGGGGGCTCCCCCGCCGGACTCGGATCCCACTTGAGCGCGATCTCGACCTTACGGATCCCCTTGTTGAGGCCGTTCACCAGACTCCCCTTCCCCGTTCGCCATCCGCGTGCGGCCTGAACTGCCCGACAGACAAGGCCGATTGTCCATCCTGCCACGCGCGCGCGTACGCCCGTGGAAGAGCTCTCGGAGCGAGGGCGGACGGTGCCACGCTCCGTGGCCTTACGATGGCGCGGTGCTGGTCAAGTGGATTCGCTGCACCGTGGTGGACCGCCGCGGTTTTGAGCGGGGGCAGCGAAAGTGGGCGGGGCTTCTGGGGGAGCCGGGGTTTCGGGGACAGGGCGGCGGCTGGAGCCGTGGTCGACCGGGGGTGGCGCACATCGTCGCCTTCTGGGAGAGCCGCGCGTTCTACGACTCCTTCATGGCGCGTTCCCACGACCGGCTCGCGGCGTCCCAGTCGGGCACCTTCAAGGACGCCCAAGTCAAACTCTTCGACTACCGCTTCGACGTGAAGACCGGCTTCGAGCCGCGCTTCACCGACGTCGACCTGCTGAGGGTCGCGCACTGCCGGGTGCACGGGGAGCGCGCCGAGCACTTCACGCTCATGCAGGAGAAGGTCTGGAACCCCGCCATGGCCGGCTCGCCCGGTATGGTGCGCGGGCTGTTCGGCGAGGCTCCGGGCCATGAGTTCCTCGTCCTGTCCATGTGGCTGTCGGCCGCCGAACACGGAAAGTACCGGGCCGAACGCATCGAGCGGCTCGCGCTGAGGGCCCAGACAGAGGCGGACGTCGCCTCACTCACCGGCGACATCGTGGAGCTGGAACCCAGCTGGACGGTCTGATCATCACGCGCGTCTCCGGACGGATCACTCGCGGAAATGTGTGACCTACGCCGTATGGAGCCCGTACGAGTGCTCCATGGGCCGTCACCCGATCTAGGGTTTCGGCATGGCACGACCACGGCGCATCATCCTTGTCCGGCACGGCGAGTCAACGGGCAATGTTGATGACACCGTGTATGAGCGCGAACCCGACCACGCGCTGGCACTCACCGAGCGGGGCTGGCGGCAGGCCGAGGAGACGGGCAAGCGACTGCGCGAGGTGTTCGGCCGCGAGCGGATCAGCGTCTACGTCTCTCCCTATCGGCGTACGCACGAGACGCTCCGCGCCTTCCACCTGGACCCCGAACTCATACGCGTGCGCGAGGAGCCCCGGCTGCGGGAGCAGGACTGGGGGAACTGGCAGGACCGTGATGACGTCCGCCTGCAGAAGGCCTACCGGGACGCCTACGGACACTTCTTCTACCGCTTCGCCCAGGGCGAGTCCGGCGCCGATGTGTACGACCGGGTCGGCAACTTCCTGGAGAGCCTTTACCGCAGCTTCGAGGCCCCGGACCATCCCCCGAACGTGCTGCTGGTGACCCACGGCCTGGCGATGCGCCTGTTCTGCATGCGGTGGTTCCACTGGACGGTCGCGGAATTCGAGTCGCTGTCGAACCCCGGGAACGCGGAGATGCGGATGCTCGTTCTCGGGGACGACGGCAAGTACGCACTTGACCGGCCTTTCGAACGCTGGCGAGATCCGGAACCGTACGGAATCACCGGATAGAGTGGCAGAGCGATGACCGCTGATTCCTCACCCGACGGGCGCCTGGACCGCGCCCTCGCCAGTCTGCGCGGACTGTCGGTCGGAGACGCGCTGGGCTCCCAGTTCTTCGTGCCGGCGAACTATCCGCTGCTGAAGCGCCGTGAGCTGCCGACCGGCCCCTGGCAATGGACCGACGACACGGAAATGGCCTGCTCCGTGGTCGCGATCCTTGCCGCGCACTCCCGTATCGACCAGGACGCGCTGGCCCGCTCCTTCGCCGAGCACCACGACTTCGACCGGGGGTACGGCCCCGCCGTGAACCGGCTGCTGCGGCTCGTCCGGGAGGGCGGCGACTGGCGCGAGCTGGCCGCCGCGCTCTTCAAGGGACAGGGCTCGTGGGGCAACGGCGCGGCGATGCGGATCGCGCCCCTGGGCGCCTGGTACGCGGACGACCCCGAGCAGGCCACTCATCAGGCCGAGATCTCGGCCTACCCGACGCATCAGCATCGCGAGGCCGTGGTCGGCTCCATGGCGGTCGCGGCCGCCGCGGCGCTGGCCGGTGCGCCTGGCGGGCCGCCGAGCGCGGAGGCGCTGCTCGACGGCGTGATCGCGCTCGTTCCCAAGAGCGCGGTGGGCGCGGGGCTGCGCCGGGCCCGCGACATGCTGGACTACGGCGACGCCGCCACCGTCGCGGCCGTGCTGGGCTGCGGACGGCGCACGACCGCGCATGACACCGTGCCGTTCGCCCTGTGGTCGGCGGCGCGCTCCCTCGGCGACTACGAGCAGGCGTTCTGGACGACCGCGCAGGTCGGCGGCGATGTGGACACCACCTGCGCCATCGTGGGCGGGGTCCTCGCCGCGGGCAAGGCCGGCAACCCTCCGGCCGAATGGGTGGAGCGGACCGAGGCGCTGCCGGGGTGGGTTCCGGGAGCCTGACCTCCTCCAGAGCCCTGTTCGGCCGGCGCCGTCGAGGACCTGTTCAGAACTCTCCGTACATCTTGGGAACTCTCCGTAACCATCCGGCCGTTCTCCTGGCAGACGCGGTGCGATCCGTGGGCTCGCGCGGCCAGAGGTTGTGAATCGGTACGGGGGTGGTGAAGTTGTACGCGGTGCTGGTGCTGGTGCTGGGCGTAGTGCTCGGTTTGGGTCTGGTGCTCGGGCTGCTGGGGTGTGTGCGGATGGCCGGACCGTCGCCCTCGCCGTCGGTCCCCCGGGCGAGGTCCGGCCATCCGCGGTCCCTTGCGACCGTGAGCGGATCAGCCCGCGATAGGGCCCGCCGTGCCGGACAGTGCCTCCAGGTCGCTCTTGCGGACCTTGATCACCAACCAGGCGGTGGCCAGGGCGAGTACGCCCATCGAGGCGGCTGCCACGAAGCCCATCGAGATGCCCTGCGTGAGCACCTCGTGTCCCCAAGGGGCGGGCAGTTGCTGCGTCTCGGCGAACTGCGCCTTCTGCTCCGGGGAGGCGTCGGCCATGAACTGCGGCAACTGCTTCTCGGCCTCGTCCCTGCTGGCCGTGCCGAACACCGTCGTCAGGATGGACAGACCGAGCGAGCCGCCCACCTGCTGGGTGGCGTTGAGCAGCCCGGACGCCGCGCCCGCCTCGTGCTGGGCGACCCCCGAGACGGCGGTGATCGTCAGCGTCACGAAGTTCAGCCCCATGCCGAAGCCGAACAACAGCATCGGCCCCAGGACTCCACCGACATACGTGCTGTCGGCGCTGATGAGCGCCTGCCAGGCCAGTCCGGTCACGACGAGTGCCGAGCCGCCGAGCATGAACGGCTTGGGCCCCAGGACCGGCAGGAACCGCTGCGACAGACCCGCGCCGAGGGCGATCACCACGGTGACCGGCAGGAAGGCGAGGCCCGCCTCGATCGGGCTGTACTCCAGCACGTTCTGCACGAAGAGCACGATGTAGAAGAACATGCCGAACATCGCGGCGGCGAGGCTCAGCATGATGACGTAGGTGCCGGAGCGGTTGCGGTCGGCGAACATCCGGAGCGGGGTGATCGGCTCCTTGGCCCGCCTCTCGATGAAGGCGAAGGCGAGCAGAAGCACCACCGCGGCGATGAAGGAACCGATGGTCAGGCTGTCCCGCCAGCCCTCGTCCGCCGCCCGGATGAACCCGTAGACGAGGGATGCCATGCCCAGGGTCGAGGTCATCGCGCCCGCGATGTCGAAGCGGCCGGTGTGCCGTTCGGACTCGTTGATGTAGAGCGGCGTGAGGACGGCGATCAGGACACCGATCGGGACGTTGACGAAGAGTACCCATCGCCAGTCGAGCCACTCGGTGAGCATGCCGCCGGCGAGCAGCCCGATCGCGCCGCCGCCCGCGGAGACGGCGGCGAAGACTCCGAAGGCCCGGTTGCGTTCTGGGCCTTCGGGAAACGTCGTCGTGATGAGTGCCAAGGAGGTCGGCGAGGCGATCGCACCACCCACGCCCTGCAGGACACGTGCGGCGAGCAACTGCCAGGGCTCCTGGGCGAGTCCACCGAGCAGCGAGGCGAAGGTGAAGAGCAGGATGCCGGTCATGAAGACCCGGCGGCGGCCGAGGATGTCACCGGCTCGGCCGCCGAGGAGCAGCAGGCCGCCGAAGGTGAGCGTGTAGGAACTGACGACCCAGGTGAGGTCGGTTGTGCTGAACTTGAGCGCGTCTTGAATGTGCGGGAGTGCGATGTTCACAATCGTCGCGTCGAGTACCACCATGAGTTGGCAGGCCGCGATGACGGTGAGCGCTATGCCGGGACGGCCCTGCCTGCGGGCCGCACCTGGTTTCTTGTCCTGAATTACCTGAGAGGTTGTCACTATGGGTCCCCCATAAGCGCCTTAGTGAACGCTCGCGTTCACTGTCGCGTCAACGGTAGTGAGTCACCAGTAGTGAACGCAAGCGTTCACTCACCCTGTCGCCGCGTGGCGTTCCCCCTGTCGCCGCCGCGTGGTCTCCCCAAATCCCCCCGAATCCCCGCTTCTTTGTCCGCTGGAGACGCTGATGGTTACCTCGCGCTGGACGGCCGCCCCCGCTCAGGCGGCCTCACTGCGCCGGCGCGGCGCCGTGCTCGAACGCGCCATCCTCGATGCCACGCTGGAACAGCTCAGCACGGTCGGCTGGAACGGCCTCACCATGGAGGGCGTCGCCGCCGGGGCCCAGACCGGCAAGGCCGCCGTCTATCGACGCTGGCCGTCCAAGGAGGACCTCGTGGCCGACGCGCTGCAGGCGGGACTGCCGCGCATCGAAGCGGTGCCGGATCTGGGCAGCGTGCGCGAGGACCTGCTCGCACTGTGCCGTCTCGCACGGGACTCCATGTACTCACGTCCCGGTTTCGCGCTGCGCGCCGTCATTCACGAATGCGATCAGCGTCAGGCCGAGCGGTTCCACAGCGTGATCTTCGAGGGTGTCGTGGAGCCGACGCTCAAGCTACTACGTGAGGTGATCACCCGCGGAATAGAGCGGGGAGAGGTGCGTTCCGACGCGGCCAACGGATGCGTCTTCGATGCCATCCCCGCCATGATGATGTACCGCTCCAAGATGCGCGGGAGCGAATGGGGGAATGAGGAACTGGCGGAGATGATCGATCAGCTCATGATGCCGTTGCTCAGGCCGAACGCGGACTGATCGTGCGAGACGGGGGGTGGGGAGCCGCTCGGGGAAACCGGGGTATCGCCGGGTGATCCGGGCGGCGTACGCTAAGGGCGCCATGCCGTACGAACCACCTACTCACACCGTCGAGCGCTCACTCCGCGCCACGACCGGAGCGAAGGTCATTGCCGGTGTCGACGAGGTGGGGCGCGGCGCCTGGGCCGGGCCCGTCACCGTCTGCGCCGCGATCACCGGTCTGCGCCGGCCCCCCGACGGGCTCACCGACTCCAAGCTGCTCACCATCAAGCGGCGCACCGAGCTCGCCGTGGTGCTCCAGAAGTGGGTGACGTCGTACGCCCTCGGCCACGCCTCGCCGGAGGAGATCGACGAACTGGGGATGACGGCCGCGCTGCGGCTGGCGGCGGTGCGTGCCCTGGACGCGCTGCCGGTCCGCCCCGAAGCGGTCATCCTCGACGGCAAGCACGACTACCTCGGTAACCCCTGGAAGGTCCGAACGGTGATCAAGGGTGACCAGTCGTGTGTGGCGGTGGCGGCGGCCTCGGTGATCGCGAAGGTTCAGCGCGACAAAATGATGGCCGAACTGGGTATCGACCATGCAGACTTCGGTTTTGCGGACAATGCCGGGTATCCGTCGCCCGTGCACAAGGCCGCGTTGGAGGTGCGGGGGCCCACCCCGTACCACCGCTTGTCGTGGGCGTATCTTGATGCGCTGCCCCAGTGGCGGCACCTCAAGAAGGTCCGCAGCTGGGCGGAACGGAGTGCTCCGGAGATCGAGGGTCAGCTCGGCTTCGATTTCTGACCGTTCTGTTCGCACTCATGTGCCACCCGTTCACGTGAGCCGCACCAACGTTTGATAAATATCAGCCCATGCCTCTCATTCCCGAGGAGCCTCAGATTCACGAGAGTGCCCAGGGTCCCCGCGCCACGCCGGCCAGTGGCCGCACCGCGCCGACCCCCCGCCCCGTACCCGGTCCGCGTCCCGCGGCACCGTCGCGTCCTGGTCGTCCCGGCCCCCCGCGGCCCACGGCGCCGGCGCAACGCACGCCCCGTGACGTGGCCGCGACCAAGCCCGGACCGACCGGTCCGGCTGCCCCCGTCTCCGCACCGGCTGCGGCGACTCCGCAGATCCAGCTGATCCCGGCCTCGGCCGAGGGTGCGCTCGATGCTGCGGAGGAAGCCGTCGACCTGCTGCTGGAGTCGGGCCGTGCCCCTGGTGACGTGCTGGTGATCACCACCGGCGAACATCACCCGTGGGCCGCCCATGAGCTGTCCTTCGGCGAAACCTCCTATTGGGCCCAGCACGACGCGGGCGACGACGTCTTCTACGCGGACGCCGCCGTCGCGAGCCGTGCGGCCTCGCGCGCCGTGGTCGTGGTCGCCGTCAACGGCGGATCCGACGCCGCTGCCGCCTCCGCCCTGCCTCTGGCCCTCGGCCGGGCCGGCGCCCTGCTGATCGTCTGCGGCGACCCGCAGCAGATCAACGCGGTGCTCGGCGCGGGCGTCTGAACCGCCCTCCGGCTGGTCCGGGGGCGGTCGGCGACCGGGGTGCCGCCGCGGCGGTACCAGCACGGTGGGGACTTCGGCGTGCGCGGACGAGCGCGCGCCCGGTTCGGTAGCGGTTTCGCGGTGGGTCTCGGCCGTCCGCTGCGGGACCGGGCTGTGCCGTCCGGCGCGGGTGTCGGCCGTGCGCCTGTAGGCATGGGCCGTGCCGCCCGTAGTGGGTGTGGGCCTGCCGCCTGTCGGGTGTTGGCCGTCCCGCCCGTCGTGGGTGTTGGCCACTCGTTCGGCGTTCGGCGCCCTCACTGGGGTGCGTCGGCCGTAGGGGGACCGGCAGCCCCAGCGGGTCGGGTGTCTTGCGGGGCATGCCGCTGAGGCAGGGAAACGTTCCGCCTCGTGGGATCGCCCCGATGCCTCAGCGGGCCGCCGCGCGGCGCAGGAGCTCCGAGGTTGCGCCGCCGGTGCGGGGCGGAGGGGGCGGTGACTCGGAGGTCGCGAACGGCTCCGGCGCGGAGTCCACGCTGGGGCGACGGCCGCCGCGCCCTTCGCCGAGCACCTGCCAGCCGTCCCGCGTCAGCGTGATGTAGGCACCGCAGCGCAGGCCGTGCAGTGTGCAGGCGTCACGCAGACCCCACATCCACGCCCCGTCCTCCTCCGTCCAACGCGCGTCGCCCTCGCGGCAGTAGAGCAGGACGGCGGTCCGAACCGGCGTGCGGCGGCGGAGGTCGTGCGGGATGACCCGGCGCAACTGGTCGAGCAGGACGTTGCGGAACATCCAGCCGTCGGCCGGGGCCGTGCGCCGGGTGAACGAGGCGCTCGCCCTCAGGCGCTCGTCCGGGTCGAGTACGGCCACGATGGCCGTCGCGGGTTCGGGGCGGTGCCGGGAGTGCAGTCCGCTGACGACCTCGCGGGGGTTGCGCAGCAGCGGGATCCCGGCGGCGGCCCACTCCGCGGGTTCCAGCACGCGGCCCAGCGTGGCGGCGGACAGGTCGGTGGAGGCTGACGTGGATGCCGCGGGGGACGGAGCGAATCCGAAGGTCACGGTCCTCCCTTCGGCTACGCGCCCACACTGCGGGCGGGGTGGAATCGGGGGAGCGCACACCGCAGCGGAGCCCTGCCGGACCACGGGCGAGCCGTGCGGGGAGCGGACCTCAATTCTTCCCTTCGAACTGGGTTGCGGCAACGAGCAATTGGAACGGCAGACCGATATAGGAGGGTGTGTGTCTTATATCCCTACCCCGTGCGTCACCTGGTGACGCGTGGGGTGCGTAGGTCTTCCGCGGGAATCGCCGGAGTGGCAGGTGAATGGCCTTTTCTGCGTGCCGCACAGAGTGACGGCCGACGTAGGACCGGCGGACGATGACCTTGGTCGCCGCCGAAGAAAGGTCGCCCTGCCCATGAGCCCGGAAGCCCACCCCGTCGAGATCCGTCCTGCCTCCGTCGCGGACATGCCGTCGGTCTGCGAGATCGTGAACCACTACATCGAGACGAGCACCGTCAACTTCCGTACGGAACCGCAGACTCCGGACGAGTGGTCAAGGGACCTGCTGGCGACGCGGGAGCGCTACCCCTGGATCGTCGCGGAGGTGGACGGCATGGTCGCCGGCATCGGCTACGCAGGCCCGTGGAAGACCCGCAGTGCCTATGACTGGACCGCCGAGTCGACGGTGTACGTCTCCCACAGCCACCAGCGCCTGGGGATCGGCTCCACGCTCGGCACTCACTTGCTGAGGGCCCTGGAGGCGCAGGGCTTCAACAGCGTGGTGGCCGTCATCGGACTGCCCAACGATCCGAGCGTACGGCTGCACGAGGCCCTCGGTTACACCGCGCGCGGAACCCTGAAGGCGGCCGGTTTCAAGCACGGGACCTGGCATGACGTGGGCTTCTGGCAGCGCGATTTCGCAGTCCGGGTGCCGCCTCGCCCGGTCCGGCCGGTCAGTGAGATCGACGGCGGTTTCCCGGCTCAGTGAGCGTCGCCCGCAGCCCGCTGATCACGCACCCACGCGCGCGGGGGCGTCCTAAGGGGGGCTGGAGTGGCTGATTGTCAGTGGCATCGGGTTGCATGGAGGCATGGACGAACTGGAACTCCGTGCCGAAGCCGACACCATCCTGGGCCAGCTGGTCGGCGACCCAGGAGGATCGGCCCGCCTGGGGGAGGACCAGTGGCAGGCGGTGGCCGCTCTGGTACGGGAGCGTAGGCGCGCGCTGGTCGTGCAGCGCACCGGATGGGGCAAGTCGGCTGTGTACTTCGTCGCCACCGCCCTGCTGCGGCGGCGGGGCTCAGGCCCCACGGTGATCGTCTCGCCCCTGCTCGCGCTGATGCGCAACCAGGTCGAGGCGGCGAAGCGGGCCGGCATCCAGGCACGCACCATCAACTCGGCCAACCCGGAGGAATGGGACGCCATCCACGAGGAGGTCGAGCGAGGCGAGACCGATGTGCTCTTGGTGAGCCCGGAGCGCCTCAACTCCGTCGACTTCCGCGACCAGATGCTGCCCAAGCTCGCGGCCACGACCGGCCTGCTGGTGGTCGACGAGGCCCACTGCATCTCCGACTGGGGCCATGACTTCCGCCCGGACTACCGCAGACTGCGGGCGATGCTGGCCGAGCTGGCACCCGGAGTACCCGTACTCGCGACCACCGCGACGGCCAACGCGCGGGTGACCGCCGATGTGGCCGAGCAACTCGGGACCGGCGCCGGTGAGGCCCTGGTACTGCGCGGCCCGCTGGACCGGGAGAGCCTGCGGCTCGGCGTCGTACAACTGCCGGACGCCGCGCACCGTCTGGCCTGGCTGGCCGAGCACCTCGACGAGCTGCCGGGCTCGGGCATCATCTACGCCCTCACCGTCGCCGCGGCCGAGGAGGCCACCGCGTTCCTGCGGCAGCGCGGTTTCCCGGTGGCCTCCTACACGGGGCGGACGGAAAACGCCGACCGCCTCCAGGCCGAGGAGGACCTGCTCGCCAATCGGGTGAAGGCGCTGGTGGCGACCTCGGCTCTGGGGATGGGCTTTGACAAGCCGGACCTGGGTTTCGTGGTGCACCTTGGTTCGCCGTCCTCGCCGATCGCCTACTACCAGCAGGTGGGCCGGGCCGGCCGAGGCGTGGCCCACGCCGACGTGCTGCTGCTGCCGGGCAAGGAGGACGAGGCGATCTGGCGCTACTTCGCCGACACCGCCTTCCCGCCCGAGGCCCAGGTCCGACAGACCCTCTCGGCCCTCGCCGGGGCCGGACGACCGCTGTCCGTGCCCGCCCTGGAGGCGGCCGTGGATCTACGGCGCAGTCGGTTGGAGACCATGCTGAAGGTGCTGGACGTCGACGGCGCGGTCAAGCGGGTCAAGGGCGGCTGGATCGCCACGGGAGCGGAGTGGGTGTACGACGCCGATCGCTACACCTGGGTGGCGCGGCAGCGGACGGCCGAGCAACAGGCCATGCGCGAGTACGCGAGCACCTCCGGCTGCCGGATGGAGTTCCTGCGCCGACAGTTGGACGACGAGGGTGCGACAGCATGCGGCCGCTGCGACAACTGCGCGGGGCCCTGGGCCGATTCATCCGTTTCGGCGGAAGCGTTGACGGGCGCGGCGCAGGAGCTGGACCGGCCCGGGGTGGAGGTCGAGCCGCGGCGGATGTGGCCGACCGGGATGCCCGCCCTGGGCATCGAACTCAAGGGCCGCATCCCCGCAGGGGAGCAGTGCTCCACCGGGCGCGCCCTGGGGCGGCTCTCGGACATCGGCTGGGGCAACCGCCTGCGCCCTCTGCTGGCCGACAACGCGGCGGACGGCCCGGTCCCCGAGGACGTCCTGCGGGCGTCGGTGGCCGTGCTGGCCGACTGGGCGCGCTCTCCGGGCGGTTGGGCTGCGGGCGCCAAGGACGCGTCGGCCCGGCCGGTGGGGGTGGTGGCGGTGCCGTCGCTGACGCGGCCGCAGTTGGTGGGCACGCTGGCCCAGGGAATCGCGGACATCGGGCGGCTGCCCTTCCTCGGCGCGCTGACGTACACCGGGCCCGGCGGGGCGCATGCGGTGCGGCGGAGCAACTCAGCACAACGGCTGAGGGAGCTGTCCGGGGCGTTCAGCGTGTCCGGGGACCTTGCGGCCGCCCTGGCGAGCTCTCCCGGGCCGGTGCTGCTCGTGGACGACTACACCGACTCCGGCTGGACACTGGCGATCGCGGCCCGTCTGCTGCGGCGGGCGGGAAGCGGGGAGGTGCTTCCGCTGGTGCTGGCTGCGGCGGGCTGAGTCTTCCCGGGCCCGCGGGGGCGGAGTGGCGAATTGCCATGTTCCTGCTCGGAGTTATCCACAGGGGCAAGCGGAGGTTCGCATTCCGCGAGATCGTCGTGGCATGACGAAGCACGGCGAAACCGCTGGAACCCCTGAAAACGGCGACATCACGGGACGCGAGACGCACCCCGCCAACCAACTCGACTGCACCGCCTACGAAGACCACGGAGGCGAACGGCAACTCACCCTGCGCACCCCGGCCGAACTGGCCGACGCGCTGCCGTACCTGCTGGGCTACCGACCCGAGGACAGCATCGTGCTGGTCGCCCTGCACGACCGGAACGGCCGTGGCCGCTTCGGCGGGCGAGCCCGGCTCGGCATCCCCACCAGCCCGGACGACTGGCCCTCCGCGGCACGGCAGTTGGCACACGGCCTGGTCGCGGGCAGCGAACGCCGGGGCGCCCGCCCCGAACAGATCGTGGCCTACGTCTGCCAGGAGCCCGCACCGGGCGAGTCCGGCCGAGAGGTCATGGAACGGCTGCGCCCGCTGGCCCAGAAGCTGCGCACCGAGTGCGGCCACCTCGACGTACCGGTAATCGAGGCCCTCTGCGTCTCCGAGGGCCGCTTCTGGTCCTACTGCTGCGCCGACGAGGGCTGCTGCCCGGCCCACGGAACACCGATGGGCCTGCCCGGCACCTCGGTTCTGGCCGCGGCCGCCACCTACGCGGGCCTCCAGGTGCGCGGCACCTTGCGTGAGTTGCGGGCCAGGATGTTCCCCTGGGAGAGCTCGGCCGCGCTGGAACAGGAGGTCGCCCTCGACACCGCCAGCATGGCCCTGGTCCCACGGATCCTCGACGACGCGAGCCGCGCGGAGGTGGCCGCGGAGACCCTGGAGCTGGCGGGGCAGGTCCGCGAACGCCTCGCCGGAGCAGCACCCGTCTCCGGCACGCTCACGGCGGACCTGCGCGACGACGGTCTGCTCAGTCATGACGAGGCGGCCCGGCTCATCCTCGGTCTCCAGGACCGTACGACCCGCGACCGCGCCGCCGAGTGGATGGAGGGCGACGAGGCCGGTCCCGCCCTGCGCCTGTGGCGAGCCCTGGCCCGCCGCTGCGTCGGCCCCTACGGCGAACACGCCGCGGCACCGCTCACCCTCGCGGGATGGGTGGCCTGGTCCACGGGCGACGAACTGGAGGCCCGCGAGGCACTCGCCATGGCCCTCGGAGCCGACCCCGACTATCTTTTCGCCCGCCTTCTCCACCAGGCCTGCAACGAGGGCCTGGACCCCGAGTCGGTCCGCCGCTGCCTGCGCGCGGAACGCACGGACCGCGGGACGCCCACGGCAACCCTCTCGCAGCCCCGCAGCCACCCGGCACATACCGCCTCCAAGGCCGACGCCCCCTCGCCGCAGCCCTCTCGGCCGGCCGGTGGGGGAGGAGGCGGAGGAGGCCGACGGCCCGGGGCGAGGGTGCCGCGTCCGCGTACTCCGCTGGGCGGAACACATCCCGGCGCACCGCGAAAGCCCCGGACCACGCGCGCGACGGGCAAACGACGGGGCGCCCGCCAGGACGGGACGAACCCCGGGCCTGAGGGGGAGGCGTGAATCTCACCGGTGCGCGTCGAAGCCGTGCTCGTCCGGCCGAGGCCTCCGACCCCCGGCGGGATGTGATCATCCGCCACGCGTGCCCCCGCGGCCCCCATTCGGCCGGGTCATCCGCCCTCGAGCGTGACCCTGGGCAACGTCACCCCGTTCACCTGAGTGGCGGATCGCCTGGACAGTCGGTGCCGTCGACCTGCCCAGGTATCCCCGGATCCACCACCCGGCGCCGAGCACGCCCCAGGCGCACCGAGCGCAGAGGAAGCCGCCCCATGCACCAGCCGACTCAGCCCTCCGCCGCCGACGACAACCGCCCGCACGGACCGTGGCCCAAGTCGCCGTCGAGACCCGGATACCAGGGGCCACCCGAGGCCGGCGGGCTGGAGAACCCGTCCCCCGGCGCTGACCACCGCCCGTCGACGCGCCCGGGCGAGCCCACATCCCTGCCGCCGACGCGCCCTGCCGAGCCCACACCCCTGCCGCCGACGCGCAGGGCGCAGCCCACACCACCGCCGCCGAGCCGCACGGCGCAGCCCACACCCCTGCCGCCGACCCGCACGTCGCAGCCCACACCACCGCCCCCGCCCCCGGGAGCAGCGCCTCCCTCACCCCGTGCCACCCCACCCGCACCGCCAGGAACTGCACTTTCACAGCCCCGCAGCACCCCACTTCCACCCACAGGAGCCGCGCCTCCCCCACCCCGCGGCACCCCCTTCCCCCCACCCCCAGGAGGCGCACCTCCGCCACCCCGCCGCCCCTCCGGCCTGCCGCCCACCCACACCGCCCTGATCTGTGTAGCCCTCCCGGGCCTCGCCATCTCCACCGAACACGGGCAGCTGACCGGACAAGGACTGGAGGGCTTCTACCGAGCAGGCCGGCGGGTACTCGCCCGCTGCCACGTGCGCGTCGCAGGACGTGAACCCCTCCCCGTACACGCCCGGATGACCGCCGCGGATCGAGCCCGCTTCGTCGGAACGCTCCGCGCCTCCCCGGACGCGGGCCCGGACCCCGACCTCGTCGTCGAGCGCATCCGCCACGCGGACGGCACCGAGCGGATCACCCTGCACAGCGCGGCCCCACGCCCCCTGCGCCTGCCGGTCGAGGTCGCCCTGGGTACCGATCTGGCCGACCTCGGCGCCATCGCGTCCGGCAGAACCGGCCCCGAACTGCCCGCCAGCGTCCACGACTCCGGCCTCCGCTGGACAGGCGCCACCGGCAACTCGGCCGTCACCGCCGACCCGCCACCCACCGACGCCCTCGCCTCCGCGGGCCTGCTGCGCTGGGAGTTGGAGCTGCCGCCCGGAGGCAGCGCCAGCCTGGAGCTGCGAGCTCGGCCGGACGGGGCCGGACCGGTCCGAGCCGTGGGTCGGTCTTCGGCGACGACTCCGCTGGCCCCCGCCACTGCCGCGGGCGACCACCCCGGCGTCCAGGCGCTGCTGCGCACCAGCGTCGAGGACCTCCGGGCACTGCTGCTGCGCGACCCGACACACCCCGCCGACACCCATCTCGCCGCAGGGGCGCCCTGGCGCTGCGGACTGGCGCCGGCCGAAGCCCTCGCCGCCGCCCGGATGACCCTGCCCCTCGGCACCCGCCTCGCCGCGGGCACGCTGCGCACCCTGGCCCGCACCCAGCTGACCGACTCGGAAAGCCGGTCCGGCATGATCCCCGCGCCGCGCCGGGACGCGGGCACCCATCTGCCACCGAGCTGCACGGCCACAGAGGCCACGCTGCTGTTCCCGGCGCTGCTCGCCGAGGCCCTCCGGTGGGGACTTTCCGAGAAGGAGACGGCGGAACTCCTCCCGGCCGCCGAGCACTGCCTGACCTGGCTGCGCACGACTGTGGGAGACGGCCCCTACCTCTCAGACCCGCACCCAGGCGGACCGCAGCGCTGTGAGACGCAGGCACACGCCCACCGCGCGGCACTGCTCGGCGCCGATCTGCTCGACGCGTTCGGCAGACCGGGCGGGCCGGGACTTCGGGAGTGGGCGAGAAGCCTGAGGAGCGCGTTCCAGCGGGACTTCTGGATCGACGACCCGGGCGGCGGCCGACCCGCGGCGGCCCGCTTCCCGGACGGGCGGCTCGTGCCGCACCTGGGCGCGGCCACCGCCCACCTCCTCGACACCGGCCTGCTGGGCGAGGGCGAGGCGGCGCCCGGAATCCTCGACAAGGTGCAGACCGAGCAGCTCGCCCGACTGCTCGGCGGCCCCGCGATGGACTCCGGCTGGGGACTGCGCGGCCTGGGAGCCAAGGAAGCGGGATTCAATCCCTTCGGCCACCGCAGCGGTGCCGTCCGCACCCACGAGACGGCCGTCGCCGTGGCCGGCCTGATCACCGCCGGTTACGAGAAGGAGGCGAACGGGCTGCTGCGCGGCGCCCTGACGGCCGCCGAGGCCTTCGGACACCGACTGCCGGAGATGTACGGCGGCGAGCAGCGCACCGACGGGAGCGCGCCGATCCCGCACCCCGCGGCCTGTCGCCCCGCCGCCACCGCCGCAGCGGCGGGGGTACTGCTGCTGACGGCCCTCGCCGGGATCCGCCCCGACGCCCCCGCGGGCACCGTCACCCTCCGCCCCGCCACCAGCGCCCCCCTCGGGGAACTCGTCCTCACCGGCCTGCGGGTCGCGGGCGCCCCCTTCTCCGTACGCGTGGGCCGACTCGGCCTCGCCATGGTCGAGGAGGCCGCGGACGGGCTCCAACTGGGAGTGTGACTCGAAGGCCGGCCACGCAATGGGGGAGCCCCCGGCAGCAGCCCGACCCTTCACAGCCCCTCACGCCCCCGGGGCCCTTCACGGCCCCCGGGACCCTTCCCCCGGACCCTTCACGCCCTCCGACCCTTCACGCCCCCACCCGCACCACCCTCAACGACCCCACAGCACCCCTCCACCACCCAAGGAAACCGACCACCGACCCGAACTCGATCAACGGTCGATGCGACCGCAGAAGGGAGTGTTTATCGTCAGGCAGACGACTATGATCGCCGCATGCCCTACGACCCGTCAGCCTTTCCGCCCTTCGCCGTCACCGTGGACCTGGTCGTGCTGACCGTGCGCCGCCATGCACTGTGCGCGCTGGCGGTACGCAGGGGTGAACCGCCGTTCCAGGGACGCTGGGCCCTCCCCGGCGGATTCGTACGGGCCGACGAGGACCTGGCCCAGGCGGCGGCGCGGGAACTGGCCGAGGAGACCGGCATGCGCGCCCACGACCCCTCCGCACCGGTCCAGGACAACGGCGCGCACCTGGAACAGCTCGCCACCTACGGCGACCCCAAGCGGGACCCGCGGATGCGCGTCGTCAGCGTCGCCCACCTCGCCCTCGCCCCCGACCTGCCCGCACCGCGCGCGGGCGGCGACGCGAGCAACGCACGCTGGGCGCCCGTCGAGGAGCTGCTCCAGCAGGGCGGCTACGGCCGTGACGGCGAACCCCTCGCCCCGCTGGCCTTCGACCACGCCCAGATCCTGTCCGACGGTGTGGAACGCGCCCGCTCCAAGATCGAGTACTCCTCACTGGCCACGGCGTTCTGCCCCACCGAGTTCACGGTCGGCGAACTGCGCCGCGTCTACGAGGCCGTGTGGGGCGTGGCCCTCGACCCGCGCAACTTCCACCGCAAGGTGACCGGCACCCCGGGGTTCCTCGTCCCCACCGGCGGAACCACCACCCGCCAGGGTGGCCGGCCGGCCCAGCTCTTCCGGGCCGGCGGTGCCACCCTGCTCAACCCCCCGATGCTGCGCCCGGAAGTCTGAGGCGAGGGTCGCGGGCCGGGCCCGCGAGCGAACGGCGAACACGGGTCCGAGCCGTCGACTGCCGCCCGGTGAGCGGGCCTTGCGGTGCCCGAAAAAGCGGACATAGCGCGCTATCTTGCTTCGGGTGATCCAGGCCTTCGGACTGACCAGCGATTCCCGCAAGGAGCTTCCGCCCGCCGTCGACGACGTCTCCTTCGAGGCGCGCGCCGGCCACGTCACCGCACTGCTCGGAGCGGCCGGAGCAGGCAAGACGACCGCACTCAGACTCATGCTCGAACTCCAACAGGGCCGTGGACTCACCTACTTCAGAGGCCGCCCCCTGCACCGGATCGCCCATCCCTCGCGCGAGGTCGGCGTTCTCCTGGGCGATGTGCCGGGGCATCCCGCCCGCACGGTCCGCGGACATCTGCGCATGCTCTGCGCCGCCGCGGGGGTCCCGGTACGCCGTGCCGACGAAGTCCTCGAAGTGGTCGGCCTGGTCAGCCTGCGCGACGAACGCCTCGGCACCCTCTCCCGCGGCATGGACCGCCGTCTCGGCCTGGCCTGCGCCCTGCTCGCCGACCCGCACACACTGGTGCTCGACGACCCGGCCGACGGACTCTCCGCCCGCGAGAGCCGCTGGCTCTACGGCGTGCTGCGCGCCCACGCCACCCAGGGCGGCACGGTCCTGCTGACCACCGCCGACCCCAAGGAGGCCGCGCGCACCGCTGATCGCGTCATCACCCTGGACCAGGGCCGACTCGTCGCCGACCAGGACGCCGCCGAGTTCTCCCGCACCCGCCTGCGCCCCCGCGTCGCCGTCCGCACCCCCCACGCCACCCGCCTCGCCGCCCTCCTCGCCAAGGACGCCCGTACGGCACAGCGCTCCGTGGAGGTCGTCCGCGAGAGCGGCAACCGCCTCTCGGTGTACGGCAGTACCTGTGCCGCCATCGGCGAGATCGCCTTCCGCCACGGAATCCCCGTCCACCAACTCGCGGACGAGATCGGAGACATGGGGCCCGGCGCGACCGCGAAGGACCTGGAAGGCGCGGAGGAGCGCCCGTCGGCGGAGGACACGCACGAACCGGCCTCTGAGCGCGACCCGGCACCTGAGAGTGCCCCGACCTCTGAGCGCGACCCGGGCACCCCCGCCACTTCCGCCGCCGATCCCCGGCCCCCCGCCCCCTCCCCCCTCCCCGCCCTCCCACCCCCCATCTCCGTCCGCCCCGCCCCCAGCCCCCTCCGCCCCCTGCGCTACGAACTGCGCCGTGCCGCGGGGATCGGTACCGGGTTTGTCACCGCCGCCGTCGTGCTCGTCGTGTCCGCGCTCACCGCTCTGCTGCTCGCCCGCATCGGGCACACCCCGCAGGCGCGGCTGCTGGCCGCCTGGCCGCGGGAGCTGCCGTTGCCGCCCGCCGCGCTCGGGGCGGGGCTGCTCGGCGCGCTGGCCTTCGGGGACGAGTTCCGCCACCCCGCGCTGGCGGCGGACCGCGGCACCGTGCCCCGCAGACTGGGACTGCTCGCCGCCAAGCTCCTGGTCTCCGGGGTCACCGCGCTGTCGTTGGCCGTCGCCACGGTGGGCTGCGATGCGGAGGTGCTGTATCTCGTATACGGACGGGAGCTGGCGGAGGTTCCCGGGGACTGGCTCTCGCTGAGCGCGAGTTGGGTGGGGCTGGTGGTCGGGTGCGCGTGGGCCGGGGTGCTGGCCGCCGGGGTGTTCCGTTCCACCAGCGCCGGGCTCGCCGCCGTCGTCGCAGTGCCCCTGCTCGTCGTACCCCTGGTGCACAAGGCGCTGGAAGGGCCCTCCGTGCGGTCGGCTGCCGGGTTTCCGCTGCGGCTCAGGGAAGTGCTGCTGATGCAGTGGCCCTTCGGGGGCGAGCGGTATGTGGCGGCCGCCGCGCGTGTGGTCGTCCAACCCGTGGGCGGTGCCCTGACGTTGTCGCTGACGGCGCTGCTGTGCGCGTATCTGCTCACGACCCTGCGCAGCAGGGTCCGATGACCGCCTTCCGTCCGCTTCCGGTGCTCCCTGTGCGCACAACTCCCCGGGGAAAGCCCATTTCTTTCCGATAAGGCGTCAATTGCGACGGGGTGAGCGATCACCCTTTCGTGTGCTTTTCACCAAAGACCTCAAGGGAGTTGGAGAGGGCGCCGACAAAGGATCCGTGAGTACCCTTGCGCACACCATGATGACCGCCGCCCGTGCCACCGACTCCGGTCTCGTCGGCCCGGGCGAACTCGACCGCTACCCCTACGCCGAGGCCTCTGTCGCCGACCGCGTCGGAGCCCCCTCCTGGGAGGGCGCGGAGCCAGAGCTGGGCCGCGTGGGCCGGCGCGCCGCGGGCAGCCGCGGACGCGGACTGCACGGCCAACTCGTCCAGCAGCTCGGCCAGATGATCGTCTCCGGCGACCTGGGGGCCGACCGTCCGCTGGTGCCCGAGGAGATCGGCCAGCGGTTCGAGGTCTCCCGTACCGTCGTCCGTGAGTCGCTCCGGGTCCTGGAGGCCAAGGGCCTGGTCAGTGCCCGGCCGAACGTCGGCACGCGCGTGCGGCCCGTCAGCGACTGGAACCTCCTCGACCCGGACATCATCGAGTGGCGGGCCTTCGGGCCGCAGCGCGACGACCAGCGACGCGAGCTGAGCGAGCTGCGCTGGACGATCGAACCGCTCGCCGCGCGCCTCGCCGCGGGACACGGCCGTGAGGACGTCCAGCAGCGGCTGGCCGACATGGTCGAGATCATGGGCCACGCCATGGGGCAGGGTGACGCGCTGACCTTCTCCCGCGCGGACGCCGAGTTCCACTCCCTGCTCATCCAGGTCGCCGGCAACCGCATGCTGGAGCATCTCTCCGGGATCGTCTCTTCCGCGCTCCAGGTGTCCGGTGGTCCGGTCACCGGTTGTGACCGGCCGAACGAGTCGTCGCTGGCCCACCACGGCCGGATCGTCGACGCCCTCGCGGCCGCCGACGGTACGGCGGCGGAGACGGCGATGCGGCAACTTCTCACCGTCCACCCAGAGGTGGAGCGCGTGGTGCCCGCCCCGCGCGAGCACTGACCGCGCACCCACGGGCGGCGCGGCCGGGGATGCCTCCCCCCCTCCTGTGGCATCGCCCGGCCGGCGAACCGCCTCCCGTCGGACCCCGCAGGATCACCCGGATCCTGCGGGGTCCGACGGTGCGGCGAGACGGCGGCGCGGGCGGCGTACCCTCGGGAAGGGCCCGGTGACTGATGGATCGGGCCCCGGCGGACCACCTCTGCCCGTATCTGACCGTTTTTGCACGCTTACGGGGTGTGACTCGGGCCACGCAGATTGGGCGTAACGCTCGTGGGAACAGCGCGATGACCTAAGAGGTGACAGCCGCGGAGGGAATACGGACGCCATACAAGGCGCTGTGCACCTTCCCGGCCCCCGCCCGCACCGTCGGCCCATCCCCAGGCCGGTGGTCGGCTCCTGTCCGCTGTGGACGGGGCCGGAAGCCGTTTTCCAACGTTCCGAGAGGTTGTTCGTGTCGGCCAGCACATCCCGTACGCTCCCGCCGGAGATCGCCGAGTCCGTCTCTGTCATGGCGCTCATCGAGCGGGGAAAGGCTGAGGGGCAGATCGCCGGCGATGACGTGCGTCGGGCCTTCGAAGCTGACCAGATTCCGGCCACTCAGTGGAAGAACGTACTGCGCAGCCTCAACCAGATCCTCGAGGAAGAGGGTGTGACGCTGATGGTCAGTGCCGCGGAGCCCAAGCGCACCCGAAAGAGCGTCGCAGCGAAGAGTCCGGCCAAGCGCACCGCCACCAAGACGGTCGCGGCGAAGACGGTGACCACCAAGAAGGCCACCGCCACCGCCACGCCCGAGGCATCCGCCGCCGACCCGGCCGTCGAGGACGAGGCGCCGAAGAAGGCCGCTGCCAAGAAGACCACGACCGCCAAGAAGGCGGCCGCGAAGAAGACGACCGCCACCAAGAAGACGGCGGCCAAGAAGACGACCGCCGCGAAGAAGGACGACGCCGAGGTTCCCGAGGACGAGGTTCTCGAGGACGCTAAGCCCGGCGAGGGTGAGCCCGAGGGCGCCGAGAGCGCCGGCTTCGTGCTCTCCGACGAGGACGAGGACGACGCCCCCGCGCAGCAGGTCGCCGCCGCAGGCGCCACCGCCGACCCGGTCAAGGACTACCTCAAGCAGATCGGCAAGGTCCCGCTGCTCAACGCCGAGCAGGAGGTCGAGCTCGCCAAGCGCATCGAGGCCGGTCTGTTCGCCGAGGACAAGCTGGCCAACGCCGACAAGCTGGCCCCGAAGCTCAAGCGCGAGCTGGAGATCATCGCCGAGGACGGCCGCCGCGCCAAGAACCACCTGCTGGAGGCCAACCTCCGTCTGGTGGTCTCCCTGGCCAAGCGCTACACCGGCCGCGGCATGCTCTTCCTGGACCTCATCCAGGAGGGCAACCTCGGTCTGATCCGCGCGGTCGAGAAGTTCGACTACACCAAGGGCTACAAGTTCTCCACGTACGCCACCTGGTGGATCCGTCAGGCGATCACCCGCGCGATGGCCGACCAGGCCCGCACCATCCGCATCCCGGTGCACATGGTCGAGGTCATCAACAAGCTCGCGCGCGTGCAGCGCCAGATGCTCCAGGACCTGGGCCGCGAGCCCACCCCGGAGGAGCTGGCCAAGGAACTCGACATGACCCCGGAGAAGGTCATCGAGGTCCAGAAGTACGGCCGCGAGCCCATCTCCCTGCACACCCCGCTGGGCGAGGACGGCGACAGCGAGTTCGGTGACCTCATCGAGGACTCCGAGGCCGTCGTCCCGGCGGACGCGGTCAGCTTCACGCTCCTCCAGGAGCAGCTGCACTCCGTCCTCGACACCCTGTCCGAGCGCGAGGCGGGCGTCGTCTCGATGCGCTTCGGTCTCACCGACGGTCAGCCGAAGACCCTCGACGAGATCGGCAAGGTGTACGGCGTCACGCGCGAGCGCATCCGCCAGATCGAGTCCAAGACGATGTCGAAGCTGCGCCACCCGTCCCGTTCGCAGGTGCTGCGCGACTACCTCGACTAGGACGCCGT
This sequence comes from Streptomyces sp. NPDC043726, assembly GCF_056436565.1. NCBI lineage: Bacteria > Bacillati > Actinomycetota > Actinomycetes > Kitasatosporales > Streptomycetaceae > Streptomyces > Streptomyces sp. NPDC043726. Next base: position 109,163 of record NZ_JBWKCI010000014.1, read on the forward strand.
CGTACGACGCCGAAGGCCCGGTTCCCCGTGTGGGAGCCGGGCCTTCGTGTGCCCCGCGCGGGGTGCGGGGCGCCGCCGGGTGGATCACTCTGGGTGTCTCATGACCACCCCTGAGTGAGGAGCGCTCATGCGTCGTCCCCTGGTCCGGGCGCTGGCCCGGCCGCTGGTCCTGGCCGCCGCCGCGGCCGTCATACCCCTGGCGTCCGCCGCCCCCGTGGCCGCGGACAGCGTTGTCGTCGGCGGGTTCCCCGTCGATGTGTCCGACAGTCCCTGGACGGTGGCGCTCTCCAGCCGTGACCGGTTCGGGGGTACGCGCTCGGGGCAGTTCTGCGGCGGTGTCGCCGTCGGCCCCACGACCGTGCTCACCGCGGCCCACTGCATGGGCGAGGACGTGCTGGGGGAGCCCCCGGACCAGGTGGACGACCTCAAGGTCGTCGCGGGCCGCACGGACCTGCGCTCCACCGAGGGCCAGGAGATCGCCGTACGGGAGACCTGGGTGAATCCCGAGTACGACGCGGTCACCAATGCGGGGGACTTCGCCGTGCTCACCCTCGCCGAGCCGCTGCCGGGCGGCTCGGCGATCGGGATGGCGGCGGCCGGGGATCCGGCGTACGCGGCGGGGACGCCCGCCATGGTCTACGGGTGGGGTGACACGACCGGGGGCGGTGACTACCCGGCCGGACTGCGGGCGGCCCGCGTGCACGTGCTCTCCGACAGTCTGTGCGAGCGGGCCTACCCGGGCCTGGGAGACGGCTCCTACGCGGCCGACAGCATGCTGTGCGCGGGTGAGGCACTCGGCGGGCGGGACGCCTGCCAGGGGGACAGTGGAGGGCCGCTGGTGGCCCAGGGGCGGCTGGTGGGACTGGTGTCCTGGGGGAGTGGCTGCGGCCGCCCCGGCAGCCCCGGGGTCTACACGCGGGTGTCCGACGTCCTGACGACCCTGCGCTGGGACACCGGCGTCACGAGAGGGCCGCGCACGGGCGTCTGAGCCGGGCCCGGCGGTCCGGAGCACGCGTAAGGGCGGTTGCCCCTGAAGATCAGGGGCAACCGCCCTTACGCCGGCCTATGCCTGGAGCTGGCTCGTCGTGGACGCGAGTGTGTCAGCGCTCATCTTCGGAAGCGGTGGCGGGAACGGCCGTCAGCCGCTCTGTCTCGTCCTGTATCTCAGCGGCGATCTTCTTGAGTCCCGGCTCGAACTTGCGGCCGTGGTGGGCGCAGAAGAGCAGTTCTCCGCCGCTCACCAGGACGACGCGCAGGTATGCCTGGGCGCCGCAACGGTCGCAGCGATCGGCGGCCGTCAACGGGCTCGCGGGGGTCAGAACAGTAGTCACGTCGCCTCTTCTCTAGCTCGACGAGCTGTCGTACCAGGGTCAACATCCAACCAGCCCGAAAACGTTCCCGCTCGGGGCGTTTCCTCGAAAAATCTTTCCAGGCGGCTGGCTGCTGCCGGTTGGCGGCGAATGTGCCGTATTGCGTGTCTCTGTGTCGTACGGGTTCGCGCAGTCGGTCGGTGTCGGTCCTTCCGGCTGGATTGCCGGTTTGTTCATGAGGACGTGCCCGGAGCCTAAATGGTTCATGCCTCGAAGGGAACGTGATATGTACTTCACTCCATCGAGGGATCGAACATGTATACGACTCTGGGCTACCCTGCCCGAGAGACGAGGGTGGCGTTACAACGGCTCTACCAGGCCTCGGTACCCTCTGAGCGGCGACCGAAGCCGCGCCCTTACCCCAAAGGGCATAACCTGAAATTCAGCGAGGAGCGAACCGCGTGACCGCCGAGACGTCCGTGCCGTCCACAGCGCTGCTGGCAGGAGCAGACCGGGACGGTTCCAACTACACCGCGCGGCACCTCCTCGTTCTCGAGGGCCTCGAGGCCGTGCGCAAACGCCCGGGCATGTACATCGGGTCGACCGACAGCCGCGGTCTGATGCACTGCCTCTGGGAGATCATCGACAACTCCGTCGACGAGGCCCTCGGAGGCTACTGCGACCACATCGACGTCGTCCTCCACGACGACGGCTCGGTGGAGGTCCGGGACAACGGCCGGGGCATCCCCGTCGACGTCGAGCCCAAGACCGGGTTGTCCGGCGTCGAGGTCGTCATGACCAAGCTGCACGCCGGCGGCAAGTTCGGCGGCGGCTCCTACGCCGCCTCCGGCGGCCTGCACGGCGTGGGCGCCTCCGTGGTGAACGCGCTCTCCGCGCGGCTCGACGTCGAGGTGGACCGCGGCAGCCAGACCCACTCGATCAGCTTCCGGCGCGGTGTGCCCGGCGCCTTCGCCTCCATGGGGCCCGACGCCAAGTTCGAGGCCAAGAGCGGCCTGCGCAAGACCAGGAAGAAGTCAAAGAACCCGTCCGGCACGCGCGTGCGCTACTGGGCCGACCGCCAGATCTTCCTCAAGGACGCCAAGCTCTCCCTGGAGCACCTGCACCAGCGCGCCCGCCAGACCGCGTTCCTCGTGCCCGGCCTCACCATCGTGGTGCGCGACGAGTACGGCCTGGGAGAGGGTGGCAGCAAGGGCGAGGAGTCCTTCCGCTTCGACGGCGGCATCAGCGAGTTCTGCGAGTACCTGGCCACCGACAAGGCGGTCTGCGACGTCCTGCGCCTCTCCGGCCAAGGCTCCTTCAGGGAGACGGTCCCGGTCCTGGACGAGCACGGCCAGATGACGCCGACCCAGGTCACCCGGGAACTCGACGTCGATGTCGCGATGCGCTGGGGCACGGGCTACGACACGACCCTGAAGTCGTTCGTGAACATCATCGCCACGCCCAAGGGCGGCACGCACGTGGCCGGCTTCGAGACCGCGGTGACCAGCACGCTCAACGAGGTGCTGCGCGCCAAGAAACTGCTGCGCGTCGCCGAGGACGACATCGTCAAGGACGACGCCCTGGAGGGCCTGACCGCCGTCGTCACCGTGCGCCTGGCCGAACCCCAGTTCGAAGGCCAGACCAAGGAGGTCCTCGGCACCTCGGCGGCCCGCCGCATCGTGAACACGGTGATCGCCAAGGAGCTCAAGGCGTTCCTGACGTCCACCAAGCGGGACGCCGCCGCCCAGGCCCGGGTGGTCATGGAGAAGGCGGTCGCCGCCGCGCGCACGCGCATCGCGGCCCGTCAGCACAAGGACGCGCAGCGCCGCAAGACGGCCCTGGAGTCCTCCTCGCTGCCCGCCAAGCTCGCCGACTGCCGCAGCGACGACGTCGAGCGCAGCGAGCTGTTCATCGTCGAGGGAGACTCCGCGCTCGGCACCGCCAAGCTCGCCCGGAACTCCGAGTTCCAGGCGCTGCTGCCGATCCGCGGCAAGATCCTCAACGTCCAGAAGTCGTCCGTGACCGACATGCTGAAGAACGCCGAGTGCGGCGCGATCATCCAGGTCATAGGAGCGGGCTCGGGCCGGACCTTCGACATCGACGCGGCCCGCTACGGCAAGATCGTCATGATGACCGACGCCGACGTGGACGGCTCCCACATCCGCTGTCTGCTGCTGACGCTGTTCCAGCGCTACATGCGGCCGATGGTCGAGGCGGGCCGGGTCTTCGCGGCCGTGCCGCCGCTGCACCGGATCGAGATCGTCCAGCCCAAGAAGGGCCAGGACAAGTACGTCTACACGTACTCCGACCGCGAACTGCGTGACAAGCTCATGGAGTTCCAGAGCAAGGGCATCCGCTACAAGGACTCCATCCAGCGCTACAAGGGCCTCGGCGAGATGGACGCCGACCAGCTGGCCGAGACCACGATGGACCCGCGCCACCGCACCCTGCGCCGGATCAACCTCTCCGACCTGGAGGCGGCCGAGCAGGTCTTCGACCTGCTGATGGGCAACGACGTGGCGCCGCGCAAGGAGTTCATCTCCTCCTCGGCGGCGACGCTGGACCGCTCGCGCATCGACGCGTAGGCGCACGCGTCACGCGGGGTGGGCACGGCACGGGCCGGGCCCACCCCGTTCTTTGCCGCCCACTCCGGGACGAATCACCTGATGGGGTGAAGGGCGAGGGGAACAAGAGTCGGGGATCTTCCCGTTCTGTCCATCCTTGGGCATGCACTCAAGCAACGGTCGCTCCCACGCGCGCGTGCGCTACGACGACCCCTGGTACGACGCGCTGGCCTCCGGCTGGGGCGAGGCGGACGCCCACGCCGACGCCGTCCCCGCGGCCCGCGAGGAGGGCGTCAGGGACGCGGCGGACGTCTACCTGGAGGTGCAGCGCAGCGCCGCCTTCCAGGAAGTGCGCAGCCGGTACCGCAGGTTCGTGGTGCCGGCGGTCATCGGCTTTCTGGCCTGGTACATCGGCTACGTCGTGACCGCCACCACCGCTCCGGCGCTGATGGCCCGGCCGGTGGTCGGCGCGGTGAACGTGGCGATGCTCGCCGGACTCGGACAGTTCCTCACCACGTTCCTGCTCACCTGGGCCTACGCCCGCCATGCGCGCCTGCGCCGCGACCGGGCCGCACTCGACCTGCGCTGGGACACCCAGGAGCTGACCCGGGGCACGAGGGGCGGCACTCCGTGACGGGCGATCACCAGACCCTGGCGCTGCTGCTGTTCAGCGCGTTCGTCGCCGTCACCCTGGCGATCACGACCTGGGTGAGCCGCCACCGGCACGGTTCGGCCGAGGAGTTCTATGCCGGCGGCCGGCTCTTCTCGCCGATGGAGAATGGTTTTGCCATCTCCGGCGACTACATGTCGGCGGCTTCCTTCCTCGGCATCTCCGGACTCATCGCGCTCTACGGCTACGACGGACTGCTGTACTCGGTGGGCTTCCTCGTGGCCTGGCTCGTGGTGCTCTTCCTGGTCGCCGAACTGGTCCGCAACTGCGGCCGGTTCACCCTCGCCGACGTCGTTGCCGCGCGGATGAGCGAACGGCCCGTGCGGATCGCGGCGGGAACTTCCTCGGTCACCGTGTCCGTTCTGTATCTGGTGGCGCAGATGGTGGGTGCGGGCAGCCTGGTCGCGCTGCTGCTCGGCGGCCAGGGCGAGGCGGCGCAGACCTGGACCGTCATCGCCGTCGGCGCGCTCATGGTGATCTATGTGTCGTTGGGAGGGATGCGGGCCACCACCTGGATCCAGATCGTCAAGGCGGTCCTGCTGCTCGGCGGCACCGTCGCGCTGACCGTGCTCGTCCTGGTGCGGTTCCACGGCGACTTCGACCGGCTGCTGCTCACCGCGGCCGAACGCAGCGGCCACGGCCAGTCGTTCCTCGCCCCCGGGCTCAAGTACGGCGCCGACTGGACCGCCCGCTTCGACTTCATCAGCCTCGGCATCGCCCTGGTCCTCGGCACCGCCGGGCTGCCGCACATCCTGTCCCGCTTCTACACCGTGCCCACCGCGCGGGCGGCCCGGCGCTCGGTGGTCTGGGCGATCGGGCTGATCGGCGGCTTCTACCTGATGACGATCGTCCTCGGCTTCGGCGCCGCCGCGATCGTGGGCACCGACGCGGTGCGCGGCTCGAACGCCGCGGGCAACACGGCCGTACCGCTGCTGGCGCTCGATCTGGGCGGTGGGCCCGACTCCACCGGCGGAACGGTTCTGTTCGCGATCGTCGCCGCCGTCGCCTTCGCCACGATCCTCGCCGTCGTCGCCGGGATCACGCTCGCCTCCTCGGCGTCCGTGGCGCACGACCTGTACGCGTCGCTGCGGCGCCGGCACGCCAAGCCGCGCAGCGAGGTCGCCGTCGCCCGGGTCGCCGCGGTTGGCATCGGGGTCGTCGCCATCGGCCTCGGGCTGCTCGCCCGCGACCTCAACGTCGCCTTCCTGGTGGGCCTGGCCTTCGCGGTCGCCGCCTCCGCCAACCTGCCCGTGCTGCTCTACTCGCTGTTCTGGCGCGGCTTCACCACACGCGGCGCGGTCTGGGCGGTGTACGGCGGACTCATCCCGGCCGTGACCCTCGTGCTGGTGTCCCCGGTGGTGTCCGGCAGTCCCGAATCCCTCTTCCCCGGCGTCGACTTCCAGTGGTTCCCGCTGCAGAACCCCGGCATCGTCTCGATCCCGCTCGGCTTCCTGGCCGGCTGGCTCGGCACGGTCACCTCCGCCGAGGTCCCGGACGAGGCCAAGCACGCGGAGACCGAGGTGCGCTCCCTGACCGGAGCGGGAGCGGCGTAGCGACCCGCGCGGGAGACAACGGCCCGCCGGATCCGTATGCAGGGGGGCGGGTACGGCCGCTTCCCCCCGCCCCCACCAGAGGCCGTGCCCTAGGCGCGGGTCGCCCACACGTAACGGTGTTCCGGGCGGCCCGCGTCGCCGTACTTGAGGGTCAGTCGCGCGCGGCCCGTGCGCTCCAGGAGCTTCAGATAGCGCTGCGCGGTCTGCCGGCTCACACCGGTGCGCTCCGCGATCTCCTGGGCCGACAGGGGGCCTTCGGCGTTGATCAGGGCACGGCGCACGAGGTCGGCCGTGGTGGGGGAGTGGCCCTTGGGCAACTCCGGCTCGGAGGGCGCGGACAGCGCGCCGAAGATCCGGTCCACCTCGGCCTGCTCGGCCTCCCCGCCGCCGTCCAGGGTGCGGCGCAGGTGCGCGTACGCCTCCAGCTTGGTCCGCAGGCCCGCGAAGGCGAACGGCTTGACCAGGTACTGCAGCGCGCCGTGCCGCATCGCCTCCTGGACGGTGGAGACGTCCCGGGCCGCCGTCACCATGATCACGTCGGTCCGGTGGCCGCGCCGCCGCATCTCCCGTACGACCGACAGGCCCGTGTCGTCGGGCAGGTAGTGGTCCATCAGGACCAGGTCCACCCGGGGCAGCTCCTCGACCTGCCGCAGCGCCTCCGCCGCGCTGTGCGCCTCGCCGGCCACGTGGAAGCCGGGCACCTTCTCGACGTAGGCGGCGTTGACCTGGGCGACGCGTACGTCGTCGTCCACGACCAGGACCTCGATCATCGCGACTCCTCCTCGGCGGTCCGGTGGGCCGGGGGCCCGGTGAGGGCCGGTTCGCCGTCCGGCTCGGTGAGGGCGTCGGGCAGGACGACGGTGAACTCCGCCCCGCCGCCGTGCGCGCGGTCCACGGTGGCGGCGCCGCCCTGCCGTTCGGCGAGCCTGCGGACCAGGGAGAGCCCGATCCCGCGCTCACGGTGGGCCGGTGCCTCCTTCGTGGACCAGCCCTCGGTGAAGATCAACTCGCGTTGTTCGGCCGGGATTCCGGGCCCGGTGTCGCGCACCCTGAGGACGACCGTCCGCCCTTCGGTGCGCAATTCGACCTCCACGCGCGCGTGCGGAGTGCCCGTGGCCGCATCCAGGGCATTGTCCACCAGGTTGCCGACGACCGTGACGATGCCCCTGGGATCGATCAGCCGGTCCGGGAGCCCTGTCCGGTCCGACAGCAGCAGCGCCACCCCGCGCTCGGCGGCCACGGTCGCCTTGCCGACCAGCAGCGCCGCGAGCAGCGGGTCCCGGATCTTCTCGGTGACCTGTTCCGCGGTCGCCCGGTGGTCGCCGACCACCTCGCCGACGAACTCCACGGCGTCGTCGTACATCTCCAGCTCCAGCAGCCCGAGCAGCGTGTGCATGCGGTTGGCGTGCTCGTGGTCCTGGGCGCGCAGGGCGTCGATCAGCCCGCGCGTGGAGTCCAGTTCACGGCCCAGCTGCTCCAGTTCCGTGCGGTCGCGCAGGGTGGCCACCGCGCCGCCGTCGTCGGTGGGCATGCGGTTGGCGACCAGGACGCGCTGGCCGCGCACGGTGAGCAGATCGGTGCCGGTCACCCGTCCGGCCAGCACGTCGGCCGTACGGCCCGCCCCGAGCGCCTCCTCCAGGGAGCGGCCGACGGCCTCGTCACCGATGCCGAGGAGCCGGTGCGCCTCGTCGTTGAGCAGGCGGATGCGGCCCGAGCGGTCCAGGGCCACGACGCCCTCCCGGATGCCGTGCAGCATCGCCTCGCGCTCCGCGAGCAGCGCCGAGATGTCGGAGAAGGCGAGGTCCCGGGTCTGCCGCTGCACCCGGCGCGAGATCAGCCAGGCGGCCATCGCGCCGACGGCCAGGGCGCCTCCGGCGTACGCCAGCAGCTCGGGGATCGCGTGGATGAGCCGGGCCCGGACACTGTCGTAGGCGATGCCCACCGAGACCGCGCCGACGATGTCGCCGTCGCTGTCGCGCAGCGGCACCTTGCCGCGGGCCGTGCGGCCCAGGGTGCCGCTGTCGATCTGCATGACCTCATGGCCCGCCAGGGCCTGCCCGGGGTCGGTGGACACCGTCCTGCCGATCTCGTCGGGTGTGGGGTGCGACCAGCGCACGCCCCGCGAGTCCATCACCACGACGTACTCGGCCCGCGTGGCCTTACGGATCCGCTCCGCCTCCCGCTGGACCGGCCCGTCGGCCGTCGGCGGCGTGTCCACGACGTGCTCGGCGATCTGCGGCTCGACCGCCGTGGTCTGGGCGATGGCGAGGGCCCGGCGCATGGCCTGGTCGTCGAGCTGGTTGCTCAGCGGTGCGAGGAACAGGCCGGTCGCGAGCACCGCGACTCCCGCGGCGATGGCCACCTGCATCAGCAGCACCTGGGAGAACATCCGCCGCGGCAGGCCGAGGCGCAGGCGGCGCGCGGAGGGGGTGGGGCTCATACCCACGACGGTACGTGGGGGTGGCGGGACCACCGAAGGGGGTGTGGCCCGCGTCTCAGCCGGCGAGCGCCGTGGTGATCGCCAGTTCGCGCACGGCCTCCACGTCCATCCGCGCGGGCGAGCCCAGCACCGAGGTGCCGCAGCTCTCCGCGCGGGGCGGCGACGCGGCACCCTGGGCGACGACGACGTGCCAGTGGCGTCCGTCGGCGTGCGCGACGGTCACCGTCCAGCGCGGGGCGGCGCCCTCGGTCCGTACGACGGTCAGCGCGCCAGCCGCGTACTCGCCCACGGCCGTGCGCACGGCCAGCTCGGCGGCTTGCCCCGGCCGCTCCCAGGCGGAGTTGCCGCGGCACCCCTCGACGACGATCCGCCCCTCCCGCGCGCGGTGCAGGATCTCCTTGACGGAGTGCGCCTCGGCGCGGCCGTAGGCATAGCCGTACGGCAGGACCAGCAGCGTCGGGGAGAAGCGATGGCCGCCCAGATGGGTGACCTCCCAGATGCCCTCCACGCCGGAGGCGTCGAGTTCCGCGGCGAGCGGGCGGCCGAGGAGGGCGCAGCAGCGGTCCCGCTTGCCGTTGGTGCAGACCAGGGCGAGCGGGTCGCCGGTGTGCGGGCTCGCCTGGAGCACGGCGTCGAAGACGCGGTGGTCGCCCTTGCCGAGCGCCGCGAAGTCGAGTTCGAGCAGCGCACGCGCATCGCCGATCGTGGCGCCGTGCAGCCAGGCGTTCCCCGGGGTGGTGTGGGCGGCGTACACCTGCCGGGCGGCGGGCGTTCCGCGGTCGGCGTGCCGCCCGGGGCGGCGGATGAGCGCGATCCGCACGCCGGTGCCCTTGGCGGCGGCCTCCAGGGCGCGGCCCAGCGCGGGGTCCAGATGGCTCGAGGTGAGCGCCCTGGCACCCCACGGACCGGGCTGCTCCAGCAGCAGCCAGGTCCTCGCGGTGGCCGCGGTGCCCGCGATGGGCTCGTCGAGGTCGCGGGAGACACTTGAGCAAGTACTCACGAAGGTGAGCCTAACCTGAGTTGATCCGGAGTGGCTCCCCGTCCCGCTCGTGTCCTACTCCGGCAGGGGTTGTGGCGGCCTCGGGCCGACGTAGTGCCCGGTGGGCCGCATCCGCAGCGGGCGCTCGCCGTACTCTTCCAGCGCGTGCGCGATCCAGCCGGCCGTGCGGGCCACGGCGAAGATCGTCTCGCCCGCGGTGGCGTGCATGCCGCTGGAGGCGGTCAGCACGGCGAGGGCCAGGTCCACGTTGGCGTGCAGCGGCGTGTGACGGGCGGTCGTCTCGACGATGTCGCGGGCCGCGGCGAGGGCGGGCCCGGCGCCCGGGATCTCCTCCAGGAGCCCGAACAGCACCCGCGCGCGTGGGTCCTCGCCCGGGTAGAGCCGGTGGCCGAGGCCCGGGATGCGGCGGCCGGCCCGCAGCTCCTCCGCGATCACCGGTGCCGCGTCGCCGCGGTCGAGGACCTCCAGCAGCATCCGGTGGGCGAGTCCGCTGGCCGCGCCGTGCAGGGGGCCTTCGAGGACGCCCAGGCCCGCGGAGACGGCCGCGTAGGCGTGGGCGCGGGCGGAGGCCGCCACGCGGACGGCGAGCGTCGACGCGGCGAGGTCATGGTCGACGAGCAGGGCGAGCGCGGTGTCCAGGGTGCGCAACGACGCCTCGTCCGCGGGGAGGCCGCTGAGCCGGGCCCACAGCCGCTGGGCGAGTGGGCCGTTGTCGCGGTGGTCGCGCCGGACCGGGGGCAGTGCGGCGACGAGGGTGGGGATGAGACTGCGCGCGGTGCCCAGTACGGCGTCCTCGGACAGGTCGAAGCGCAGGGGGTCGGCGGTCGCGGCGGCGATGGCGGCGACCCTCAACCGGTCGGTGGGGCCGGTGTGTTCCGGCAGGGCGTCGACCGCGCGCCGGGCGGTGGCGACGGCGGCCTCGGGGGCGCTGAAGGTGATGCCGGGGCGCAGCCGCCCGGTCCACAGCCACTCGGCGACCTCTTCGTAGGAGTGGCGTACGGCGAGTTCGGCGGCGTCGACCCCACGGAACCAGTACCGGTCGGTGCCGATGAACGTGATGCGGGTCCGAACCGACAGTTCGCCCCCGGACCCCGAACCGCCGCTGCTGTCCCGCCGGTTGCGCCGGGCCAGCGCCTCGACCTCCTGGGCGTCGAAGGTGCTGCCCCGGCCGCTGGGGACGCGTTGGCTGCTGAGCTGACCGCGGCTGACGTACGCGTACACGGTCTCGGGCTTCACGCCGAGGAGTTCGGCGGCCTCTTTGGTGGTCAGCCGCCGGGTCGTGCGACCGGGTTCGGGCTGTTGATCGCGCATGGGGGCCACCGTATCCGTTCAACAACACATTGAGGCTTGCATTGATTCAATCAATATTGACAACGAATGAGTCAAGCATGGACAGTCAAATCAAGTCCAGGGAGGAAATCATGTCCGTCAACAGGTCGGTCACCACTCTTGTCGAGGCGCCGCGAGGGCTCGCCGGCGTCGTCGTCACCGACACCGCCATCGGTGACGTCCGGGGGCTCGAGGGCTTCTACCACTACCGCCAGTACTCCGCCGTCGAGCTCGCGCAGACCCGCGGCTTCGAGGACGTCTGGCATCTCCTGGTGCACGGCGAGCTGCCGGACGCCGGACAGGCCGCCGCGTTCGCCGCCGATACGGCCGCGCTGCGGCGCCTGCCGGAGGAGGTGCGGACGGCCCTGCCCGCCATCGCCGCGGGGAGCGCGAGCGCGGGAGGCTCGGGGCCGCTGGCCGGCATGCGGACCGCGCTGTCGCTGCTCGGCGCGGTGCGGGGCTTCCGGCCGGTGTACGACATCGGTGCGGACGAACGCCGCCGGGACACGCTGGCCGCGGCGGCCGCCGTACCGACGCTGCTCACCGCGCTGTACCGGCTGGCCGAGGGGCGGGAGCCGGTGGAGCCGCGGGACGATCTGTCGTACGCGGCGAACTACCTGTACATGCTGACGGGTTCGGAGCCGGATCCGGTGCGGGCCAGGGCCGTAGAGCAATACTTGATCTCAACCATTGACCACGGATTCAACGCGTCAACGTTCACGGCAAGGGTCATCACGTCGACCGGAGCGGACGTGGCGGCCTGTCTGGTGGGAGCGGTGGGCGCGCTGTCCGGCCCCCTGCACGGAGGCGCCCCCAGCCGGGCGCTGGACACCCTGGACGCGATCGGCACGCCCGACCGCATCGACCCCTGGATCCGTGAACGGGTCCTCGCCGGTGAGCGCGTCATGGGCTTCGGCCACGCCGTCTACCGCACCGAGGACCCCCGCTCCCGGATGCTCCGCGAGATCGCCCAGAGCTTCGGTGGCCCTCGGGTGGAGTTCGCGGTCGAGGTCGAACACCGGGTGGAGTCGATCCTCGCCGAACTGAAGCCCGGCCGCGAACTCCACACGAACGTCGAGTTCTACGCAGGCGTGGTCATGGAACTCTGCGGCCTCCCCCGGGAGATGTTCACCCCGACCTTCGCGGCGGGCCGCGTGGTCGGCTGGAGCGCCAACATCCTGGAACAGGCGGAGGACCCCAAGATCATTCGCCCGGCGGCGCGATATGTGGGGCCGGGGGCGCCGGTGGCTGTGCCGGTGTGAGTCGGTGAGCCGGGTTCGGCACGACGGACATCCGGTGCCGAACCCGCTCGTTCATCCGTGGTGGGATGACGGATGTCGGGACCTCAGTCCCGGGGGATGTCCTTGCGGGCGCGGATCAGAGTCTCGCGGCTGATGACGACGATGCGTTCGTTGTCACCCCTGGAGGCGTCGGCAGGGAGTTCGCCGTCGAGGTCCTCGGTGGCTTCCCTGCCGATGACGGCGAAGTTGCCGTCGCTGAGCTCGAAGATGTCGGGGCAGGTCTGTCCCGATGCGCTGCCTCGCGCACGGGGAGGGTCGCCGATACGCCTAACAATGGTCGGCATGGATGTCGGCCTTTCGTGCGGGACCTTGCGGTCATGATGTTGCCGCACCGCGAGGCCCTGCGGGGGCAACCGCAGGGCGCTGGGCTCTCGGAGGGCAAACGAACACGGGCTGACGGGACGCGTGGGTGCGCGCTGTGGAGCGGTTCGGGCCGGTTACGCGTCAGGAATGTCAGCCTTGGCGTCGATGAGTGTCTTGCGGCTGACCACGACGATGCGCTCGTACTCGGCTCTCGACGCGTCGGCGGGGAGTTGAGCGTCGAGTTCGTCGGTGATGTCCGTGCCGATGACAGCGAACCTTCCGTCGGACAGCTCAAAGATGTCGGGACAATTGGCACCGGTGGCGCTTCCCCTGGCGCTTGGCGGCGTTCCAATCCGACGGATGATCTGGCTCACTGTTCTGGCATTCCTTCTGGTCTTGAGGCTGGGTGCGCATCGTGCTGCGCGGTGTGATCGGGTCCGGTAGGACCGCGGCCTCGACAACCGAGCGGCGTGGACGGTGTACGGCGGGGATCGACCCGTTCCGCGAGATGCGGCAGTAGTCAACCTTGTTGGCACCTGGGAGAACGCGCCGGTTATTGCTTTGTTACCGCCCAACCGTGTGATGTGCGCGAGAGAGTGGATGGCAGGACCGCCCTTCACGACCGGAGGACCGTCGAACGGCAGGCCCTACTCGCTCGGTGGTTCTCCTACGACCCACCACTCCTCGATGTCCGTTTCCTCCAGCTGGACCAACAGATCGTCAACCATGCGTCCGAGCTTGGCCTCGTCGGATGTGTCGATCAGTGTGGCCCGGTGGGGGCGGGTGGAGTACCAGTACTCACGAAAGACCGGGATCTGGAGCATGCTCCGGGCGAACCCGAAGAACTCCTCCTTGGTCATGTTGCCCATGCGGTAGTAACAGAGCGCATTGGTGTAGAGGGCGTTGGCGAAGAGGAACTGGCGTTGCTTCCGGGGCGGTACGGTCCCGTTGTAGGCATCCAGAACCTCGGCCAGGTCGGGATCGTCCATGGCCTTGCTCAGCAACTCCCAGTGCAGGCGCTGTTGATGGGCGAAGTTGGTCTGGCGCTGCGTCTGCGCAGCCTGCTCCAGGTGTTCGAGGCGTATACGCAACGACTCGATGGTGTGGCGCTGTGCGGCCGTTGTCGCGAGGGCTCCGGCGGCCGCACCGATCCCGGCCACCACCAGTCCGCGTATCCCGTAATTCCGTGTGGCCATGTCAACCCCCGAATCAGGCGGCCGTCCGCCGGTCGTCGGGGTGCGGGTCGACTGTAGGGGACCGGCGAGCGGTGGGCGGCGCTTGCCGTCTCCCAGGGTGCCGAGCGGCTCTGATCGGCGGGGAGGCGGAGAGGAGGCGCACGGAGGGAAGCGAGGGTCGCACACTCCGGCGCCATGCCCAACGTCTGCCCCGCAAGTGCTGCTAACAATCGTTCACTTCGCGCGGTTTCTTGCGGCTCGTATCCTGGTCCGGCATTCATTCTTCGTCCCCACGCCGTGACGCGAGCCGGTGCACGCGTCGGCGGGAGAGAGGTCGCTCGTCCGTGCAGAGCCGCAACCCGCAGCAGATCCCGGTCGTCGTTCTCGCCGGCTTCCTCGGCTCCGGCAAGACCACGCTCCTCAACCACCTCCTCCACCGCAGCGGAGGCAGCCGTATCGGAGCGATCGTCAACGACTTCGGGGCCATCGAGATCGACGCGATGGCGGTGGCCGGCGCGCTCGGCGACTCCACCGTGTCGCTCGGGAACGGCTGCCTGTGCTGTGCTGTCGACGCCAGTGAGCTCGACGTCTACCTGGAGCGGCTCGCGCGGCCAGCCGCCGGCATCGACGTCATCGTCATCGAGGCCAGCGGGCTCGCCGAGCCGCAGGAACTCGTGCGCATGGTGCTGGCCAGCGAGCATCCCGGCATCGTCTACGGCGGACTCGTCGAGGTCGTCGACGCCGCCGAGTTCGACGACACCCGCGCCCGGCACCCGGAGATCGACCGCCATCTCGGCCTCGCCGATCTCGTCGTCGTCAACAAGACCGACCGGGCCGACGAGCCGGAGCGGGTCCTCTCCCTCGTGCGGGAACTCGCCGCCCGCGCCGCCGTCGTGCCCGCCACCTACGGCCGCGTCGACCCCGAGTTCCTCTTCGACTGCCGCCCCGGCGAGGAGCGGGTCGGGCAGCTCTCCTTCGACGATCTGCACCGCCCTGACCAGCACGAGGTGCACGACCACGCCGGGCATCTGCACACCGCCTACGACAGTGCTTCCTTCGTCTCCGGGCGGCCCCTCGATCCCCGGCGGCTCATGAGCTTCCTCGACAGCCGTCCCGACGGGCTCTACCGGATCAAGGGGTACGTCGATTTCGGGCCGTACGACACCCGGAACCGGTACTCCGTGCACGCCGTCGGGCGGTTCCTGCGGTTCTATCCCGAGCCCTGGGCGGCGTCCGAGGAGCGGCTCAGTCAGCTCGTCCTCATCGGCACCGGTATCGACGCGCCCGCGCTCGTCAAGGAACTCCGGGCGTGCGAGAGCGACGCCCCGCACGCCGACGACGAACACGGCATGTGGGGCGTCCTGCGCTACGTGCAGGGCTCCGAGGACGAGCCCGGCGACCCGGCCTAGACCGGGCCCGCCACCACCGACACCGTCTTCGGCAGCGACACGCCCGAGCCGTCGCGGCGCGGGTCCATCTCCGGCAGGTCGGCCGGCATGCCGTTCTTCTGCGCCGCCTTCGCCGGGGCGGGGCCCGCCCAGGCCAGGGACAGACAGTCCTCGCCCTTCAGGAACCGCTGGCAGCGGACCCCGCCGGTGGCGCGGCCCTTGCGCGGGTACTGGTCGAAGGGAGTCAGCTTGGCCGTCGTCTGGACCGAGTCGTCGAGGGTGCCGCGGGAGCCCGCGACCGTGAAGACCACCGCGTCGGCCGCCGGGTCCACCGCGGTGAAGGAGATCACCTTCGCGCCGTCCGTCAGCTTGATGCCCGCCATACCGCCCGCCGGGCGGCCCTGCGGACGCACCTGCGCGGCCTGGTAGCGCAGCAACTGGGCGTCGTCGGTGATGAAGACCAGGTCCTCCTCGCCGGTGCGCAGCTCCACCGCGCCGACGATCCGGTCGCCCTCCTTGAGGGTGATGACCTCCAGCTCCTCCTTGTTGGACGGGTAGTCGGGCACCACGCGCTTGACGACACCCTGGGCGGTGCCGATCGCCAGGCCCGGCGAGGACTCGTCCAGCGTCGTCAGGCAGACCAGCGTCTCGTCGCCCTCCAGGGAGACGAACTCCGCCAGCGGCGCGCCGCCCGCGAGATTCGGCCGCGACGCCGTCTCCGGCAGCGTCGGCAGGTCGACGACACTGATCCGCAGCAGCCGGCCCGCGGACGTCACCGCGCCCACCTCGCCGCGCGCCGTGGCCGGTACCGCCGAGATGATCACATCGTGCTTGGAGCGCTTGGCGTCCTCGTCCTCGGCGAAGGGGTCGCCGTTCGCCGTACGGGCCAGCAGGCCCGTGGAGGACAGCAGCACCCGGCACGGGTCGTCCGCCACCTGCAGCGGCACGGTCGCCGCCGGGGCGCCCGCCGACTCCAGCAGGACCGTACGCCGCTCGGTGCCGAACTTCTTGGCCACCGAGGCCAGTTCGGCGGAGACCAGCTTGCGCAGCTCCGCGTCCGAATCCAGGATCCGGGTCAGCTCCGCGATCTCCTCGTTGAGCCGGTCCTTCTCCGCCTCCAGCTCGATGCGGTCGTACTTGGTGAGCCGGCGCAGCGGGGTGTCCAGGATGTACTGCGTCTGGACCTCCGACAGCGAGAAGCGCTCCATCAGGCGCTCCTTGGCCTGCGCGCTGTTCTCGCTGGAGCGGATCAGCCGGATGACCTCGTCGATGTCCACGAGGGCGGTGAGCAGGCCCTCCACCAGGTGCAGGCGGTCGCGCCGCTTGGTGCGGCGGAACTCGCTGCGGCGCCGGACGACCTCGAAGCGGTGGTCGAGGTAGACCTCCAGCAGCTCCTTCAGGCCCAGGGTGAGGGGCTGGCCGTCGACCAGGGCGACGTTGTTGATGCCGAAGGACTCCTCCATCGGCGTCAGCTTGTACAGCTGCTCCAGGACGGCCTCCGGCACGAAGCCGTTCTTGATCTCGATGACCAGGCGCAGGCCGTGCTGGCGGTCGGTGAGGTCCTTGACGTCGGCGATGCCCTGGAGCTTCTTCGAACCGACCAGGTCCTTGATCTTGGCGATGACCTTCTCGGGGCCGACCGTGAAGGGCAGCTCGGTGACGACCAGGCCCTTGCGGCGGGCCGTCACGGTCTCCACCGACACCGTGGCGCGGATCTTGAAGGTGCCGCGGCCCGTCTCGTAGGCGTCGCGGATACCGGCGAGGCCCACGATCCGGCCGCCGGTGGGCAGGTCGGGGCCCGGGATGTGCCGCATCAGGGTGTCCAGATCCGCGTTCGGGTGGCGGATCAGATGGCGGGCGGCCGCGATGACCTCGGAGAGGTTGTGCGGCGGCATGTTGGTGGCCATGCCGACCGCGATCCCGGAGGCGCCGTTGACCAGGAGGTTCGGGAACGCGGCGGGCAGCGCCACCGGCTCCTGCTCCTGGCCGTCGTAGTTGGGCGCGAAGTCGACCGTGTCCTCGTCGATCGACTCCGTCATCAGGCTCGTCGCCTGCGCCTGCCGGCACTCGGTGTACCGCATGGCGGCCGGCGGGTCGTCGTTGCCCAGCGAGCCGAAGTTGCCGTGGCCGTCGACCAGCGGCACCCGCATCGAGAAGGGCTGGGCCATGCGCACGAGCGCGTCGTAGATCGACGTGTCGCCGTGCGGGTGCAACTTACCCATGACCTCGCCGACCACGCGCGCGCACTTCACATAGCCGCGGTCGGGGCGCAGGCCCATCTCGTTCATCTGGTAGACGATGCGGCGGTGCACCGGCTTGAGGCCGTCACGGGCGTCCGGCAGGGCGCGGGAGTAGATGACCGAGTACGCGTACTCGAGGAAGGAGCCCTGCATCTCGTCGACGACGTCGATGTCGAGGATCTTCTCCTCGTACGAGTCGTCGGGCGGCGGGGTCTTCGTGCTGCGGCGGGCCATCGCTGCCTGGGCTCCTTGCTAGACGCGTGAACTGGATCTGACGCGGACCATTGTGGACCGCGGCACTGACAACCCGGACCAGGACCCGGTGTCGGCCCTCCGGCCCGGCGCGGAGGGGCACCTCCGCTCACGGCTGCCCGCAGGCTACGCGATCCGCCGCCGGCATCCGCCCTCGGCGTACGCGGCCCGGGAACTTCGCCGAGCCCTCGCACGCTTGCATACAGTGGCAGGACCGGCAGGAAAACCGCGGTTTCCAGACCGCGTCCGCGATCGGAAGGACGTACATGCCCATGGGTCACACGGCCACAACCCAGGCAGGCTCCGGCGGCCTGACAGCGACCGAGCACCGCCTGGCCAACGGCCTGCGCGTGGTGCTCTCCGAGGACCACCTGACCCCGGTCGCGGCGGTGTGCCTCTGGTACGACGTCGGCTCCCGCCACGAGGTCAAGGGACGTACCGGCCTTGCTCACCTTTTCGAGCACCTGATGTTCCAGGGCTCCGGCCAGGTCAAGGGCAACGGCCACTTCGAGCTGGTGCAGGGCGCCGGCGGCTCGCTCAACGGCACCACCAGCTTCGAGCGCACCAACTACTTCGAGACCATGCCCGCCCACCAGCTGGAGCTCGCCCTCTGGCTGGAGGCCGACCGCATGGGCTCGCTGCTGGCCGCCCTGGACGACGAGTCGATGGAGAACCAGCGCGACGTCGTGAAGAACGAGCGCCGCCAGCGCTACGACAACGTCCCCTACGGCACGGCCTTCGAGAAGCTCACCGCCCTCGCCTACCCGGAGGGCCACCCCTACCACCACACGCCGATCGGCTCCATGGCCGACCTGGACGCGGCCACCCTGGAGGACGCGCGGGCGTTCTTCCGTACGTACTACGCCCCGAACAACGCCGTGCTGTCGGTCGTCGGCGACATCGACCCGGAGCAGACGCTCGCCTGGGTCGAGAAGTACTTCGGCTCCATCCCCGCCTTCGACGGCAAGCCCGCCCCGCGGGACGGCTCGCTGCCGGAGATCATCGGCGAGGAGCTGCGCGAGGTCGTCGAGGAGGAGGTCCCCGCGCGGGCGTTGATGGCCGCCTACCGCCTCCCGCACGACGGCACGCGCGCGTGCGACGCCGTGGACGTGGCCCTGACCATCCTCGGCGGCGGTGAGTCCTCCCGCCTCTACAACAGGCTCGTGCGCCGCGACCGTACGGCCGTCGCCGCCGGGTTCGGCATGCTGCGGCTCGCCGGAGCGCCCTCGCTCGGCTGGCTGGACGTGAAGACCTCCGGTGACGTCGAGGTCCCGGTGATCGAGGCCGCCATCGACGAGGAGCTGGCCCGGTTCGCCGCCGAGGGCCCGACGGCCGAGGAAATGGAGCGCGCCCAGGCCCAGTTGGAGCGCGAGTGGCTGGACCGGCTCGGCACCGTCGCGGGCCGCGCCGACGAACTGTGCCGCTACGCCGTCCTGTTCGGCGACCCGCAGCTCGCCCTCACCGCCGTGGGGCGCGTGCTGGAGGTGACGGCCGAGGAGGTCAAGGAGGTCGCCAAGGCCCGGCTGCGCCCCGACAACCGCGCGGTGCTGGTCTACGAGCCGACGGTCCCCACGGAAACCGTCGAGGAACCCACCGAGGACCTCGAGTCCCAGGCCACCGTGGAAGCAAGCGACGAGAACGAGGAGACGGCCAAGTGACCGAGCTCGCCCCGATGGAGTTCCACCCCCAGCCGCAGGCGGGCGAGCCGAAGGTCTGGGCCTTCCCGGCGCCCACGCGCGGGACCCTCGACAACGGCCTGACCGTGCTGCGCTGCCACCGCCCGGGACAGCAGGTCGTCGCCGTCGAGGTGCTCCTGGACGCCCCCCTGGACGCCGAGCCGGCCGGCCTCGACGGCGTCGCCACGATCATGGCGCGCGCCTTCTCCGAGGGCACCGACAAGCACACCGCCGAGGAGTTCGCCGCCGAACTGGAGCGCTGCGGCGCCACCCTCGACTGCCACGCGGACCACCCCGGTGTACGTCTCTCCCTCGAAGTGCCGGTCTCCCGCCTGCCCAAGGCGCTCGGACTGCTCTCCGACGCCCTCAGGGCGCCCGCGTTCGCCGACAGCGAGGTCGAGCGGCTGGTCGCCAACCGGCTGGACGAGATCCCGCACGAACTGGCCAACCCCTCCCGGCGCGCCGCCAAGGAGCTGTCCAAGCAGCTCTTCCCGGCGACCTCGCGCATGTCGCGTCCGCGCCAGGGCACCGAGGAGACCGTCGCCGCCATCGACTCCCCGGCCGTACGCGCCTTCTACGAGCGGCACGTGCGCCCCGCCACGGCCACCGCCGTGGTCGTCGGCGACCTCACCGGAGTCGACCTCGACGCGCTCCTGGCCGACACCCTCGGCTCCTGGACCGGCTCCCCGGCCGAGCCGCGGCCCGTGCCCCCGGTCACCGCCGACGACACCGGCCGCGTCGTCATCGTGGACCGCCCCGGCGCCGTCCAGACCCAGCTCCTGATCGGCCGCGTCGGTTCCGACCGGAACGACCGTGTGTGGCCCGCGCAGGTCCTCGGCACGTACTGCCTCGGCGGCACCCTCACCTCCCGCCTGGACCGCGTCCTGCGCGAGGAGAAGGGCTACACCTACGGCGTGCGGTCCTTCGGGCAGGTCCTGCGCTCCGCCCCGGACGGCACCGGTGCCTCGATGCTCGCCATCAGCGGCTCCGTGGACACCCCCAACACCGGTCCCGCCCTCCAGGACCTGTGGACGGTGCTGCGCACCCTCGCCGAGGGCGGGCTCACCGACGCCGAGCGGGACGTCGCCGTGCAGAACCTCGTCGGGGTGGCGCCGCTGAAGTACGAGACGGCCGCCGCCGTGGCCGGCACGCTCGCCGACCAGGTCGAGCAGCACCTGCCCGACGACTACCAGGCCACGTTGTACCGCCAGCTCGCCGCGACCGGCACCGTGGAGGCCACCGCGGCGGTCGTGAACGCCTTCCCGGTGGACCGTCTGGTGACGGTTCTGGTCGGGGACGCCGCGCAGATCAAGGAGCCCGTCGAGGCCCTCGGAATCGGTGAAGTCACCGTCGTGACGGCCGAGTAGACACACCCTCGGTTGTGAACGCGCGGCGACGCGCGTGTGGGGCCCTGGTGACGGAAGCGCCACCAGGGCCCCTTTATGTCCGAATTGAGGGAGAGGTTGCCTGTCTGACCTGTGGCATGCGCTACAAAAGCCGTGATCCGTTTGGGGATTGAAAGTTGCCCCGTTTAGCGTCATCCGGGCTGTCCGTCAGGCAGTGCGCCGCGACCGCGGCACCGGACAGTCATCGCCGAGTCCCCGTACGGCGCAAGCCAGGGGAGCCGGGGACCCCACCGTAGTCCCTGGGGTGAATCGGACGCCCGCGCCCAGCGCGAGGGGGTCCGTAGGAGACCTTCCTGCTCCGAACCCGTCAGCTAACCCGGTAGGCGAGAAGGAAGGAAAGGACCAGCCACTTCATGGCGTTCACCCGCGCCACCGGGAAGCACCGTCGTCCCAGCCGGATGCAGCGCACCACCGCCCGCGCGGCGGGCGTCGCGGCGCTCACCGCCACCGGCGTCGTCGGCACCCTCGCCGCCCCGGCCCTCGCCGCGGAGCCCTCCGCCGAGCAGACCGGCATCACCCCCGTCATCACCATCGGCGGCTCGATCGCCGACGAGATCGACGCCCAGGCCGCGGCCCAGCAGCAGGCCGCCGAGGAGGCCGCGGCGAAGAAGAAGGCCGAGGAGGCCGCCCGCGAGCGGGCCGCCGAGGCCGCCAAGGAGGCCCGCGAGGCCAAGGAGCGCGCCGCCCGCGAGGCCGAGCGCAAGCGCCTGAACACCTTCGTCTCGCCGATCTCCGGCTCCTACGTCTCGACCGGCTACAAGGCCGGCGGTGCCGTCTGGTCCTCCGGCAGCCACACCGGCGTCGACTTCCACGCCGCCGGCGGCACCTCCGTCCGCTCGGTCGGCACGGGCACCGTCGTCGAGGCCGGCTGGGGCGGGGCGTACGGCAACCAGATCGTCATCAAGATGCACGACGGCACGTACACCCAGTACGGCCACCTGTCCTCCATCGGTGTCTCGGTGGGCCAGACCGTCACCCCTGGGCAGCAGATCGGCCTCTCCGGCGCGACCGGCAACGTCACCGGGGCGCACCTGCACTTCGAGGCGCGCATGACCGCGGAGTACGGCTCGGACATCGACCCCGTCGCCTACCTCCGCTCGCACGGCGTGAACCTCTGACCGCACCCGCACCCGCACCCGCACCCGCACCCGCGACCGCGTCCCGGAACCCCGGCTCCCGAGCCGGGGTTTTTCGGCGTTTTCGGGGCCCCGCTGTCCAAAAAATATCCATGGATTCCGGTCCGCCGTCGGAAATTCCGAGTCATTGGAATAGAGTCGCTGAACACGCGTCAGTCGTCGACGTTTCACGGGGATTAAAGCGGAGGTCGGTCATGCGTATTCCGGCGCACTCGGTATGCACGGCGATCCGGGACGACATCGTCGCCGGTGTCCACGAGCGCGGCAGCCGGCTCACCGAGGAACTGCTCGCGCGGCGCTACGGCATCTCGCGCGTCCCCGTCCGGGAGGCGCTGCGCACGCTGGAGGCGGAGGGCTTCGTGGTGACCCGGCGGCACGCGGGCGCCTGCGTCGCCGAGCCGACCGAGCAGGAGGCCGCCGACCTGCTGGAGATGCGCACGCTGCTGGAGCCGCTGGGTGCCGCGCGGGCCGCCCAGCGGCGCACCGAGGCGCACCTGAAGGTGCTGCGCGGCCTGGTGAGGCTCGGTCAGGAGCGCGCCAGGCGGGGCAACAGCGAGGATCTGCGTTCCCTGGGCGGCTGGTTCCACGAGACGCTCGCCCAGGCCTCCGGCAGCCCCGCGCTGACCTCGGTACTGACCCAGCTGCGGCACAAGATCGCCTGGATGTACGCGGTGGAGGCGCCGGTCAGCCCCGTGGAGACCTGGGCGGAGCACGGGGCGATCGTGGACGCGGTGGCGCGCGGCGACAGCGACCGCGCGCGGGCCGTCACGGCCGCGCACACGGAGCGGTCCAGCGGCAGGCATCGGCTCAGGCTCCCGGGCCCCGGCGAGCGTGTGAGGAATTCGCAACATCCCGTAAACATGTCGGGCCCGCGTCATTAACACGCGCACCGTATACAAAGAGCAGGTAATTCGCGGGGGACTATTTCTGCTGCCCGAATTCAGAAAAGGCGAAGGGCCCGCCCGGCAATTCGGGCGAGCCCTTCAAAGGGTGCGGCGAGTGCCGCGTCCGCTGAATGCTCAGACGGTCTCGGGGAGTTCCTCGAGGCCCTCGGAGACCAGCTTCGCCAGACGGTCCAGGGCGGCGTCCGCGCCCTCGGCGTCGGACGCGAGCACGATCTCCTCGCCGCCCTGGGCGCCCAGGCCCAGAACCGCCAGCATGGAGGCCGCGTTGACGGGCTTGCCGTCAGCCTTGGCGATCGTCACCGGGACGCCTGCGGCCGTGGCGGCTCGGACGAAGATGGAGGCGGGGCGGGCGTGGAGGCCCTCGGCCCAGCCGACGTTGACGCGGCGCTCAGCCATGTGATGCTGCCCTTCAGGTTCTCAGGTTGTCTAGACCAGTGTTCCACAACGTGAAGCGTGCCCGGTACGGACCCGTGTCCCGTACTGCGTGGTCGCCGGACCGCGGCCTCGGTCCGACACCCGTCCTCCACAGACTGCCTCGCGCCGTTGTCGTACGCGAGCCGTACTCTGGGCCCCATGCAGAGCGCGTCGGACCGGCACGAGTACCCCGCCCACTGGGAAGCCGACGTGGTGCTGCGCGACGGCGGCACCGCGCGCATCCGCCCCATCACCGTTGACGACGCCGAGCGCCTGGTCAGCTTCTACGAGCAGGTCTCGGACGAGTCGAAGTACTACCGCTTCTTCGCGCCCTACCCGCGACTGTCCGCCAAGGACGTCCACCGCTTCACGCACCACGACTTTGTGGACAGGGTGGGACTCGCGGCCACGATCGGCGGCGAGTTCATCGCCACCGTACGCTACGACCGCATCGGCGCCGACGGACTGCCCGCCTCCGCGCCCGCCGACGAGGCCGAGGTCGCCTTTCTCGTCCAGGACGCCCACCAGGGGCGGGGCGTCGCCTCCGCGTTGCTCGAACACATCGGCGCGGTCGCGCGGGAGCGCGGGATCCGCCGGTTCGCCGCCGAGGTGCTGCCCGCCAACACCAAGATGATCAAGGTGTTCACGGACGCCGGGTACACCCAGAAGCGCAGCTTCGAGGACGGCGTCGTCCGGCTGGAGTTCGACCTGGAGCCCACGGACCGCTCGCTCGCCGTGCAGTACGCGCGCGAGCAGCGCGCCGAGGCGCGGT
Organism: Streptomyces sp. NPDC043726; assembly: GCF_056436565.1. Lineage (NCBI taxonomy): Bacteria > Bacillati > Actinomycetota > Actinomycetes > Kitasatosporales > Streptomycetaceae > Streptomyces > Streptomyces sp. NPDC043726. The sequence goes on from NZ_JBWKCI010000014.1 coordinate 132,997, forward strand.
CCGTGCAACGGCTGCTGGTGCCGGGGTCGGTGGCCGTCATCGGCGTCGGCCGGTCGCCGGGCGGGGTCGGGCGCGGCGTGCTGGACAACATCCGGGAGGGCGGGTTCCGCGGTCCGCTGTACGCCGTGAACCAGGCGTTCCCCGAGGAGCTGAAGGAGCTCGCCGGGGTGCCCGCGCACCGCTCGGTGCGCGACGTCGACGGGCATGTCGACCTCGCGGTGGTCGCCGTGCCGGCCGACCAGGTCCCGCGGGTCGTCACCGAGTGCGGTGAGCACGGGGTGCAGGGACTGGTCGTGGTCTCCGCGGGCTACGCCGAGAGCGGGCCCGAGGGCAGGGAGCGCCAGCGTGAACTCGTCCGGCACGCGCGCGCGTACGGCATGCGGATCATCGGGCCGAACGCCTTCGGCGTCATCAACACCTCGTCGGACGTACGGCTGAACGCCTCGCTCGCCCCCGAGATGCCGAGGCCGGGACGGATAGGGCTGTTCGCGCAGTCCGGTGCCATCGGCATCGCGCTGCTGTCCCGGCTGCACCGGCGGGGCGGGGGCGTCACCGGTGTCACCGGGGTGTCGACCTTCGTCTCCTCCGGGAACCGGGCCGACGTGTCCGGCAACGACGTCCTCCAGTACTGGTACGACGATCCGGACACCGATGTCGCCCTCATGTACCTGGAGTCCATCGGGAACCCGCGCAAGTTCACCCGGCTCGCCCGGCGGACGGCGGCGGCGAAGCCGCTGGTCGTGGTGCAGGGCGCGCGGCACGGCGGGGCCGCGCCGCAGGGGCATGCCGTACGGGCGACGCGGTTGCCGCACGCCACGGTGTCGGCGCTGCTCCGGCAGGCCGGGGTGATCCGGGTCGACACCATCACCGAGCTGGTCGACGCGGGGCTGCTGCTCGCGCGCCAGCCGCTGCCGGCCGGGCCGCGGGTGGCGATCCTGGGGAACTCCGAGTCGCTGGGGCTGCTGACGTACGACGCGTGCCTGGCCGAAGGGCTCCGGCCGCTGCCCCCGCTGGACCTGACGACCGGGGCGACGGCGGCGGACTTCCGCCGGGCACTGTCGCGGGCGCTCGCCGACGACACGTGCGACTCCGTCGTGGTGACCGCGATTCCGGCGATCGGGGAGACGTCGCCGGGGGAGGAGGTGCTGGCGGAGGCCCTGCGCTCGGCGGCGGAGGAGGCGCCGGGGAAGCCGGTGCTGGTGGTGCACGTGGAGCTGGGCGGACTGGCGGAGGCGCTGTCCGCCGCGGCGAGCACGGCGCCGAGGGTTGCGTCGCCGGTTCCTCCGTCCGCGCCCGATGCGGAGGTTTCCGGCGCGCCCGGCGCGGCGGGCGAGGACGTTTCCGGCGCGCCCGGCACTCAGGCTGAGGCCGGGGCGGACGCGCGGCCCGGCGCTGACGGGGTGCCGCCTTCGTCGGCTGCGGGGGCCGCCCCAGGCGGCACGACTGCCCGCGGCTCGGGTGGTCAAGGGGCGGCCGGCCCCGCCTCGGCCGGTGTCGAGGGGGTGGCTCGTCCCGGCCCGGGTGGCCTGGAGGTCCCCGGCGAGGCCGGGGCTCGGCTCATCCCCGCCTATCCCGCCGCCGAGCGGGCCGTGCGGGCTCTCGCCGAGGCCGTGAAGTACGCGCAGTGGCGGCGGGAGGCCGCTGAGCCCGGGCGGGTGCCCGAGTACGAGGACATCGACGAGCGGGGGGCCGCTGGGCTCATCGACGGGCTGCTGGCCAGGGGACAGGGGCTCACTCTCGGTGCCGAGGAGACCTGTGAGCTGCTCGGCATGTACGGCATTCAGGTGCGGCGGGCCCTTCCCGCGCCCACCCCCGACGCCGCCGCCGAGGCCGCCCGCGCCGTCGGCTACCCCGTCGCCCTCAAGGCCACCGCGCCGCACCTGCGACACCGGGCCGACCTGGGCGGCGTACGGCTGGACCTGGCGGACGAGGAGCAACTGCGCCGGGCGTACGCCGAGTTGGTCGAGCTGTTCGGCAGGCCGGAGGAGCTGCGGCCGGTCGTGCAGGCGATGGCCCCGCGCGGGGTCGACACCGTCCTACGGGCCGTGATCGACCCGGCGGCCGGCGCCGTCCTGTCGTTCGCGCTCGCCGGAGCCGCCTCACAGCTGCTCGGCGACATGGCCCACCGGCTGATCCCGGTCACCGACCGGGAGGCGACCTCGCTGGTCCGGTCGATCCGGACCGCGCCGCTCCTGTTCGGCTGGCGCGGCTCGACCCCGGTCGACACGCCCGCCCTGGAGGAGCTGCTGCTCCGGGTGTCGCGCCTGGTCCACGACCACCCGGAGGTCGTCGCGGTCACCCTGGAGCCGGTCGTCGTCGCCCCGCACGGTCTGACCGTGCTCGGCGCCACCGTCCGGCTGGCCCCACCGCCCGCCCGCGACGACCTGGGCCCCCGCACGCTCCCCGCGTACTGAGGCCGGGCCCGTCCGGACTCCCCGGGGACCCGGGCGGTCGTTCGTTCCCCTGCCGCGGACCGGTCCGAGCGGTCCCTCGCAGTCAGTGGGCCCCCGTAGGATGGGGGCCATGGCCAAGACCAGTACGACGACCCAGGGGCTGCGAGCGGCGATCGAGCGCAGCGGCTACTACCCGGCCCTCGTGGCCGAGGCGGTGGAGGCCGCCGTGGGCGGCGAGCCCATCCGGTCGTACCTGGTCCACCAGGAGACCACGTTCGACCAGAACGAGGTGCGGCGGCACGTCACCGTGCTGGTCCTCACCGACAACCGCTTCATCGTCAGCCACACCGACGAGCAGGCCGCGGACACCACCTCCCCGACGCCGTACGCCACCACCTCCACGGAGTCGGTGAAGATCGGCCGGATCTCGTCGGTCGTCGTCAGTCGTGTCGTCGCCAACCCGGAGTCGTACACCCCGGGCACCCTGCCCCGCGAGGTCGTGCTGACCATCGGCTGGGGCGCGGTCTCCCGGATCGACCTGGAGCCGGCGGCCTGCGGCGACCCCAACTGCGAGGCGGACCACGGCTACACGGGCAGCTCCACGGCCGACGACCTCAGCCTGCGCGTCAGCGAGGCCGGCGACGGTCCGGAGACGGTGCGCCAGGCGCTCGCGTTCGCGCAGGCGCTCTCCGAGGCGACCGCGGATCTGACCAAGTAATGGCCCAGCCCGCTTGGGAGCACGACCCGCAGCCGCTGCCCCTCGACTCCGCCCCCCTGCCCGAGTACGGCAGCGGCTCGCTCGCCGACCTGCTGCCCACCCTGGCCGCCGGCATGGACGTACCCGGTATGACCGCCGCGATCAGCGAGCTGGCCCCGGCCGACCGGAACTGCGTGTTCCTGATCGACGGCCTCGGCTGGGAGCAGCTGAAGGCGCACCCCGAGGACGCGCCGTTCATGACGTCGCTGCTCGACAGCTCCCGCGGCGGCACGGGCCGCCCGCTCACCACCGGCTACCCGGCGACCACCGCGACCTCGCTGGCCTCCGTCGGCACCGGCCTGCCGCCCGGCGCGCACGGACTGCCCGGCTACACCGTGCGCAACCCCGACACCGGCGAACTGATGAACCAGCTCCGCTGGCAGCCGTGGACCGCGCCGGGGCCCTGGCAGCCGTACCCCACGGTCTTCCAGCTCGCCCACCAGGCGGGTGTGCACGCGGCGCAGGTGTCGTCGCCCGCCTTCCAGAACACCCCGCTGACCAAGGTGGCGCTGAGCGGCGGAACCTTCCACGGGCGGCTGAGCGGCGAGGAGCGGATGGACCTCGCGGCCGAGCAACTGGCCGCCGGGGACCGCTCCTTGGTCTACACGTACTACGCCGAGGTGGACGGCGCGGGACACCGGTTCGGCGTCGACTCCGACACCTGGCGCGGCCAGTTGATGTACGTCGACCGCCTGGTCCAGCGCCTGGCCGAACAGCTCCCGCCGCGCACCGCGCTCTACGTCACCGCCGACCACGGCATGGTCGACGTGCCCTTCGACGAGCAGCACCGCATCGACTTCGACGAGGACTGGGAGCTGCGCGCCGGGGTCGCCCTGCTGGGCGGCGAGGGCCGGGCGCGGCACGTGTACGCGGTGCCGGGCGCCGAGAACGACGTACTGACCTGCTGGCGCGAGGTGCTCGGCGAGCAGTTCTGGGTGGCCTCGCGAGAGGAGGCGCTCGCGGCCGGCTGGTTCGGGCGGCCCGGTGAGTGCGACGATCGGGTGTACGGCCGGATCGGCGACGTGGTCGCCGCCGCACGGGACGACGTACTGATCATCGCCTCCGAGCGGGAGCCGAAGGAGTCCGCGATGGTCGGCAACCACGGCTCGATGACCCCGGCGGAGCAGCTGATCCCGCTGCTCGAAGTACGCTCCTGACGCACCCCCTGTCCCCGACTCGCCGAAAGGTGCTCAACCCCCCATGCCCGAGCTGGTGTTCTTCTCCGGAACGATGGACTGCGGGAAGTCGACGCTGGCTCTCCAGATCGAGCACAACCGCTCGGCCCGCGGCCTGGTCGGTGTGATCTTCACCCGTGACGACCGCGCCGGCGAGGGCAAGCTGTCCTCGCGCCTGGGCCTGGTCACGGACGCGGTGGAGGTGTCGGACGGCCAGGACGTGTATGCCTACCTGGTCGACCATCTCTCCCAGGGCGGCCGCGCGGACTACGTCATCGCGGACGAGGCGCAGTTCCTGGCCCCGGAGCAGATCGACCAACTCGCGCGCGTGGTGGACGACCTGGGCCTGGACGTCTACGCCTTCGGCATCACCACCGACTTCCGCTCCAAGCTGTTCCCCGGCTCCCAGCGTCTGGTGGAACTCGCCGACCGCGTCGAGGTCCTCCAGGTCGAGGCCCTGTGCTGGTGCGGCGCCCGCGCCACCCACAACGCCCGCACGATAGGCGGCGAGATGGTGGTGGAGGGCGCCCAGGTGGTCGTGGGGGACGTCAACCAGTCGGACGCGATCGGCTACGAGGTACTCTGCCGCCGCCACCATCGCCGCCGCATGACGGCGGCCACGGCGAGGGCGGCGGCCCTCTCCCCGGACGTGCTGCCGGTGCCGTAGGCCCGGGGGACCCGCCCTCAGGGCCTGCTCTGGAGCAGGGAGAAGCGGGCGCCTTCCGGGTCCGTGACGGTGGACATGCGGCCCAGGGCGCTGTCGTGCGGCGGCTGGACGACGTTGCCGCCCAGGGTGACGGCTCGGGCGGTGGCCTCGTCCGTGTCGGCCACCTCGAAGAACGTCATCCAGTGGGGACCCCGGTCGCGGGGCAGGGAGTGGCCGAGGCCGAGGACCGCCGCGATCGTGCGGCCGCCCAGGTGCAGGGTGACGTAGTCGAAGTCCGCCGAGGCGACCGCCTGCTGCTCGTGGCCGAAGACCGTCTCGTAGAACTTGGTCACGCTCGCCGTCTCGAAGGTCAGCAGTTCGTTCCAGACCGGGGTGCCGGGGACCCCGGAGAGGGCGATGCCGAGGTGGGCCGCCGCCTGCCAGACGCCGAAGACCGCGCCGGCCGGGTCGGAGCAGATCGCCAGCCGGCCGGCGTCGTCGGCGTCCAGGGGGCCCACGCCCACGGTGCCGCCGCACAGCCGTACCGTCTCGGCCGTCAGGTCCACGTCCGTCGAGGCGAAGTAGGGCGTCCAGGCGATGGGCAGATGCCGGTCCGGCGGCAACTGGCCGATTCCGGCCACCTCCTTGCCGTCCAGCAGCGCCCGAGCGTACGGGCCGAGCTGCTGCGGACCGGGCCGGAACTCCCAGCCGAACAGACCGCCGTAGAACTCCTGGGTCGCGGCCGGCCCGTGCACCATCAGGCTCACCCAGCAGGGCGAGCCGGGCGCGTGCCGGGCGTGCGCGTCGCCGTTCAGGCCGGCCGACCCCCGTGCCTCGGTCATCGTCACTCTCTCCTCGGCCCCTCGCGGTGGCCGCGTCGATTCCGCTCTCCGGACCCCTGCGCCGATGCTCGCACCACCCGTGGTGCCGCGCGTCCCGGGCGCGCCGCCGTATCGCCCGCTGTGCCCGGAGGTTGCCCGGTGTGCCGTTGCTCGTCCGTATCCGTGTGATGGCCCACGGGTGTCGATCGGCTGTACAGCATGTGCCCGATCCCGTACGCCTCGTGATCGGGGCTGTCCGGCCGAGCAGAGTAGCCGGACCTGGACGTTGCGGCCACCCCGTGCGCGAGGATGGGGGCCATGAACGCCATCATCTCCGCAACCGAACTGGCCGGCGACCTGGCAGGATCGCGTCCGCCGGTGCTCCTGGACGTCCGCTGGCAGTTGAGCGTGGCTCGAGCGGCGGGCGAGCCTCCCTTCGACGGACGGGCCGAGTACGCGGCCGGCCACCTCCCCGGCGCGGTCTTCGTCGACCTGGACGAGGAGCTCGCCTCGACCCCCGGCACGGCGGGCCGGCATCCGCTGCCGGACCTCGCCCGGTTCGGCGCCGCGATGCGCCGGGCGGGGGTCTCCGCCGGGCGTCCTGTGGTCGTGTACGACGGCGGGCAGGGCTGGGCGGCCGCCCGCGCGTGGTGGCTGTTGCGCTGGACGGGTCACCCGGACGTGCGGGTCCTCGACGGCGGGTTGCCGGCCTGGGAAGGGCCGCTGCAGACGGACGTACCGACCCCGGTGGAGGGCGATTTCCGGCCAACCCCGGAGGCGGCGGGTCTGCTCGACGCGGACGGCGCGGCGGCGCTGGCCCGCTCCGGGCTGCTGCTGGACGCCCGCGCGGGGGAGCGGTACCGGGGTGAGGTGGAGCCGATCGACCGGGTCGGCGGGCACATCCCGGGTGCCGTGTCCGCGCCGACGAACGAGAACGTCGCCGCCGATGGTCGTTTCCTGCCCGCAGAGGATCTCCACGCCCGCTTCAAGGCGCTCGGCGCCACGGACGGCACGGCGGTGGGCGTCTACTGCGGCTCGGGCGTCTCCGGGGCGCACGAGGTGCTGGCGCTGGCGGTCGCGGGAATTCCGGCGGCGCTGTATGTGGGGTCGTGGTCGGAGTGGTCGTCGGATCCGTCCCGTCCGGTGGCAGTGGGCCCGGATCCGCAGTAGCGCGGGGGGTGGTGGAGGCGGCGCAGGCCGGCGCCGTGGGTGGCGCCGGCTGCGGGGCCATGAATCCGACGCTGCCGGTACGTCCCTCAGGGGCGCGGGGAACTGCGCGACGCCGGAAAGGGCCGCACTCCACACCAACGCGGCCTTCTCCGCCGTACCCCCGACTGCCCGACTACTCCTGCTTCTTGCGCCGCGTCCCGAACACGATCTCGTCCCAGCTCGGGACCGCCGCCCGGCGGCCCGGGCGGACGCCGTCGGCCTCGGCCTGGCGGTCGGTCGCGCCGATCAGGCGGTCGCGATGGGCGCTCACGGAGCGGGGCATCAGGACGTCCGCGTAGGCGGAACCGGCAGAGGCCGCGGGGGCCGGGGGCTCCTCGGGCACCGGCTCGGCCGCCGGGGGCTCCTCGGGCGCGGGGGTCTCCGAGGGGCGCTCGGGGACGACGAGGTCGCCGCGGAAGCTCGGGACGGCCTCCAACAGGCTGGTCAGCGAGTCCCGTTCGGGCGCGGCCTCCTCGGCCGGTTCCGGCGCCGGCAGGCTGGGCCGCTCCCGGTCGAGGGAACGGTCCAGCGGACGGTCGCGCGGCAGCCGGGCGATACGCGGCACGAACGGAAAGCTGGGCTCCGGCGCGGCGAGGTCCTCGGACTCGCCGATCAGCGAGCGCGCCTCCTCGTCGACGGCCTGGACGAGCCGCCGGGGCGGGTCGTACGTCCAGCTCGCCGAGTGGGGTTCGCCCGCCACGCGGTAGACCAGCAGGACTTCCCAGGTGCCGTCGTCGCGGCGCCAGGAGTCCCACTGCACGGTGTCCTTCTCGGCGCCGCGCAGCAGCAGCCGCTCCTGGACGGCCTCGCCGAGCTGGGGTCCGGCGGCGTTCTCACCGGGCCGGCGGACCGGCGTCTTGCGGGCGCGCTCGGCCATGAAGGCACGCTCGGCCAGCACGGGGCCCTCGAAGCGACGGACGCGGTCGACGGGAATGCCCGCCATCTGCGCGACTTCCTCCGCCGTGGCACCCGCGCGTATACGCGCCTGGATGTCGCGGGGGCGGAGATGGCTCTCCACCTCGATCTCGATCTGGCCGAGGCGGGGACGGTCGCCGCGCACGGCGGCGCGGAGCCGTTCGTCAATCGGAAGCGTGTACTCCGTGCTGTCCGCAGCCTTCAGCACCAGCCGTGTGCCGTCATTGGAGACGGCCACGACACGCAGTTCGGGCATGGGGACCTCCCGGGTGGTGCCTGCCGACGTCACGTGCGTCGCTGCTTCCGCTAGTCGAGTGTGGCCTGCCCGGGTGCAGCCTGCCACAACCTTGCCGAGTTGCCCGGCGTGTCGGGCACGGGCCCTGGATCGCCGTTATGGCACGGTTACCTATTCGCAACGCTAAGTGACCAACTCCGTCACCCTGTGCAACTAGCCCCCTCCTGGCGGTCCTTGAAGGCCACGGACGCCCTGGCGGGAGACCGGACCCAGGGCTCGCAACAGTACTCCATTTGGGCCACGTGCGTGGATTGGCGCGCCGCCCGAGTTGGTGCACGGGGCGGGAGTTGGCCGTACCGCAAGGGAGTTCAGGGATCTTAAACGTGGCGTACTTCACGTAATCGCCGGAATCGGGACTATCGGTTTCGGTCGTACGTCCTGCGCAAGCGCCGCCCCTACCAGGCCAGTTCAGGGGGGCGAGGGCGACAGCGGCACGCCCAGCCCGACGCCGAGCTCCTCCGGCAGCGCGAGCCCCGGCCCCGGCACCTCCGCTACGACCCCAGAACCCTCCGCAAGTAGTCGTTCTGGAACAGCCGATCCGGATCGAGCCGGTCCCGCAGCGCCGTGAACTCGCCGAAGCGCGGGTAGACCCCGGCGAAGTACTCGGCGTCCCGGGTGTGCACCTTGCCCCAGTGCGGGCGGCCCTCGTGCGCGGTGAAGATCCGCTCGGCGGCGGTGAAGTACCGGTGGTACGGCGTCCCCTTGGCCATGTGGACGGCGATGTACGCGCTGTCCCGTCCGGACGCGGTGGACAGGGTGATGTCGTCGGCCGGCGCGGTGCGCACCTCCACCGGGAAGCTGACCTTGAGGCCGGAGCCGTCCAGCATCGCCTTCAGCTCGCGCAGCGCCTCGACGACCGCCCCGCGCGGGAGGGCGTACTCCATCTCCACGAACCGCACCCTGCGCGGCGACGTGAAGACCTTATAGGGAATGTCCGTGTACGTCCGCGCGGAGAGGGCCCTGCTGGAGACCTGGGCGATGCCCGGGATCGCGGCGGGCACCGCGCGGCCCGCCCACTGCGCGGCCTGGAAGACGCCGTTGGAGAGGAACTCGTCCTCGAACCAGGCCTTGAGCCGGCCCACCGGGCGCTCCGGGCCCGCGCTGCGGTTGTTGCGCTTGGTGTTGGTGTTCCCGGTGTGCGGGAACCAGTAGAACTCGAAGTGCTCGTTCTCGGCCCACAGTTGGTCGAAGTCGCGGGTGACCCGGTCGAAGGTCATCGGCTCCTCGCGGGCCGTCAGCAGGAAGACGGGCTCCACGGCGAAGGTGATCGCCGTGACGACGCCGAGCGCGCCGAGGCCGATCCGGGCGGCCGCGAAGACCTCCGGGTTCTCCTGGTCGGAGCAGGTGAGGACCGAGCCGTCGGCGGTGACCAGTTCCAGGGCCGTGATCTGGGCGGCTATCGAGCCGGACTCGCGGCCCGTGCCGTGAGTGCCCGTGCTGGTGGCCCCGGAGACCGTCTGCTCCATGATGTCGCCCATGTTGGCCAGCGACAGACCCTCGCGGGCCAGGGCCAGGTTGAGCCTCTTGAGCGGGGTGCCGGCCTCCACGGTGACGGTCATGCCGTCCCGGTCAATGTTGCGGATACCGGTCAACAGGTGAGGGCGGATCAACACACCGTCGGTGGCGGCGATCGACGTGAAGGAGTGCCCGGTGCCGACCGCCTTGACCTTCAGACCGTCCTCGGCCGCCTTGCGCACGGCAGCCGCCAGCTCCTCGACCGAGGCGGGTTCGACCTCCCGCGCGGGGCGAGCGGAGACGTTTCCGCCCCAGTTACGCCACGTTCCGTTCTTCCCGCTCGCTGTGCTGCTCAACGGTGCCTCCCCGACGCGGAGCCGGCCTGCTGAGCCGGCGGTACCCGAGGAAACCGACCGCGACCGCGACGGCTCCGGAGACCGCCGGAACCCCGTACCCGGCCCGCGCACCGGCCGCGTCGATCACCCAGCCGGCCACGGAGGAGCCGAGCGCGACCCCGACCGCGAGCCCGGTGCTCACCCAGGTCATGCCCTCGGTCAGTTGCGCGCGTGGTACGTGCTGCTCGATGAGGGACATCGTCGTGATCATCGTGGGAGCGATGCAGAGTCCCGCCAGGAACAGCGCCACGGCCAGAAACGGCAAGTTTCCGACCAGTAGGAGGGGGATCATACTCACGGCCATCGCGCATATGCCCAGCAGCCAGCGAGGTTCGGGTGCTCCCTTGAGGTGCAGCAGCCCGAAGACGGCGCCCGCCGCACAGGAACCCGCCGCGTACACGGCGAGGACGACACTGGCGGCGCCCTTGTGGCCCTGTTCCTCGGCGAAGGCCACGGTGACCACGTCGACCGCCCCGAAGATCGCGCCGGTCGCCACGAAGGTGGCCACCAAAACCTGGAGCCCGGCGGAGCGCAGGGCGCTGTCACCGCGCCCCTCGTGCCGCTCGCGCGGGTGCGGCTCGGGCTCGGTGGCGCGCTGGGCGGTCAGCCAGAAGACACCGGCCGCCAGGAAGCAGGCGGCGAGCAGCGGCCCGGCCTCCGGGAACCAGGCCGTGGACAGTCCGATGGAGATGATCGGCCCGAAGATGAAGCAGACCTCGTCCACCACGGACTCGAAGGAGTACGCGGTGTGCAACTGCGGAGTGCCCCGGTACAGCGCGGCCCAGCGGGCCCGGACCATCGCGCCGACGCTCGGCACGCAGCCGATGCCCGCGCTGAACACGAACAGCGTCCAGTCCGGCCAGCCGTAGTGCGCGGCGAACAGCAGCCCGGCCGCCGCGACGAGCGAGACCAGCGTCGCCGGGCGCAGCACCCGCCGCTGGCCGTACTGGTCGACCCAGCGCGAGACCTGCGGTCCGGCCACCGCCGCGGCGAGCGCGATGGTGGCCGACAGGGCGCCCGCCAGGCCGTAGCGGCCGGTCAGCTGGGACACCATCGTCACCACGCCGATGCCCATCATCGACAGCGGCATCCGGCCGAGGAAGCCCGCGGCGGAGAAGCCCTTGGAGCCTGGGGCGGCGAACAGGGCGCGGTAGGGGCTGGGCACGGTCTCTCCGGTCACGGGGAAGGGGGCACGCGGGGCGCCGGGGCGTAAGGCGTGTAGATGGCTGATACAGCTTACGAGTGAGGTGACCCTAATGCACCCGATCGGCCGGTCGGGAACCGGGTCGACACCCCGCCGTTTCCCGGCTGTCAGTGCCGGGTGGCAGGATCGGTGGCATGCCAGACGCGCTCGATGCCAGCCCTTACGACGCCCTGCTCCTGCTCTCCTTCGGCGGCCCGGAGGGCCCGGACGACGTGGTTCCGTTCCTGGAGAACGTGACGCGAGGGCGCGGCATCCCCAAGGAACGCCTGAAGGAAGTCGGACAGCACTACTTCCTCTTCGGCGGGGTCAGCCCCATCAACGACCAGAACCGCGCGCTCCTCGACGCCCTGCGCAAGGACTTCGCCGACCACGGCCTGGACCTGCCGGTGTACTGGGGCAACCGCAACTGGGCGCCGTATCTCACGGACACCCTGCGGGAGTTGGCCCGGGACGGCCGGCGCCGGGTCCTCGTCCTCGCCACCAGCGCCTACGCCTCGTACTCGGGCTGCCGCCAGTACCGCGAGAACCTCGCCGACTCGCTCGCCGCGCTCGAGGCCGAGGGCGTCGAGCCGCCGAGGATCGACAAGCTGCGGCACTACTTCAACCACCCGGGCTTCGTGGAGCCCATGATCGACGGTGTGCTGCGCTCGCTGGCGGATCTCCCCGAGGAGGTCCGGGCCGGCGCCGAGATCGCCTTCACCACCCACTCCATCCCGGACTCCGCCGCGGACACCTCCGGACCCGTCGAGGACCACGGCGACGGCGGGGCGTACGTGAAGCAGCACCTGGACGTGGCCCGGCTGATCGCCGACGCGGTCCGCGAGCGCACCGGGATCGACCACGACTGGCGGCTCGTCTACCAGTCCCGCTCCGGCGCCCCGCACGTTCCGTGGCTCGAGCCCGACATCTGCGACCACCTGGAGGAGCGGCACGCCTCCGGCGTCCCGGCGGTCGTCATGGCCCCCATCGGCTTCGTCTCGGACCACATGGAGGTCCTGTACGACCTTGACACCGAGGCCATGGCCAAGGCGGAGGAGCTGGGGCTGCCGGTGCGCCGCTCGGCCACCGTCGGCGCCGACCCGCGATTCGCCGCGGCGGTCCGCGAGCTCGTCCTGGAGCGGGCCGCCGAGGAGAGCGGGCGGGCGGTCACGCCGTGCGCCCTGGGCGCGCTCGGCCCGAGCCACAACCTCTGCCCGGTCGGCTGCTGCCCGGCCCGCGCCCCCCGGCCCGCCGCCGCGGGCGCGGACAGCCCGTACGCCTGACCGGCCGGGGCGAGGCGCGGCGGGCAGCCCATACGCCTGACCCGCCGGGGCGGCGCGCGGCGCCCCCGCCCCTCGCAGGCCGAGCGAAGTCCCTGAGCGTGAGGGGGGAGGCCCGGAACCCGGACCGGCACCCGGACCGAACCCCTCACACCGAGCCAAGCCGCCTGGGGAGGCCCGAAACCCCGGACCGGCACCCCGGCCGAACCCCTCCCATCGAGCCGAACCGCCGGGGGGAGGCTCGGAACCCGGACCGGCAGCCGGACCGAACCCCTCGCACCGAGCCGAACCGCCGGGGAGGGCCCGGAACCCGGACCGAACCCCTCACCCACCGAGCCAAGCCGCCACGCCGGAACCGACTTTCACACCCGACCGGACAGGACCGACGTGGGCCGAGCCCTGACGCCAGGTCCGCCGCGGCCCGCGCGGCAACCGCCCGAGTCGACGCCCTACGCCCGAGGAGCCCCGTGACCGACCCCCTGCACTCGGACCTGCTCCGTCTCGCCCAGGAGGCCGCGCGGCGCGCGGGCGACCTGCTGCGGGACGGCCGCCCGGCCGACCTCGCGGTGGCCAAGACCAAGTCGAGCCCGATCGACGTGGTCACCGAGATGGACATCGCGGCCGAGAAACTGATCACCGACCTGATCTCCGACCACCGCCCCGACGACGGCTTCCTCGGCGAGGAGGGCGCCTCCACCGAGGGCACCAGTGGCGTCCGCTGGGTGATCGACCCCCTCGACGGCACGGTCAACTACCTTTACGACCTGCCGACTTGGGCGGTCTCGATCGCCGCCGAGCAGGACGGCCAGACGGTCGTCGGAGTCGTCGCCGCCCCGATGCGCCGGGAGACGTACCACGCGGTCCGCGGCGCCGGCGCCTGGGCCACGGGCGACTGGGCCGGCGAGCGCGAGCTGACCTGCCGCCCGGCGCCGCCCCTGGAGCAGGCGCTGGTCTCCACGGGCTTCAACTACGTCACCGAGGTCCGCCTCCACCAGGCCGAGGTCGCCCACCGGCTGATCCCGCTCCTGCGCGACATCCGGCGCTCGGGTTCGGCCGCGGTCGACCTGTGCGACGTGGCCGCCGGCCGGCTGGACGGCTACTACGAGCGGGGCCTGCACCCCTGGGACCTCGCGGCGGGCGACCTGATCGCCCGGGAAGCGGGCGCGCTGACCGGTGGACGCCCTGGAGAGCGCCCCTCGAACGATCTGACGGTGGCGGCCACCCCGGGCGTCTTCGAGCCCCTCCAGCGGCTGCTGGAGGACTTCGGCGCCTGGCACGACTGACCGGCACCCCGAGCAAGCGAAAGCACCCCGGCGCTGGATTCGCCGGGGTGCTCCTCGTTGCTCAAGCTGTTGCTCCGCGGATGCTGACGCGCTGATCAGACGCTGGCTGCGCCGACTTCCACACCGTGCTCGGCGGCGAGGCGGCGCAGGTCGTCGAGCTCGCCCTGCTCCACCTCGACGAGGAAGTCGTCGCCCTCGTCACGGGCCCGCGTCAGGTCGGACTCGGTCGCCCTTATGCGCTGCAGAAGCCCTGCGGTGAATGCGTCCATGCTGTGCCCCCTCGTCCTGGGTCGTGGGTCGGTGGCACGGGGGTGTGCCGTTCAGAAGGGGCGATCACGTCGACCGCTCTGCGGAAAGCGGATTGCGTTGTACCGCATGGTGGTGCGGCACAAGCAGAGCGTGATCGCGGGGTGTACAGCCGTCCTCCCCGCGCTCCCATTCACGGAAACCTCAACCCACGCAGAAAATCTGGCATTCCCGGGCCTCACACCCGCCCTTCATGGGTCACTCACCCGTCTTACCGCCGACTTATGGCCGAAAAGGGCAGGATGGAGGCCAACACACCCCAGCAGACCCCTGCCCGCGCGCCCAGCGGCGCTACGCGGGTGGACTTCAGGAAGGAACAGCGACGTGCGCGTACTCGTCGTCGAGGACGAGCAGCTGCTCGCCGATGCGGTGGCCACCGGACTGCGCCGGGAGGCCATGGCCGTCGACGTCGTGTACGACGGCGCGGCCGCCCTGGAGCGCATCGGCGTCAACGACTACGACGTGGTCGTCCTCGACCGCGACCTCCCGCTCGTCCACGGCGACGACGTCTGCCGCAAGATCGTCGAACTCGGCATGCCCACCCGCGTGCTGATGCTCACGGCCTCCGGCGACGTCAGCGACCGGGTCGAGGGCCTGGAGATCGGCGCCGACGACTACCTCCCGAAGCCCTTCGCGTTCAGCGAGCTCACGGCACGCGTGCGTGCCCTCGGACGCCGTACGAGCGTCCCGCTGCCGCCCGTCCTGGAGCGCGCCGGGATCAAGCTCGACCCCAACCGCCGCGAGGTCTTCCGCGACGGCAAGGAGGTCCAGCTCGCGCCTAAGGAGTTCGCCGTGCTGGAGGTGCTGATGCGCTCCGAGGGCGCCGTCGTCTCCGCGGAGCAGCTGCTGGAGAAGGCCTGGGACGAGAACACCGACCCGTTCACGAACGTCGTCCGGGTCACCGTCATGACGCTGCGCCGCAAGCTCGGCGAGCCCCCCGTCATCGTCACCGTCCCCGGCTCCGGCTACCGGATCTGATCCCCCATGGCAGCGACCCCCGCACCGCCCCAGGCGCCCCCGAAACCGACCTGGGACCCGAGGAAGCAGGTGCAGCCCTTCCCCTGGCTGCGCCCCACCATCCGCATACGCCTCACGCTGCTCTACGGCGGCATGTTCCTGATCGCCGGCATCCTGCTGCTGTCGATCATCTATCTGCTCGCCGCGAGCGCCCTGAACGTCGGCAGTGACCTGCCCTTCCGGATCCTGTCCGGTTCCGTGTCCAGCGACATGTGCAACATGCGCGCCACCAGCCTCCCCGCGGACGAGCTGAACCGCGCGCTGAACGAGTGCGTGAACGAACAGCGCCAGCACGCCCTGGACACCCTGCTCAGCCGCTCCCTGCTGGCCCTGCTCGGCCTCGCCGTGATCGCCTTCGCCTTCGGCTACGCCATGGCCGGACGCGTCCTGTCGCCGCTCGGCCGGATCACCCGCACCGCCCGCGCGGTGGCCGGCTCCGACCTCTCCCGGCGGATCGAGCTGGACGGCCCGGACGACGAGCTGAAGGAGCTCGCGGACACCTTCGACGACATGCTGGAGAGGCTCCAGCGCGCCTTCACCGCGCAGCAGCGTTTCGTCGGCAACGCCTCGCACGAGCTGCGCACCCCGCTGGCGATCAACCGCACGCTCCTGGAAGTGCACCTGTCGGACCCGGAGGCGCCGGTGGAGCTCCAGCAGCTCGGCAAGACCCTGCTGGCCACCAACGAGCGCAGCGAGCAGCTCGTGGAGGGCCTGCTGCTGCTCGCCCGCAGCGACAACCAGATCGTCGAGCGCAAGCCCGTCGACCTCGCGGAGGTCGCCGAGCAGGCCGTGGACCAGGTGCACGGCGAGGCGGCGGCCAAGGGCGTGGAGATCCGCGGCAAGCGGGATCCCGCGGTGGTCCAGGGCAACGGCGTGCTCCTGGAGCGGATCGCCCTGAACCTCGTGCAGAACGCCGTGCGGTACAACGTCCCCGACGGCGGCTGGGTGGAGGTCACCACCGAGCTCCAGCACGGCCAGGCGCTGCTCGTCGTGACGAACACCGGCCCCGTGGTCCCGGCGTACGAGATCGACAACCTCTTCGAGCCCTTCCGGCGGCTGCGTACGGAGCGCACGGGCAGCGACAAGGGCGTCGGGCTCGGCCTGTCCATCGCGCGGTCCGTGGCCCGCGCGCACGGCGGGCACATCGCGGCACAGCCGCGCGAAGGAGGCGGGTTGGTGATGAGGGTTGCCCTGCCCGTCTGAGATCGTTGCCGTCGTCACCACGGGGATGTTCGCTTTGCGCGGAATTTTCCGAACGCCGGATGAGCGGTACCGTGTGTGATCGATCACAAAGGCGAATTTCCGGCCATCTACTCTCCGTGATCATGCGACCCGCCGGAAAGCCGGGAAAATCCGGGTTTTCGGGGGTCTTGATCACGGGAAGTACACGGTGAGACGCCTTTGAAGTGCGGCATTGGGACCGTGTACGGTCCGCATCGCCATCCACGCCGATCACTCTTGAGGAGTCCGGTTGGGTGTCGATTGAGTAACAGACCTTGATGTGAGGCAAAATCTCCGCCTCGGGTCGGGCACAAGTCCGGCCTCTCACGCGTTACGTGCGCTGGAGACACCGCAGACACCCAGAGGGGGAGAGCGACAATGGCAACGGATTACGACACCCCACGCAAGACCGACGACGACGTCGACTCGGACAGCCTTGAAGAGCTGAAGGCCAGGCGGAACGACAAGTCGACGTCCGCAGTGGACGTCGACGAGTTCGAGGCCGCCGAGGGCCTGGAGCTGCCCGGAGCGGACCTCTCGAACGAGGAGCTGGCCGTCCGGGTGCTGCCCAAGCAGCAGGACGAGTTCACCTGCATGAGCTGCTTCCTGGTGCACCACCGCAGCCAGCTGGCCCGGGAGAAGAACGGTCAGCCGATCTGCCGCGACTGCGACTGAGGACGGGTCGGGCATGACCGGCTCGACCCCTCCTTGGAAGCGCCGCTTCCCCTCCCGGGGAGCGGACCAAGGGCCGTCCGACGGCCCGCACGGCGCGCGTGACGACGAGCGAGGCTCATCCGGTACGGGATCGGCCTCGCTCGAACCGGCGGCCGGCCCTGGCAATGTGCCGGTGCCGGCGCAGTCTCCCGCGCCCGTGGCCCGGCGGCGGGCCGCGGTCATCCGCGAGAAGGCCCAGGAAGGCGTCCGCAAGGGCGGCAGCCGCGCGAAGGCGGGGCTCGCCTACCTGGCCGACCGGATCATCGAGAACGCCCCGCGAGTGCCCGTACGGGACCTCGCGACCCTGCGCAGACAGTTCCCGGGGCTCGGCCCCGAGCAACTCGCCGACAAGCTCGTGGCGGGCGCCATGACGGCGACGTCGACGGTCGGCGCCGGCGTGGGCGCGGCGGCGATGCTTCCCGTGCCGCCCGCGATGCCGACCGAGCTGGCCGCGGAGATCACCGGGGTCGCCGCGATCGAGCTGAAGCTGATCGCCGAGCTCTACGAGGTCTACGGCGTACGACCGCCGGGGAACCTGAAACAGCGCTCCACCACGTACCTGGACTCCTGGTCGGGCGAGCGCGGGATCGACGTGACCAAGCCGTCGACGGTGAGCTTGGCGCTGAACACCCACATGAAGCACCAGATGCGGCAGCAGATCATGAAGCGGATGGTGCGCAATCTGCCGAACCTGATGCCCTTCATGGTGGGCGCGGCCGTGGGCGCGCTGATGAACCGAAGAGACACCAAGAAGCTGGCGGACCGGATCCGCGCCGACCTGCGCAAAATCCAGGTGCCGTGGGACGCGCTGCCCGACCTTCCGCCGCTGGAGACCCCGGCCGATCCGCTGACCATGGGCGACATCACGCAGGAAGTCGGCCGCAGACGCTTCGGCGGATTCGGGAAGGGCGGCGGGTTCGGCAGGAGAGGCGAGTCCGGGAAGAGCTGAGAGCTGAGAGCCGCGGGCCCCGGGTCCCCGATCCGGGGACCCTTCGACCCTGTGTGCTAGGCCGCCTTCGCCGCGCTGATCGCCTCGGCCAGGGCCTCCGGGTCGCGCGTCGACAGGTACAGGTAGGGCGTCGGGTCCTCGGGGTCCGTGACCTCCACCCGCAGGGCCCGCGGGATGTAGGCGCGCAGCAGCAGGAAGGCGCGGGTGTCGGCCTTGTAGGTGCGCCAGGCCCGGGCCTCCTCGGGGTCCAAGATCTCCGCCTCGCCCAGCGCCGTGACCGGGATCTTCGCGTCGCCCGCGATCAGCGAGCCGCCCACCACGCGGATGCGGACCGCGCCGTAGGAACTGGCCACCACGGCCGCCGCCGCGGTGCCGCCGACCAGTCCGCCGAGCATCGGCAGGGTGCCGAAGGGCAGCAGGATCAGCGCCAGGGAGACGCCGACCAGCACCGACATCAGCCACCACGATCGGGGGGCGGTGAGACGTTCTTCGTACGGGGTGGCGGAGAGCTGCATGGAGCCAAGCTTGGCACGGTGTCCGGAACGTGCCGACGCGCGGGTAAGGTCTGCGGCTGTGAGTGGTACATCCGCAAGCCTTCAGCCCCCGGCCGACGCCGTGACACCGGTACGACACCCTGATGCTCCCGCGCCGGGTGAGCTGCTCGGCGCGCACTACGGCCAGTGTTTCGGCTGTGGCGGTGAGCAGCCGCACGGGCTGCACCTCCAGGCGCGGGCGGGCGAAGGGGTCTCCCTCACCGCCGAGTTCACCGTGCGCCCCGAGCATCAGGGCGCCCCGGGCCTCGCGCACGGCGGCGTCCTCGCGACCGCGCTCGACGAGACCCTCGGCTCGCTGAACTGGCTGCTGCGGACCATCGCCGTGAC
Organism: Streptomyces sp. NPDC043726; assembly: GCF_056436565.1. Classification (NCBI taxonomy): domain Bacteria; kingdom Bacillati; phylum Actinomycetota; class Actinomycetes; order Kitasatosporales; family Streptomycetaceae; genus Streptomyces; species Streptomyces sp. NPDC043726. The sequence continues at coordinate 151,892 of NZ_JBWKCI010000014.1, forward strand.
CGGGCGGCTCGAGACCGACTTCCGGCGGCCGGTCCCGGTGGGCACCACGCTGCACCTGGAGGCCGAGGTGACCGCGGTGGCCGGGCGGAAGATCTACTCCACCGCCACCGGACGCGTCGGCGGCCCCGACGGCCCGGTCGCCGTGCGTGCCGACGCGCTCTTCATCGAGGTCAAGGTCGACCACTTCATCGACAACGGCCGCCAGGAGGAGATCCAGGCCGCCATGAGCGATCCGGACCAGGTCCGGCGGGCCCGCGCCTTCGAGGTGAACCCGTGAGCCGTGACCCGCTGAACGTGCTGATCCGCCGCGTCGACCCGGACGTACCGCTTCCGTCGTACGAGCACCCCGGCGACGCCGGAGCGGATCTGCGCACCACCGAGCCCCGCGAACTGAAGCCGGGGGAGCGGGCCGTGCTGCCGACGGGGGTGTCTGTGGCGCTCCCCGAGGGGTACGCGGCCTTCGTGCACCCACGTTCCGGACTGGCCGCCCGCTGCGGTGTCGCCCTGGTGAATGCCCCAGGGACGGTTGATGCCGGGTACCGTGGGGAGATCAAGGTGATCGTGGTGAATCTCGACCCGTACGAGCCCGTGCGGTTCGAGCGCTTCGACCGGATTGCCCAACTGGTCGTCCAGCAGGTCGAGAGGGTCCGCTTCCAGGAGGTCGCGGAGCTTCCCGACTCGGCGCGGGCCGACGGGGGCTTCGGGTCCACCGGTGGTCACGCCGCCGTGGACGGCGGGCGCGGCACAAGCGGTCATGCCGCCGACGGCGGCACGACGGGTGGGACTAGATACGCTTCGGTCGTATCCGACCGGGAAGGACAGTGACGTGTTCGGACGTCGCAAGAAGAAGGGTGCCGCCGAGGACGCGGCCGGCGAGCCCGAGCAGGTCGTCGACGGCGTCGACACCGAGGCGGACGACGAAGGCACGCGTGAGCGCGTGCGCCTGGAGCCGGAGCCGCGGCCCGACGGACCGTGGGACAGCACCGAGGTGCGGGAGCCCGGCGAGGGCCGGGTGGACCTGGGCGGGCTCTTCGTGCCCGGAGTCGACGGCATGGAGCTGCGGGTCGAGGTCGCGGGCGACGCGATCGTCGCGGCGACGGTCGTGCTGCGCGACAGCGCCATCCAGCTGCAGGCCTTCGCCGCGCCCAAGCGCGAGGGCATCTGGGGCGAGGTGCGCGAGGAGATCGGCGCCGGCATCACCCAGCAGGGCGGCATCATCGACGAGGTCGAGGGTCCCCTCGGCTGGGAGCTGCGCGCGCAGGTCCCGGTCCAGCTGCCGGACGGCACGGGCGGCTTCCAGGTCGTGCGGTTCGTCGGTGTGGACGGTCCGCGCTGGTTCCTGCGCGGTGTGATCTCGGGCCAGGGCGCGGTGCAGCCGCAGGCGGCCGGGCTGCTGGAGCAGATCTTCCGGGACACGGTCGTGGTCCGCGGCGAGGGCCCGATGGCGCCCCGCGACCCGATCGTCCTGAAGCTGCCGAACGACGCCCAGATGGTCCCCGAGGGGGTCCAGCAGGAGGAGGCCGGCTCCCGGTTCTCCGGCGGCATGGGGCAGTTGCAGCGCGGACCGGAGATCACCGAGGTCCGGTAGACAGACGGCAGGAAACGGCCGCATCCCGTTCGGGGTGCGGCCCAGCTTCAGTTCGGGGCTGCGGCGGGAGTGGGTCACGCAGCTCGTTGGGCGCCGTTGCACCCTGTACGGTTCCCCGCTTTCGCCCCCCCCGGAGGCGACGCACGTGGTCCGGCCCGAGGAGGGCGGAGTTCCTGATGTGCGAGCGACGGCTCCCACTCCCACGGGAACTGGGAGCTGTCGATGACGGAGGCGGCCATCGGCCGGCTCGGGCACGCCATGACCAACACCCCGACGCTGACCGAGCGGGGCCGCCCGGCGGGCAGCAACAATCCCTTCGTCGCCTGGGAGACCCTCACTCACGGGGACAACCCCTCCTGAGCGGGGCGGACGGGCGCCGGGTGCGGTCGCGTCAGGGTTGCGTCAAAAGCCACCCGGCGGCCACACCCGATGCCGTATGTCCGGTTTGCTCGCCGTAAAGTCAACGCTGTGGGACGCGGCAGGCTTCGGATCTACCTCGGTGCGGCACCGGGCGTCGGCAAGACGTACGCGATGCTCTCCGAGGCGCACCGGCGTATCGAGCGGGGCACGGACTGCGTGGTCGCGTTCGTGGAGCACCACGGCCGGCCGCGCACCGAGGTGATGCTGCACGGTCTGGAGCAGGTCCCGCGCCGGGAGCTGGCGTACCGGGGCACCTCCTTCGCCGAGATGGACGTCGACGCCGTGCTGGCCCGGCGGCCGCAGGTGGCCCTGGTGGACGAGCTGGCGCACACGAACGTGCCCGGCTCCCGCAATGCCAAGCGCTGGCAGGACGTGGAGGAGTTGCTGGCGGCCGGGATCGACGTCATATCGACCGTCAACATCCAGCACCTGGAGTCGCTGGGGGACGTCGTCGAGTCGATCACCGGCGTACGGCAGCAGGAGACGGTGCCGGACGAGGTGGTGCGGCGGGCGGACCAGATCGAGCTGGTCGACATGTCGCCGCAGGCGCTGCGGCGGCGGATGGCGCACGGGAACGTGTACCGGCCCGACAAGGTCGACGCGGCGCTGTCGAACTACTTCCGCCCCGGCAATCTGACCGCGCTGCGGGAGTTGGCGCTGCTGTGGGTGGCCGACCGCGTCGACGAGTATCTGCGCGCCTACCGGGGCGAGCACCGGGTGTCCAAGATCTGGGGTTCGCGGGAGCGGATCGTGGTCGGGCTGACCGGCGGTCCGGAGGGGCGCACGCTGATCCGGCGGGCGGCGCGGCTGGCGGAGAAGGGCGCGGGCGGTGAGGTGCTCGCCGTGTACATCGCCCGCAGCGACGGGCTGACCTCGGCCTCGCCGAAGGAACTCGCCGTCCAGCGCACCCTGGTCGAGGATCTCGGCGGCACCTTCCACCACGTCGTGGGCGACGACATACCGGCCGCCCTGCTGGCCTTCGCGCGGGGGGTGAACGCCACCCAGATCGTGCTCGGCTCCTCGCGCCGCAAGGCCTGGCAGTACGTCTTCGGCCCCGGCGTCGGCGCGACCGTCGCCCGGGAGTCGGGGCCCGATCTCGACGTGCACATCGTCACCCACGAAGAGGTCGCCAAGGGGCGCGGGCTGCCCGTCGCCAGGGGGGCGCGGCTCGGGCGGGCCCGGATCATCTGGGGCTGGCTGGCCGGGCTCGGCCTCCCGGTGGCCCTCGCGGTGCTGCTGAACGCCGTGGACCTGGGCCTGGCCAACACCATGCTGCTGTTCCTGACGGGGGTCGTGGCGGCGGCGCTGCTCGGCGGACTCTTCCCGGCGCTCGCCTCGGCCGCCGTCGGGTCGCTGCTGATGAACTACTTCTTCACCCCGCCCCTGCACCGGTTCACCATCGCGGACCCGAAGAACATCGTCGCCATCGCGATCTTCGTCGGCGTGGGGGTGTCGGTCGCCTCCGTCGTCGACCTCGCCGCCCGCCGTACCCACCAGGCCGCCCGGCTGCGCGCCGAGTCGGAGATCCTGTCCTTCCTCGCCGGCGACGTGCTGCGCGGCGAGACCAGTCTGGAGTCGCTGCTGGAACGGGTCCGCGAGACCTTCGGGATGGAGTCGGCGGCCCTGCTGGAGCGGAGCGGCGACCGCGACCCGTGGACCTGCGCGGGCAGCGTGGGCCTCGGGCCGCCCGTGGAGCGCCCGGAGGACGCGGACGTCGACATGCCGGTCGGGGACCACATGGCGCTGGCGCTGACCGGCCGGGTGCTGCCCGCCGAGGACCGCCGGGTGCTGGCCGCGTTCGCCGCGCAGGCCGCCGTCGTGCTGGACCGGCGCCGCCTGCGGGAGGAGGCCGACCAGGCACGTGCGCTGGCCGAGGGCAACCGCATCCGTACGGCGTTGCTGGCCGCCGTCAGCCACGATCTGCGCACCCCGCTCGCCGGGATCAAGGCGGCGGTGAGCAGTCTGCGCTCGGACGACGTGGCCTGGTCGCCCGAGGACGAGGCGGAGCTGCTGGCCGGGATCGAGGAGGGCGCGGACCGCCTCGACCACCTGGTGGGCAACCTGCTCGACATGTCCCGCCTCCAGACCGGCACGGTCAGCGCGATCGTCCGCGAGATCGACCTCGACGAGGTGGTGCCGATGGCGCTCGGCGGGGTGCCCGAGGACAGCGTTCAGCTGGACGTCCCGGAGACCCTGCCGATGGTCGCCGTCGACCCCGGGCTGCTGGAGCGCACGGTCGCCAACGTCGTGGAGAACGCCGTGAAGTACAGCCCGCCCGGGACTTCCGTCCTGGTCTCCGCCAGTTCCCTCGCCGACCGGGTCGAGGTGCGGGTCGTGGACCGTGGTCTCGGCGTCCCGGACGAGGCGAAGGAACGGATCTTCGCGCCCTTCCAGCGGTACGGTGACGCTCCGCGCGGCGCCGGGGTGGGGCTCGGACTCGCGGTCGCGCGAGGCTTCGCCGAGGCGATGGGCGGGACGCTGAACGCGGAGGACACCCCGGGCGGCGGCCTCACCATGGTGCTCACGCTCCGCGCCGCGAAGCTGCTTCCCCCCGTAGTCCAGGAACCCGAAAGGCAGGCCACATGACCAGGGTGCTCGTGATCGACGACGAGCCGCAGATCGTGCGCGCCCTTGTGATCAACCTCAAGGCCCGCAAGTACGAGGTGGACGCCGCCCACGACGGCGCCACCGCCCTCCAGCTCGCCGCCGCCCGCCACCCCGACGTGGTGGTCCTCGACCTCGGTCTGCCCGACATGGACGGCGTCGAGGTGATCCGGGGCCTGCGCGGCTGGACCCGGGTGCCGATCCTGGTGCTCTCCGCCCGGCACTCCTCCGACGAGAAGGTCGAGGCCCTGGACGCGGGCGCGGACGACTACGTCACGAAGCCGTTCGGCATGGACGAGCTGCTGGCCCGGCTGCGGGCGGCGGTCCGGCGCGCCGAGCCCGTCGGGGGCGGCGAGGAGGACGTCCTGGTGGAGACCGGCACGTTCACGGTCGACCTGGCCGCGAAGAAGGTCAGGCGCGACGGCACGGACGTCCGGCTGACTCCGACGGAGTGGCACCTGCTGGAGGTGCTGGTGCGCAACTCCGGGCGGCTGGTGAGTCAGAGGCAGCTGCTGCAGGAGGTCTGGGGGCCGTCGTACGGGACGGAGACGAACTATCTGCGGGTGTACATGGCCCAGCTGCGAAGGAAGCTGGAGGCGGATCCTTCGCACCCGAAGCACTTCATCACCGAGCCCGGGATGGGATACCGGTTCGAGCGCTAGCCCGCGGTCAGCAGCCGCGCGAAGCGCTCGCCCATCAGGCGGTGCGTGGCCGCGTCCGGGTGGAGTTCGTCGGGGAGCGGCAATTCGGCGTAGTCCTGCTCGCCGTAGAGGTCCCGGCCGTCGACGTAGCGCAGGTTCGGGTCGTCGGGCCCGCGCTGCTCCACTACGCGGGACAGTTCCTCGCGGATCACCGTGAGCGTCAGTTTCCCGGCCGCCCGCTCCTCGGGGTCGCCGGTGGCCCAGAAGCGCAGCTTTCCCTCGCCGAGCGCGGAGAGGTCGAAGGCGCCCGGGCCCGGGGTGTCCTCGTGGATGGGGCACAGGATGGGGGAGACGACGAGCAGCGGCGTCTCGGGGTGGCCCTCGCGGATGGTGTCCAGGAAGCCGTGGACGGCCGGGACGAAGGCGCGCAGGCGCATCAGGTCCAGGTTGACCAGATTGATGCCGATCTTGACGCTGATCAGGTCGGCCGGGGTGTCCCGGATGGCACGTGCGGTGAAGGGGTCGAGGAGGGCGCTGCCGCCGAAGCCGAGGTTGATCAGCTCCATGCCCGCCAGGGCCGCGGCGCGGGCGGGCCAGATGCCGGTGGGGCTCGCCGCGTCGGAGCCGTGGCTGATGGAGCTGCCGTGGTGCAGCCAGACCTTGCGGCCCCGGTCGGGCAGGGGCTCTGCGGGAGCGTCCGCGCGCAGGGCGACCAGTTCGGTCATCTCGTTGTGCGGCAGCCAGATCTCCACGTCCTTCTCCCGCGCGGGCAGGCCGGTGAAGCGGAGGCCGACGACCGGGCCGGGCCGCAGCTCGGGTTCGCCGGTGGCCATGTCGACGGTGACGGTGTTGCCGCCGGCCGCCACCGCCTGGTCGGTGAGGACTCCGTCGACGAGCAGGTCGTAGACGCCGTCCGGCCGGGGCGGGGCGCCGACGTAGGACCGCTTCGTGGGCAGCGTGTCCAGCTCCACGGTGGTGGCCCGGGTGCGGAAGGCCAGCCGTACGCCGGAGGGCTGGGCCTCCGCCATCGCCAGCTGCGGGTCGGCGCACTGGACGCGCGCCCGCGTGGGGAGCCGGTGCGGCAGCAGGCCGTGCGGGGTCCGCTCCAGGTCGAGGGCGCCGCGGACGAGGTCGGGGGTGAGGGGGATGGTGTCCATGGTGTGGGCTTTCAGGCTGAGGGCCAGTTGCGCAGAGTGGCGTCCAGGGCGTCCAGGATCCGGGTCCAGGACTCCTCGCTGTCGGGGGAGCTGTGGCTGAAGCCGCCCGCCAGCTCCAGATCGACATAGCCGTGGAAGACGCTGCCCAGCAGGCGGACGGCGTGGGTCTGGTCGGGCTCGGTCAGGTCGTAGCCGCGCAGGATGGCGCGGGTCATCTGGGCGTGCCGCACGCCCGCGCTTCTGGCCGCCGTCTCCGGGTCGAGACGGAAGCGGGCGGCGGTGTAGCGGCCGGGGTGGCTGCGGGCGTAGTCGCGGTAGACGTCGGCGAAGGCGGTCAGGGCGTCCTTCCCGGCCCGGCCCGCCAGCGCGTCGGCGGCCCGGTCGGCGAGCTCCTCCAGGGCCAGCAGGGCGATCCGGACCTTGAGGTCCTGGGAGTTCTTCAGATGCGAGTACAGGCTCGCGACCTTGACGTCGAACCGCCGGGCCAGCGCCGAGACGGTCACCTGGTCGAAGCCGACCTCGTCGGCCAGCTCCGCCCCGGCCCGGGTCAGCAGCTCGGGGGTGAGTCCTGCGCGCGCCATGACCGTCCTTTCGTTCACCGAAAGCAATTATGGAATTTCCTAAAGGCTTTAGGCAAGTCGGGAGGTGCGCGCGGGTGGTTCGAGAGCCTCCTCACGCGGGTACGTAGGTGTCGGTGCACCCCGGTACGCTTCAGACATGAGTTCTGTTCCTCGTTCCGAGAAGCCGGTGGGCCGGTTCCGGCGCATGCTCGACCGGCTTTCCTCGTCGCAGGAGGACCTGGAGTCCGAGGAACTGCGCGAGGACGCCGAGACGGCCGGCTGCACACGCATCGGTGACTGCCGTGACCGACAGATAGTCACCGTTACTGGTACCTTGCGCACGGTCACTCTGCGGCCGCGTGCCGGAGTCCCGGCCCTGGAGGCCGAACTGTTCGACGGCTCCGCCGCGCTGGACGTGGTGTGGCTCGGCAGACGCTCCATCGTGGGCATAGAGCCGGGGCGCAAGCTGATCGCATCGGGCCGGATCTCGATGAGCCGGGGCCGCCGGGTGCTGTTCAACCCGAAATACGAACTGAGACCGCTCGGACGGGAGTAGCCGGTGACGTCGCTCGACAAGCCGACCGAAGACACCACCGCAGAAGGTGAGCACGACTCCCGGGCGGTGACCCAGGACGCGCTGTTCGAGGCCTTCGGCGGCCTGCGCGGCATGGTCGAGACGGTGTTGCCCGGACTGCTGTTCGTCACCATCTACACCATCAACAAGGACCTGCACCTGTCGGCGATCGCCGCCCTCGGTGTGTCCCTGCTGCTCGTCGCGGTCCGGCTGGTGATGAAGGACACCGTCAAGCACGCCTTCAGCGGCGTCTTCGGTGTCGCGTTCGGTGTCGTCTTCGCGATGATGACCGGCAACGCCAAGGACTTCTACCTGCCCGGCATGCTGTACACGCTGGCCCTGGGCCTGGCGTACATCATCACGACCCTGTGCGGCGTCCCGCTGATCGGTCTGATCCTCGGCCCGGTGTTCAAGGAGAACCTCTCCTGGCGCACGCGCAACCCGGGCCGCAAGAAGGCGTACGCCAAGGCGAGTTACTCCTGGGGCGCGATCCTGCTCGCCAAGTGCGCGATCCTCTTCCCGCTGTACTGGTGGGCCGACACCGAGCAACTGGGCTGGGTGCTGGTCGCTCTGAAGATCCCGCCCTTCCTGCTGGCCGTCTGGCTGACCTGGGTCTTCCTCGCCAAGGCGCCCGCTCCGATCGACGTGTTCGCGGAGATGGAGGCGGCGGAGAAGGCCGAGAAGGAGAAGCAGGCCGCGCGGTCCGAGTAGAGCGGCCGAGCAAGTCGACGCGAAGGGCGCCCCGGGATCTCCCGGGGCGCCCTTCGCCGTCGTGACCGCTACTCGGCAGGCGCCTCGCGGCGCACCGACAGCAGGTCCTCCAGCTGTTCCTCGCGGGCCTGCGCGGCCACGAACAGCAGCTCGTCGCCCGCCTCCAGGGAGTCGTCCCTGGTCGGGGTGAGCACCCGCGTGCCGCGGATGATCGTCACCAGCGAGGTGTCCTGCGGCCACTCCACATCGCCGACCTGGGTGCCGGCCAGCGCCGACTCCTCGGGCAGGGTCAGCTCGACGAGGTTGGCGTCGCCGTGGCTGAAGCGCAGCAGCCGGACCAGGTCGCCGACGCTCACCGCCTCCTCGACCAGCGCGGACATCAGGCGGGGGGTGGAGACGGCGACGTCGACGCCCCAGGACTCGTTGAAGAGCCATTCGTTCTTGGGGTTGTTGACGCGGGCGACGACGCGCGGGACGCCGTACTCCGTCTTCGCCAGCAGGGAGACGACCAGGTTCACCTTGTCGTCGCCGGTCGCGGCGATCACGACGTTGCAGCGCTGGAGCGCCGCCTCGTCCAGGGACGTGATCTCACAGGCGTCGGCCAGCAGCCACTCCGCCTGCGGGACGCGCTCGACCGAGATGGCGGTCGGCGCCTTGTCGATCAGCAGGACCTCGTGGCCGTTCTCCAGCAGCTCGCCCGCGATCGAGCGGCCGACGGCGCCGGCACCGGCAATGGCGACCCTCATCAGTGACCGCTCTCCTCTTCGGGACCCTTGGCGAACGCCGCCTCGACCTTGTCGACCTCGTCGGTGCGCATCATCACGTGCACCAGGTCGCCCTCCTGCAACACCGTCTGCGAGCTGGGCAGGATGGCCTCGCCGAGCCGGGTCAGGAACGCCACGCGGACGCCGGTCTCCTCCTGGAGCCTGCTGATCTTGTGACCCACCCAGGCCTGGGAGGTGTGCACCTCGGCCAGCTGGACGCCACCGGTGGGGTCGCGCCACAGCGGCTCGGCGCCCGAGGGAAGCAGTCGGCGCAGCATCTGGTCGGCGGTCCAGCGGACGGTCGCCACGGTCGGGATGCCGAGGCGCTGGTAGACCTCGGCCCGCCGGGGGTCGTAGATGCGTGCCGCGACGTTCTCCACGCCGAACATCTCGCGGGCCACGCGGGCGGAGATGATGTTGGAGTTGTCGCCGCTGGAGACGGCGGCGAAGGCGCCGGCCTCCTCGATGCCCGCCTCGCGCAGGGTGTCCTGGTCGAAGCCGATGCCGGTGACCCGGCGGCCGCCGAAACCGGGGCCGAGGCGACGGAAGGCGGTGGGGTCCTGATCGATCACAGCGACCGTGTGCCCCTGTTGCTCCAGGGTCTGGGCGAGAGCGGAACCCACTCTTCCGCAGCCCATGATGACGATGTGCACGACCGTCCTTCCACGTGTCAAGAGTTACTGCTCAGCCAGATCAGGGTCTCAGATCGACGCCCAAGCTACACACGCGCGGTAGGACGTCGGCACCCCTGTGCACGGTTGCCATGAGTTCGGATCGATCAACGGCGGCTGATGCTGCGCACGCTGGCAAGTGTCAGGATTCCGAGGCCGACGAGCGCGGCGGCGGCGCCGATCAGCTGGGCGGTGGTGTCCATGGGACCTCCGGGAGACGGCAACGGCGGCGGAGAACCGGCGGGTTTAGTCATATAGGCATGCCGATCTCGTGCGCTGCGGAATCCGCAGCCGAGCCGCCCTCGATTTCACCCGGAGAGCAGGGGCGGGACGCAAGTGGGGTGGCGGGTGAGCGGCAGCCCGTTCGAACGCCTACGATCCTCTGTTGTGTCCAAACTGACCGACCTGCCCAAACGGATCCTGATCGGGCGCGCACTGCGCAGTGATCGGCTGGGGGAAACGCTCCTGCCGAAGCGCATCGCACTCCCCGTCTTCGCCTCGGACCCGCTGTCGTCCGTCGCCTACGCCCCCGGCGAGGTGCTGCTGGTCCTGTCCATCGCGGGCGTGTCGGCCTATCACTTCAGCCCATGGATCGCGGTCGCGGTCGTCGTCCTGATGTTCACGGTCGTCGCCTCCTACCGGCAGAACGTGCACGCCTACCCGAGCGGCGGCGGCGACTACGAGGTCGCGAACACCAACCTCGGCCCGAAGGCCGGCCTCACCGTGGCCAGCGCGCTGCTCGTGGACTACGTCCTCACCGTGGCCGTGTCCATCTCCTCCGGCGTGGAGAACCTCGGCTCGGCCGTCCCCTTCGTCGTCGAGCACAAGGTGCTGTGCGCCGTCGGCATCATCGTGCTGCTGACGCTGATGAACCTGCGCGGGGTGAAGGAGTCCGGGAAGCTCTTCGCGATCCCGACGTACGTCTTCGTCGCCAGCGTCTTCATCATGATCGCCTGGGGCGCCTTCCAGGGCCTGGTCCTCGACGAGACGATGAAGTCGCCCACCGCGGACTTCGAGATCAAGGCCGAGCACGAGGGCCTCGCCGGCTTCGCGCTCGTCTTCCTGCTGCTGCGCGCCTTCTCCTCCGGCTGTGCCGCGCTCACCGGCGTCGAGGCGATCAGCAACGGCGTCCCCGCCTTCCGCAAGCCCAAGTCGAAGAACGCGGCGACCACGCTCGCCCTGATGGGCTTCCTCGCGGTCACCATGTTCTGCGGCATCATCGGGCTCGCCATGGCCACCGATGTGCACATGGCGGAGAACCCGGCGAAGGACCTCGTCGACAACGGCGTCCCGGTCGGCTCCGACTACGTCCAGAACCCGGTGATCTCGCAGGTCGCGGCGGCCGTCTTCGGCGACGGCACCTTCTTCTTCGTGCTGCTCGCCGCCGCCACGGCCCTGGTCCTCTTCCTCGCGGCGAACACGGCGTACAACGGCTTCCCGCTGCTCGGCTCGATCCTCGCCCAGGACCGCTACCTGCCCCGCCAGCTCCACACCCGCGGCGACCGCCTCGCCTTCTCCAACGGCATCGTGCTCCTGGCCGGCGCCGCCGCGCTGCTGGTGTGGATCTACGGCGCCGACTCCACGCGGCTGATCCAGCTGTACATCGTCGGCGTGTTCGTCTCCTTCACGCTCAGCCAGACCGGCATGGTCCGGCACTGGAACCGCCATCTGCGCACCGAGACGGACCAGGCGAAGCGGCGCCACATGATCCGGTCCCGGGCGATCAACACCTTCGGCGCCTTCTTCACCGGCCTCGTGCTGGTCGTCGTCCTGGTCACCAAGTTCTCGCACGGCGCCTGGGTCGCCCTGCTCGGCATGGTGATCTTCTACGTGACCATGAGCGCGATCCGGAAGCACTACGACCGGGTCTCCGAGGAGATCGCCGCCCCCGACGGGCCGAGCGACGACATCGTCCGCCCCTCCCGGGTGCACTCCGTGGTCCTGGTCTCCAAGATCCACCGGCCGACGCTGCGCGCCCTCGCGTACGCCAAGCTGATGCGCACCGACACGCTCGAGGCGCTGAGCGTCAACGTCGACCCCGTCGAGACCAAGGCCCTCAAGACCGAGTGGGAGCGGCGCGGCATCGACGTCCCGCTGAAGGTCCTGGACTCGCCGTACCGCGAGATCACCCGGCCGATCATCGAGTACGTCAAGAACCTGCGCCGGGAGTCGCCGCGCGACGCCGTGTCCGTGATCATCCCCGAGTACGTCGTGGGCCACTGGTACGAGCATCTGCTGCACAACCAGAGCGCCCTGCGCCTGAAGGGCCGGCTGCTGTTCACGCCGGGTGTGATGGTGACGTCGGTGCCCTACCAGCTCGAGTCCTCCGAGGTCGCCAAGAAGCGGGCCCGCAAGCGGCAGGACTGGAACGCGCCGGGTTCGGTACGGCGTGGTCCGGCGGAGACACGGGCCAGGGAGTCCTCGAAACAGTCGTAGACTGGTGGGCTGTTGTCCCGGCCTTTCCCCTTACGTATCTGGAGTCACCCCGCCATGCAGGCAGAACCGAAGAAGTCGCTGGTGGGGGAGGCGTACGAGGTCGAGGTCGGCCCGGTCGCCCACGGTGGCCACTGCATCGCCCGCACGGACGAGGGCCAGGTGCTGTTCGTACGGCACGCGCTGCCCGGTGAGCGGGTCGTCGCCCGGGTCACCGAGGGCGAGGAGGGCGCCCGCTTCCTGCGCGCGGACGCGGTCGAGGTGCTGTCGGCGTCCAAGGACCGCGTCGAGGCGCCCTGCCCGTACGCCGGTCCCGGCCGCTGCGGTGGCTGCGACTGGCAGCACGCCAAGCCGGGCGCGCAGCGGCGGTTGAAGAGCGAGGTCGTAGCCGAGCAGCTCAAGCGGCTCGCCGGGCTGACGCCCGAGGAGGCCGGCTGGGACGGCACGGTGATGCCCGCCGAGGGCGACAAGCTTCCCGCCGGGCAGGTCCCGCAGTGGCGCACGCGCGTGCAGTACGCGGTGGACGCCGAGTCCGGCCGGGCGGGTCTGCGCCGGCACCGCTCGCACGAGGTCGAGCCGATCGAGCACTGCATGATCGCCGCCGAGGGCGTGAGCGAGCTCGGCATCGAGCAGCGGAACTGGGCCGGGATGGAGTCGGTCGAGGCGATCGCGGCGACCGGTTCCCAGGACCGCCAGGTGATCCTGACGCCCCGCCCGGGCGCCCGCCTCCCGATCGTCGAGCTGGACAAGCCGGTGTCGGTGATGCGGGTCGGCGAGAAGGACGGCGGCGTGCACCGCGTCCACGGCCGCACCTTCGTCCGCGAGCGCGCCGACGGCCGTACCCACCGGGTCGGCAGCGGCGGCTTCTGGCAGGTCCATCCGAAGGCGGCGGACACGCTGGTGACGGCGGTGATGCAGGGGCTGCTGCCGCGCAAGGGCGAGATGGCCCTCGATCTGTACTGCGGAGTGGGCCTGTTCGCGGGCGCGCTGGCCGACCGCCTCGGTGACGAGGGCGCGGTGCTGGGCATCGAGTCCGGCAAGCGCGCGGTGGAGGACGCCCGGCACAACCTCGCCGACTTCGACCGTGTCCGCATCGAGCAGGGCAAGGTCGAGTCGGTCCTGCCGCGCACCGGCATCACCGAGGTCGACCTCGTCGTCCTGGACCCGCCGCGCGCGGGGGCGGGCCGCAAGACCGTGGAACACCTGTCGTCCCTGGGCGCCCGCCGCATCGCCTACGTGGCCTGCGACCCGGCCGCGCTGGCGCGGGACCTGGCGTACTTCCGGGACGGGGGGTACCGGGTGCGGACGCTGCGGGTGTTCGATCTGTTCCCGATGACGCATCACGTGGAGTGCGTGGCGATTCTGGAGCCGGCCGCGAAGAGTCGCTGACCGGGGCGGGGGGACCGTGGCGGTGAAAGAGCTGGTGGGGGCGCTGCTGTGTGCCGGGGCCGGCCTGCTGTTGTTCGGGGTCGCCTGGCGGGACGCGGTGCTGGTGCGGCGGTTGCGGCGGGCCGGAGTGCGGGTCCGGGGCTTCGTGGTCGCCAACAAGCCGCACCACGACAGGGAGACGCGTTACTTGGTACCGGTCATCGCCTTCCGTGACGACTCGGGCGACCGCGTGGAGTTCTCGCCCCGGATGCGCGGGACCGGCCTCGCCCTCGCGACCGGGCGGGAGGTTCCGTTGGTGTACCTGGGGCGGCGCCCCGAGACGGCACGGCTGGACCTGTGGTGGCACATGACGGGGGTGCCGGTGCTCCTGCTGGCCGGTGCGGCGGTCTTTCTCTGCGCCGGAGTGCTGCTCGTCGTCCTCGCGTCATGACCGCCCGCACCCTCGCGACCGGAGTCCCGACCATGCGCCACCCAGCCCTGCCCCGCCGCTCCGCCGTGGCGTTCGCCGTCGCCGTCTGTCTCTCGCTCGCCGGTTGCACGGCGGACGACTCGGCCCCGGACGGGGCGCCGCCCTCGCCCACGACCGTGACACCGCCGCCCGTGCACGCCGGGTTCGACTATCAGCTCCAGGCCCCATACGAGCCTCCGGCCGGGGTGTCCGTCGTAGCCCGTGACCATACGGCGGCTCCCGCGCGCGGCCTCTACAACATCTGTTACGTCAACGCCTTCCAGGCGCAGCCGGGCGCGGAGAAGGAGTGGGACCCCGATCTGCTGCTCCGCGACAAGGCGGGTGCCGTCGTCATGGACGCGGACTGGGGGGAGGCGATGCTGGACATTCGTACCGAGGCCAAGCGGGAGCGGATCGCCCGGAAGGTGAACTCCTGGATCGACGACTGCGCGGCCAAGGGCTACCGGGCCGTCGAGCCGGACAACTACGACAGCTACACCCGCGCCCCGCGCGGGCTGCTGACCGCGCGGGACGCGAAGGCGTTCCTCTCCCTGCTGGCCCGGCACGCGCACGGGAAAGGGCTGGCCATCGCCCAGAAGAACACCCTGGAGCTGGCACCGGACCGTGAGGAGGTCGGCGTCGACTTCGCGGTGGTCGAGGAGTGCGGGCAGTACGACGAGTGCGGGGACTACGCGGCGGAGTTCGGCCGGCACATGATCGTGATCGAGTACACCGACCGGGGCATGGCGAAGGCCTGCCAGGGCTGGGCGGACGAGATCAGCATCGTCCGGCGGGACCTGGATCTCGCGCCCGCCGGGGAGAAGGGCCACGTGCGCGAGACCTGCGACGGTGGGTGAACCTCAATCCAGCGATCGGGCCCCGGACGGGTTCCGCACCACCGTCCATGAGGCGTCGATCGGCGCCTTCCCGCCCCACTGGTAGGGCACGGTCATGACCTGGCGGCTGTCGGACGCCCGCGGCGGCACCGGCACCCGGGTGGAGTTCCGGCACAGCGGCTTCGCCGACGACGACCCCGGCCTCGCCCACACGGCCGACTCCTGGGGGCAGTTGACGGACCGGCTGAAGGGGTACGCCGAGTCCGGTGCGCCGCAGCCCTTCTTCACCCTCTGAAAGGGGGCGGGGCATGGCGACCGACATGACGGCCGAGCGGGTGATCCCGCTGCCGCCCGGCCCGGTGGCTGAGGGGGGCCATGGACTGGCGGCACGACGCCGAGTGGACCCAGGGGAACCGCGAGGCGGTCCTGACCCGGGAGGCCGAGGGCGGCGGATTCGAGGGCGGGGCGGAGGTGAGCCGTACGGCGTACTTCCCCGGAAAGGGCCTCGACCACGTCCTCCGGGTCGCCGCCTGCGAGCGCGGGCCGCTGCTGGACAGGGTGTCCGTCGCCGGGCCGATGCCGACGCACGTCACCTACGGCTTCGCGCCGGAGCCGGGCGGTACGCTCGCCCGCATCCGGGTCCGGGGCGACGCCGGGAGGTACGACCGGCTCGCCGGCGCCCCTCATGGCGCGGAAGGTCCGCTCCTCCCTCCGCGAGGACCTGCGTGATCTCCGAGGCGCAGGCCACCGACCGGTGAGCTCTCACGTGCGAGGACTGTGATGGCGTACGACGAAGGACTGGCGGAACGGATCCGGGCCCGGCTCGGCGACGACCCGGGGATCTCCGAGAAGCGCATGTTCGGTGGGCTGGCGTTCCTGTACGAGGGGAACATGGCGGTCGGCGTGACGGGCGACGAGCTGATGGTGCGGGTCGGGCCCGACGCCGCCGACGCCGCGTTGGCGCGACCGGGGGCACGGGTCTTCGACATGACCGGGCGCCCCATGCGCGGCTGGGTCGTGGTCGCCGCGTCCGCGCTTGCCGAGGACGCCGAGTTGGGGGTCTGGATCGACCAGGGCCGCACCTTCGCGGCGAGCCTGCCGCCGAAGTGAGCGCTGGGGACCAACCCTTGGTCAAGAGTTCAACTCGTCTGGGTTTGAAGGTGGTTGAGTCGGCAAGGATGTGGTTCCCGAACGCGGTGCGGGTCCTCGGTCACGGGCCGCCGGACCCCCGCGCTGAAGGGGCGCTCAGTCGGATCTCGGGCCCGAACCGGCCCTCGGTGGAGATCGAAGACGGGTTCGATCGCGCCCAAGTCGCGAGTTTCGGGCATCCGTTCTGATCCGGACGGGGGGACTCCGAGCGATACTTGCCAAGTTCAGCGTGGGTGCGGTGGGGAATCGCGGACAGAAACCGACCGGATCGATTCCTCAACACGTCATGAATTACCCGTACCGCCGGGCTATCGTCCCTCGTTATGATGCGTCTCACGCGCCCGACACCCGTCCGGGAGTCGAGGAGAGGTCATGCGTTCCTTGAGCATCGGCCGTTAGCTTCGCGCCATTGAGTCGAACGGGGGCGGTTCGAAATGGGTGGTTTTCTTGGCGCATTACGGCGTCGCATGGAGGCGGCGGATCCCCGCCGCGAGGCCTTCAGCTTCGTCGGCGCCGGGGCAACCGCACGCGCCCCGGAGGAACCCGGACCTCCGGTCCGGATTCTGACGTACGGAGAACTCGACCGCCAGGCCCGCCAGTTGGCCGCATGGGTGCAGTCGCAGGGCGGCGCCAACCAGCGTGTCCTGCTGCCCAACAGCGAGGGTCCGCTGCAGATCGCCGCTCTGCTCGGCTGCTTCTACGCCGGAGCCACCGCGGTGCCCTGTCCGTCCCCGCTGGACGGCGGGCGCAATGTCCGCCGGCTGACCGCCATCGCCAAGGACGCCGACGTGGCGCTGGCGCTCGCCGACTCCGCCGTGGCGGCCGAACTGTCCCGGCTCTTCGCGGGCAGCGACCTGGTGTGCCTCGCGGCGGACCGGGCCGCGCTGCCGGACCCGGACGACTGGCGTCCGACGGTGGCGGCGGACGACGACCTCGCCCTCATCCAGTACACCTCCGGATCGGTGACCCAGGTCAAGGGCGTCCTGCTCAGCCAGCGCAACCTGCTGGCCGGCCAGGAGGCCATCACCCGGGCCCTCGGGACGGACGAGCACTCCGTGATCGGCGGCTGGCTGCCGCCGTACCACGACATGGGTCTGGTGGGGCAGTTGCTGCACCCGCTCCACCTCGGCGCCCACGGCGTGCTCATGCCGTCCGCCACCTTCGCCGCCCGGCCGCTCAGCTGGCTGCGGATGATCGAGGCGTACGGCATCACCGTGTCCGGCGGCCCGGACTACGCGTACGACATGTGCGTGCGGGCGGCGACGGACGAGGAGGTCGAGCGGCTCGACCTGTCCTCCTGGCGGGTCGCGGTCAACGGCGCCGAACACGTGCGGGAGGCCACCATGGCCGCCTTCGCGAAGCGGTTCGCCCCGGCCGGTTTCCGGCCCGAGGCGTTCTACCCGGCGTACGGCCTGGCCGAGGCGACCCTGCTGGTGACCGGCGGCAGCCCCGGGAAGCCGTCCGTGGAGCGCGCGGTGGACCCCACCGCGCTCGCCGCCGGGCGGATGACCGCGCCGCCGAGCGGCTCCCGGAGCCGGACCTTGGTCGGTGTGGGGCGGCCGTGCGGGGTGCAGATACGTATCGTCGATCCGGAGACCCGGCAGGTGCTGGAGCCGGGGCGGGTGGGCGAGATCTGGATCCGGGGCGAGAGCGTCGCCTCGGGCTACTGGCGGCGCCGCGCCGAGACCGAGGAGAGTTTCGGAGCGGTCACATCCGCCCACGACGGATCGTTTTTGCGCAGTGGCGACCTCGGTGCCGTGGACGAACACGGCGAGCTGTTCGTGATCGGACGGCTCAAGGAGGGTGTCGTCGTCAACGGGGTGGATGTCGCACCGGAGGACATCGAGACCTCGGTCCAGGGCCTGAACCCCTTGTTCGGGGTCACGGCGGCCGTCACCACGGGGCCGGAACGCGACCGGCTCATCGTGATTCAGGAAGTGCGCGAGAACGGCCTCCTCGACGGCGAACTGCCGTCGCTCGTCGAGGCCGTACAGACCCATCTCGACGGGGAGTTCGGAATCCTCGACGCCGTGATCCTGCTCGTCCGGCCGGGCGTGGTACGGCGCACCACCAGTGGCAAGCTTCAGCGCTCGGCCATGCGAGGGCTCCTGCGGAGTGGCGGCATCCGACCGCTGTATCCCCGAGTACCCGCCTTCCATGCCGACTTGACTCCGAGTTGAGCACTCTCCTAGTTGCTCGCCGGACCATCACGTGACCGGTCACGCGGGGCATCGCGCGACCGGCACCTCAGAACGACACTCCATGCTGCGGAACTTCAGCAGTGGAATGCACAGGCAACAGAGAGGATGCCGATGGACATCGAAGTGCTCGGCGCATGCAGATTGATGCAGACCGGCAAGTCCGTGGTGCCTTCCGCGGTCAAGCCACGCAAGGTTCTCGCAGTACTGGCCCTCAACCCTGACCGTCCCGTCTCCGTGGGGATGCTGGTGGAGGAGGTCTGGGGCGAGACCCCACCGCCAAGCGTCGCAACAACCCTGCAGACGTACATACTTCAACTTCGGAACCTTATCACCTCTGCCATCGGAGGCCCATCACCCGATATGCCTCTGGGCGCGAAAAGTGTGCTCGTGACCCAGCCCGGCGGCTATCTGCTGGACACCCAGGGCGGTTCCGTCGACGTCCGGGAGTATGAGCGGCTCTCCGGCGGCGGGCACCGGGCCCTGGAGAAAGGGGACTACGAGGCGGCGGCGGACCTGTTCCGCAAGGCCCTGTCGCTGTGGCGCGGTCCCGCGCTCGCCGACGTGGAGTGCGGCCGGGTGCTGGACGTCGAGGTGACCCGCCTCGAGGAGTCCCGCATGGGCATACTGTGCCGCCGTATCGAGGCGGACCTGCTCCTCGGACGCCACCACGAGATCATCGGCGAGCTGTTCGGGCTCGCGGCGCGGCACCCGCTCCACGAGGGGATCCATCTGCAGTTGATGCTCGCCCTGTACCGGGCCGGGCGGCGCACCACGGCGCTGGAGGTCTACCAGCGGCTGCGCGATGTGCTCGCCGGGGAGCTCGGGCTCGATCCGAGCTATGAACTGCAGTCCCTCCAGGGGGCGTTGCTCGACTCCTCCTCCGAACTACGGCTGGACCAGCCGCTCTCGCTCTTCAGAGTGCGGGCGCCGGGCCGGTACTGACGCCTCCGTGCCGCCGGTTGCGCTGCTCCTGCCCGGTGCGGGAGCCCAGTACCCAGCGATGGCCTACGGCCTGTACCGGTACGAGCCCGCGTTCACCACGGCCATGGACACGGTCCTGGGGCTGCTGGGCGAGGCCGGGGAACGGTTGTACCGACTGTGGTCCTCCGGTGCGCGGCTGCGCACCGTGGCCGAGGTGCATCCGCTGCTGTTCGCGGTCTGCCACGCGCTCAGCGAGACGGTCCGGGACCGAGGGCTGCGCCCCGGCGCGGTTCTCGGTCAGAGTGTCGGCGAGATGGTCGCCGCCGTTCAGGCCGGAGTGCTTCCGCTGACCGACGCGGTGCGGCTGGTCTCGGTGCAGTCCGAGGCGCTCGCCGGGGCGCCGGCCGGCGGGGCGCTCGCCGTCGCCGCGGCGCCGCCCGCGGTGTCACCCCTGCTGCGCGGCGGAGCGGTGGTCGCCGCGTGCAACGGGCCGGGACAGACGATCGTCTCCGGTTCGGAGTTCGGGCTCGCCGCCACCCGACGGGCCATGGAGGAGGCGGGGTTGACGTGGATGCGGGTACAGGTGCCCGCGGGACTGCACGGGCCGCTGGTCGCCGAGGCGTGCCTCGACACCCTGCCGGAGTTCCAGGCGTCCGTGTTCGCCCTTCCGCATACGCCGTTGCTGTCCGGGAGCGCGGGCGGACGGCCCGAGCCCGAGCGGGCCGTGGATCCCGAGTTCTGGGCGCTCCAGCCGTCCCGTCCGGTGCTGCTGGACGCGGCACTCGACCAACTGGCCTCGGTCGGCCCGCTGTTGTGCGCCGAGGTGGGGCCGGGGCACGGCCTCGCCGTGCAGGCCCGGCGGCACGGTCATCGGGCGGTGTCCCTGCTGGACGGCTGCGTCGGGGCTCCGCACGAGGAGCGGGAACGGCTGCGGCAGGCCCTGGACGCTCTGGTGCTCGGTGATCCCGTGGAACGGGTGGCCGACACCCGCGGTGCGAGGGTGGCGTGGTTACGGCCGCCGGGCGGGGGGTCGGCACAGGGCTGAGCCGTCCGGGACCGGACGGGGAATCTGAGCTGGGCATATGCCCGTCCGGAGGTGAAGGTGCAGTCCACCAGGGCTTGAGCGGTGCGGCGGAGGCTGGGTTCGTTCTCGTGCGGGTGGGGGCCCGCACGAGGGCGGATCGGACCTACGGACCGCGAGGAGTGACATCCGGTGGAGCGAGCTGCGCATGCGACCACGGCCGAGGGACGGATCCGGAGCCGGGCGGACGAACTGGAGCGGGCCCTCGCTCCGTTCGGGGATCGGGTGATCGGTCCGGAGGAGATCGTCCGCGCCGAACGCGTCCTCGACGACTGTGAGTTCGGTGCCGAGTTCGTGCCCGCCGAGTTCGGGGGCCGGCTCGAGCGGATCGACGGACTCGGCCGGGTCGTACGGCCCGCCTGCCGGCAGGACATCTCGCTCGGCTTCGGCTACGGGCTCAACTGCTTCTTCGCCTCCACCCCCGTCTGGACGGCCGGAGACACCGCGCAGCGGGAGTGGGCCGCCGCACTGCTGCTCGGCGGCGGCCGCGTGGCGGTCGCCCGCCCCGCCGTCACGCACGCCAACGACTTCGTGCGCGACGAGTTCACGCTGCGCCGGACCGAGGGCCGACGGAGGCTCGACGGCTCCAAGACCGCCGTGTGCAACTACGCCCGGGCCCGCGGGCTCACCGTCATCGCGGGGTGTGAGGACGGCACGCACGAGATCGTGCTGATCGACCGCGAGATCCTGCCCGAGGGCGCGCTGCGCACCCTCCACCGCTACCGGACCGTCGGCCTCGACGGCTGTGAGTTCGGCGGCCTGGAGTTCACCGACTGCCCCGTCCCGGACGAGTCCGTGGTGGGCGCCGCGGGCCACGGCATGGAACTGGCCGTCCGCTGCTCGGTCGTCACCCGCGCGCTGCTGCCCTCCGTGCTGATCGCCGCCGGGGACACGATGCTGCGCACGGCCATGCGGTTCGCCGCGGAACACCGCGCCGATGACCCCTACGGCCCGCTCAGGTCGTCGTACGGGCGTGAAGTGCTGACCGGCGCCCTGCTGGACCTGCTGATCAGCGACAGCATCGCGCTGGCCGCCGCCCGTGGCATCCATCTGCTCCCCGACCGGGTGAGCGCCTGCGCCGCGGCCGCCGCCTACACCGTGCCCAAGCTGCTCCAGGACTCGGCGCACGATCTGTCCACCGTGCTGGGCGAGGCCTACTTCGACGCCAAGGGCCGCTACGGCGCCTTCGGGCGGATGGTGCGCGATCTGCCGCTGCTCGTCCAGGGCCACGCCGGCACCGCCGCCCGCCAGGCCATGCTCGTCGCCCAACTGCCGCATCTGGCCCGCGACTCCTGGCTCCAGGACGAGGCGCCGCCGGCCGAGCTGCTGCGGCCCTGGGAGGACCTGCCGCCCGCCGACCTCGGCGCGCTCACCCCGGCCGGCGTCTCCGACCCGATCGTCCCGGTCCTCGGCGTCTGCGCCGACCTCGACGGCGACCTGGGCGAGCTGGTCACCGCCTTCCTCGGCGAACTCCGCGAGCTGCGCAAGCGGTTCGCCAAGATCACCCCGGGCGACGGCCTCTCCACCCCCGAAACCCTCGCCCTCACCGACCGCTACGCCCTGGTCTGCGCCGCCGCGGCCAGCCTCGGCGTCTGGCGCGAGCACCACGAAGCCCGGCCGGGCACCTTCCTGGCCGACCCCGCGTGGATCACCGGCGCCCTGCACCGCCTGGGCGTCCTGCTGGGACTCGACGTGCCGAAGGCTCCGCAGGAGGTCGTCGAGAAGCGTCTCTTCGACGCGGTCCTCGAACGCTACGAGCAGCACCGCTCCTACGACCTGTACGAGACGCATCTCGCAAAGTCCTGACCGGAAGGAAACGGCCCATGACTGCGCACGCCGACGACACACACGCCGCCGAGCAGGCAGGCGATCTGATCTCCGCGGTGGTCCAGGCGGTGCGGCGGGTCATCGACGACCCGGTGGCCGAAGTGGGCACGGACTCGCTGCTGCGGGAGGACCTGGGCTTCGACTCGGTCCTGATCATGCAGCTGAAGTACCGCGTCGAACAGGCCGTTCCGGAGCTGGGCGAGCTGTCCCTGCCGGACATGATCGACAGCATGACGTCCGTCGGTTCCCTCGTCGCCTATCTGCGCGACCGTCTGGTGAGGGCGGCCGTCTGATGGCCGCTCCCGCCGCCGGAGCCCCCGTGCTGGTGACCGGACCCGACGGACAGTGGGACGACGTACTGCGCCCGCTGGCCACCAGCGGCACCGTCGTCACCTACGGCAGAGTCGCCGACTGGCTTCCGGAGGACACTGGGGAAAGGGTTCTGCGCCCACTCCTCGGCCCCCGTGACTGGGGCCGCTTCCAACGGCTGAGCCACCGCCGGGTCCGCGAGGGGTTCCTCGCCTCCCGGCTGCTGCTGAAGCACACCGCGGCCAAGGTGCTGGCCAGTCGCCCCGAGGCGGTGGACCTGGCGTACAAGCCGGGCGGCCGGCCGTACCTGCGCGGTTGCGACCAGATCGACATCAGCCTCAGCCACACCGAGGAGGTCATGGTCGTCGGGGTCACCCGGCGCGGACTGCTCGGCGTGGACGTGGAGCGCGCCGAGCGTCCGATGGTCGGCACCGGTGTGGAGTTCCAGGCCTGCACGCCGCACGAGCGCGCGCTGCTGGACTCGGTGCCCGAGCAGACCCGCAACAGCGCCCTGGTCCGGCTCTGGACGCTGAAGGAGGCGTACAGCAAGGCCATCGGCCAGGGACTGCGCTTCCGGTTCACCGAGTTCGGCTTCACCCTGGACGACGCGCGCATCCGGCTGCAGCGCCCGGACGGCTCCCCGGGCACCGGCCCGGAGTGGAGCTTCGGCACCTACGCCCTGGAGTCCGACTACGTGGTGAGCGCCGCCCTGCGCGACGAGGGCTTCGGCGCCGCGGCCGACACGGCCGCCGACACCACGCTCGACCAGAGCCTGCTCGGCGTGCTGCTGGGCCGGCTCTGAGCCGTCGGCTCCCCGCGTACCACGTGCCGTCGCGGCACCCCCCTCGTACCGCCCCCCTTTCACCGCCCCCCTTTCACCGTCCACCTTCACCGCATCCCAAGGAGGCACCCACCCATGACCACAGCGGACCCCAACGACGGCTTCACCCTCTCCGAGCTGCTCCGGCTCCTGGCGGACAGCGCCGGGATACCGGAGGGCGTCGACCTGGAGGCCGAGGACGTCGTGGACACGCCGTTCTACCGGCTCGGCTACGACTCACTGGCACTGCTCCAGGTCACCGGGCGGCTCAAGCGCGAGTACGGGCTCATGCTGCCCGACACGATCGTCGCCGACGCGCCCACCCCGCGGGCCCTGCTCACCGTCATCGCACACGCACGTGCGGCCTGAAGCGGCGCGCGCCTTGTGCGCGCGCCGCTTTCGCGGCTCCGGCCTTCGCGGTCCCGGCCCCAGCAGTCCCGGCCTTCGCGGTCCGGACAAAGCAGTACCGGCCGCGTACCTCCCCGGAAGTTCCGGAGAAGGTACGCGGCCGGTTCGTGCGCTCCAGCTCTGGCACTCTCCCGGCTGGGGGAGGGCCGGGACGGATCAGAAGCTGGGCGCGGCGGTGGGCGACCTCAGCTGGCCCAGGTAGGGGTGCCACAGGTGGGTCGGGTCGTTCTCCACGGCCTCGATGATCTCCCACATCGCGGAGAGGGCCTTGGGCTCCTGGTCGTCGTAGACGTCGCCCTGGAGCATCTTGAGGATGTCCAGACGGTAGCGGTCGTCCTGGACGAACGCGGTGAACAGGATGTTGAGGCGGTAGTAGGCCTCGATGAAGCGGTGCCAGTAGCCCACCGCCTTGCGGAGCTTGTTCTCGTAGGCGGCGAAGCGCTCGTGCTTGAAGTCGCCGGCCTCGGCGGCGGCGATGATGTCCTTCGCCGCGAGCCGGGCGCTGTTCAGCGCGACGGAGACACCGGAGGAGAAGATCGGGTCCACGAAGCGGGCGGCGTCGCCGATCAGGACGTAGTTGTCGCCGGCGATCTGCTTCATGCCGTAGCTGTAGTCGCCCTCGGTCTTCATGGGCTTGACCTGCTCGCAGTTCTTCAGCACGTCGAGCAGCTCGGGCCGGGAGGCCACGGTCTCCCAGAAGTACTTCTCGCGGTCGCCGCCGTACTCCTGGAACCGCTTCTTCTGGCTGACGACACCGATCGAGGTGATGGTGTCGGTGATCGGGATCTGCCACACCCAGGTGTCGAGCAGGGGGAGGAAGTGGATGAAGATGTAGTCGGCCTGGTCCTTGTTGACGGCGAGGGCCTTGCGGTCCAGACCGTCGAACCACGTGTGCACGGCGTACTGGTTGAAGACCGGGTCCGGGATCTTGTGCTTGAGCTGGTTGCCCAGACGGGTCTGGCGGCCGCTCGCGTCGACGATCATCTTCGCCGTGATGTGCGTCGACGAGGAGCCGACCTTCACCTCGACGGACGGCACTTCGCCGTCGAAGTCGACCTTGCCGACCCGGACGCCCTGGAACACCTTGGCGCCCAGCTCCTCGGCGTGCTTGAGGAGGATGTGGTCGAACTTGCTGCGGTCGACGTGGAAGGTGTGGTCGCGGTCCACGCCGTCCTGGTCGCGCTCGCTGAACAGGACCTCGGCGGCGCGGAAGTCGTGGTTCAGGCCGCGGAAGCCGTTGTGGTTGATGTCGCGGTCCTCGGCGGAGGTCCAGGCCGCCCCGAACTTCTTCGGGAAGCCCGCGGCCTCGATCTTGTCCATGGCCCCGATCTCCAGGAGCACCGGGGTGGTGGCCGGGACCAGGGACTCGCCGACGTGCTCACGAGGAAAGTTCTCCGCCTCGAACACGGCCACAGACAGCCCGGCCTTGGCCAGGTACGAGGCCACGGTCGATCCCGCGGGGCCGCCGCCGATGACTGCGACGTCGAATTGTGCGTCCACGATGCTCTCTCTTCCTTCGGTCGGTTCAGGCAGCGGGCTGCGGAGCCAGGGAGTAGACCATGTCCGTGATGGCCGCCAGGTTTGCGAAGTTCCGGCCGGTGATGTGGGTCGGGGGCACGACGACCCCCAGCTCGGTGCGGATGAACGAGAGCAGCAGGGAGGTGTTCATGGAGGTGAGGACGCTCCACTCCAGCAGCGGGGTGTCGTCCGTCAGCTCCGAAACCTCGCTCTCACCGAGGAACTGCTGCTCGATGTACTCGCCGATCCTGCGACGGATCTCTTCATGGGACAGCGCCGCCACTGGGGCCTCCTGTTGGTCTCGGACGTGGTCGTGGGGGGAGAGCCGTACAGGCGCCGATGCTGGGCGCTGTCGGTGGAGGTTCACTCGGCAACGGCTCGGGCGACCCCGCCACGGGCGGCGACGAAGCGCCGGGCGGTGGCCGCGAACCGGGTGAGCCGAGCCCCCAGGGCGGCCCTGAACTCGGGCTCCTGGAGGAAGAAATGGCCCCCGGAGACCAGCGTGAAGTCGAAGGCCCCGGTGGTGATCCGGGACCACGCGGCCATGGACGAGGGGTCGGTGAGGACGTCCTTGCGCCCGGCGAACGCGGTCACCGGGATCGTCAGCCGCGGACCGGGGGCGTGCGTGTAGGTCTCGACGACCTTCAGGTCGGTCCGGATGGCCGGCAGATAGAACTTCAGCAGCTCCGGCTCGGCGAGCAGCGCCTCCGGCAGTCCGCCGATGCGCTGCAGTCCCTGCACGAAGCCTTCGTCGGGCAGGTGGTGGAAGGGGCGGTGCGACAGCGGCTCGGTGGGGCCGTTGCGGCCGGACACCAGCAGCAGCTCCGGCGGAGTGCCCTGGGCGGTCAGCGCCCGCGCGGCCTCGTAGCCGAGCAGGGAGCCGAAGCTGTGCCCGAAGATCGCGTACGGCTCGTGCCGGCGCTCGTCGATCTGCCGTACGGCCTCCTCGGTCAGGGCGGTGATGCCGTGCAGCAGGGGTTCGCGCACCCGGGTGCCGTGGCCGGGCAGTTCCAGCGGTACGACGGAGACGTGGTCCGGCAGATCGGCCGCGAGCCGGATGTACGGATGCGCGCTGCCGCCCGCGTGGGCGAGACAGAACAGCGTCAGCTGAGGGTCGGTGGTCAACGGAGGGCTTCCTTTCCGCGTACGAGGGACGTCTTCGCGTGCGAGGGACGTCGGCGGTCGTTCGACGGGGATCGCAACAGGGCTCGCTCAAGCTGCCGTCGACACGTGTTCGAGAGGGGAGGGGCAGCGTCCGGCGGTTCTCGCGTGGGCGTTCGCCGGTTGGCGGTGGGGTTCGCGGTGGGGTGGCGGTGGGGTTCGCCGGTTGGCGCCGTGAGGTTCGCCGGTTGGCGCCGTGGGGTTCGCCGGTTTGCCTCAGTGGCGTTCGGCGGTGGCGGAGGTGCCCTCGTCGGCCCTCGGACGGGCCCTCCGTCGGACTCCCTGCCCGATTCCCTGCACGGCTCCCGCCGGTCTCCCAGCGGACTTCTGGCCGGAAGCCGCCGCCGGGATACGGCCGTACGGCAGCGGGCCGGTCGGCCGGTTTCGGCGGGCCGTACGCTCGCGACTCCTTACGGACGCCCGCCCGTTCGACCCGCCGGACCGCTTCGGGGAGGGGCGAGGATCGGCCATCCGCACGCACTCTCAAGGGCGTCTTGAGTCGGTCTCCCTACCGTCGCTTTCGGCCGCACTTGAGGGAGAGAGGTGCCACGGTGAGCGGACCTGCGAGGGAGATCACCCCCGAAGCGGTGGAGAACTGGCTGGTGGAGCAGATAGCCCAAAGGACCTTGCTGCCCCCGGCGATGGTGTCGGTCCACCTGTGCTTCGACGAGTTCGACATCGACTCCGCGGACAGCCTGGTGATCACCACGGCCCTGGCGGACTGGCTCGGCGACGAGGTGGACCCGCGTGCCCTGGTGCGCCATCCGACGATCCGGTCGCTCGCCGGATACCTGGCCGGGCGACGCCACCAGGTCACAACGGGAGGAACTCCGGTCCATGGCTGAGAACCGACGGTACGAGCCGCGCCCCGACGACATCGCAGTCGTCGGGGCCGGTTGCCGCTTCCCCGGCGGCGTACGCGACCTCGACGGGCTGTGGCGGGTGTTCATGGACGGCGTGGACGTCGTCCAGCCGGTGCCCGCCGACCGCTGGAGCGAGGACTTCCACCACCCCGACCGGCACAACCCCGGCACCACGTACTGCCGGGAGGGCGGATTCCTCGACGAGATCGACCGGTTCGACGCCGACTACTTCGGCGTCTCCCCGCGCGAGGCCCGGGGCATGGACCCCCAGCAGCGGCTGCTGCTGGAGGTGTGCTCCGAGGCCATGGAGGACGCGGGCCTGCCGCGCGGCGACTGGGAGGGCAGCCGGACCAGTGTCCACATGGGCATCCTCGGCTCCGACTATCTGCTGCTGCACGCCCGGACCTCCGGGATCCGCGCCATCGACCCCTACTTCGCCTCCGGCAAGGAGTTCAGCTTCGCCGCCGGACGCATCGCCTACACCTTCGGGCTGCACGGTCCAGCGATGACCGTCAACACCGCCTGCTCCTCCTCGCTCGTCGCCGTCCACCTGGCCTGCCAGGCGCTGCGCAACGGCGAGGCCGACACCGCCCTCGCGGGCGGTGTCAACGTGATCGTCGCGCCCGAACTCTCCGTCTTCATGGGCAAGGTGCAAGCGCTGTCCCCGACCGGACGGTGCCGCCCCTTCGACGCCCGCGCCGACGGCATCGTCCGCGGCGAGGGTTGCGGGGTCGTCGTACTCAAGCGCTACGCGGACGCGGTGCGCGACCACGACCGCATCCACGGGCTGATCCGCGGCTCGGCCGTCAACCAGGACGGCCGCAGCGCCGGACTGACCGCCCCCAACGCTGTCGCGCAGCAGGACCTGCTGCGCGCGGCGCTGGCGTCGGCGTCCCTCACGCCCGAGGAGCCGGTGTTCGTCGAGGCCCACGGCACCGGCACCCCGCTCGGCGACCCGCTGGAGATCTCCGCCCTGACCGAGGTGATCGGCCGCACCCGGACCGCCGACGACCCGCTGCTGGTCGGCTCCCACAAGGCCCACTTCGGGCACATGGACTCGGCCGCCGGCATCGCGGGACTGCTCAAGACGCTGCTGGTGCTCCGGCACCGTACGGTCCCCGGCCAGATCCACCACGTCTACCCGGCGCCGATGATCGACTGGGACTCCTCCGGGACGCTCGTCCCGGTGGAGCACGTACGGCTGCCCGGCGAGGACGTCTCCCTGGCCGCCGGAGTGAGCGCTTTCGGGCTCTCCGGCACCAACGCGCACGTGGTGCTCGGCAGCGCCCCGCAGCCTGCCGAGGAGCCCGCCACCGAGGAGTCCGCCGGACCGCACACCCTCCTGGTCTCCGCGACCACCGCCGAGGGGCTGCGCAAGCTGGCCGCCGACTACGCCGGAGCGCTCGCCGACCCGGTCGGCCCGGCCGCCGCCGCGTCCGCCGCGCGGCGCACCCACCACAAGCACCGGATCGCCGTCGTCGGCAAGGACGCCGCCGAACTCACCGCGGCGCTCACCGACATCGAGGGCGGCCGCGCGGCCGAGAACCCGCCCAAGCTCGTCCACGTCTTCTCCGGCCAGGGCTCGCAGTGGCCGCGCATGGGCATGGACCTCGCACAGCGCGAACCCGTGGTCCGCGACACCCTCGACGACATCGACGAACTGCTGCGCGCCGAGGCCGGCTGGTCGCTGTACGACGTCCTGCGCGACGCCGACCCGGCCCGGGTGAAGGCCACCGACGTGGCCCAGCCCGCCGTCTTCGCGGTCCAGGTCGCCCTCGCCCGGCTCTGGCAGTCCTGGGGGGTCCGCCCCGACGCGGTGATCGGCCACAGCATGGGCGAGGTCGCCGCCGCGCACATGTCCGGGGCGCTCGAACTCGAGGACGCCGTACGGCTGGTGATCCACCGCGGGCGGCTGATGCACCGCGCGGCGGGCACCGGGAAGATGGCCAACGTCGAACTCGGCGCGGACCTGGTCCAGGAGCGGCTCGCCGCCCGGCACCCCGAGGTCTGTGTCGCCACCGAGAACGGACCCGCCTCCGTCGTCATCGCCGGCCCCAAGGAGGCTGTCGAGGCGGCGGTCCGGGAACTGGCCGACGACGGGGTGAACGTGGTGGCCCTCCCGGTCGACTACGCCTTCCACTCCCCGCTGATGCAGCCCTATGCCGACGAACTCGCCGAGCTGCTGCGGGACTTGCGGCCCGGTACGCCGACGGTACCGTTCCTGTCCACCGCGCTGCCCGGGCAGGACGTCCCGCTGGACGCCGCGTACTGGCACGCCAACCTGCGGGAGCCGGTGCGACTGTGGCCCGTCGTCGACGCGCTGCTCGCCGAGGGCGAGACGGCGTTCGTCGAGATCGGCGCCCACCCGGTACTCGCCCGGCCGATCCAGTCCGCCCTCGCCCACCGCGAGCGGCGCGGTCCCGTCGTGTCCTCGCTGGTCCGGGGGCAGGACGGTCCGACGATGCTGGCCCGCTCGCGGGCCACGCTGCACGTGGCGGGCATCGACGTCGACTGGGCCGCCGCGCACGGTGCGCCGGTGCGGCCGGTGTCGCTGCCGCCGCACCAATGGGCCGACGAGCGGTTCTGGCTGGACGGCGTGGAGCGGGGCGAGCAGGGTTCGGGGCCGGCGGATCTGGACGGGCTGCGGGCCGAGGTGCGGCTGGTCGACGCGGGTGGGCGGGTGGTCGCGGAGCTCGGGGCTGCCGCCCAGGGTGCGGTGCCCTCCGGGGGTTCCGCGTCGGCTGCTCCTGCTGCTCCTGCTGCTCCTGCTGCTCCGGTGCCTGCTCCTGCTGCTCCGGTGCCTGCTCCTGCTCCCGCTCCCGCTCCTGCGCCGGCGGCTGTCGCTGTCGCCGTCGTCGAGGAGCCTGTCGAGGCTGCTTCCCATGAGCGGGAGCATGTCGCCTCCACCGTGCACGCCGTGCTGGCGAAGGTGCTCGGGCACGGGCCGCGTAAGCGGCTGCCGCGTACTCGGGGGTTCTTCGAGCTGGGGATCGACTCGATCTCCGTCGCCGAGTTCGCCCGGCGGGTCGCTGAGGAACTCCGGGTGCAGGTCGATGGGGCCGATGCGCTGGCGCACGGCACGATTGATGGGTTCACCGACTTCATCATGACCTTGACTCCGGAGCCTGTTGCTTCTTCGGAGCCGGATGGTGCGGCCGTCGAGGAAGAGAGTGCCTCGGCAGGTGGTCTGTCGTCCGACGCGCCGTCCGGGCCGGTCGCGCAGTTCCCCGCGCCCCTTCCCGGAGCTGACCAACCGGAGGATTCCCAGACCCCCGAGCCCATCGCCATCATCGGGATCGGGTGTCGGTTGCCCGGCGGAGTTTCTGGGCCCGACGACTTCTGGAAGTTGCTCGACTCCCGGGTCGACGCCAGCGGGGATGTGCCCTCCTCGCGCTGGGACGCCTCCGCCTTTGACGGGGTGCCTGCTCGGGGGGCGTTCCTTTCCGAGGTCGACGGGTTCGACAACTCCTTCTTCCGGATCTCGCCCCGCGAGGCCCGCACCATGGACCCGCAGCAGCGGCTGTTCCTGGAGGTGGCCTGGGAGGCGCTGGAGGACGCCGGGGTTCCGGCGGACCGGATGGGCGGCACCCAAACCGGTGTGTTCGTCGGGCTCAACACCACCGATTACCAGCAACTGGTGACCCGTCGCGAGACCGACGTCGATCTCTACTACGGCACCGGCAACTCCTTCAGCGCGACCGCGGGCCGCATCTCCTACTTCCTGGGGCTGCGCGGTCCGAGCATCGCCGTGGACACCGCCTGCTCCTCCTCCCTCACCGCCGTGCACCTGGCCTGCCAGAGCCTGCGCGCGGGGGAGAGCCGGCTGGCGCTGGCCGGCGGGGTCAACGTGATGGCCACCCCGACGGTCTTCCTCTCCATGGGAGCCGCGGGGGCGCTCGCCCCCGACGGACGGTGCAAGACCTTCGACGACTCCGCCGACGGCTACGGCCGGGGCGAGGGCGCCGGTGTGGTCATCCTCAAGAAACTCTCGAGCGCCCTGCGCGACGGTGACCGGGTGTACGCGATCATCCGGGGCAGCGCGGTCAACCAGGACGGGGCCAGCGGCGGGTTCACGGTGCCCAGCGGCACCGCCCAGGAGGAGGTCATCCTCTCCGCACTCGACCAGGCCGGGATCGAACCGCACGAGGTCGACTACGTCGAGGCGCACGGCACCGGCACCCGCCTCGGCGACGCCGTGGAACTGCGCGCCCTGGCAGGGGCGTTGGGCACCGGACGGCAGCCCGACCGGCGTTTGCTCGTGGGCTCGGTGAAGACCAACGTCGGCCATCTGGAGGCCGCCGCCGGAGTCACCGGGCTGATCAAGACGGTGCTGGCGCTCGGCCGGGAGCGCATCCCCGCCCAGCTCCACCTGACCGAGCCGACCCGCCAACTGGACTGGGCGAAGCTGCCGTTGAGCGTGGCAGCCGAGCCGAAGCCGTGGCCGCGCGGCGAACAGCCCCGGATCGCGGGCATCAGCGCGTTCGGCTTCACCGGCACCAACGCCCACGTCCTGGTCCAGGAGGCCCCCCGGCAGCCGCCCCAGCAGACCACCGGGCCCGTACGGCCCTGTGTGCTGACCGTGTCCGCCGCGACCCCGGACGCCCTGACCGCGGCGGTCGCCCGGATGCGTGAGCGGGTCCGCGCCGCCGCCGACAGCGAGCTCGCCGACCTGTGCTGGACCGCGGGCGCCCGCCGCGCCCACCTCGCGCACCGGATCACCGCCGTGGGACGCACCCGCGACGAGCTCCTCGCCGCCCTGGACCGGGCGCAACCGGTGCAGGCCCGCGACGAGGCGTCGGTGCTGTTCGTCTACGGACGCACCCCCGCAGACCTGTCGGCCTACGACGAGGTGCTGGCCGGCGACCCGGAGGCCGCCGAGACCTACCGAACCGCCCTCGCCGAGGCCCACGAGGTCCTGCGCGCCGAACTCGGTGAACCCGAGGGCCCGGCGCACCCGGGCAGCGTGGAGCACGCGGGCGAGGTGTTCGCGGGCCAGCTGGCCACGACCGCCCTGTGGCAGGTGCTCGGCGTCCGGCCCGACGCGGTCGTCGGCTGGGACATCGGCGAGTACGCCGCCGCCGTGGTCGCGGGCGACCTCACGCTCGTCGACGCCGTACGACTGCTCGCGGCCGGCGTGCCCGTCCCCGCGCAGCCCGACGGGGCGCGGGTGGCCCGCCACTCCGCCGCGAACGGCTGGAACGCGCTGGCGGGCGAGGTCATCATGGCCGGCCTCGACGTACTGCTGGACATCGGCACCGGCAGCCGCGCCATCCGCATGCTCGGCGCCGCCCTGGACGCGGCGGTCGAACCCGGGGAGACCATGCCGGTCCAGCTCACCGCGCCGCGCCGGCGTCAGCCCAGTGGCGTCGAGAAGGCCTACCTCGGCCCGATCGAGCTGCTGGAACTGGCGGCCACGCTGCACGCCAACGGGGTGAGCGTCGACTGGGACCGGCTGGTGCCCGGACCGCACCGCCCGGTACGGCTGCCCGCCTACCCCTGGCAGCGCAAGGCCTATTGGGTGGACACTCCGTACGCGGTGGAACCCCGGCCGCAGTCCGAGCCGCAGCCCGCGGCCCAGGCCGCGCCGGAGCCCGCCGGTGATCTGGCCGCCGAGCTGCTCGCCCTGTCGCCCGACCGGCGGGAGGAGAAGCTGGTCGACCTGCTGCTCAGGCTTGTCGCGCAAGTGCTCGGGGAAGAGGCCGACGTCTCGCCCGACCAGGGCTTCTTCGACCTCGGTATGGACTCGGTGCTCTCGCAGGACCTCAAGCAGCGCGCCGAGCGCGAGCTGGGCCTCGAACTGCCCGGCACCGTCATGTTCGAGTGCCCGAACGTCACGTCCTTCGCCCGCTTCGTCCTCGACGAGGTGCTCACCGAACCGCAGGACCAGGCCGCACCCGCCGAGGCCGCAGCGGCTGCCCAGGAACCGGCCGAAGACCTGGAAGAGCTCGACGACGACTCTCTGCTGAGCCGTCTCGACGACGCGCTGGCGTCGTCCGAAGCCCTGTTGACCGAGGGAGACTGACCATGACGACCCCGGACTACCGGGCCAAACTCGTCGAAGCCGTCCGCACCATCGAGAAGCTCAAGGGCGAGCTGGCGAAGAACCGCAGCCGCCCGCTGGACGAGCCGATCGCCGTGATCGGGCTCGGCTGCCGGCTGCCCGGCGGTGCCGACAGCCCCGACTCCCTGTGGCGGATGCTGGTCGAAGGGACCGACACCATCCGGGAGTTCCCGGCGGAGCGCGGTGACGCGGCTGCGGTCTTCGACGACGACCCCGACCAGCCCGGCAAGGCGTACGTCACGCAGGGCGGCTTCCTCGACGAGCGCGTCGACCTGTTCGAGCCCGGCGTCTTCGGCATCTCGCCGCGCGAGGCCGTCGGCATGGACCCGCAGCAGCGGATCGTGCTGGAGGTGGCCTGGGAGGCGCTGGAGCGGGCCGGGTACGCGCCCGACCGGCTCACCGGCAGCGCCACCGGCGTCTACTTCGGGGTGTCCACCACCGACTACGCCCGGCTGCGGCAGAGCGAGGGCGACATCCGGGACGTCGACGCCTACCAGCTGGTCGGCGAGCCCAGCTTCGTGGCCGGCCGGATCTCGTACACCCTCGGCCTGATGGGCCCGAGCAAGGTCGTCGACACGACCTGCTCCTCCTCCCTGGTCGCGCTGCACGAGGCCTGCCAGGACCTGCGCACCGGCGAGTGCGACATGGCGCTCGCGGGCGGCGTCAACCTGATGCTCTCGCCGTACGGCTTCGTCATGATGAGCAAGTTCGGCGGGCTCTCCCCGGACGGGCGCTGCAAGACCTTCGACGCGAGCGCCAACGGCTATGTGCGCGGCGAGGGCGCCGGTGTCGTCGTCCTCAAGCGCTACTCCGACGCGCTGCGCGACGGCGACCCGGTGCTGGCCCTGGTGCGCGGCTCCGCCGTCAACCACGACGGGCGCAGCAGCGGTCTGACCGTGCCCAACCCGGCGGCCCAGCAGGGCGTCATCCGGGGCGCCCTGGAACAGGCCGGGATCGCCGCCGGTGACGTGGACTACGTGGAGGCGCACGGCACCGGCACCGCGCTCGGCGACCCGATCGAACTGCGGGCGCTGCAGGCCGTGATCGGGCGCAACCGCCCGGCCGACAGCCCGCTGAAGGTCGGCTCGATCAAGACCAACATCGGTCACCTCGAGTCGGCGGCCGGCATCGCCGGTGTGCTGAAGCTGGTGCTCGCCCTCCAGCACGGCGAGCTCCCGCCGCACCTGCACTTCAACGACCCCAACCCGAACGTCGACTGGGGCAAGCTCAACGTCGAGGTCACCAAGGACGGCGGCCCCTGGGGCGGCACCGGCGACCGGCCGCGCATCGGCGGCATCAGCAGCTTCGGCGCGAGCGGCACCAACGCGCACGCCGTGATCAGCGCCGTCCCGGTGAAGGCCGAGCCCGCCGCGGCCACCGGCCCCGAGGTGCTGACCCTGTCCGCGCACTCCGCGGAAGGGCTCGCCGAACTCGCCGGCCGGTACGCCGGTCATCTGCGCGACAACCCCCAGGTGCCGCTCGCCGACATCAGCTGGACCAGCCAGGTCGGCCGGTCCCGGCAGCGCAACGGACTCGCCGTCACCGGCTCCGGCGCGGGCGAACTCGCCGACGCGCTGGAGGCGTTCGCGCGCGGGGAGCGGACCTCCGGCGCCGTCATCGCCGAACTGCCCGTCCACAAGCACCGCAAGACGGCCTGGCTGTTCACCGGCCAGGGTTCGCAGTACGCCGGAATGGCCCGCGGCCTCGCCGACGAGCCCGCCTTCCGCGCCCCGTTCGACGAGGCCGCCGCCCTGTTCGACGTCCACCTGGACCGTCCGCTGGCCGCCGTGGTGTGGCCGGAGCCCGGCCAGGAGTCGCCGGTCGACGACACCCGCTACACCCAGCCCGCCCTGTTCGCCGTCGAGTACGCGCTCGCCCGGATGTGGCAGTCCTGGGGCCTGAAGCCCAGCGGACTGCTCGGCCACAGCATCGGCGGCATCGTCGCCGCCTGCATCGCGGGCGTCTTCGATCTCCAGGACGCCGTCAAGCTGGTCGCCGCTCGCGCCGCCCTGATGGCCGCGCTGCCGGCGGGCGGCGCCATGGCAGCCCTGGACTGCGACGAGGCCACCGCCCGCGCGGCCATCGCCGGCTACCGCGACACGGTGTCGCTGGCCGGGGTCAACGGCCCGTCCAGCGTGGTGATCTCGGGTGCCGCCGCCGATGTGGACGCGGTACGCGCCACGCTGGAGAAGCGCGGCATGCGCACCACCCGGCTGACCGTCAGCCACGCCTTCCACTCCCCGCTGCTGGCGCCGATGCTGGCCGAATTCCGCGAGGTCGCCCAGTCGCTGACCTACCGGACGCCGACCCTGCCGCTGGTCTCGGACCACACCGGCCGCCCCTGGACCGCCGAGGACGGCGGCCCGGAGTACTGGGTGCGGCACGCGGCCGGCACGGTCCGCTTCCACGACGGCCTCACCGCGCTGCACGCGGAAGGGGCCCGCACCTTCCTGGAGATCGGCCCCTCCCCGGTGCTCAGCGGCATCGGCGAGCGCACCGGCCTGGACGGCGACTGCCGCTACGTGCCGTCCCTGTACAAGCCGAGGGCCGGCGCACCCGAGGACCGCACCGCCGTCCAGCGGGCGCTGGGCTTGCTGCACCTGCGCGGCGAGACCGTGGACTGGGCGGCGGTGCACTCGGGTTCCGGCCGCACCTCCCGCCGGGTGGCCCTGCCGGTCACCCCGTGGCACGGCGAGCGCTACTGGTACGAGGAGCGCCGCGAGGCGCCCCGGGCCGCCGCGGGCACGCCGGTGCCGCAGGCCGGAATCCGGCTGCACAGCGCCGTACCGACCTATGAGCTCCAGCTGGACGCGCCGGACTGGGACCGCTACGCGCGCACCGGTTCGGACGGTTTCCGGTTCCTGCCGGTCGGCTCGCTGGGCCGGGCGGCGCGGGCGGCGGCCGCCGACGCCCTCGGCGGGGTCTGGTCCTGCGTCGAGAAGCTCGACGTGTTCAAGCCCCCGCCGATGGACCGGGCCGGACGGGTCCTGCAGATCACCGTCAACAGCGACGACGACGGCTGCGCGATCGTCGAACTGCACACCCAGACCCCGGCCGAGGCGGCCGCCGGAGCGCCCTGGACGCGGCACGCCCGCGCGGTCCTGCGCCGCCGGGCGAGCACCCGCTCGCGGCACTCCGGCAGCAACGCGCCCACGCTGGCCGGGCACGAGTACGGGGACGAACTGCACTACGAGACGGCCTCGTTGTCGGACGCCCTGATCGGCGCCGTCGTCTCCGCGCACCGCGGCGACGAGGGCGTGCTGGTGGCCCTCGGCCTGGACAGCGAGGAGATCGCCGACCACGCCGTGCAGGTCTTCGACGCGGCCGTCGCCGCCGTGTCCTGGGACGCGGGGCTGAGCGAGGCGGGCTTCGCCGGACGGATCACCGAGGCCACGCTGGAATCGCTGGACGGCGCCCGCTACGTACGGGCCATCGCCCAGGGCGGCAAGGAGCCCGGCACGGTCTCCGGCAGCGTCGACCTGTTCGCCGAGGACGGCGCCTACCTGGGCGGCATCCGCGAGCTGATGGTCGTCAGCGAGCCCGCGTCCGCCGCGGCGACCCCCGCCGCGGCGCCCTGGCGGAACCCGGACGAGCTGCTCACCCGGCTCGAATGGCAGGAGATCGAACCGGCCCCCGCCGCACCGGACCTGTCCGGACAGGGTTGGCTGCTGGTGCCCGACCGCACCGGCACCGCGCGCCGACTGGCGACGGCGCTGCGGGCCCGGGGCGCGCACTGCCGGATCGAGGAGTCCGGCGCCCCCGACCTGGACGACTGGCTGCGCGAGCTGCCCGACGGGGTCGCCCCGCACCGGGTCGTGCTGCTGACCGGCCTGGACGCGCCGCGCCCGGACGCCGCCGACGCCGAGTCGCTGACCGCCTTCCGGGACCGCGCCGAACTGGCCGCCGTCGCCCTGGTCCAGGGCCTGACCGCCCGCTCGGCCTGCACGAAGACCGGGCTGAGCCTGGTCACCCGGGGTGCCGTGCCCGCGACGGCGGAACAGGGCGTCACCTCGCCCTTCGCCGGCACGCTCTGGGGCCTCGGCCGGGCCATCGCGCTGGAGCACCCCGAGCACTGGGCCGGCGCGATCGACCTCGACCCGCAGGCGCGGGAGAACGACGAGGGCGCGGCGCTGACCGCGGCGCTCGCCGACACCGCCGCCGAGGACCAGCAGGCGCTGCGCGGGGAGAGCCGCCGGGTGGCGCGGCTGGTGAAGTTCCCGCTGAGCGCCGAGGAGCTGCGCCGCCGGCCGCGGATCGACCGGCAGGGCACCTATCTGATCACCGGCGCCTTCGGCGGCATCGGACAGGCTCTGGCGCGCAGCCTCGCCGACAGCGGCGCGGGCAAGCTGGTCCTGCTCGGCCGTACCCCCCTGCCGCCCCGGCAGAAGTGGCACGACCCGGAGCTGAAGCCCTCCGTGCGCGAGCGCGTCGACTTCGTGGCCGCGCTGGAGGAGACCGGGGTGCTGGTCGAGGTGGTGGCCGCCGATGTCAACGACATCGAGGACATGCTGCCGGTGATCCAGGGCCTGGCGACCGGGCTGCTGCCGCTGCGCGGTGTGGTGCACGCGGCCGGTACCTCGGTCCCGCAGTTCCTGCGGGACATCCCGGTGTCGGACCCGAGCGACTACGACGCCGTGTGGCGGCCCAAGGTGGTCGGCGGCTGGCTGCTGCACCAGCTGACCGAGGGCCTGGAGCTCGACTTCTTCCTGGGCTTCTCCTCGATCGCCGCGACCTGGGGCTCGCAGCACGTCACCAGCTACGCCGCCGCCAACTCCTTCCTCGACGCGCTCGCCGAGTACCGGCGGGCCCAGGGCCTGACCGCCCTCACCGTGAGCTGGGGCCCGTGGGAGCTGACGTCGAACCTGTTCGGCGCCGACGTCGTGGAGTTCCTGACCTCCACCGGTCTGCGCATGCTCTCCGCGCCGCAGTGTCTGCGGCTGCTGGACGCGCTGCTGGCCCAGGACGCCCCGCAGGCGGTGGTCTGCTCCGCCGACTGGTCGGTGTACAAGCCGGTCATGGAGGCCCGCGCCGACCGCCCGGTGCTGCGCACGGTCGAGATCGACGAGGGCACCGGCGGGGGCACGTCCACGGCGGTGCTGGAGGCCGTGCAGGGGGCCGACGCGGCAGGCCGTACGGCCGTGCTGACCGGCTATCTCCAGCAGGTGCTCGGCGAGGTGCTGGCGGTGCCGCCGGAGTCGGTGCTGCCGGAGGCGGACGTGATGTCGCACGGCCTGGACTCGCTGATGGTCATGGAGGTCGTCAAGCGCTGCAAGGGCGACCTGGGCATCAGCGTGCGCCCGAGCCAGTTCTTCGAGCGGACCGCGCTGGAGGACTGGGTGCGGCTGCTCGACACCGAGCTGGGCGGCGAGGGCGAGGCCGCGCCGGAACCGGCCGCGGACTGGACGGAGCCGGAGCTGATCGCCGCCGACGTCGCCCTGGACCCGGCGATCGTGCCGGCCGGACCGGTCGGCGAGGGCTACAAGGACCCGCGCAACGTCCTGCTCACCGGCGCCACCGGCTTCCTCGGGGCCTATCTGCTCGACGAGTTGCTGGGCACCACCGAGGCCACCGTGCACTGCCTGGTCCGCTGTGACACCCCGGAGGCGGGCCTGGCCCGGATCCGCCGGAACCTGGAGCAGTACCTGCCCTGGCGGGAGGACGCCGCCGACCGGATCGCGGTGGTCCCCGGCGACCTGGCCAAGCCCCGACTCGGCCTGACCGAGGCGGAGTTCACCCGGCTCGGCGGTCTGACGGACGCGATCTACCACAATGGCGCCTGGGTCAACTTCTCCTACACCTACGAGCAGTTGCGCCCCGCGAACCTGACCGGCACCGAGGAGATCATCCGGCTCGCCTGCACCGGCCCGACGCAGACCCCGGTCTCGTACGTGTCGACGTACGGCATCTGGGGCATCCCCGCGGACGGCCGGACCGTGATCGCCGAGGGCGACGACATCCTCGGCGCCGGCAAGCTGGTGACCGGCTACGTCCAGACCAAGTGGGCGGCTGAGCTGCTGGTCCGGCAGGCGCAGGAGCGCGGTATCCCGGTCGACATGCACCGCCCGGGCCGCGTCCTCGGCGACTCGCGCACCGGTGCCTGTCTGACCACGCACTTCACCACCCGGGTGATCAAGGGCTGTGTGCAGCTGGGCATGGCTCCCGACCTCGATCTGGAGATCGAGATGACCCCGGTGGACTACGTCACCTCGGGTCTGGTGCGGATCTCCCGCCGGGAGCACGCGTGGGGACTGACGTACCACCTGGTCAACCGGCGCAAGGCGGCCTTCAAGGAACTGCTGGAGGCGATGGAGCGCTTCGGCTGGGACTTCCGCACGGTCCCGGTGGAGCAGTGGTGGCGGGCGCTCCAGGACTCCTTCGCCGTCAACGACAACGAGCTGCACCCCGTCATGGGGGTGGTCGAGGAGTTCGTGGTCGGCGGCGAGGAGGCCATCGACTACGACGCCACGAACACCGTGTCGGCCCTGGCCGGCTCGGGGATCGCTTGTCCGCCGCTCGATGAGGCGCTGCTGTCGCTCTACTTCGGGTGGATGGTCCGAACTGGGTACTTGCCCGCACCGTCGCGCAGGGAGAATAATTCATGGCAGGATGAATCCATCAACGGGTGAATTCATGAAGCGGTGACGCCCCCGCCCGTTGCGGCGGCCGACCCGCCCGGCCGAGCACACTCCGCGGCCCCTCGTCTGAGGGGCCCGGAACACGACGGAGAAAGGCATCTCCCCCCATGACCACATCCGAAGACCGGGTCCCCGGCGGTACCGCCGTCGGAGCGGCCCCGTTAGCGAACCCCAAGCGCTGGACGGCCCTCGTCTTCATCTGCCTGGCCCAGCTGATGGTGGTTCTCGACATCACGATCGTGAACATCGCGCTGCCGGAGATGCAGGCCGACCTCGGCTTCTCCAATGAGAACCGGCAGTGGGTCGTCACCTCGTACACCCTTGCCTTCGGCAGCCTCCTGCTGCTCGGCGGCCGGATCGCCGACTACACCGGCCGCAAGCGGGCCTTCCTGATCGCCCTGGCCGGCTTCGCCGTCGCCTCCTGCCTGGGCGGCGCGGCCCCGAACATCGAGATGCTGCTCACCGCGCGTGCGCTCCAGGGTGTCTTCGGTGCCCTGCTCGCCCCCACCGCGCTGTCGCTGATCTCGGTGAACTTCACCGACCAGCGGGAACGCGCCAAGGCGTTCAGCATCTTCGGCGGCATCGTCGCCTCCGGCGCCGTCATCGGTCTGCTGCTCGGTGGTTTCCTCACCGAGTACATGGACTGGACCTGGTGCATGTACGTGAACGCGCCGATCGCCGTCATCGCCGCGTTCGGTGTGCTGTACCTCGGCCCGGAGCAGCGGGCCGCGGTGCGCGCCCGGTTCGACATCCCCGGCGTGCTGCTCGTGACCACCGGCCTTGTCGCCATCGTGTACGCGTGCAGCGAGGCCGAGTCCGAGGGCTGGGACTCCGGCCTGGTGCTGGGCCTGTTCGCCGCGGGCGCCGTCCTGCTGCTGGCGTTCGTCGCGGTCGAGGCCCGTTCCTCGCATCCGCTGCTGCCGCTCAGTGTGATCAGCGACCGCACGCGCGGCAGCTCCTACCTCGCGGTGGGCGTCGCGATGATCGCCATGCTCGGCGCGCTGTTCTTCCTGACCTTCTACCTCCAGCTTGTCAAGGGGTACTCGCCGGTGGAGACCGGTCTGGCCTTCCTGCCGCTGCCGCTCGGCGTCGGCATGTTCGCCGGCGGTGTGTCCACCAAGCTGATCCCCAAGGCCCCGCCGCGCGCCCTCGTGGTGCCCGGCATGATCATCGCGGCCTGTGCGCTGTTCTGGCTCGCCGCGCTGGACCCGGGCTCGTCCTACTGGACGATGGTCGCGCCCGCCCTGTACGTCCAGGGCGCGGGTATGGGTCTGGTGATCGCGACCGCGATGAACTACGCGACCTACCGGATCGCCGACGAGCACGCCGGTGTGGCCTCCGGCACGGTCAACACCGCCCAGCAGATCGGTGGTTCGATCGGTACGGCGCTGCTCAGCACGCTGGCCGCGGACGCGGCGGCGGAGTTCCTCGCGGATCGCGGCGCCCAGGCCAAGAACCCGGCCGTCGTGCAGGAGGCGATGACCGAAGGGTTCACCACGGCGTTCACCTGGGCCGGCGCCATCATGGCGTGTGGTGCGCTGGTCATCGCCGCGATGATGAACACGCCCAAGCCGCGGCCGGGGGAGACCAGCTCCCCGGTGGCACACATGGGCTGAAGACAACTCGCGGGCCAGGCGGCCGGCTTCCCTCTCGGGGGAAGCCGGCCGCTGTCGTGCGGGGCGGGTGACGGCCGGCTTCCCCTTGGGGAGGCCGGCCGTTCGGCTTGTGGGCGATTTGCGGCCTAAATGCAGTTGCATGCATTAATGGTGAACATGACCCAAATAAAAGTCGTCTTTGAGGAGTTGCTTCTAACTTGGCCGGATCCGAAGCCCCACGGCTGAATTCGACCAAGGAGAGGCTCATGTCGACCGACGGCCTCCGTCCACACAGCCCGACATCACCGCAGTACGACGTGGCCATCCTGGGATCCGGCCTGGCCGGCACCACGCTGGCCGCCTGTCTCGCCCGGGGCGGAGCCAAGGTGCTCGTCCTCGACGCGGGCCTGCACCCCCGGTTCGCCATCGGCGAGTCCACCATCCCGTACACCTCGATGATGATGCGGCTGGTCAGCGAGCGGTATCAGGTCCCGGAGATCAAGTGGCTGACGACCTTCGAGGCCGTCCAGTCGAAGATCTCCACCAACTGCGGTGTG
Organism: Streptomyces sp. NPDC043726; assembly: GCF_056436565.1. NCBI lineage: Bacteria > Bacillati > Actinomycetota > Actinomycetes > Kitasatosporales > Streptomycetaceae > Streptomyces > Streptomyces sp. NPDC043726. The sequence goes on from NZ_JBWKCI010000014.1 coordinate 193,794, forward strand.
AAGCGCAATTTCGGCTTCCTCTACCACCGCGAGGGCGCCCGGCAGAACCCGCTGGAAACCAGCATGTTCCCGATCCCGAAGATCACCCACACCGAGAACCACTTCTTCCGCCAGGACACCGACGCCTGGATGCTGAACGTCGCCGTGAAGTACGGCGCCGAGATCCGGCAGCAGACGAGGATCGTCGACGTCGACATCGACGACGGCGGGGTCACGGTCATCCCGGACCAGGGCGACCCGGTGCGCGTCAAGTTCGTCGTCGACGCGAGCGGCCACCGCTCCCCGCTGGCGCAGAAGTTCGGTCTGCGGGAGGAGCCCAGCCGGCTGCGCCACCAGTCGCGCTCGCTGTTCACCCACATGATCGGCGTCAAGCCGTACGAGGACACCCAGCCGAAGGGCGCGCACCAGAACCCCAGCCCGTGGAGCGAGGGCACCCTCCACCACCTCTTCGAGGGCGGCTGGATGTGGGTCATCCCCTTCGACAACCACCCCCTGCACTCCAGCCCGTTGTGCAGCGTGGGCCTCAACCTCGACCCGCGGATCCACCCGCAGCCGGACTGCTCCCCCGAGGAGGAGTTCCGCGACTTCATCGCCAAGTACCCCGACATCGCCCCGCAGTTCGAGGGCGCGGTCGCCACCCGGGACTGGGTGCGCACCGGCCGCCTCCAGTACTCCTCGAAGCAGACGGTCGGCTACCGCTGGTGCCTGACCTCGCACGCCGCCGGTTTCGTGGACGCGCTGTTCTCCCGCGGTCTGTCCAACACCATGGAGATCATCCACGCCCTGGGCTGGCGGCTGCTGGACGCCATCAAGGACGACGACTTCTCCGAGGAGCGGTTCTCCTACGTCCAGGAGCTGGAGCAGGGGCTGCTCGACTTCAACGACGACCTGGTGGCCAACGCCTACACGTCGTTCGGCAACTGGTTCCTGTGGAACGCGTGGTTCAGGGTGTGGTCGCTCGGCCAGATCCTCGCCACCTTCGAGATCAACCGCGCCTACGCCACCTACCTCGACAGTCGGGACCCGGCCGGTCTCGCCCGCCTCGAGCGTCAGGCCCCCGACGGCGCGATCCCCGACTACGCCCCGGTCCGCCAGCTGCTGAAGAACGTCAGCACGCTCGTGCAGGCGGTCCAGAAGGGCGAGGCGGACCCCAGGGAGGTATCGGAGGAGATCCTCGCGCAACTGCGCGCGACCGACTTCGTGCCGCCCGCCTTCGGCCTGGCCGATCCCGACAACCACTGGACGGACGCCTCGACGCTCAAGGTGCTGCAGACGCTGCGCTGGGCGAAGAAGGACGCTCCGGACGAGATCGGCGACCTGGTCTACGACGGTCTCACGCTGTTCCTGCGCAAACGGTTCGACAAGGAGGAGTTCAAGGTCACCGAGGAGCTGAAGCACATCGCGGCGTACTGGCCCGTCATCGGACAGGTCATCAAGCGCCGTTCCGCCAGCGCGAGCTGAGGTCACCCACACGGGGAGTGAGATGAAGCACCAGAAGAGCGACACCTACGACGTGGTGATCCTCGGCACCGGCTTAGCCGGCTCCGTCCTCGGCGCGATCCTCGCCAAGGCCGGAAACAAGGTCCTGCTCCTGGACGCCGGATCACACCCGCGTTTCGCGATCGGTGAGTCGACCGTCGGCTACACCCTTGTCCACCTCAGGATGCTCGCCCACCGCTACGGCGTGCCGGAGATCGGTCACCTCGGCAGCCTGGAGGAGTGCAACGAGTACATCAGCACCTCCTCCGGCCTGAAGCGGCACTTCGGCTTCATGATCCACCGTGACGGCCAGGAGCCCGACCCCCGGGAGATCAACCAGTTCCGGCTGCCGAAGGTCCTCCACCTGGCCAGCCACTACTTCCGCCAGGACATCGACCAGTACCTGTTCCACGTGGCGCTGAAGTACGGCTGCACCGCGCTGCAGAACCACCGGGTGGAGAAGGTCGACTTCGACGCCGCCGGCGTCACCGTCATCGGCGTCGACGGCACCACCCACCGCGCCCGCTTCGTGGTCGACGGCAGCGGCTTCCGCTCCCCGCTCGCGGAGCAGTTGGGCCTGCGGGACGAGCCGACCAGGCTCAAGCACCACGCCCGCTCGATCTTCACCCACATGATCAACGTGGACCGGGTCGACGACCACGTCCGCATGGGCCCCGACGACGTGCCCCCGCGGCCCTGGCACGAGGGCACGATGCACCACATGTTCGAGCGGGGCTGGTTCTGGATCATCCCGTTCGACAACCACCCGAAGAGCACCAACCCGCTGTGCAGCGTCGGCCTCCAGCTCGACCCGCGTCGCTACCCCAAGCCCAGCGACATGACGGCCGAGGAGGAGTTCTGGCACCACGTCGACCGGTTCCCGCTGGTCAAGCGGCAGTTGGCCAGGGCGCGCAGCGTCCGTCCGTGGATCGGTACCGGGCGCCTGCAGTACTCCTCGAAGCAGGTCGTCGGAGAGCGCTGGGTGCTGCTGCCGCACGCGGCCGGGTTCGTCGACCCACTGTTCTCGCGCGGTCTGTCCAACACGGCCGAGATCCTCAACGTGCTCGCCTGGCGGCTGATCCGGGCGCTGAAGCACGACGACTTCGACCCGGCCCAGTTCGCCTACGTCGAGCAGCTCGAACAGAACCTGCTCCACTTCAACGACCGGCTGGTCAACTCGGCGTTCATCAGCTTCTCCGACTACGACCTGTGGAACGCGGTCTTCCGGATCTGGAGCTACGGCTCCCTGCCCGGCGCCTTCCGCGTCATCCACGAGGACCTCAAGGCGCGCAGGCAGCACGACCCGGACATCTGGCGGGGCCTGGAGGACGTGCCGAGCCCCGGTCTGTGGTGGCCGGACAAGCCCGAGTACCGCGAGATCTTCGACGAGATGGCCGACTACTGCGAGGCCGTCGAGGCCGGCGAGATGCGCTCCCAGGACGCGGCCGACCGGCTCTTCGACAAGCTGCGCACGGCCGACTGGGTCCCGCCGTCCCTGGGGATCGCGCGGCGTGACGTCAGGTTCATCGACCCGAGCCCGGCACGGCTGCGCAAGATGCTGCTCTGGTCGCGCACCAGGGCGCCCGCGGACATGCGGCCGTACATGGTCGGTACCTCGGTCGAGGCGATCAAGCACTTTGTGAAAGGCAAACGAATCTTCTGAGCACCTCCTGCGGGCCCGTTCGACTCCGGAAGCGATCGGATCATGCGAGTCAGCGCTCGCGCGACGGTCGAGCGGAGCCGAGGGGCCCGCCGCGGGGACCGCAGAGAGAGGCCAACGTAGTGAACGACAAGACCGCCGCGTACGACGTGATCATCGCGGGCGCGGGCCCCACCGGGCTGATGCTGGCGGGCGAACTCGCCATGGCCGGGGTGCGCTGCCGCGTCGTCGAGCGGCGCGAGGACCGCACCCGGGAGTCCCGGGCGCTCGGACTGCACGGACGGACCATGGAGGTCCTCAACATGCGTGGCCTCGCCGACGAGGTGCTGGCCCGCGCCAACCCCATCCCGCGGGTACGGGTCTCGCTCGGCGGGTCCCTGTTCGACATGGGCCGCCTCGCCACCGACTACGGCCAGCTGACCATCATTCCGCAGGGAGAGACCGAGGAAATCCTGGAGAAGCGCGCCTCGGGGCTCGGGGTGACGGTGGACCGCGGGGTCATGGTCACCGGCTGCCGTCAGGAGGGTCCCGTCGTCCGCTGCACCCTGGAGCAGGACGGCAGGGTCTGGGAGGAGAGCGCCTCCTGGGTGGTCGGCTGCGACGGCTCGCGCAGCCGGGTGCGGGAGGCCATGGGGGCCGAGTTCACCGGTGCGACCTACCCGTACACGATCATCGTGGCCGACGTGAAGCTGGGCACCCCGCTCGACGACCAGCTGCTGATCCGCGTCGGCCGGGCCGGCCTGGTGGTGGCGACCGACTTCGGCAACGGCTGGTACCGCATGGGCGTGATCGACCGGGACAAGCCCTGGTCGGACGATCCCGTCACGCTCTCCGAGGTCGACCAGACGCTGGCCAAGCTGTTCGGCAGGAACATGCGGCCCAGCGAGCCGCTGTGGACCTCGCGGTTCCATATCCAGGAACGGCAGGCCTCGTTCTACCGCAAGGGGCGCATGATCATCGCCGGTGACGCCGCGCACGTCCACTCCCCGCTCGGCGGACAGGGCCTCAACCTCGGTATCCAGGACGCCATGAACCTCGGCTGGAAGCTGGGCGCCGTGGTCAACGGGCGGGCCGCCGAGGACCTGCTCGACACCTTCGCGCTGGAGCGGCGCCGGGTCTCCCAGGGCGTGATCAAGGTGACGGACATCGCCACCCGCATGATGACCTCCGACCAGCTGCCCGCGCGGGTCGCCCGCAAGGTCGTGATGACCGTGGCCAGCCGGGTCCCCGTCACCCACCGCACCGCGGTCGGACATCTGTCGGGCATCGCCACGAGCTACCCGTCGATGGCCGCGGGCGTCGGGGCGTCACCCCTCACCGGTACCCGGGTCCCCGATCTGGAGATCGCAGGGAGCGGCCGCCGCCTGCGCCTGCACGAGGTGCAGCGCCAGGGCGGCTTCGTCCTGGTCGACCGCGGCGACGGCGCCCCGCTGCTGCCGTCGGTGCCGGAGACGGACGCGGGCCTCGTCCGCGTCGGCGGCCGGCTCGTCGCGGACTCCGGACCCTGGCGCAAGCCCGAGGTCGTCCTGATCCGCCCCGACGGCTACTGCGCGTGGGCGGGCTCGCGGCACCGCGCCCGGTTCGAACTGACCAACGCCTACCTCCGCTGGATCCAGAACTGAGCCGGTTCGCCGCCGTAGCAAGACCACAACTGAACCGTCCGTCCCGCCCGTGGTGCCGCCGCGCAGAACGCGCGGCGGCCCTGAGCGGCGGCTGAGTGGGGCTTGAGTCGGTGGCCCTAGCTTGGCCGAAACGGATGCCCGGATCGACCAAGGAGAGGCTCATGCCGACTCGCTCGAAGCACGCCACGTCGCCGCAGTACGACGTGGCCATCCTGGGGTCGGGTCTGGCGGGTACCACGCTGGCCGCCTGTCTCGCCCGCAACGGGGCCAAGGTGCTCGTCCTCGACGCGGGAACGCACCCCCGGTTCGCCATCGGCGAGTCCACGATTCCGTACACCTCGATGCTGATGCGGCTGGTCAGCGAGCGCTACGGCGTGCCCGAGATCAAGTGGCTCACCACCTTCGAGTCCGTGCAGTCGAAGATCTCCACCAACTGTGGAGTGAAGCGCAACTTCGGCTTCCTCTACCACCGTGAGGGCGCCCGGCAGAACCCGCTGGAAACCAGCATGTTCCCGATCCCGAAGATCACCCACACGGAGAACCACTTCTTCCGCCAGGACGTCGACGCCTGGATGCTGGCCGTCGCCATCAAGTACGGCGCCGACGTGCGCCAGCAGACGAAGATCGTGGACGCCGAGTTCGACGACGACGGCGTCACCGTCATACCGACGCACGGCGACCCGGTCCGGGTGAAGTTCGTCGTGGACGCGAGCGGTCACCGCTCCCCGCTGGCCGAGAAGTTCAGCCTCCGTGAGGAGCCCAGCCGGCTGCGCCACCACTCGCGCTCACTGTTCACGCACATGATCAACGTGAAGCCGTGGGAGCAGACGGTCCCCAAGGGCAGCCACAAGAACCCGAGCCCGTGGAGCGAGGGCACCCTCCACCACATGTTCGAGGGTGGCTGGATGTGGGTCATCCCCTTCAACAACCACCCGCGCGCCACCAACCCGCTGTGCAGCGTGGGCCTCAACCTCGACCCGCGGATCCACCCCACGCCGGACTGCTCCCCCGAGGAGGAGTTCCGCAACTTCATCGCCAAGTACCCCGACATCGCCCCGCAGTTCAAGGACGCCATCTCCGTCCGGGACTGGGTGCGCACCGACCGGCTCCAGTACTCCTCGAAGCAGACGGTCGGCTACCGCTGGTGCCTGACCTCGCACGCCGCCGGTTTCGTGGACGCGCTGTTCTCCCGCGGTCTGTCCAACACCATGGAGATCATCCACGCTCTGACCTGGCGGCTGCTGGACGCCATCAAGGACGACGACTTCGCCGTCGAGCGGTTCGAGTACGTCCAGGAGCTCGAGCAGGGTCTGCTCGACTTCAACGACGACCTGGTCGCCAACGCCTACACCGGCACCAAGAGCTGGTTCCTCTGGAACGCCTACTACCGCTCCTGGGTGCTCAGCCAGGCGCTCGCCACCTTCGAGATCAACCGGGCCTACGCCCGCTTCCTGGAGAACCACGACCCGAAGGTCCTGGACCGGCTCGAGCGCCAGGCGCCCAACGGGGCCATCCCCGACTACGCGCCGGCCCGTGAGCTGCTCAAGGCGATGAGCGAGGCGATCCAGGACGTCCAGAACGGCCGCCGCGGGGACCGGGAAGCCGCCGACCACATCATGGAGCTGCTCGGCAAGGCCGACTTCATCCCGCCCGTGTTCGGCCTGAACGACCCCGACGTCCACTGGACCGAGGTGAACCCGATCAAGCTGGCGAAGACGCTGCGCTGGTCGCGGACCAAGGCACCCAAGGAGATCGGCGATCTGACCTGGGAAGGGCTCACGCTCTTCATGAAGAAGCGCTTCGACCGCGACGAGTTCCAGCTCGCCGAGGAGTTCAAGCACATGGCCGCGGGCTGGCCGGTGATCGGGCGGGCCTTCCGGGTGCCCGAGCCCGAGTGACCGCACCCGAACCGGTTCCCGAACCACAGCAGCCCGACAAGCCAGAGGAGTTCCCCGTGTCCGACAGTCCCGCCCTGGTCAGCGGACCGGCGCCGGTGTACGACGTGGCCATCCTGGGGTCCGGTATCGCCGGCTCCATGCTCGCCGCCGTCCTGGCCCGCAACGGCGTCAAGGTCCTGCTCCTGGACGCCGGAGCCCACCCCCGCTTCGCGATCGGCGAGTCGACGATCCCGTACACCCTGGTGTGTCTGCGCACCATCTCCGAGCGCTACGACGTGCCGGAGATCAAGACGCTGGCCACCTTCACCAACAGCACCAAGGTGCTCGGCCCCAAGTTCGGTGTGAAGAAGCACTTCAGCTTCCTGCTGCACCACGAGGGCCAGGACCAGGACCCCAAGGAAGTCAACCAGTTCGGCACCCCCGGTCTGCTGCACGAGGCGAGCCACCTGTTCCGGCAGGACACCGACTCGTACATGTACCACGTGGCCCTGAAGTACGGCGCCACCGCGCGGCAGAACTTCCGGGTCGCCGACGTCGACTTCGACGACCGGGGCGTCACCCTGAGCACCGCCGAGGGCGAGCAGTACCGCGCCCGGTACGTGGTGGACGCCAGTGGCTTCCGCTCGCCGCTCGCGGAGAAGTTCAACCTGCGCGAGGACCCCTGCCGGTTCAGCCACCACTCCCGGTCCATGTGGAACCACATGACCAACGTCCGGCCCACCGACGACCTGTTCACGCACCGCGGCCCCGAGGACACCCCGCCCTCGCCCTGGTACCAGGGCACCGTGCACCACATGTTCGAGCGCGGCTGGTTCTGGGTGATCGGCTTCGACAACCACGAGTGGTCGCGCAACCCGCTGTGCAGCGTCGGCCTCACCCTCGACCCGCGCAAGTACCCCAAGTCCGCGGACATGACGCCGGAGGAGGAGTTCCACGCCTACGCGTCGCGCTTCCCGGACATCGCCCGCCAGTACGAGGGCGCGCGCGCCGTGCGCAACTGGATCTCCACCGACCGGCTCCAGTACTCCTCCCGGCAGTGCGCCGGCGACCGCTGGTTCCTGCTGTCGCACGCGGCCGGGTTCATCGACCCGCTCTACTCGCGCGGTCTGTCCAACACCGCCGAGGCCATCAACAGCCTCACCTGGCGGCTGCTGGAGGCCGTCAAGGACGACAACTTCTCCCGCGAGCGCTTCGACTACGTCGACAAGATGCAGCAGGGCCTGTTCGACTACAACGACTCCCTGGTCAACGCCTCCTTCATCTCCTGGAGCGACTACGACCTGTGGACGGCCGTCTACCGGATGTGGGCCTGGGGCGCCAACGCGGGCACCTACCGGCTCTCCGAGGGCCTGTTCAAGTACTTCAAGGACGGCAACGAGCAGCACTTCAAGGACCTGGAGAAGGCCCCGTACCTCGGCCTGTACTGGCCGGACCACGAGGGCTACAAGGGCCTGTACGACCTGATGGTCGACAAGGTCCTCGACTACGAGGCAGGCCGGACCACCGCGCGCGACGCGGCCGACACGGTCTACGAGCAGCTCGAGACCGTGAACTTCGTGCCGAAGAACTTCGGCTTCGCCGAGCGCGACCTGCGCTTCATGATCCCCGGACCGAAGACGCTGCTGAAGACCGCGCGCTGGCTGCACACCGAGGCCGACCCGGTCGTCAAGCGGATGATGACCGGCAACGGGCGCGAGGCCATCAAGGCGAAGCTGCGCGGCAAGCGCATCTTCTGAACCGCGCGTACGGCGCCGGTCCCGGTGGGGCCGGCGCCCCCGCGCGTCCAGGGAGAGAACCGAGGGGAGTTGAACCCATGAAGATCAACCGAACCACCCCGCCCGGAGACCGCCCGGCTCCTCCCGCGGACCCCCGGGAGAAGTACGACGTCGTCGTCCTGGGCGGCACCATGGCCGGCGGCCTGCTCGCCGCCGTGCTGGCCCGCCAGGGGGTACGGGTACTTGTGGTGCCGAGTGCCGAGGACCGCAGCGAGCCCTCCGGCGAGACCACCGTGCCGTACACCGCCGAGGTGTTCCTGCTGCTGGCCAAGCGCTTCGACATCCCGGAGATCGCCGCCTTCGGGCTGTTCCCGGACCTGCCGGCGGAGGTGCGCCGGGACAGCGGCATCAAGAAGAGCCTCGGCTTCCTCTACCACCGGCCCGGCCGGCCGCAGAGCCCCGAGGAGAGCGTCCAGTTCAACGTGCCCGGCGAGCACGCCGAGTGGCACCTGGAGCGGCGCAGCGTCGACGCGTACACGCAGCGCATCGCGCATCGCTACGGCGCCGCGGTGCTCTCGCACGGGGTGCACGCGACGGACGCCTGGACCGAGGCGGACGGGGCACGCGTCGAGACCACCGACGGGCATGTCTGGAAGGCCCGTTACCTGGTCGACGTCAGCGGCCCCGGCTCCTTCCTGGTGGCGAAGAACGGCGGCGACGACCCCGAGCCGCGGCTCGGCCTGCGCTCCCGGGTCATCGCCACGCACATGACCGGCGTGACGCCCTTCGAGGAGGTGCGGCCCACCGGGGACTACCCGCGCGCCACCGCCTGGTCCGAGGGCACCGTCCACCATCTCTTCGACGGCGGCTGGATCCAGCTGGTCCGCTTCGACAACCACGCCCACGGCGGCAACCCGGCCACCGGAGTCACGCTCAGCCTCGACCCGGAGCGCTGGGAGCACCTCCCGGACGACCCCGAGAAGGCCTTCCGCACGGTCGTCGAGCGCTTCCCCGACCTGGACAAGACCTTCGCCTCGGCGACCGCGGTCCGGCCGTGGATCAACGCGCCGCTGTGGCAGCGGACGGCGTCGCAGACCTACGGGGACCGCTGGTTCGCACTGGAGCGGACGGCGGCCCGCAACGACCTGTTCCTGTCCCGGGACGTCACGATGGCCACCGAAGTGGTCCACGCGCTGGCGAGTGCCCTGGTCCCGGCGGTGCGCCGGGAGGACTTCTCCCCGGCGCCGTTCGCCCGGGTGGCGGCCTTCCAGGACGACCTGAACGCCTTCAACGACCGCTGGCTGCGCTGCGCGCGCATCGCCGCGGGGGAGTTCCAGCTCTGGAACGCCTACTCCCGGGTCTGGCTGCTCTGGCAGATCCTGGCGGACCTCTCGCTGAAGCGGGCCCGGCTGGACTGCGAGTCCTCCGCCGGCCGGGACTGGTCGCCGGTGGAGCGGTTCGAGCTGGGCGGCATCTGGTTCAACGTGCCCGAGGGCCTGCGCGGGGTCATCGACCGCTCGCTGCGGACCATCGAGCGGGTCGGCGCGGGGGAGCTGTCCGCGGTGCCGGCGGCCGACGGCATCTTCGCCGAGCTGCGCCGGGAGAAGTTCATCCCGCCGCTGTACGCCTTCGGCGACCCGGAGGCCAAGGTCTACCACTTCACCCTCCCCAAGCGGCTGAAGATGCTCTGGTGGGTCAAGACCTCGGCCCCCGCCGACTTCCGCCGCCTGCTGACCCGCGACAACGTCACCTCGGTCACCTCGGCGGCATCCCGCTGACCCGGCCGACCTCCTCACCCACCACGCCGCCCCCTCACAAGGGGGGCGGCGTGTTGGCATGTGGGGGGCGATCCACGATGCCCCCATTGCATGAGAAGCCCGAGCGTGCCCCCCAAAAAAAGCCCGAGGCCCGCCACCGGGTCGGGTGGCGGGCCGGAAGGGGAGGCCGGGCTCGGGCGTTACTTCGCGTTGGGGAGCAGCCGGGCGTAGGCACCGCGCCAGTAGGTGAGCGGGAAGCGGTCCTCGGCCGTGCCGCCGCCCACCACCCGGCCTATCAGGAGCGTGTGGTCGCCGGCCTCCACCGCGTCGTGCAGCTCGCACTCCGCGTGGCCCACCGTGACCGCCAGCAGCGGCGTCCCGGTCGCCGGACCCGGGGTCCAGCGGACCCGCTCGAACTTGTCGGTCGCGCCGGAGGCGAACAGCTGCGAGGCCATCTGGCCCTGCGAGCCGAGGATGTTGACCGAGAACTGGGCCCGGTCCAGCACCGCGCGCAGGGTGCCGCTGCGGTTGCTGACGCTCGCCAGCAGCAGCGGCGGGTCCACGGAGACACTGCACACCGCGGAGCAGGTCAGTCCGCGCGGCTCGTCCTCCTTGTCCAGCGTGGTCACGATGGAGACCCCGCTGGCCAGCGAGGCCATCACGGTACGGAACAGCTGGATGTCGACGGACGAGCCCAGCGTGGGCATCGGCATGGCGGTGGTCATCACAGCTCACCCGCCTCTACGGCCGTGACGAGCGCGGCGCGGTGCAGCTTGCCGTTCGGCGTGCGAGGCAGATCCTCGGCGATGTGCAAACGGTCGATGTTCATATACGTGGGCAACCTTTCCGCACAACGGCGTTTGATGGCGAGCAGGGAGGGCCGCTGCCCCGGCGAGGGGACGACGACCGCGTGCAGTTGGGACGTGAGACCGGTGCCGATCACCAGGACCGTCACCTCGGCGACGGACTCGAGGGTGCCGATGGCCGCCTCGATCTCGCCCAGCTCGATCCGGTTGCCGCGGACCTTCACCATGTGGTCGCGGCGTCCGACGTACTCGAGGTTCCCGTCGGCGTCGAGGCGGGCGATGTCGCCGGTGCGGTACGGGCCCTCCTGGGGGCCGCGCCCCCAGTAGCCCAGCATCACCGTGGGACCGGTGACGACGACCTCGCCCTCACCGCCCTCGGGGCCGTCCAGCGTGATGGTGTCCCCGGAGCAGGCCGTGCCGATCGGCAGCGGGGTCTCCCGCTCCAGGTCGGCCTCGGTGACCTCGTAGGAGGTGCACACGTTGGTCTCGGTCGGGCCGTACCAGTTGAGCAGCCGGATCCCGGGCCAGCTCTTGCGCAGCTCCTGGACGTGGTGGATGGCGAACGGCTCGCCGGCGAAGAGACAGACCCGCAGCGCCGACGGGGGAGGCCCGTCCAGCAGCCCGCCCTCGCGCATCATCAGGCTGATCGCCGACGGCACCGAGTACCAGACGGTGATCAGCCGCTGGCGCATGAACTCGGCCAACTGCAGCGGGGCGTAGGCGAGTTCCTCGGGCACCAGGTGCACCGAGGCGCCGGCGGAGAAGGCGGCGTACAGGTCGAAGACCGAGAGGTCGAAGTTGAACGGCGCGTGGTTCGACAGCCGGTCGGAGACCGTGAGCTGCAGCTCCTCGACCGCCCAGTCGATGAAGGCCAGCGCGTTGCGGTGGCTGATCATCACGCCCTTGGGCTCACCCGTGGAGCCCGAGGTGTACAGGATGTAGGCCGGGTCGTCCGGCTCGTTCTTGAAGTGCGTCGGACGCGCGCCCTCCTCGGCCCGGCCGAGCAGCTCCTCGAAGCCGGCCAGCGGCGCCGCGTCGAACTCGGCGGCCCTGGCCCGCTCCACGCCGCCCGCGTCGGCCACGACCAGCTTCGGCTCGCAGCCGGCCGCGATCCGGGCCACCCGGGCGGGCGGGTTGGAGCCGGTGACCGGCACGTACAGGGCGCCGATGCGCAGCGCGGCCTGCATCACGGCGATGGCGTCGACGCTCTTGTGGCTCCAGATGATCACCCGGTCGCCGATGCCCACCCCGCTGTTCCGCAGGGCCTCGGCGTACCGGTCCGCGAGGCGGTCGAGCTTGCGGTAGTCGATGGGGCCGTCGGCCCCGTGCACCGCCACGGCGTACGGGTTGCGCCGGGCGGAGTCGTACAGCAGGCGGTGCAGGCTGACGTTGGTGCTCATAGTCCCAGCTCCCTGGAGATGATGTCGCGCTGGATGTCCGATGTGCCGGAGAAGATGACGGAGGGCACCGCGTCCCTGAGGGCGGCCTCGATGCCCTCGGCGCGCTGGTAGCCACGGCCGCCGAAGAGCCGGATGGCGTCCAGTGCCGTGCTCACCACGCCCTCGGACACGGCCAGCTTGGACAGGGCGATCCACAGGGTGGCCGGGCCGCCCCGGTCCATCTCCCAGGCGGCGCGGTACAGCAGCAGCCGGGCACTCTCGGTGCGCAGCTTCATGTCCGCGATCCGGTGCGAGACCGCCTGGTGGCGGGAGATCCGGCGACCTCCCTGCTTACGGGTGCGGGCGTGCTCGACGGCCCGGTCCATCAGATGGTCGGCGAGCCCGAGGAACCCGGCGAACAGACAGCACCGCTCCCAGCCCATCGAGTGCTGGAAGATGAAGCCGCCCTGGCCCTCCTCGCCGAGGATCTGGTCGTCCGGCACGAAGCAGTTGTCGAACGTCAGCCGGCCGGCCGGGACATGGGCCATGCCCATCTTCTCGAAGGGCTCGCCGACCGTCAGACCGGGGGCGGACCGCTCCACCACGAAGCCGGTGACGCCCAGATAGCCTGCCTTGGGATCCGTGGTCGCGTACGTCGTGAAGACGTCCGAGGCCGGGCCGTTGGTGACGAAGCTCTTCTCGCCGTTGAGGATCCAGCCGCCGTCGGTGCGCTCGGCGACCGTGGCGAGCCGGGAGACGTCCGAGCCCGCCTCGTCCTCCGTCATCGCGTTGCCCGCGATCAGCTCGCCGGTGCACATCCCCGGCAGCACCCGGGACTTCAGCGCCGGGCTGCCGAAGTCGACGATCGGCATGGCGCAGGCGAACAGGTGCGCCGAGGCGCCGAAGACCAGACCGGTGCGGTCGCAGCCGCGCCCGAGGGCCTCCACCTGCCGTGCGGTGTCCAGCGCGCCGAGCCCGCCGCCGCCGTACTCGGCCGGCACCGAAAGGCCCAGCAGGCCGAGCTTGCCGAGCTGCTTCCAGTCGCCGCGGTCGTAGTACTCGGCCGTGCCGTCGCTCGCGGGGAACACCTCGCGGACGGCGGCCAGGGTGCGGTCGTACGCCTGCCTCTGTTCCTCGGTCCAGGCGAAGTCCATGGTGCGTGCCTGCCTTTCAGTCACTTTGGGGAGGTGAGCACGGAGTCCTGCTTGATCGCGGGCCGGGACTTCAGCAGCTCCTCGTGGGCGCGCTCGTTGGGCTTGGCCAGCAGCCAGGACAGCAGCGGCGCCGCCATCGCGGTGGTGAACAGGGCCATGACGACCATGGCGCTGAACAGTTCGACACTGAGCAGACCCAGCTGCAGACCGACGTTGAGGATCACCAGCTCGGTCAGACCGCGGGTGTTCATCAGCAGGCCCAGCGTGGTGGCGTCCCGCCAGCTCATCCCGGTCAGCCGGGCCGGGATGGCCACCCCGCCGAGCTTGCCGAGGCAGGCGACCGCGACGATGGCCAGCATCACGAGCAGACCGCCCGCGGTGATGGTGGTGAGGTCGACGGACAGACCGGTCACGACGAAGAACAGCGGCAGCAGCAGCCGGCCGGTGTTCTCCATCGGCCCGAACGCGGCCTGCAGCACCCGGCGGTCGCGGGGCATCACCAGGCCGAAGAAGAAGGCGCCGAAGATGGCGTGGATACCGATCTCGGAGGTCAGCCAGGCCGACCCGAAGGCACCGGTGGCGGCGACGACCATGACGTAGGCCGTGGCCGAGTTCGGCATCCTGTCGCTGAGCTTCTGCAGCAGCGGCTTGACGACCCACAGCATGCCGGCGACGTACACCAGCGACCAGAGCAGCATCGTGACGAACGCGCCCGTGCCGGTGGCCGTCACCAGCGCCACGACCAGGGCGAGCATGCACCAGGCGAGGACGTCGTCGGCGGCGGCCAGCGCCAGGGCGAGCGCCCCGGGCCGGCTGAACTGCAGGCCCTGGTCGGCGACGATCCGGGCGAGCACCGGGAAGGCCGTGATGGACATCGCCACGCCGAGATAGAGCGTGAACTCGAACATCCCGATCTCTTTGCCGTTCACCGTCCCGTAGGTGCCGTGGATCAGCGCGGCGAGGCCCATGCCGAGGGCGAGCGGGCAGGCGATCGAGCTCAGCCAGATGATGCCGGTGGACCGGCGGCGGCCGCTGAAGCTCGTGCCGTCGAACTCCCAGCCGACCACGAACATGAAGAGGATGAGGCCCACCTGGGCGGCGGTGCCCAGATGGGCCCGCGCCTCGGCCGGGAAGAACTTGTCCGGCAGGTCCCCCGGCAGCAGACCGAGCAGACTCGGGCCCAGGCAGATGCCCGCGGTGATCTCGCCGACGACGGCCGGCTGGCGGAGGCGGCGGGCACCGACAGCGAACGCGACACCCACCAAGAGGGTCAGCGCGACGCCGCCGATGACTGTGGTGGTCAGCGCCTCGGAGTTTGCGGCAGCGACTGAGCTCACTGGGTCTCCTTAACTACGGGTGAAGCGGGCACGGATCAGCGGCTCCAGGTGTCGCTGCCGGCGAGGACGGCCGCGAGGTCGCCCTTGCCGTATCGCTCGATGGCGGCGTCCAGCTGGTCGGCCATCGTCGTGTCGTAGACGGGTCGTTCGACGTCCCTGAAGACGCCGATCGGCGTGTGGTGCAGGGTCTGCGGATCGGCCAGCCGGGACAGCGCGAAGGCGGTCGTGGGGGAGGCCGAGTGCGCGTCGTGGACGAGGATCCGGTCCTCGTTGTCCGCGGTCACGTCGACCACCTCCAGATCGCCGGTGGCCGGATCCCGTACGACTCCCTTGGCGCCGTCCGCCCCGAAGCGGATCGGCTGCCCGTGCGCCAGGCGGATCACCGACTCCTGCGCCTGCTGCTTGTCCTTGAGGACCTCGAAGGCGCCGTCGTTGAAGATGTTGCAGTTCTGGTAGATCTCCACCAGCGCGGTGCCCGGATGCCGGTGCGCGGCGCGCAGCACCTCGGTGAGGTGCTTGCGGTCGGAGTCGACGGTCCGCGCCACGAAGGACGCCTCCGCGCCGATCGCCAGCGACACCGGGTTGAAGGGCGCGTCCAGCGAGCCCATCGGCGTCGACTTGGTGATCTTCCCGAGCTCCGACGTGGGGCTGTACTGGCCCTTGGTCAGGCCGTAGATCCGGTTGTTGAACAGCAGGATCTTGAGGTTGACGTTCCGGCGCAGGGCGTGGATGAGGTGGTTGCCGCCGATCGACAGCGCGTCGCCGTCGCCGGTGACCACCCATACGCTCAGGTCGGGCCGGGTCACGGCGAGGCCGGTGGCGATCGCCGGAGCACGGCCGTGGATCGAGTGCATGCCGTACGTGTTCATGTAGTACGGGAACCGCGAGGAGCAGCCGATCCCGGAGATGAAGACGATGTTCTCCCGCGCCACGCCCAGCTCGGGCATGAAGCCCTGCACGGCCGAGAGGATCGCGTAGTCACCGCAGCCCGGGCACCAGCGCACCTCCTGGTCGGACTTGAAGTCACGGGCGAGCAGTTCAAGCCGCATGGATCTCCTCCTTCAGAACCGCGGCGAGTTGCTCGGCCTTGAACGGCATGCCGCTCACCTGGGTGTGGCTGATCACGTCGACGAGGTAGCGGGCGCGCAGCAGGGACGCGAGCTGGCCGAGGTTCATCTCGGGCACCACGACCCGCTCGTAGCGGCCGAGGACCTCGCCGAGATTGCGCGGGAAGGGGCTGACATGGCGCAGGTGCGCCTGGGCGATCGGCTCCCCGGCCCGGCGCAGCCGGCGCACCGCCGCGGTGATCGGCCCGTAGGTCGAACCCCAGCCCAGCACCAGCGTGTTCGCCCCGTGCGGGTCGTCGACCTCGACGTCCGGCACCCAGACGCCGTCGATCTTCCGCTGCCGGGTGCGGACCATGTAGTCGTGGTTGGCCGGGTCGTAGGAGATGTTGCCGGTGCCGTCCTGCTTCTCGATGCCGCCGACCCGGTGCTCGAGCCCCGGCGTGCCGGGGATCGCCCACGGGCGGGCCAGCGTGAGCGGGTCCCGCTTGTACGGCCAGAAGACCTCGGTGCCGTCCTCCAGCGTGTGGTTCGGGCCGTCGGCGAAGTGCACCCGCAGGTCGGGCAGTTCGTGCGGCTCCGGGATCCGCCACGGCTCGGCGCCGTTGGCCAGGTAGCCGTCGGAGAGCAGATAGACCGGGGTGCGGTAGGTGAGCGCGATCCGGACCGCCTCCAGCGCCGCGTCGAAACAGTCCGCGGGCGTACAGGGGGCGACGATCGGCACCGGGGCCTCGCCGTTGCGGCCGTACATCGTCTGCAGCAGGTCGGCCTGCTCGGTCTTGGTGGGCAGCCCGGTCGACGGTCCGCCGCGCTGGATGTCCACGATGACCAGCGGGAGTTCGAGCGCCACGGCAAGTCCGATGGTCTCGCTCTTCAGCGCCATCCCGGGCCCCGAGTTCGAGGTCACCGCCAGCGAACCGCCGAACGCCGCGCCGAGCGCCGCGCCGGCCGCCGCGATCTCGTCCTCGGCCTGGAAGGTGCGCACCCCGAAGTTCTTGTGCTTGCTCAGCTCGTGCAGGATGTCGGAGGCCGGGGTGATCGGGTACGAGCCCAGGAACAGCGGCAGATCCGCCTGCTGAGCGGCGGTGAGCAGACCGTAGGACAGGGCGAGGTTGCCGGAGATGTTGCGGTAGGTGCCGGACCGGAAGGTGTCGGCGGCCGGGGCGATCTCGTAGGAGACCGCGAAGTCCTCCGTCGTCTCACCGAAGTTCCAGCCCGCCTTGAACGCGGCGATGTTGGCCGCCGCGATCTGGGGCTTCTTGGCGAACTTCGCCTTCAGGAACTTCTCCGTGCCCTCGGTGGGCCGGTGGTACATCCAGGACAGCAGACCGAGCGCGAACATGTTCTTCGCGCGCTGGGCCTCCTTGCGGGACAGCCCGAACTCCTTCAGCGCCTCCACGGTGAGGCTGGTCAGGGGTACCGGGTGCAGCCGGTACCCCTGAAGCGTGTCGTCGTCCAGTGGGGAGCTGTCGTAGCCCGCCTTCGCCAGCGCGCGGGCGTCGAACTCGTCGCTGTTGACGAGGAGTTCGCCACCGGGGCGGAGGTCCGCCAGGTTGGTCCTCAGCGCCGCGGGGTTCATCGCCACCAGCACGTCCACGGCGTCGCCGGGGGTGAGGATGTCGTAGTCCGCGAAGTGGAGCTGGAAGGAGGAGACACCGCCCAGGGAGCCCGCGGGCGCCCGGATCTCGGCCGGGAAGTTCGGCAGGGTCGCCACGTCGTTGCCGAACGAGGCCGTCTCCGACGTGAACCGGTCACCCGTCAGCTGCATGCCGTCGCCGGAGTCGCCCGCGAAACGGATGACCACGCGGGACAGTTGCTCGGTCCGCGAGGGGGCGTCCGAGGCCGCCGGTGGATGGATGCTGGGGTGAGGAACTGCAGTCACCGAGCCTCTACCTCTCTCTCGGGGGGTGCCCACGGCGGTTGCAGTTTGGGTAGGCGGGCTTGAGAGGTGGTCAAGAAGCGGTGCACCGGTGAGGATGTGTCGACCGACGCACCTCGGCCAGTCCGGGACGCCCGGCCGGACCGCCCCCGAGCGGCCCCAACGCCCCTCCACCGCAGCTTGAGCGAGCGCCCCGACCATCCCCGCATGACCCGACGCGCAGTGATCACAGGGCTGGGTGTGGTCGCCCCCGGTGGCATCGGCACCAAGGACTACTGGGCGCTGCTCACCGGCGGCCGGGCCGCGACCCGCCACATCACCTTCTTCGACGCCTCCACCTACCGCTCCCGCGTGGCCGCCGAGGTCGACTTCGACCCCACGGCCGCGGGACTCGGCGTCCGGGAGGTCCACCGCATGGACCGCTCGGCGCAGTTCGCCGTGGTCAGCGCCTGGGAGGCGGTCGCCGACAGCGGCCTCGCGCTCGGCGGCCTCGACCCGCTGCGCACCGGTGTCAGCATCGGCAGCGCGGTCGGCGCGGCCACCAGCCTGGACGAGGCCTACCCGCTGCTCAGCGACGAGGGCCGGGACTGGCGCACCGACACCACTTATGCCGTACCGCAGTTGTACGACTACATGGTGCCCAGCGCGCTCGCCCGCGAGGTCGCCTGGACCGTCGCCGCCCAGGGCCCGGTCGCCCTGGTCTCCACCGGCTGCACCTCGGGGCTCGACGCGCTCGGCCACGCCGCCGGGATCATCGCCGAGGGATCCGCCGACGTGATGCTGGCCGGTGCGGCCGAGGCGCCCGTCTGCGCCATCACCGCGGCCTCCTTCGACGCCATCAAGGCCACCACCCCCTACGAGGGCGACGACCCGGCCGAGGCCTGCCGGCCCTTCGACCTCACCCGCGACGGGTTCGTGCTCGGCGAGGGCGGCGCCATCCTCGTCCTGGAGGAGAAGGAGCACGCCCGCCGCCGCGGCGCCCATGTCTACGCCGAGATCGCCGGGTTCGCCACCCGCGGCAACGCCTACCACATGACCGGGCTGCGCCCCGACGGCACCGAACTCGCCGCCGCCGTCGGCGCCGCCCTCGACGAGGCCCGGCTGCCCGTCGACGCCATCGACTACGTCAACGCGCACGGCTCCGGGACCCGGCAGAACGACGTCCACGAGACCAACGCGCTGAAGACCGCCCTGGGCACCCACGCCTACGACGTGCCGGTCAGCTCCATCAAGTCGATGATCGGCCACTCGCTGGGCGCCATCGGCTCCCTGGAGGCGGCCGCCTGCGCCCTGGCCCTGGAGCACGGCGCCGTCCCGCCGACCGCGAACCTTCACACCCCGGACCCGGAATGCGATCTCGACTACGTACCCTTGACCGCCCGGTCTCAGCCCCTCAACACGGTACTGAGCGTGGGCAGTGGCTTCGGGGGCCTGCAGAGCGCCCTCGTCCTGAGGAAGCCCGAGTGACCCCCGGCCCCGCAGCCGCCCCACCCGCCCGGGTGCGGGCGGCCGTCACCGGACTCGGTGTCGTCGCCCCCAACGGCGTCGGCGCCCGCACCTGGTGGGAGGCGACCCTGCGCGGGGTCAGCGCCCTGCGCCCGGCCCGCGACGCGCCCGTGAACCGCACCCCGGTCGCCGGTGAGGTCGCCTCGTTCGTCGCCGAACAGTACGTGCCCAGCAGGCTGTTGCCGCAGACTGCCCGCTTCACCCGGCTGGCGCTGGCCGCCGCGGCCGAGGCCCTGGACGACGCCGACGTCGACCCCGCCACCCTGGAGGGGTACGGCACCGGAGTCTTCACGGCCAGCTCGGCGGGCGGCTACGAGTTCGGGCAGCACGAGATGAGCGCCCTGTGGCGCACCGGCAGCGACAGCGTCAGCGCCTACCAGTCCTTCGCCTGGTTCTACGCCGCCTGCACCGGACAGGTCTCCATCCGGCACGGCATGCGCGGCGCCAGCGGCACCCTCGTCACCGAACAGTGCGGGGGCCTCGACGCGGTCGGCCAGGCCCGGCGGCGGCTCGGCGAGGACACCCGGGTGCTGCTCGCGGGCGGCTCCGACGCGGGCCTGTGCCCGCTGGGCTGGGCGGGCCACCTCGCCACCGGCCAGGTCAGCCCGCACAGCAGGCCGGCCCGCGCCTATCTGCCCTTCCACTCCGAGGCCTCCGGTTACGTCCCCGGCGAGGGCGCCGCCTACGTCGTACTGGAGGAACGCTCGGCCGCCGAGGAGCGGGGCGCGCAGGTGCTCGGCGAGGTCGCCGGGTACGCCGCCGCCTTCGATCCGCCGACCGGTCCCGGCAACCTCGGGCGGGCGGCGCGGCTCGCCCTGGAGGACGCGGGGCTGACCGCCGACGACATCGACGTCGTCTTCGCCGACGCCTCCGGGGTGCCCGCCCTGGACGAGGCCGAGGCTCAGGTGATCGGGGAGCTGTTCGGGCCGTACGGCGTCCCGGTCGCCGTGCCCAAGACGATGACCGGACGGATCGGCGCCGGCGGCTCCACCCTCGACCTGGTGGCGGCGCTGCTCGCGCTGCGCGACGGGGTGCTGCCCCCGGCGGTGCACGTGGACCGGCCCAAGGACGGCTGGCACCTCGACCTGGTCACCGGCGACCCCCGCCCGGTCGAACTGCGCGCCGCGCTGGTGCTGGCCCGCGGCCACGGCGGCTTCAACTCGGCCGCGGTGGTGGTGAAATGACCGCCCGCCGCGGGCCGTACGCGCAGTCCGGGCGGCATCGGTCCGCGCGGGCCGGCCGGAACCGGCTCGACGGCGGTGGTGGTGACATGACCGGTCGCGGCGATTCGTGCGCGGTGTGCGGGCGGCGTCGGTCTGCGCGGGCCGGCCGGAACCGGCTCGACGGCGGTGGTGGTGACATGACCGGTCGCGGCGATTCGTGCGCGGTGTGCGGGCGGCGTCGGGCCGCGCGGGGCGGATGGGACCGACCCGACGGCGGTGGTGGTGACGTGACCGGTCGCGGTGGATCGCGCGCGGTGTCCGGGGCGCGGTGTCCGGGCGGCGTCGGGCCGCGCGGGACCGACTCGACTGCGGTGGTGGTGACATGACGATCCGGCGGGCCGTACCCGGCTCCTGGGCGGGTGCGCTCGGCGGCGGCGATCCGCACCGCAAGCGGCCCGGCCGTACCGCTCTGGTGACCGGCGCGACCAGTGACGTCGGACGGGCCGTCGCCGAGCGCCTCGCCGACGACGACTTCGACCTGTTCGTCTGCGCCCGGGGCACAGACGCCGTCGCCGAGACCGTCGCCGCGCTGCGCGCCAAGGGCGTGAAGGCGGACGGACTCGCCGTCGACGTACGGGACTTCCGGGCCGCGAGCGAGCTGGTCGAGGCCGCCGTCGCCTGCCACGGCCGGCTCGACGTGCTCGTCAACAACGCGGGCCGCAACGGCGGCGGCATCACCGTCGACCTCACCGACGAACTGTGGGCCGACATCATCGAGACCAACCTCAACAGCGTCTTCCGCATCACCCGCGAGATGCTCCGCCAGGGCGGCGCCGTCGGCCGCGGCTGGGGGCGGATCGTCAACATCGCCTCCACGGCCGGGAAGCAGGGCGTCGTCCTCGGCGCCCCCTACTCCGCCTCCAAGCACGCCGTGGTCGGCTTCACCAAGGCCCTCGGCCTGGAACTCGCCGCGACCGGCGTCACGGTGAACGCGGTGTGCCCCGGCTATGTGGAGACCCCGATCGCCGAACGGGCCCGCCAGGGCCAGGCCGACGCCCGGGACACCACCGCGACCGAGGTGCTCGCACGTCTCAACGCCAAGATCCCGCTGGGCCGTCACGCCACCCCGGAGGAGGTCGCCGCGATGGTCGGCCACCTGGTGGGCGACAGCGCCGCGGCCATCACGGCCCAGGCGATCAATGTCTGTGGCGTCCTGGGAAGTCACTGACCGTCACTCGCATCGAGGGGACCGGCATGCCGAACACCGTCCACACCACCCGGATCGCGGCGCCTCCGCAGGCCGTCCACGCGCTCATCGCCGATGTGACGGTCTGGCCGCTGATGTTCGAGCCGAACATCCACACCGAGTACGTCGAGGGCGCGCCCCGCACCGAGGGCCGGGAGCACATCCGCATCTGGGCGTTCGCAGGCTCCGAGATCCGCAGCTGGACCTCGGAACGGGTCATCGACCGGCACGCCCTGACCGTCGAGTTCCGCCAGGAGAGGCCGGCCCCGCCGCTGACCTCGATGAGCGGATGCTGGCTGGCGAAGGACATCGGCGGCGGTGAGACGCTCCTCGAACTCCACCACGAGTTCGAGGCGTCCGGCGACGAGCACTTCGTCCTGCACTCCCTGCACCACAACAGCCCGGCCGAGCTGGCCGGGGTACGGATCGCCGCCGAGCACCCGAGGACGCCGTACGTCTTCGAGGACAGCCTGCGCATCGCGGCACCGCCGCGGGTGGTGTACGACTTCCTGTGCGCCGCCGACCGCTGGCCGGACCGGCTGCCGCACGTGGCCTCACTGGAGCTCACGGAGAAGACCCCGGGCATCCAGCGCATGGTGATGGAGACCCGCAGCCCCGACGGCACGCTGCACCCCAGCGAGTCGGTCCGGGTGTGCCGCCCCGAGGTGGGCGGCATCGCCTACAAGCAGATCCGCACGCCGACGGTCCTGGTGGCCCACACGGGGGAGTGGCGGCTGACCCCGCTCCCGGACGGCACGACACTCGCGGCGTCCCGGCACAGCGTGATCCTGGCCGACCCGAAGGCGCGGGAGGCGGTGCGGGGCGCGCTGGGCACCAACAGCAGGGCGACGCTGCGGCGCGCGAAGGAGTTCGCGGAGACGCGACGCCCGTAGGCGTTTTCTCCGGAGACCCGTGCGCGGTACGGCAGTTGTCGAGTGCGACTCGACGCCCGAATGAGGCTGTTATGTGAGTCTCTGCCCAGGTAGGCGTCGGAGTACCTGACCCAGGCGCCGTCGCAGGACCTGACGCCGGCGCTTAAGCCCCGCTCCACCCGCGCTCCAGCTCCGCGACGCACTCTGTCGCCCACGCGTTCCGAGAACGGGCTGAACAAGCCCCTTGACGACCTGTGAGGAGCGTCAATGGACCGCCTTTCACCTCCCCTCCGGGAACGGACGGCCGAACTGCACGAACTGCGCGAGTCGGTGCGGCGCGGTCCCTCGGAGAAGTCGACCCGGGCACAGCACTCCAAGGGCAAGCTGACCGCACGCGAACGGATCGACCTGCTCTTCGACAAGGGCACCTTCACCGAGACCGAGGGCCTGCGCCGGCACCGCGCGACCGGCTTCGGCCTGGAGGCCCGCCGCCCCCACACCGACGGCGTGATCACCGGCTGGGGCCGGATCAACGGCCGTACCGCCTTCGTCTACGCCCATGACTTCCGGATCTTCGGCGGCGCCCTCGGCGAGGCGCACGCCCAGAAGATCCACAAGCTGATGGACCTCGCGACGGCGGCCGGCGCCCCGGTGATCGGCCTGTGCGACGGCGCGGGCGCCCGGATCCAGGAGGGCGTCACCGCGCTCGCCGGATACGGCGGGATCTTCTCCCGCAACGTCCGTAACTCCGGGGTCATCCCGCAGATCAGCGTCATCATGGGCCCGTGCGCGGGCGGCGCGGCCTACTCGCCGGCGCTGACCGACTTCGTCTTCATGGTCCGCGGTACCTCGCAGATGTTCATCACCGGTCCCGACGTCGTCCAGGCGGTCACCGGCGAGGAGATCACCATGGACGGGCTCGGCGGCGCCGACCCGCACTCCACCGCCTCCGGTGTGGCCCACGCGGTCTTCGACGACGAGGAGGAGTGCCTGGAGAACGTCCGCTTCCTGCTCTCCCTGCTGCCCTCCAACAACCGCGAACCGGCCCCGTCCGTCGCCGAGTCCGACCCCGTCGACCGGCGCACCGACGCCCTGCTCGACATGGTCCCGGCCGACCCGCGCGCCTCCTACGACGTCCGGGACGTCATCGAGGAGATCGTCGACGACGGCTTCCTCTTCGAGGTCCACGAGAACTGGGCGCGCAACGTCGTGTGCGCGCTGGTCCGGATGGGCGGCGAGGTCACCGGTGTCGTCGCCAACCAGCCCATGGTGCAGGCCGGCGCGCTCGACATCCAGGCATCCGAGAAGGCGGCCCGGTTCGTGCGGTTCTGCGACTCCTTCAACATCCCGCTGCTGACGCTGGTGGACGTGCCCGGCTTCCTGCCCGGCGTGGACCAGGAGCACGGCGGGATCATCCGGCACGGCGCCAAGCTGCTGTACGCGTACTGCGACGCGACCGTGCCCCGGGTGCAGCTGATCATGCGCAAGGCGTACGGCGGCGCGTACATCGTCATGGACTCCCGGTCCATCGGCTGTGACGTCTCCTTCGCCTGGCCGGTCAACGAGATCGCCGTGATGGGCGCCGAGGGCGCGGCGAACGTCGTGTTCCGGCGGGAGATCGCCGCGTCCGACAATCCGCAGGCGACGCGCGAGCAGCTGGTGAAGGAGTACCGCTCCGAGCTGATGCACCCGTACTACGCGGCCGAGCGCGGTCTCGTGGACGACGTGATCGACCCGGCGGAGACCCGGGCGCGGCTGATCGACGCCCTGCGCACGCTGCGCCGCAAGCACGCCCCGATCCCGTCGCGCAAGCACGGGAACCAGCCGCAGTGAGTGCGATCGATTCGGAAGAGCGGGTGATACGCGTGCTGCGAGGCGAACCGACACCGGAGGAACTCTCCGCCCTGCTCACGGTCCTGCTGGCACTGTCCGGACGCCGGGGCGAGGCGGACGGGGAACCGCTGCCGACGCAGCCCCCGGCGGTCGCCTGGGCCCAGACCAGTGTGGGCGGCACGAGCTGGGCGGTGGCGGGGTACCCCTACTGGGCGGCGGTGTCATGAGTGTCTCCACTCCGGCCCTGCGCACCGAGCTCACCGAGGTGGCCGACGGGGTCTACGCCCATCTCCAGCCCGACGGGGGCTGGTGTCTGAGCAACGCCGGGGTGGTCGCCGGTCCCGAGGGCCTGGTCCTCGTCGACACGGCGGCCACGGCGGCCCGCGCGGCGGCGTTGCGGGCGGCGGCGGACGGTCTCGGACGGGGCCCGGTCCGGGTGCTGGTCAACACCCATCACCATGGCGACCACACCCACGGCAACGGTGCCTTTCCGGGCGCGACGGTGGTGGCGCACGCCCGGACCCGGGCGGAGATGGAGCGCAACGGCCTGTCCCTCACGGGGGTCTGGCCGGACGTGGCGTGGGGGGAGCTGTCGGTACGGCTGCCCGACCTCACCTTCACGGAGGACCTGACGCTGTACCAGGGGGACCGGGAGATCCGGCTGCTGCACCCGGGGCCGGCGCACACCAACGACGACGTGGTGGCGTGGCTGCCCGCTGAACGGGTGCTGTTCGCCGGGGACATCGCGATGGCGGGCAGCGCGCCCTTCGTCCTGATGGGCTCGGTCTCGGGCTCCCTGGCGGCCCTGGCCCGGCTGCGCGCGCTGCGGCCCCGCACGGTGGTCTGCGGCCACGGACCCGTACGGGGCCCGGAGGTCCTGGACGAGACGGAGGAGTACCTGCGCTGGATCCAACGGGTCGCGGCGGAGGGCCGGGCCCAGCGTCTGACCCCGCTGGTGGCGGCCAAGGAAGCGGGCAAGGGCGCCTTCGGCCACCTGACGGAGTTCGAACGCGTCGTAGGCAACCTCCACCGCGCCTACGCCGAACTGGACGAGCGCGAGGCCATAGCGACGGGCCGCACGGTGGACGTTGCGGAGGCGTTCTCGGAGATGATCACCTACAACGGCGGCACCCTGCCGACGTGCCACGCCTAGCGAACCTGCCGCGGCAGCACCGGTGTTGCCGCGCACAGGGGTGCCGCCCCGCCCCAACACCCGCGTAGCTGCGGGCGGCTTGCCGCTGGGGCGGCACGGGTGGACGCAGCGGCACCCCGTCGGCGCCGGGCTGCGCTCCTCCCCGGCGGCGAAGGGCCGGGGGTTTCAGTCCTCCGCGAGGTCCGGCAGCAGCCCGCACATCGCCTCGCGCTCGGCGGGGCCGAAGATCTGGGCGAGGGCCTCGGTGACCGTCCCGGCCAGCGGGCCGGAGGCCTCCGTCAGCAGCTCGCGGGCCTTGGCGGTGAGGGCGACCTCGATGCCGCGCTTGTCGCCGCAGACCGACTGACGGGTGACGAGCCCGGCGTGCTGCAGACAGGCGATCTGGTACGTGAGCCTGGTCTTCGGCCGGCCCAGCAGCTCCGCGATCCGGCTCATCCGCAGACCCTCGCGGGGCCGCTCGGCCAGCAGGCACAGGATCAGGAACTCGTCGTGCGAGACGTCGAGCGTCTCCTTGACCACGGACCGCAGCCGCTGCTCCACCGCCGCCGTCGCGGCCAGCATCCGCATCCAGGAGCGCAGCTCGTCCGGGAGCAGGCTCTCACCGGACGCGGTGGGGCATCCGAGCTGGTCGGTGGGGGTCTCGTCCGGGCTGGCCATACCCGTGATTCTACCCGTTGTCCAATTTTGGACGAGGGGGTTGTTCAAATTTGGATCGTTGACTAGCGTGGGGTCATCCAAATTTGAAGTACTCATGGGTGAAGCGCCCGCTTCCCGTGATCACCGACAGGAGCAGGACCATGACCGTCGCCGTCGAGACCGGCCTGTGGCAGCTGGACCCCACCGCCACCACCGTGGCCCTCAAGCACCGGACGCTGTGGGGTCTGGTCACGGTGAAGGGCGCCTTCACGGCCGTCGCGGGCCGGGGCGAGGTGCGCCCCGACGGGTCTGCCGTCGGCACCGTCACCCTGGACGCGACCTCCCTGGACACCAAGAGCGCCAAGCGCGACGAGCATCTGCGCTCCGCCGACTTCTTCGACGCGGCGAACCACCCCGAACTCACCTTCGCGGTGCGCGGCGCGGAAATCCGTGGCGGCGACACCGTCCACGTCGACGGTCAGCTCACCGTCCGGGGGGTCAGCCGGCCGCAGACGGTCACCGCCCGGCTGGCCGCGGCGGACGCCGCCTCCGTCACGCTGGAGGCCGAATTCACCGTGGACCGGGAGCAGTTCGGCATCACCTGGAACCAGCTCGGCATGATGCGCGGCCTGACCACGGTCACGGCCACGCTCCGCTTCACCCGCGAGGACGCCTGACCGCCACGCCCGACCCCAAGGTCTCCGCGCACCCGGTGACTGCTGTCGCGGACCGTGTCGCTGTTGGGCCGAACGGGTGACATGGCGTAAGAATTGGCTGGTGCAGGCATTGAGTACCAGTCAGTTCGGGGGGAGCCGGTGAACCGCTACGACGTCACCGATGAGCAGTGGGAAGGGCTTGCCCAGGTCGTACCCCTGCGCGGCCGGGACGCGTGGCCGTCCGCGGTGGACCATCGCGCGCATCCCGAGGCGGTGACCGAGCCGCGCCGCCGTTTCGTGGTTCTGCGGGTCAACGTCTTCGGCGACGCCAGGGAGGTCGCCGAGACCCTGATGGCCGGGATCCCGGTCCTGCTGGACCTGACGGGCGCCGAGACCGAGGTCGCCAAGCGCGTCCTAGACTTCAGCACGGGCGTCGTCTTCGGCCTGGCGAGCGGTATGCACCGCGTCGACCGCAACGTGTTCCTGCTGACTCCGAACGGCACCGAGGTCAGCGGGATCATGGAGGGCGCCGGCGTCCCGGAGGCCTGAGCCCTCGGACGTCCCCCGATCGTAGGAAGCTCCCGGCGGCAAAACGGTTCACCCGCCGCCGGAGTCCTACGGTCCGCATATGCCCGCCCCTTCCACACCCCCGGCGCCGTCCGGCACACCGCGCCCACCGAGCCCTTCCGCCGCGCCGGAGGCGACTTCGCGTGTGCCGAGTCCTTCCGCCGCGTCGCAGGGCACTCCGCGCCCGCCGAGTCCGTCTGCCGCGCCGGAGGGGAGTTCGCGTGTGCCCGCCTCCTCGGCCGGCGACCCGGCGAGACCGGCCGGAGGTCATCCGAGCCGTCCGCGCATCACCGAGCTGCGGCTCTCCGCCTTCGCCGGGCACCGGGGCGTGAGCCTGCCGTTCGGGGCGTGCACGTTGCTGGTGGGGGCCAGTGGGTGCGGGAAGAGCAGCGCGCTGCGGGCGTACGAGGCGCTCGCCAGGCTCGGTGGGGGAGCGGAGCTACGGGAGGTCTTCCCGGATCCCGTCGCTTGTGTGCCCGAGGGGGCCCGGCCCGACGCCCAGCGGCGCCGGGGGTTCCGGATCGGCTGCACCGCCGACGGTCCCGAGGGTCCGGTCCGGCTCGATGTCGCCGTACAGGCCGAGCCCGAGCTGCGCGTCGTGGGCGAGCGGCTGACGGCGGACGGGGTGACCCTCCTGGAGACCGCCCTGCGGGATCCGGGCCGGCGCGCGGTGCAGGCGGCCTGGCACACCGCAGGGTCCGCGCCCGTCACCCGCGCCCCGCTCCCCGACGACCGGCTCGGCACCGCCCTGCTTCCGTTGCGCGTGGCCGGCAAGACGGACGGGCAGCGCCGGGTCCTCGCCGCCGCCGAGCAGATGGTCGTCGCCCTGCGCTCCGTCTTCGCCTGCGACCCCCGCCCCGACTGGATGCGCGTCCCCGTGCCCACCGGCTCCGGACGCCTCCTCGGCAGCTGCGACAACCTCGCCGACGTCCTGTGGCGCACCCGCGTCGAGTGCGCCCGCCGCCACCAGCTGCTCGTCGCCGCCGTACGCGCCGGCTGCCGCGGCCCCGTGGCGGACGTCCTGTCCGAACCGCTCGGCGACGGCACCGTCCGCGGAGTGCTGGACCGGGGCGGCGGCATCCGCACCGAGTGCGGCCGCCTCGGCGACGGCGAGCTGCGCTATCTCGCGCTCACCCTGGTGCTGCTCACCGGTCCCGGCGTACTGGAGCTCGACCCACCCGGCGAGGTGCCGCCCGCGATGCGGACCCTCACCGTGCTGACGGACGGCCTCGACCGCGGCCTGGACCCACGCCAGCGCACCGAACTGCTCGCGCTCGCGGCGCGGATGTGCGAGCGCGGCCACATCCGCCTCGTCGGCACGGTCAGCGACGCGGCCCTGGCCGACGGGACGCCCGGCGTCACCGTGGTACACCTGACCCCGTGACCGAACCCCTCGACGTCGCGAAACTCCAGCGCAGGCTCGCCGAGTTCGCCGCGGCGCGCCACTGGCAGCCATACCACACCCCCAAGAACCTCGTGGCCGCGCTCAGTGTGGAGGCCTCCGAACTCGTCGAGATCTTCCAGTGGCTCACGCCCGAGGAGTCGGCCCGTGTGATGTCCGACCCCGACACCGCGCACCGCGTCACGGACGAGGTCGCCGACGTCCTGGCCTACCTGCTGCAACTGTGCGAGGTGCTGGGCATCGACCCCCTCGCCGCGCTGGACGCGAAGATCGACCGGAACGAACGGCGGTTCCCGGCGCCGTAACTTCTGGACCAGGGAACGGAGTTACTCGCTCCCCTTGTACGCTCCGTGTTGATTCAACTGCCCGAAACCGAATTGTTGTCCGCAGATTTCCGTCTTCCTCTGGCTTTTCGTCTCACGGACCCTCACTCTGGGTAGTGAACAATGGAGTTCGGGCGGACGTGCCAGGGGGCGCGTCGGACAGACGGGGGCAGCGCATGGACGCTGTGCGGCTCATCGTGACGAGCAGGCGCGCCCTGGCCGGGACCGACCGCGCGCCGGACATCCTGACCGAGGTGTGGCAGGCGCAGGCCCTGGCCCAGGCGATAGGCAGCCGGCTCGCGGTCTTCGGCCCACCCGAACTGCGCGGTGAGGCGCTGGGGTTGACCGAACTCGCGGGCCGGGGCTGCGGGGTGCTCGACACCCCCGTACTCGACACCAAGGACCTGCGCGCGGCCCAGCTCAGCGAACTGGGCGACGCCCGCCAGGCGCTCATGTACCTGGGCGGTCTGCTCGGCGAGGTGGGCATCGCCCTCGTCGGCCTGGCGAGCGCGGCGGACGACGAGGGCACGTACTGGCAGTGCATGGAGGCCATCGACGCGGCCGACGAGTCCCGCGACCGCGTCCTGGAGATGCTCCGCAGACTCGCGGACCGAGAGGCGGAGCAGTTGCTACCGGAGCCGGAAAGAGAGGCGGGCTGAACCCAGAGCGCCCCCTGGACGAACCCCCGACAAGCAAACCGCCCCTGTACCACCCTCCGAACGAGCCCGTCAGCCAGCACCAGCCGCCGTCCGACCTGGCCGTCACCTCTCGGCCGCCCTCCGGGCAGGCCCGTCAGCCTTCAGCCGCCGTCCGAGTCGGCCGTCACCTCTCGGCCGTACTCCGGGCGGGCCCGTCAGCCTTCAGATGCGGTCCGAGCTGGCCGTCAGCGCTCGGCCGTCCTCCGACCTAGCCGTCAACCGTGAGCCGTCCCCCGAGCTAGCCGTCAGCTCTCGGCCGCCCGCCGGGCGAGCCCGTCAGCCATCAGTCGCCCTCCGAGTGACCCCCGTCGGCCTGCGGCCGTTCCCCGAGAACCCGTCAGTCCCCGTCCTCCCGCACTCCCGCCGTCGCCCCGGCACCCGCACCCGCTGTCGCCCCGGCCCCCGCTCCCGCCGTCGCCCCGGCATCGAGCCCCGCGCCCGCGCCCGCCCCCGCACCCGCCGAGGCACCGGCACCGGCACCGGCACCGGCACCGGCACCGGCGCCGGCGCCGGCGCCGGCGCCGGCCCCCGCCCCCGCGCCCCGCTCCGGCCCCCCGGAGGACTGCAGATCCGCGTCCAGCGCGGACAGGTCCGCGTTCAGTGCCGCCATCAGCTCCTCCATCTGCTGCAACAGCCCCTTCGGCCGGCCAGGGGTGCCGCCCCCGGTCCCGCCCTGCTGCGGCACGGATTCTTCGGACATGACGGCCTCCTCGGCCAACCGGCCCCGGGTTCTCGGAGACCGACGCGAACGACGCCCGGCGGCAGACAGGCCGGTGCGGGAGCCGGGCGGTCCGGCTCCTCCCGGGCAACGATCACCACCGGACCGGGTCACTGGCCCGGACCCGCCGCCGGCACGCCGCCCGGGGATTTTCACCCGACCGTGGCGGAGTGGGGCCGGTGGGACCGACGGTGTTGACCACCACATGACCGTGCAGGATGGAGGTATGGATCTTCGCATCTTCACCGAGCCCCAGCAGGGGGCGACCTACGACACCTTGCTCACCGTGGCGAAGGCCACCGAGGACCTTGGTTTTGACGCATTTTTCCGCTCGGACCATTACCTCAGCATGGGCTCCGCGGACGGCCTCCCCGGCCCCACCGACGCCTGGATCACCCTCGCCGGACTCGCCCGCGAGACCAAGCGCATCCGCCTCGGCACCCTCATGACCGCGGGTACGTTCCGGCTGCCCGGCGTGCTCGCCATCCAGGTCGCTCAGGTCGACCAGATGTCCGGCGGCCGGGTCGAACTCGGCCTGGGCGCGGGCTGGTTCGAGGAGGAGCACAAGGCGTACGGCATTCCCTTCCCGAAGGAGAAGTTCGCGCGCCTGGAGGAACAGCTCGCGATCGTCACCGGACTGTGGGCCACCGAGGTCGGCAAGACCTTCGACTTCCACGGCACCCATTACGACCTCACCGACTCGCCCGCCCTGCCCAAGCCCGCGCAGGCCAGGATCCCCGTACTGATCGGCGGCCACGGCGCCACCCGCACCCCGCGCCTCGCGGGCCAGTACGCCGACGAGTTCAACATGCCCTTCGCGAGCGTCGAGGACAGCGCGCGCCAGTTCGCCCGCGTTCGCGCCGCCGCCGAGGCGGCAGGACGCGGCACCGACGCGCTGACGTACTCCAACGCCCTCGTCGTCTGCGTCGGCAAGGACGACGCCGAGGTAGCCCGCCGGGCCGCCGCCATCGGCCGCGAGGTGGACGAGCTCAAGACCAACGGCCTCGCGGGCTCCCCGGCCGAGGTGGTCGACAAGATCGGCCGCTACGCGGAGATCGGCGCCCGCCGGATCTACCTCCAGCTCCTCGACCTCTCCGACCTCGACCACCTGGAGCTCATCTCCTCCCAGGTGCAGTCGCAGCTGTCGTAGCACCGCGGGGATATCCGAAGGCGCCGGTCGCACCCGGTGTGCGATGGTGTGTTCGTCGTCCTGAAGGCCCCCAGGATCACCCTCCTGGGGGCCTTCACGCGTACGGCGACCCTGTCCACCGAGCCTCAGAGGCCCTGCCCATGTTCCTGACGATCAGTACCACCGGCACCCCGGAACGCCCCGCCACCGACCTCGGCTTCCTGCTGCACAAGCATCCCGAGAAGGCGCAGGCGTTCTCCACGTCCTACGGCAAGGCGCACGTCCTCTACCCCGAGGCGGACGCCGAGCGCTGCACGGCGGCGCTGATGCTGGAGGTCGACGCGGTGGCACTGGTCCGGCGCGGCAAGGGCAAGGGCCGCGGCGGCGCCCCCGACGCGGCGCTCGCGCAGTACGTCAACGACCGGCCGTACGCCGCCTCCTCGCTGCTCGCCGTGGCGCTCAGCTCGGTGTTCTCCAGCGCGATGAAGGGCACCTGCACGGCGAAGCCGGACCTCCCGGCCCGGCCGCGCCCGCTGCGTATCGAGGTCCCCGCGCTGCCCGCGCGCGGTGGCCCGGCCCTCGTACGACGGCTCTTCGAACCGCTCGGCTGGGCCGTGACCGTCGAGCCCGTGGCCCTGGACGAACAGTTCCCGGAGTGGGGCGATTCCCGGTACGTCCGGCTCGTCCTCGACTCCGAGGCGCTGACCCTCGCCGAGGCCCTGCGCCACCTCTACGTGCTGCTCCCGGTCCTGGACGACGCCAAGCACTACTGGGTCGCCCCCGACGAGGTCGACAAGCTGCTGCGGGCCGGTGAGGGCTGGCTGGCCGACCACCCGGAGCAGAAGCTGATCACCAGCCGCTATCTCTCCCGCCGCTGGTCGCTGACCCGCCAGGCCATGGAGCGGCTCGAACTGGTGCGGCTCGCCGAGGCCGACGACAGCGAGGTCGAGGACATCGACAACGCCGTCGAGGCGGAGGCCGAGGAGGAGGAGCGGCCGACCCCGCTCGCCGTCCAGCGCCGGGACGCGATCCTCGCCGCCCTGCGCTCCGCCGGAGCCTCGCGCGTCCTCGATCTCGGCTGCGGCCAGGGCCAGTTGGTGCAGGCGCTGCTGAAGGACACGGCCTTCACCGAGATCGTCGGAGTCGACGTCTCGGTGCGCGCCCTCACCATCGCCTCCCGCCGGCTCAAGCTGGACCGCATGGGCGAGCGGCAGGCGTCCCGGGTCAAGCTCTTCCAGGGCTCGCTCGCCTACACCGACAACCGGCTCAAGGGGTACGACGCCGCCGTGCTCAGCGAGGTGATCGAGCACCTCGACCTGCCCCGGCTGCCCGCCCTGGAGTACGCGGTGTTCGGCGCCGCCCGTCCGCGGGCCGTGCTGGTGACCACCCCGAACGTCGAGTACAACGTCCGCTGGGAGTCCCTCCCGGCCGGGCACGTGCGGCACGGCGACCACCGCTTCGAGTGGACCCGCGAGGAGTTCCGCGCCTGGGCGGACACGGTGGCCGAACGGCACGGCTACGGCGTCGAGTTCGTTCCCGTGGGACCCGACGACCCCGAGGTCGGACCCCCCACCCAGATGGCTGTGTTCACGCGCGACGACCGCGACGACAAGGAGGCGAAGGCCGCATGACCGAGACCCAGGGGCGCACCCTGCCCGTCACCGACCTCTCCCTCGTGGTGCTCATCGGAGCCTCCGGCTCCGGCAAGTCCACCTTCGCGCGGCGGCACTTCAAGCCCACCGAAATACTCTCCTCCGACTTCTGCCGCGGCCTCGTCGCCGACGACGAGAACGACCAGAGCGCCTCCGGCGACGCCTTCGACGTCCTGCACTACATCGCCGGCAAGCGGCTCGCGGCCGGCCGCCGGACCGTCGTCGACGCCACCAGCGTCCAGCAGGACTCAAGGCGCCAGCTGATCGATCTGGCCAAGCAGTACGACGTCCTGCCGATCGCCATCGTCCTGGACGTCCCGGAGGAGGTGTGCGCCGAGCGCAACGCGGCCCGCACCGACCGGGCCGACATGCCCCGCCGGGTCATCCAGCGGCACACCCGCGAACTGCGCCGCTCCCTCAGGCACCTGGAGCGCGAGGGCTTCCGCAAGGTGCACGTCCTGCGGGGCGTCGCGGAGGTCGAGCAGGCCACCGTCGTCACCGAGAAGCGGTACAACGACCTGACCCACCTCACCGGACCCTTCGACATCATCGGCGACATCCACGGCTGCTCCGCCGAACTGGAGTCGCTGCTGCAGAAGTTGGGCTACGCCGACGGCGTCCACCCGGACGGCCGTACCGCCGTCTTCGTCGGCGACCTCGTCGACCGCGGCCCGGACAGCCCGGGCGTGCTGCGCCGGGTGATGTCGATGGTGAAGTCGGGCCACGCCCTGTGCGTGCCGGGCAACCACGAGAACAAGTACGGGCGGTACCTCAAGGGCCGCAACGTCCGGCACACCCACGGACTCGCCGAGACCATCGCCCAGATGTCGGGCGAGAGCGAGGAGTTCGCGCGCGAGGTACGGGAGTTCATCGACGGGCTCGTCAGCCACTACGTCCTCGACGGCGGCAGGCTGGTCGTCTGCCACGCCGGTCTGCCCGAGAAGTACCACGGCCGCACCTCCGGCCGGGTCCGCTCGCACGCCCTGTACGGCGACACCACCGGCGAGACCGACGAGTTCGGCCTGCCGGTGCGCTACCCGTGGGCGGAGGACTACCGGGGCCGGGCCGCGGTGGTCTACGGGCACACCCCGGTTCCGGACGCGACCTGGCTGAACAACACGATCTGCCTGGACACCGGCGCCGTCTTCGGCGGCAAGCTCACCGCGCTGCGCTGGCCGGAGCGGGAACTGGTCGACGTACCGGCCGAGCGGGTCTGGTACGAGCCGGCCAAGCCGCTGCGGACCGAGGCGCCCGGCGGGCAGGACGGGCGGCCGCTGGACCTGGCGGACGTGCACGGGCGCCGGGCCGTGGAGACCCGGCACGCGGGACGGGTCGCCGTGCGGGAGGAGAACGCGGCGGCGGCCCTGGAGGTCATGAGCCGGTTCGCGGTGGACCCGCGCCTGCTGCCGTACCTGCCGCCGACCATGGCACCGACGGCGACCTCGCAGGCCGACGGCTACCTGGAGCACCCCGAGGAGGCGTTCGCGCAGTACGCGGCCGACGGGGTCGCGCGGGTCGTGTGCGAGGAGAAGCACATGGGCTCGCGTGCGGTGGCGCTGGTGTGCCGGGACGCGGAGGCGGCGCGGCGGCGGTTCGGCGTCGACGGTCCCACCGGGTCGCTCTACACCCGTACCGGACGGCCCTTCTTCGCCGACGAGTCGGTGACGGAGGCGATCCTCGACCGGCTGCGCACGGCCGTCGGGGCGGCCGGGCTGTGGGACGAACTCGGCACGGACTGGCTGCTGCTGGACGCCGAGCTGATGCCGTGGTCGCTGAAGGCGTCCGGGCTGCTGCGCTCGCAGTACGCGGCCGTCGGCGCCGCCTCCGGGGCGGTGTTCCCGGGCGCGCTCGCCGCGCTGGAGGCCGCCGCGGCGCGCGGAGTCGACGTGTCGGACCTCCTGGCGCGCCAGCGCGAACGGGCCGCGGACGCCTCGGCGTTCACCGAGGCCTACCGCCGGTACTGCTGGACCACCGACGGCCTGGACGGCGTCCGTCTCGCGCCGTTCCAGCTCCTCGCGGTCCAGGGCCGCAGCCTCGCCGCGCTCCCGCACGACGAGCAGCTCGCGCTCCTGGACCGGCTGGTGGAGCACGACGGCACGGGCCTGCTCCAGACCACCCGGCGTCTGTACGTCGACACCGCGGACCCGGAGTCGGTGCGGGCGGGCGTCGACTGGTGGCTGGAGATGACCGGGCGGGGCGGCGAGGGCATGGTCGTCAAGCCGCTCGGCGCGCTGGTGCGCAACGCGGAGGGGCGGCTGGTGCAGCCCGGCATCAAGTGCCGTGGCCGCGAGTACCTGCGGATCATCTACGGTCCGGAGTACACGCGCCCGGACAACCTGAACCGGCTGCGCAAGCGGTTCCTCAACCACAAGCGGTCCCTGGCCACCCGGGAGTACGCGCTGGGCCTCGAGGCCCTGGACCGGCTGGCCGAGGGCGAGCCGCTGTGGCGGGTGCACGAGGCCGTGTTCGGGGTGCTGGCGCTGGAGTCGGAGCCGGTGGACCCGCGGCTGTGACGGTTCAGCCGAGGAGCCGCAGCCGCTCCCGGCACACCCCGACCCGTACCGACTGACCCCAGGTCAGTTCCAGGGCGTCGGTCTCCATGCCGTCCCCGAAGGCCACCAGGCGTTCGGACTCGACGGTGAGCGTCAGCCGCGCGGCGGCGGCCAGTTCGCCGGCCACCAGGGAGGTCCCGGTGGCCGGGGAGGGCCAGGCCTCGCGGACGAACCACAGCAGCCGTTCCTCCGCCGGGGCGGGCAGCGCGAGCCGCCCGCCCCGGTCCTGCCACACCGACCGGAGCCATCCGGTCGCGCCCGTA
Organism: Streptomyces sp. NPDC043726; assembly: GCF_056436565.1. NCBI lineage: Bacteria > Bacillati > Actinomycetota > Actinomycetes > Kitasatosporales > Streptomycetaceae > Streptomyces > Streptomyces sp. NPDC043726. Next base: position 229,913 of record NZ_JBWKCI010000014.1, read on the forward strand.
CCGGTGCCGATCAGTACCCCGGACGAGGCCTGGGCCTCGACGACACCCCCGTCGTCCTCGAGGCCCAGGCGGTACCGGGCCGTCTGGTGTCCGGCCGCGCCTAGATAGATCTCGTTCAGCGCCACCAGGCGCTGGGTGTCGTCGGCGACGGCCTCGACCATGGTCAGCTCGTCCGCACCGGCCGTGCCGGCGGACGCCAGCAGCTTCGCCGCGTCCGCGGGCCGGTGCCGTACCAGGACACCCGGGTTGCGCCCGGGATCGGCGTCGACGCCGATCACGGGCTGCCCCGACAGGTACTTGGCGACGTTCGCCACCAGACCGTCCTGTCCGACCACGACCACCACGTCCTGCGGCGCGAACAGGAACCGGTCCAAGTCGCCGCGCTCGACGCGCGCCTGACGCCAGGTCAGCGGAATGGCCGCCACGACCTCGGCCAGCGCCTTTCGCGTACGGCGGTGCCGGTCGGCCACCTCCTCGATGTCCCGGCCCCGGGAGCGCAGGAAGTAGGCCGCCTGTCCGTGCGTACCGTGCCGGGCCACCAACTCCTCGTACTCCGTGGTGCGGTGGACGAGCACGGCCCGCGGGGCGAGGCTCACGCCCGCTCTCCGTCGCCGAGCCGGGCGAGCAGTCCGGTGAGCACGTCCGGCGAGATGGTCACGCTGTCGACGCGCGGCAGGTTCTCCGCGAGCCGCGTCCCGGTGAGCGCGTGCAGGACGGCGACGTCCACGTCGGCGTGGACCCGCAGCCAGGCCGCCTGGGCCTCGGCCTTCGCGTCGCCCACGGCCCGCACGCCCTCCGCCTCGGCCCGGGCGAGCCGCACCGAACGTGCCGCCTCCGCCTCGGCCCGTACGGCGTCGGCGGCGGCCTGCTCCTCCGCCTTGCGGCGCTCGTTCGTGCCGCGTTGCTCGACCAACTGCTCCTCGCGGCGGGCGAGTTCGATCTGGCTGGCCAGTTCGTTCTCGGCGATCGCGCGCTCCCGCTCGACGGCCACCGCCCGCCGTTCGTACGTGGCCCGGTCGGCCTCCTGCTGGATCAGCTCGCGGGCCGGGGTGCGCAGGGCGCGCTCCACCTCGGGCTCCGGGCGCAGCGCCACCACGCGCACGGCGACGATCTCGATGCCGGTGGCGGGCAGCCGCGGTTCGGCGGCGTAACCCGCGGCGACCCGTTCGCGTACCGCGCTCACTCCGTCCACCAGCGCCGCCGCCAGCGGCGTACGGGCCAGGACGTCGAGCGCGTGCTGCTGGGCCGTCTCGGTGAGCAGGGTGCCGAGCTGTTCCAGCGGGGTGCCGCGCCAGGCCCCGGTGTCGGGGTCGACGGAGAAGTCCAGGCGGGCCGCCGCGACGGCCGGGTCGCTGATGCGGTAGGTGACCGTCGCCTGCACCGCCACGTCCTGGAAGTCGGCCGTGCGGGCGTGGAAGGTCATCGCCAACTCCCGGTCGTCGACCGGGACTTCGGAGAGCGCCGCGCTGAGTGCCCGGTACCAGAAGCTGAGCCCCGGGCCGTCGTGCAGCAGCTTGCCGCCGCGGTGGTGCCGGATGTGCGCGGTCGGCGCCCCGCGCAGATGGCGCCAGCCGAGGCGCCGGGTGATGTCGGCCATGTGGGACCCCCATTTCGTCGTACCGACGATAAGAGGTGCGCCTGTTTATCGTCAAGAGGACGAGAATCGGAAGTGGTCAAGAGGGGGGTGAATATCGCCCCCGATGGTCAGGATGGAGTCATGGGATTCCACGTCGACTCCGAGGCCGGGCGGCTCAGCCGCGTCATCCTGCACCGGCCGGATCTCGAGCTCAAAAGGCTCACCCCCAGCAACAAGGACGCGCTGCTCTTCGACGACGTGCTCTGGGTGCGCCGGGCGCGCGCCGAGCACGACGGCTTCGCCGACGTCCTGCGCGACCGCGGGGTCACCGTCCATCTCTTCGGCGACCTGCTCACCGAGGCCCTGGCGATCCCGGCGGCCCGCGACCTCGTCCTGGACCGCGTATTCGACGAGAAGGAGTACGGCGTCCTCGCCACCGACCATCTGCGCGCCGCCTTCGCCACCCTGCCCGCGCCCGAGCTGGCCGAGGCACTGGTCGGCGGCATGACCAAGCGCGAGTTCCTGGACGCCCACGCGGAGCCCGTCTCCGTGCGCTTCCATGTCATGGAGCTCGACGACTTCCTGCTCGCCCCGCTCCCCAACCACCTCTTCACCCGCGACACCTCCGCCTGGATCTACGACGGTGTCTCCGTCAACGCCATGCGCTGGCCCGCCCGTCAGCGCGAGACCGTGCACTTCGAGGCGATCTACCGGCACCACCCGCTGTTCCGTGCCGAAACGTTCCACGTCTGGTCCGAGGGGCAGGCCGACTACCCGTCGACCATCGAGGGCGGCGACGTCCTGGTGATCGGCAACGGCGCCGTGCTGATCGGCATGAGCGAGCGAACCACGCCCCAGGCCGTGGAGATGCTCGCCCACAAGCTCTTCGCCGCCGGCTCCGCCGAGACGATCGTGGCCCTCGACATGCCCAAGCGGCGCGCCTTCATGCACCTCGACACGGTGATGACGATGGTCGACGGCGACACCTTCACCCAGTACGCCGGGCTCGGCATGCTCCGCTCGTACACCATCGAGCCGGGCGTCGACGGCAAGGAGCTGAAGGTCACCGACCATCCGCCGGAGCACATGCACCGGGCCATCGCCGCCGCCCTCGGGCTGAGCGAGATCCGGGTGCTCACCGCCACCCAGGACGTGCACGCGGCCGAGCGGGAGCAGTGGGACGACGGCTGCAACGTCCTCGCGGTCGAGCCGGGCGTCGTCGTGGCCTACGAACGCAACTCCACGACCAACACCCACCTGCGCAAGCAGGGCATCGAGGTCATCGAGATCCCGGGGAGCGAGCTGGGGCGGGGGAGGGGCGGACCGCGCTGCATGAGCTGCCCGGTGGAGCGCGGGCCGGTGTAGGGGGTGGACCGGCGGTATGGGGCCTGTATAGAAATGTGGAACATCGTATAGACTTCCAAGGTCCTTGTTCACGTCACTCTGGAGCGCCCCCATGGCGACAGTCCCGACCTCCCTCGCCGGCCGCCACTTCCTCAAGGAGCTCGACTTCACCGAGGAGGAGTTCCGCGGTCTGCTCGAGCTGGCCGCGGAGCTGAAGGCCGCCAAGAAGGCCGGGACCGAGATCCCCTACCTGCGCGGCCGGAACATCGCGCTGGTCTTCGAGAAGACGTCCACGCGCACCCGCTGCGCCTTCGAGGTCGCCGCCGCCGACCAGGGCGCCACGACGACGTACCTGGACCCCTCCGGATCGCAGATCGGGCACAAGGAGTCGGTCAAGGACACCGCGCGGGTGCTCGGGCGGATGTTCGACGCGATCGAGTACCGCGGGGACAGCCACGAGAAGGTCGAGGAGCTGGCCGAGCACGCCGGGGTGCCCGTCTACAACGGCCTCACCGACGACTGGCACCCCACCCAGATGCTCGCCGACGTCCTCACCATGCTGGAGCACGGCACGAAGACCCTGGACGACGGCATCGTCTTCGCCTACCTCGGCGACGCCCGCTTCAACATGGGCAACTCCTACCTGATCACCGGCGCCCTGCTCGGCATGGACGTGCGGATCGTCGCGCCCAAGGCGTACTGGCCGGACGACGAGGTCGTCGCCGAGGCGCGGCGGCTCGCGGCGGACAGCGGCGCGGCCATCACGCTCACCGAGTCGGTGGCGGAGGGTGTCCTGGGCGCGGACTTCGTGGCCACGGACGTCTGGGTCTCGATGGGTGAGCCCAAGGAGGTCTGGGACGAGCGGATCAAGGCGCTCGGCCCGTACGCGGTGACGATGGACGTCCTGCGCGCCACCGGCAACCCGGACGTGAAGTTCCTGCACTGTCTGCCGGCCTTCCACGACCTGGGCACGAAGGTGGGCCGCGAGATCCACGAGACCCACGGCCTGGAGTCGCTGGAGGTCACGGACGAGGTCTTCGAGTCGGCCCACTCGGTCGTGTTCGACGAGGCGGAGAACCGGATGCACACGATCAAGGCGGTGCTGGTGGCGACGCTCGGCCGCGCGTGATCAGGAGGCGCGGCGCTGGGCGGGCACCGTCGGCAGCCGGAACCACACCGCCTTGCCCGACGCCGTCGGCCGGTGGCCGCAGGACGAGCTGAGGGCCCGGATCAGCAGCAGGCCCCGGCCGTGCTCCTGCCAGGGGTCCGGTTCGCCCTCGCAGGGGCGGGTGAGATCGCCCGGCGGCGCCGGGTCCGGGTCGTGCACCTCGACCTGGCAGCCGCTCGGCAGCAGCTCCACCACCAGCTCTATCGGCCCCTCGCCCGCGGTGTGCTCCACGGCGTTCGCCACCAGCTCCGCGGTCAGCAGCTCCGCGGTGTCGCAGTCGGCGGAGTGCTTCAGCTCGGCCAGCGCGGTACGGACCAGGGCGCGCGCGACCGGCACCGCCGCGGTGGTGTGCGGCAGTGCGACGCGCCAGGAGGCGGGGGAGGGCAGGCGATCGTGCACGGCGGATCCGTTCATCAAGCAGGCTGTCCTGCTTTCAACCTTATGAATGGTACGGCGCCGTCCCACAGGGCGGTCGGGCGGGCGCCGGACGGGACTTTCGCCCCGTAGCGAGCGGCTTACCCAGGTGAACGTCCGGCCTCGCCCGCCTGATCCCTTCGTTACCCGGACGTCGACGAGCCGTGACACCTCGGTGGCCTCGTGACGTATCGCGCCATCCTGACGACAGTCACGGATCAGTGATAACTTCGAGGGGTAGACCTCAGTGAGACAGCGCCGCCCGCAGTCCGCCCGAGGAGGCCGCCCGCCATGAGTCCCTTCACCGGCTCCGCCGCCCGCACCGGCCGCTGGGAGCATCTGCGCGTGGACCTCGGGGACGGCGTCGCCACCGTCACCCTCGCCCGCCCCGCGAAGCTCAACGCGCTCACCTTCGGCGCCTACGCCGATCTGCGCGACCTCCTGTCCGAGCTGTCCCGGGAGCGGGCGGTGCGGGCCCTGGTGCTGGCCGGCGAGGGGCGCGGCTTCTGCTCCGGCGGTGACGTGGACGAGATCATCGGCGCGACCCTGTCCATGGACACGGCCCAGCTGCTGGACTTCAACCGGATGACGGGCCAGGTGGTCCGGGCGATCCGGGAGTGCCCGTTCCCGGTGATCGCGGCGGTCCACGGGGTCGCGGCGGGCGCCGGCGCGGTGCTCGCGCTGGCGGCCGACTTCCGGGTCGCCGACCCCTCGGCCCGGTTCGCCTTCCTGTTCACCAGGGTCGGTCTCTCGGGCGGCGACATGGGCGCGGCCTATCTGCTGCCGCGCGTGGTGGGCCTCGGGCACGCGACCCGCCTGCTGATGCTGGGCGAGCCGGTGCGCGCCCCGGAGGCCGAGCGCATCGGCCTGATCAGCGAGCTGACGGACGAGGGCCGGGTCGACGAGGCCGCCCAGAACCTGGCCCGCCGCCTGGCCGAGGGCCCGGCCCTGGCGTACGCCCAGACGAAGGCCCTGCTGACGGCGGAGCTGGACATGCCCCTGGGCCCGTCGCTCGAACTGGACGCCTCGACCCAGGCCCTGCTGATGACGGGCGAGGACTACGCGGAGTTCCACCAGTCGTTCACGGAGAAGCGCCCTCCGAAGTGGAAGGGGCGTTAGGTGATCCGGCCTACGACGAACACCGGGCGCCCCCTGCGCGTGGCGGTCATCGGTGGCGGTCCCGGAGGGCTGTACGCGGCCGCCCTCCTGAAACGGCTCGACCCCACCCGCGAGATCACCGTCTGGGAACGCAACGCCCCCGACGACACCTTCGGCTTCGGTGTCGTCCTCTCCGACGAGACCCTCGGCGGCATCGAACACGCCGACCCCGAGGTCTACACCGCTCTCCAGCGGGACTTCGTCCGCTGGGACGACATCGACATCGTCCGCCACGACACCCGCCACACCTCCGGCGGCCACGGCTTCGCCGCGCTCGGCCGCAGACGCCTCCTGGAGATCCTGCACCGCCGCTGCCGCGCGCTGGGCGTAGAACTGCGCTTTCGGTCGGAGGCGCCGTACCCCGCCTGGCTGGCCGAGACCCACGACCTGGTCATCGCCGCCGACGGTGTGCACAGCACCACCCGCGAGGCCTACGCCCATGTGTTCCGCCCCCATGTGGCCACCCACCACTGCCGTTACATCTGGCTGGCCACCGACTTCGCCTTCGACGCCTTCCGCTTCGAGATCGCCGAGACCGAGCACGGCGTGATGCAACTGCACGGCTACCCCTACGCGCCCGATGCCTCGACCGTCATCATCGAGATGCGCGAAGAGGTCTGGCGGGCGGCCGGTTTCGAGGAACTCGACGCGCAGGAGTCCGTCGACCGTTGCGCCAAGATCTTCGCGGAAGCCCTGCGCGGCCACCCCCTGCGCTCCAACAAGTCCGCCTGGACGACCTTCCGCACGGTCGTCAACGAACAGTGGTCGCACGAGAACATCGTGCTGCTCGGCGACGCCGCGCACACCGCCCACTTCTCCATCGGCTCCGGCACCAAGCTCGCCGTCGAGGACGCCCTCGCCCTCGCCGCCTGCCTGGAGGAACAGCCCGATCTGCCGACCGCGCTGGCCGCCTACGAGGAGGAGCGCAAACCGGTCGTCGCCTCCACCCAGCGCGCGGCCCGCGCCAGCCTGGAGTGGTTCGAGGACATCGGGCTGTACCTCGGCCAGCGGCCCCGCCAGTTCGCCTTCAACCTCCTCACCCGCAGCCGCCGGGTCACCCACGACAACCTCCGGCTGCGCGACGCCCGCTTCACCGAGTCCGTGGAGCGCGAGTTCGGCTGCCCGCCCGGTACGCCCCCGATGTTCACCCCGTTCCGGCTGCGCGGGCTGACCCTGCGCAACCGGGTCGTCGTCTCGCCGATGGACATGTACTCGGCCGTCGACGGCATGCCCGGCGACTTCCACCTCGTCCACCTGGGCGCCCGCGCCCTCGGCGGGGCCGGCCTGGTGATGACGGAGATGGTGTGCGTCAGCCCGGAGGGCCGGATCACCCCCGGCTGCACGGGCCTCTACACCGTCAAGCAGGCCGAGGCCTGGCGCCGGATCACCGAGTTCGTGCACCGGCAGTCCCCCGGCACCGCGATCGGCGTGCAGCTCGGCCACAGCGGGCGCAAGGGCTCGACCAAGCTGATGTGGGAGGGCATGGACGAACCGCTCCCCGACGGCAACTGGCCCCTGGTGGCGGCCTCCCCGATCCCGTACCGCACGGACGGCCCGACTCCGCGCGAGCTGTCCCGCGCCCAGCTCACGGACCTGCGCGAGCAGTTCACCGCGGCCGCCTGGCGTGCCGCCCGGGCGGGCTTCGACCTGCTCGAACTGCACTGCGCGCACGGCTACCTGCTCTCCGGCTTCCTCTCCCCGCTGACCAACCGCCGCACCGACGCCTACGGCGGCTCCCTGGAGAAACGGCTCCGCTTCCCGCTGGAGGTGTTCGACGCGATCCGGGGCGTCTGGCCGGAGGAGCGGCCCATGACCGTCCGTATCTCCGCCACGGACTGGGCCGAGGGCGGCACCCGGGCCGAGGACGCGGTGGAGATCGCCCGCGCCTTCGCGGCGCACGGCGCCGACGCCGTCGACGTGTCGACCGGACAGGTGGTGTCAGAGGAGCGGCCGGAGTTCGGGCGCTCGTACCAGACACCCTTCGCCGACCGCATCCGCAACACCCTCGGCATCCCGGTGATCGCGGTCGGGGCGATCTCCTCCTGGGACGACGTCAACTCCCTGATCCTGGCCGGCCGCACCGACCTGTGCGCCCTGGCCCGCCCGCATCTGTACGACCCGAACTGGACCCTGCACGCGGCGGCGGAACAGTCGTACGAGGGCCCGGGCGTCGTCTGGCCCGACCCGTACCGCGCGGGCAGCCGCCGCCCCCGGACCGGACGCACGGACGCCCCCAAGCCCCGCCTGACGCTCGGGACTTGAGGGCGCAACCCCTCTTGATAGGGATGGCTCTACAGCTCGACCATCCCCGCCGTCAGCGTCGCGCCGTCCGCCGGGTCGATCACGATGAACGCGCCCGTGCGCCGGGACACCGCGTAGTCGTCGACCGCCAGCGGCTCCGCCGTGCGCAGCACGATCCGGCCCAGGTCGTTCGCGGTCAGCTCGGCCGCGCCCCCGAGATCCTGGACGATGGCCTTCACCGTGCGCGTGGTGTGCCGGACGAGCACCCGGTCGCCGACCTTCAGCGGCCGGTCCGCCAGATGACAGACTGCGGCCCGGATCTCCCGGGTGAGCGCGGGGACGTCGACACCGGCGGTGATCATGTCGCCGCGTGAGACGTCCCGCTGGTCGGCCAGCCGCACACTGACCGACTGCGGCGCGTACGCCACCTCCCGGGCGGACCCGAGCACGTCGATCCCGGTGATCCGCGAGGTCTCCCCGGACGGATGCACGGTGACCCGGTCCCCGACCCGCAGCGCGCCCGACACCAGCTGTCCCGCGTAGTGGCGGTCCTCGCCGTCCCGGATGACGTACTGGACGGGGAAGCGGGGCGGAGCGTCCGCCGCCTCGGCGCCGACGGGGACCTCCTCCAGGAACTCCAGCAGCGCCGGACCCCCGTACCAGTCCATGTGGGCGGAGCGGTCCACCACGTTGTCCCCGACGAGCGCCGACACCGGGATCGGCGTGAACCCGGGCAGCCCCAGCTCGGCCGCATGGCCCGCGAAGTCCTCGACGATTCGCTCGAACACCTGCTCGTCGTATCCGACGAGGTCCATCTTGTTGACGGCGAGGACCACGTGCGGCACCCGCAGCAGTCCGGCCACGGCGGCGTGCCGGCGGGTCTGCTCGACGACGCCGTTGCGGGCGTCGATGAGGATCACCGTCAGTTCGGCGGTGGAGGCGCCGGTGACCATGTTGCG